>CAVOUQ010000051.1:0-17444 GCA_963699635.1 uncultured Actinomycetes bacterium | reverse complement strand
CAAGAGCGACGCGATTAGCCTTCAAACCCGACACGATCTGCTTCGTGGCCCGGATAGTCTCGGTTGCCTGGCCATGTCCCGCAGTCCCTCCGCGAATGGCCTCGCCGGGACGCATCGCGCCAGATCCGAGGCTCGCCGCCCGTAGAATGAAGCGCTGAACACGTGGTGGGACGTCTGCACGTTGGGCAACCTCGCCCTCGTAGCTCAGTGGAGAGAGCAGCGGTTTCCTAAACCGCGAGTCGGAGGTTCGATTCCTCCCGGGGGCACGCGCACCGAACTCGTTGCGATCGACCATCGAACCCGGAATCCCGTGCGCTCCGGGCACCCCGGAGCAACCGTGGTGCGTGGGGGATTGCCCCTACGCCGCACCAACACCCGCCGCGGTGCGACACAACCCTTTCCGGCCGCCGACGGTCCCGCTCAACCGAGCGCGATCCCAGCCTTTCGCGAGATGCGGGCTAGGGTGAGCACATGACCAGATACCGGATCAGCGGTGAGATGAGCACGGGCATCGTCGACATCACGCAGGAAGAACTCGACACCTACCTGGTCGGGGTTCGCGAGCACCTGCAAGCCGTGCAGGTAACCGCGTCGGGCGATCCCGCGCACTATGTGATCGACGCCGTCGTGGAGACGGACACGGAAGCGGAGGCAAATGCCCTGTGGTGGGAGGTGGTCGATCCCGCCCTGAACGCCGTTCTCGAGGAGACGGCGTCCGACGCCGAATGGGTCCCGATCTACCTCGATGAGCTCGACATCGAAGAGGAAGAGGTAGCGGACGGCTGAAGCCGGTCCGGGAGCCGCGGGGCTCCCCCGACCGTCCTTTCCAGCTCTTCGCCGGGCTCACGCGTCGGCTGAGTGGCGGCGAGAATCGTCAGTCGAGGGAGGCTTGGGCCATTCGGCCGAGGACTCAGTCCCTCCTCCGGGCTCGGAGCCGGTCGCCGAGAAGCGGCTACCGGGGCTCGCCTGCGAGGCGTCCCATGACGAGGACGATGCCGTACATGACCGCGACGGTCGCGGCCGCCACGAGCCAGTGAACGAGCGTGGCGCCCACAGGGCTCGGGCCGCCCCATGATCGCGCCAGCGCGTCCTCGGATGCGCCGGCTGCCCAGAACGGGTACCAGATCGCCCGGGCCAACGCGAACAGGAGCACGGCGGCCGCGAGGGTCGCCACCAACGCGATCGGCAGGCCGACGAGCGCTCGACCCAACGGCGTGCCGCGGCCGGGCTGCGGTTCCTGTGTCGGGGAGGGATGCGACACCTCGTCCGGACTGCGCGTTGCGGCGCGAACGACGAAGACGAGCTGGCGCGGCAGGGCGACGAGGGCTCGCAACACTCTCTCCCCGGCGCCGACGAGGACGTTTCCTCCCCTCACGGCCACGCCGAACCGACGATCGTGTCGGGGTTCAGTGGTCTACCTCATGTCGAGGCCGGCAGGTCGGCTCCCTCATGCTTGCTTCACGACGCGGTAGCGGACGTGGGTGACGCCGGGCGCCTCGATCGCGCGGACCTGCTCCACCTTTGGGATGCCGACGTTCTCCAAGAGCCGCTCTCCGGCGCCGAGGAGGATCGGAACGATGTGGAGCTCGAACTCGTCCACCAACCCGGCAGCGAGGTACTGCCGAACGACGTTCGCGCCTCCACCGAGCAACACGTCCCTCCCGCCGGCGGCCTGTCTCGCCTGGCCCAGCGCCGACTCGATCCCGTCGTTCACGAAGACGAAGGTCGTACCGCCCTGCATCTCCAGGGGCTCCCGAGCATGGTGGGTGAGGACGAAGACCGGCGTGTGGTAGGGAGGATCGTCGCCCCACCAACCGTTCCACGGGGGGTCGTCGCGCCACGGGCCTGGTCCGCCTCCGAACATGTTCCGGCCCATCACCACGGCGCCGACGTTCGACTGCGCCTCTTCGACGACCGGCGTGCTGGCGTTGACCACGCCACCCTCCTCGCCCTGTTGGGCGCGCCAGGCCTCGAGCTCGAGTATCCACCGATGGAGGGCCATGCCCCCAACGCCGATGGGGTCCTCCTCGCTCTGATCGGGACCCGCGACGTACCCATCCAGCGAAGCCGCAAGTTGGAACCTCAGCTTGCCCATCGAACCTCCTCAGCTGTTCGACCCGGACCCGCTCCGCATCGGCGGGCACGGCGCCGGTTTCGGAAGACGGGACCCCGCGAAGCTCTCTGTGGATCCTCCTTCGTGCGTTCCTCAGGATTCAAACCCTGTCGGATTCCGATCAGGCGCACGAGGGTCGGCGTCGGGGGTCGCGGGTCCGGACGCTGAGACGGGGATCCGCGCAGCTCCGACGATCCGTGTCTTGATCCGATCCGTGAAGCGGGCAGGCAGCGCGGTCAAGAGCCGCGTGTTCATGCGATTTCGCAGGCCCGGCCGGTATCGGCGGCGGGGATTGCGTGCAAGCGCGGCGTCCGCCACAACCTCGCCGGCGCTGTCCACGGACGCCGCCGCCTTCAACAAGCGCTCGGGGAAGCCAAACCCGGCCGGCCAGGTCCCGCGGTAGGCATCGAGGACGTCGTCGTACAAGGGCAGAGACGACGCCGCCTTCTCGTACAACGAAGTGCCGACGACCCCCGGCTCCACCAGCACGACGCGAACCCCAAAGGGGGCTACCTCCATCCGCAGCGCGTCGGAGAGCGCTTCGAGGGCGAACTTCGATGCGGAGTAGACGCCCGAACCAGGGAGCGAGAATCGTCCGAGCACGCTGGAGACGTTGACGATGCGGCCGGACCCTCGAGCGCGCATCTGCGGCAAGAAGGCCCGCGTCACGGCCAGAAGCCCGAGCACGTTCACCTGGAACTGCGTCCGCACGAGGTCGTCTGGAACCGCTTCTACCGGGCCGAGCACCATCGTCCCGGCAACGTTCACGAGCACGTCGAGCCCGTAACCGTCCGTCACCGTTCGGACCTCGTCGACCACACGGTCGATGGACGACGCATCAGTCACGTCGAGGGCGATCGGATGGACGGCGTGGAGCTCCTCGGCCAGTGCTTCGAGCGCGCCCGGTCGACGGGCCGCCGCGAAGACGACGTGCCCCGCGTCGACGAGGCGCGATGCGGTCGCCAAGCCGATCCCGCCGCTGGCCCCGGTGACCAGGACGACACGAGGGGTCGTGGACTCGGAGGTCTCGAGCCGGCTCATCGGCTTCCCCCGCCCGTGGGAACGCTCATTGCAGACCCGCGATCGGAGGCACGGTCTCGGGCGTCGACGGGCGGGCCGGAAGCAGGAACCACGCGAGCACGGGGCCAACGACGGCCGACCCCGATGTGATGCTGGATGTCCACGGTCGTCAAGCGTTCAAGCGCGCTGCACGGCGGTTCACTCTCGTCGGAAGCTGGTGGTGAACCGGCCGATGCCTAGCTCGACCGCAGGAGTCCGATCCCCAGGGCGAGGGCGCCGGCTCCGAGGGCGACGGCCCCGACCCACAGGAGCGCGATGAACCGGTTGGGTTCGGTGCGCCCGCGCCCCATCGACGAGAAGAAGAACCCAGCGGGCATCAAGATCGCGGCGAACGCCGCACCGCTACGTCCCAGGATCGCCGCAACGCCCTTCATGTCGGCGGCATCTGCGAGGACCTGGCAGACGAGCGCAAGGATCACGAGTACACCGGCGTGGGCGTGACCCGCTCGGGAGAAGCTTTGCTGGAACGGCGTCATCGGAACCCGCCCCCGGACGATCCGAAGCATGAACGTCCCTCCGTACTCCACGGCGACGATCGTCAGCAGAAGGATGCCGGCCGTTGTCTTGGCGTCCGCCGACAGGGTGAGTGCCCCGTTCATCGCCTATGCGGGCTTCGTGTGGCGGACCTGCTCCCCACGAGCTGCGGCGATCGATCGCTCGACGAGGAGTTGCTCGAGCATGCGGACCGTTCGCCGTTGATCTGCCAGGCGCTCCTGCAGGCGCTCTAGGTGAAGCTCGAGGTGATGGCGAATGAGCTCGGGATCATCGGCCTGCAGGATCAGACCGACCTCCTCCGAGGGCATGCCCTGATCCCGGAGCACGAGGATCGTCCAGGCGATCGATCCGATTCGATCCGCGAGCGGATCCCGGTCAGACCGCCGACCGGACCAATCGCCCGTCGCCAAGTCGTGGGGCGGCCCGGACCACACGGGGCTTCTGGGGCCGCCTGCTCCGACGACCGAGCGGATCTCGATCCTTCTTCGCTCCACGCGAAAGCGGCGTTCAAGCGCGGTGCACGGCCGTTCATTCCCTCGAGGAAGTACGCGGACGCGGTTCCTGCGTCGACGCTCACGGCCGTGGGCGGGGGTGACGCGCTCGATCGAGATGGGAGACTGCCCCGGCGGGATTGCGCTGAGGCGTCGATGCAGGAGGGGAACCCGTGCGATGGGCCTTCATCGGCCGGGATCGGGAGCGCGCCGAGCTCGCGGCGGCGCTGCGGGACGCGATCGAGGGTCGGGGTCGCGTCTGCCTGATCACCGGTGAGCCGGGCATCGGCAAGACTGCGCTCGCGGACAAGCTGAGCGAGGACGCGGTCGAGCGTGGGGCCCGGGTCCTGTGGGGCCGATGTTGGGAGGGTGAAGGCGCCCCGCCCTACTGGCCGTGGACCCAGATCATCCGGACCCTCGCCGACCAGGTCGACGACGGGACCCTGCGATCGATCGCCTCGTCCGGAGCGGCGCAGATCGCGTTGTTGGCGCCCGATCTCGCGGCGCGCCTTGGCGAATCCCCCGGTCGGGTCACCATCGAGTCCGATGCCCGGCGCTTCTACCTGTTCGAGGCGGTCGCGAGGTATCTGAAGAACGCGTCGGCGGCCCAGCCGCTCGTGCTCGTACTGGACGACCTGCACGCGGCCGACCGCCCATCGCTCCTCCTGCTCCGATTTCTGGCGGGCGACGTCCGAGCCTCGCGCATGCTCGTCGTGGCTACCGCCCGCGACGTGGAAGCCACGAGATCGCCCGAAACCGAGGACGCGATCGCGGCTCTCGCCAGGCTGGGCCCGGTGCTCGGCCTCGAGGGCATGGACCGCGACGAGGTCGGACGCCTCGTTGAACAGGTCTCGGGAACCGTTCCCTTGCAGGGGAAGCTGACCGCGATCCACGAAGCCACCGAGGGGAACCCGTTGTTCGTTCGGGAGGTCACGCGGCTGGTCGCAACGAAGGACCGGCTGGATCGACCCGGTCGAATCAGCGTCGCCATTCCGCCGAGCGTTCGTTCGGTGATCCGTCGACGGATGTCGCCCCTTTCGGCCGACACCATCCGGGTGCTCTCGGCCGCCGCCGTCGTGGGTCGGGACTTCGAGCTCAAGCTCGTGCGCCCGGCCAGCGACCTCCCGAATGATCGAGTCCTCGAATCGCTCTCGGAGGCCGCGACGCTGGGCGTCATCAGCGAAGAGCCGGCCGCGGTCGGCGTCTATCGCTTCGCGCACCCCCTCATGCGAGAGGTCATCTACGACGAGCTCCCGATCCCCGCCCGAATCCAGCTCCACCGGCTCGTGGGGGAGGCGATCGAGCACCTGTACGGCGAAGACTCGCGTCCGCATCTTCCCCAGCTCGCCCACCACTTCACCGAGGCGGCCCCCGCGGGCGAGGGCCCAAAGGCCCGGCACTACGCTCGTCGGGCCGGCGATCGAGCGATGGACGCTTGCGCCTACGAGGATGCGGTCGTCGAGTATCGGCGGGCCTTGGAGACGTGGGAGTTCGCCGGCCCCGACGAGAGCCTTCGCTGCGACGTGACCCTGCGCTTGGGCGATGCGCTGGCTCGCGCGGGCGTCTACGAGGAAGCACAGCCGTGCTACCTCTCCGCGGGGGACATCGCACGGACGCTCGGCGATGCAGACCGCCTCGCGCGGGCGGCGCTCGGCTTCGGGGCGCCACAGGTCGAGGCGGGCGTGGTCGACCGGCGGCTGATGGCCCTCCTCCAGGAGGCGCTCGACGCGTTGCCCCCGGGGGACGGAGCCCTGCGCGCCCGGATCCTTGCTCGGATGTCCCTCGAGCTGACCTTCTCCGAGGAAACCGAGTTGAGGGAGCGGCTCAGCCTCGAGGCGGTGGAGACGGCTCGGCGCCTCGGCGAGGTCGTCCCGCTGGCGTTCGCCCTGCGCGCCAGGTGGCTCGCGGTCTGGGGTCCGGACGGGCTCGAGGAGCGAACCGCGCTCGCCGAGGAGATCCTCGCCTTGGGCGAGGGAATCGGCGACCGCGAAACGGAGATGATCGGTCGAGCCCGGCGGATCACATGCTCGATGGAGGCGGGAGCCGTCCGAGCGGCCGAGGCCGACATCCTCGCCCACGCCACATTGGCGAACGAGCTCCGGATGCCCTACCACCAGTGGGTCGCGGCGTCGATGCGCGGAATGCTGACGCTGCTCGGTGGCACCCTTGAGCTTGCCGAGGAGCACGCGGACACCGCCCTCGGCTTCCTTCCCGGCCGCCGAGACGCGATCTACGCCCACCTCAATCAGCTCACCCCGATCCGTTGGGACCAAGGACGGATCGGAGAGCTGCGCGATGCGTGGCAGGAGATCGTCGACACGTTCCCGCAAGCGGGCTTCTCTCGTGGGTGGCTCTGCCTCGCCGAGGCGGAGCTCGGCCGGCAGGACGAGGCGCATCGGTGGCTCCGCTCTCTCGTCGACGCGATCCACGAGCTCCCGCGAAACGGGATCTGGCTTCCCGCCCTTGCCGTCGCGTGCGTCGCCGCGAGGCTGCTGGACGATCCAGCCGCCGCGGAGGAACTGCACCCGCTCCTGCTCCCGTATGTGGACCAGACCGTCGTCATGTCGGTGCCCCACCCGGTGATGTGTTTCGGATCCGGCTCGCTGTACGTCGCCATGTTGGAGGCCACGCTGTCGCGGTGGGAGGAGGCGGAGGACCATTTCGCGTCGGCGATCCGCGCGCACACGCAGGTGGGCGCGCGGGCCCTGCTCGCCCGCACTCAGCTCGAGCACGCGCACATGCTCGGCCGGCGAGGGCGGTCCGCAGATCGGGGCCGCGCACTCGATTTGCTGGACCGCGCCGCGGCCACTGCGACGGCCCTCGGGATGCACGGGGTCCTGGGCGAGATCGAACGACTCCGGGAGCTCGAGAGCGGCGCCGCCGTTGCCGCCGAGGCACGCGGAAGCGCGTTTCGCCGCGAGGGCGAGTACTGGACGGTCGTCTATGAGGGCTCGCTCGTCCGGCTCCGCGATTCCAAGGGCCTCCGCTACCTGGCGGCCCTGCTCGCGAACCCCGGGCGCGAGTTCCACGTGGTCGACCTCGAAGGGGAAGAGCGACAGGCCACATCGGCCGCACCAGGCTTCGGACGACGGGCCGCCTCCGACGAGCTCGAGGTGCGCTCCGACCTCGGCGACGCGGGCGAGATGCTCGACGCGACCGCCAAAGCCGCGTACCGGGCGCGCCTGGAGGATCTCCAAGCCGAAGCTGACGAGGCGGAACTCTTCAACGACCCCGCTCGAGCCTCGAAGGCCCGAGAGGAGATCGACTTCATCGCGGGCGAGCTCGCCAGAGCGGTCGGGCTCGGGGGCCGCGATCGCCGAGCCGCATCCCACGCCGAGCGCGCGAGGCTGAACGTGACCAGAGCCATCCGAGCGGCGATCGGAAACCTCGCTCGAGCGAACCCATCCCTCGGACGGCACCTCTCCTCAACGATCCGGACGGGTCGCTACTGCTCCTACACCCCGGACCCCCGGGCCGAGAGCGCCTGGGAATCCTGACCGAGCGGATCGGCGTCTGAACGCCGGTTCGTCCGGTTTGAACGCTCCCGTAGCAGATGCTCGACCGACCGTGGGGACTGGCCCATTTGGCTGGTTTCGGATCGCTGTTCTTGCAAGGGAGCTCTTCGTGAAGCCATCACCCTCATCGTTTCCGGTCATCTCGATCCGAGCTCGTGAGCCTGCGCCCGGCGCTCGGCCCGGCCCGTCTCACGAGTCCACAGAGTCCGTGCACCATCCTGCGCCTGCGACCCGGCGGCGAATCACCGCAACGCTCGCGGCGGTGGCGTTTGCCTGGCTGGTCGGCGCGTGCGCGAACGACGGCGGCTCCGACGCCGGCAGCCCTGCCCGTCCGGACCCCGGCCCGACAGCAAGCGGCACCGCCGCCGCCACCGCTTGGGAGCGAATCGTGCCGGGAGGCGACTGCCAATGCTCCGACGGCTCTGAGTTCAGCTTCTGGGTGCGCGAAGCGAACCGGGAGAAGGTCGTCTTCTTCCTCCAAGGCGGCGGCGCCTGCTTCTCCGCCGAGACATGCGCGCCCGATAGCGAACTGTACGACCCCACGATCGACGGTACCGACGACCCGACCGGAATGGGCGGCATCTTCGACTTCGCCGACGCGCGCAACCCGTTCGCCGACTACTCGGTCGTGTTCGTCCCCTACTGCACGGGTGACGTCCACATCGGCAACGCCACGACGGAGTACGCGCCGGGCCTGACGATTCAGCACAAGGGGTACGTCAACGGCACCGCCGCACTCGACCATCTGGCCGCCACATTTCCACGCGCGACCGAGGTCGTGGTGGTGGGCGAGAGCGCCGGCTCCGTCGCCTCACCGCTGTATGCCGGACTCGTTTCGGACCGCCTCCCGGACGCCAGGATCACCGTGCTGGCGGACGGATCGGGCGCGTACCCCGACGTGCCGGCGATCGCCGAAATCATCGCCGACTGGGGCGCCGGCAAGGCGATCCCGGCCTGGTCCCAGAACGCCGACCCGGCCGCCGAGCAGTGGAGCTTCCCTGGGTTCTTCGTCCAGAGCGGTCAGCACGACCCCGAGATCGTGTTCGCCCGCCACGACTACGCCTACGACGGCGACCAGAAGTACTTCGCCGAGCTTGTCGGCCTCTCTGCGGAGGATCTCGTGTCACTGATCGACGCCAACGAGACCCACATCGAGGGCGCCGGTGTGAACCTCCTCAGCTTCATCGCTCCGGGCGACGAGCACACCGTGCTGAGCGACGGGCCCTTCTACACCGAAGAGGTGAACGGCCAACTGCTGGTGGACTGGGTGACCAGGCTCATCGCGGGCGAAGCGGTCGACGACGTTCACTGCACGGAGTGCACGGCCGGCTGAGCGGTTCCGCTGCCCGCAATCGGTCGAGGAAGGACCCCTCGGGCAGCACCTCTCCCCCCGGACGATCCGAACGGGGCGCTCCTGCTCCTACGCGCCGGATCCCCCGGGCGCAGATCGGCTGGGAAACCTGACCCAGCGGCCCTCGGTATCTGAACGCCGGTTCCTCCGGTTTGAACGCCCCAGTAGCAGAGGAGGCGCAGATGCGAAGGATCATCAACTCCACGTACGTCAGCCTCGACGGCGTCATCGAGCTGCTCGACCGCTGGCACTTCGGCTACATCGACACCACCTTCGACCAGGCCGCTTGGGATCTGCTCTCCACGTGCGATGCGTTGTTGATGGGGCGACGGACCTACGAGAGCTTCGCGCGGGCATGGCCGTCGCAGAGCGGCAAGTACGCCGACCGGATCAACGGCATGAAGAAGTACGTCGCGTCGAGCACGCTCGCGGAGGCCGACTGGACGAACTCGACGGTGATCAAGGGCGACCTCGTCGAACAGGTGATCACGATCAAGCAGCGGCCCGGTCAGGACATTCTGATGTTCGGGTTCGGCCCGGTCGCTCGGGCGCTCCTACAGAGCGATCTTCTGGACGAGATCCGGCTGTGGATCCACCCGGTGTTCGTGGGCGCGGGGATCCCGACCGACCTGCTGTTCCGCGAGGGCACGAGCTCAAGGATGAGGCTCGTCGACACCAGAACGACCGGCTCAGGCATCGTCATCCTCGCGTACCGGCCGAGCGTCTACGGATGCGGAGTCTGATCCTCGAACGAACGCGCTTCCGATGGAAGGACGGCCGGATGTGGAGGGCAGTCACGGCTGACGAGGACGAGGAGGCACGGCATGAGAGCGGCAACCGAAAGGACCGTGGCGTTCCGCGGGTATCACATCTGGCACCGGGTGGCGGGCGATCTGGCCCGAACCGCCGACACCCTTCCGTTGCTCGTGCTTCACGGCGGGCCGGGCCTGCCCCACGACTACCTCGAGGACCTCGCACGGCTGAGTGATGGCGGGCGGCCTGTCGTCCTCTACGACCAGCTCGGATGTGGAAGGTCCGATCACCCGGATGATCCCTCCCTCTGGGTCATGGACACGTTCCTCGAGGAGATCTCCGCCGTGCGAGAAGTGCTCGGGCTTGACCGGGTGCACGTGCTGGGCCATTCGTGGGGCGGCGTCTGAACGTAAGTTCCCCCGGTTTGAACGCCCATCGACCGAAAGCTCGATCGACCGGGAGGGAGGCCATGAGCGCCGGAGGACCTGCCGGCGTCGAGATTCGCCTTCGACTCCAGCAGTTGGAGCCGCTGAAGGGAACCGCGGCGACCGAGGAAGGAGTCGACCTGGCCTTCGAGGGGTGGATGGAGCTGATCGGGGCGATCGCCGAGATACTCGGTCATTCGCGAACGGGGGAATCGGGATGAGGAAGATCGTGGCGGGGCTGTTCATGACGCTGGACGGCGTCGTGGAGGCCTCGGAGACCTGGACGTCGGAGTACTTCGATGCCGAGGTTGTGGGCAGGATCCTGTCGCAGTTCGACGCGGCGGACGCGATGCTGCTCGGGCGGCGGACCTACGAGATGTTCGCCGCCTACTGGCCTCACCGGTCGCCCGAGGACGAGCCGATGGCCGGCGCCATCAACGCCATGTCGAAGCTGGTGGTGTCGAGCACGTTGACCACGGTCGAGTGGCAGAACTCGACGCTCATCGGCGGCGACGTCCTCCAAGCGCTGGGCGAGCTGAAAGAGCTGCCGGGCAAGAACCTGTACATCAGTGGCAGCCCGACCCTGGTTCGGTCGCTGTTGCGCGCCGGCCTGCTGGACGAGCTCTGGCTCCTCGTCGGCCCCATCGTGCTGGGGGCCGGGATCCGCCTCTTCGAGGAGTGGACCGATCGGGTGCCGCTCCAGCTCGTGGAATGTCACGACTTCCGCACCGGGGTCGTCTCCCTGCTGTACCGCACCTGAGGCTTTGAGGAGGTTCTGATGCAGTCATCCCTCTCGCACTCGCGCAGCTTCTCGGTCTCGCATCTTCGAACCGTCGTCGACGGTCGCGTGATCGCGCCGAACGACGACGCGTACAACGAGGCGCGGACGGTCTACTACGGCGGGATCGACCGCCGGCCGGCGGTTATCGTCCGGGTCGCGAACGCGTCCGATGTCGCGCGGGTCGTGGAGCTCGCGCAAGAGACCGGGCTGGAGCTCGCCATCCGAAGCGGCGGCCACAGCATCGCCGGGCACGGCGTCTCCGACGGAGGGATCGTGCTCGACCTCTCGGACATGAAGGCGTTGGAGATCGACGCCGAAGGACGCACCGCGTGGGCCGAGACGGGCCTGACGGCCGGCGAATACACGACCGCGGCCGGGCGCCACGGCCTCGCGACCGGGTTCGGCGACACCGGCTCGGTCGGGATCGGGGGCATCACGCTCGGCGGTGGCGTCGGGTATCTCGTTCGCAAGCACGGGCTCACGATCGACGACCTGCTCGCCGCCGAGATCGTCACCGCCGACGGTGAGCTGCTCCACGTCGACCGGGAGACGCACCCGGACCTGTTCTGGGCGATCCGCGGCGGCGGGGGGAACTTCGGCGTGGCGACCCGTCTGCGGTACCGGCTTCACGAGCTCGACATGGTCGTCGGCGGGATGCTGCTGCTGCCGGCGACGCCCGACGTCCTCGTCTCGTTCATCGCCGAGGCGGAGGCCGCGGCGGACGAGCTGTCGACGATCGCCAACATCATGCCCGCGCCCCCGATGCCGTTCGTACCCGCCGAGCAACATGGCCGGCTGGTCATCATGGCGCTGATGGCCTACGCCGGCGACGTCGCCGCCGGCGAGCGAGCGATCGCACCGTTTCGTGGGCTCGCCACGCCGGTCGCCGACATGCTCCGCCCGATGCCCTATCCCGAGATCTACCCGCCGGAGAATGGCGGCGACCATCCGGTGCTCGCTGCGCTGCACACGGGGTTCGCCGACACGATCGGGCACTCCGAGGCCGAGACGATCCTCGATCGCCTGGAGGCCTCGACCGCCCCCATGCGCGTGACGCAGCTCCGCATCCTCGGTGGCGCGATGGCCCGCGTCCCCGTCGAGGCTACGGCGTTCGCGCACCGGACGCGGCGGATCATGGTGAACGTCGCGGCGCTCTCCGAGGACCCAGCCGAGAAGGAGCGGAACGAGGCGTGGGTCGGCGAGCTCGCGGCCAACCTCCGCCAGGGGGACGCGGGCGCCTACGCCAACTTCCTCGGGGACGAGGGCGAGACCCGGATCCGCGAGGCTTATCCGGGGTTGACCTGGGATCGGCTCACCGCGGTCAAGGCTCGCTACGACCCAACCAACCTCTTCCGCCTCAACCAGAACATCCCGCCGAAGGCAACGCGGTGATAGACCCTTCTGAGGATCGAGTTCGAAGGGGGCCGGTTGGGGTGGACGTCGACAGGAAGGATGGTCGCGCGTTCGAAGGCACGATCGCTCGCATCTGGCGCGGCGCCACCCGGGAGGAGGACGCGGCGGGCTACCAACAAGCCCTCCGGTCGGACCTTCGCGAAGTTCGATCAGCCGAGGGCAACGTGGGCGTCGTCGTACTTCAGCGGACGCGGGACGGCCGAACGGAATTCCTCTTCGTGTCCCTGTGGGAGTCCATGGACGCGATCGTCGGCTTCGCCGGGCAGGACGTGGATCGCGCCGTCTACTTCCAAGACGACGAGCGGGTGCTGCTCGAGCTGACCCCCCGCGTGGACCACTTCGAGATCGTCGCGTCCGAGCTCGACGGTCGCTGAGGCTACGGACTGCGCTGCTAGCCTGCGTTGATGGACATCCGGATCCAGTGCGTCGTGGTCGATGTCGACGATTGTGAACTCCTGGCCCGCTTCTGGTCCCGGGCGCTCGGTTGGCGAATCACGTACGAGAGCCCCGGAGAGTGGTGCATCGAGCCGCCCGAGGACAGCCCCGCGGTTGACGTCGCGCCCGACATCCTCTTCGTGAAGGTTCCCGACCGCAAGACGGTGAAGAACCGCCTGCACTTCGACCTGCGACCGCAGGACCAGGTCGGGCAGGTGCAACGGCTCCTCGATCTCGGCGCGCGACGCGTGGACATCGGCCAAGGCGCCGATGCGAGCTGGGTGGTCCTGGCGGATCCCGAGGGCAACGAGTTCTGTGTCCTGGAGCCGATCGCGTCCGATACCGCGTCTTCCTGATCCGGTTCCGTCGATCCGCGGTCACGCCTCGATAAGACGCTTCAGGGCGCCGAGGGCGGCCGCCCAGCCCTGCTCCGAAACCTCCTTCGCCTGTTCGGAGGGGAGGTTGATCTCGCTCACGGTGAGCTTGGTCGTGGCGCCGCGCTCGGAGAGCGCCCAGGAGACCTCCTGATAGTTGTCGGGGCTGTCCGGCAGGCCGGAGACCGGGCTCCAGTGAGTGTGGACGAGCAGTCGTTCGGGCTCGAACCTCAGAATCGTGCCCCTGTCCTCGTACGGTCTCCCCTGGTACTCGCCGCGGTGCACGATGGGGCTCCCCTCCGCCCAGTCGGTCTCGGTGTCGACCCCGAAGAACCACTCCTTGATCAGCGAAGGGGTGGTCATCGCCTCCCAGACCTTCGCGGCCGGGGCCTCGATCGCGATCGAGGCCTGGGTGCTGAGGTCGCTCGTCACGGCATCCTCCTTCCTTGGGTCCGAGCACACCGAGCCGGGTTCGACCGACCTTACCCAGACTCGACCGAGAGCCGACTCGCCCCGCCGGCCACCGTCACGTCGTAGCGGCCGCCGGTGGTCTCCTCGAAACCGTCGCTGAGGAGCCGGAGCCGCCCGCCGACGGCCCCGACGCCTCGCCGCAGAAGGCCAACTTCGAGGAGCCGTGAGCGACCTCCAAGCGAGCCGGCGCCGTGCGCGGACGAACGGTCCGGACCTTGCTCACCCCTCCCCCGAACCGCACGTCGACGGGTCCGGTCGGCTCGGGCAGAAGCTCATCCGCGTCGGTAGCGGGCCACCGCGACCGGCGCGAAGGCGGCGACCAGGACCACCGACCACAGCAGGGCGCGCTCGACGAAGTACGCCGTCGGGTGGCCGAGCAACGCCTCCGCCGATGGACCGAGCGTAAGCGCGCGCACCGCGTCGACCATGTACGTCACCGGCTGATGCTCGGCGAACACCTGCATCCAGCCCGGCATCGTCTCGACGGGAACGTAGGCGCTCGAGACGAACGTGAGCGGGAAGACGAGGAGCGCCATCCCCTGCGCAGCCTGCGCGTTGCCGGCGAACAGCCCGAGCGAGATGAACAGCCATTCGAACGCGAAGCCGAAGACGAGGCACAGCCCGAACGCCGCGAGCGCCTCCTCGATCGACCCGTGGATCCGAAAGCCGACGGCGAATCCGACCGCCGCCGTGATGGCCACGCTCCACACCAAGAGGGTGGTGTCCGCGACCGCCCGGCCCGCCAGCACGGAGCTCCTGGGGATCGGCAGGGACTTCAACCGGTCGACCAACCCGGCCTCCAGGTCCTCGGCGACGCCCGCGGCCGCGCCCATTCCCGCGAACAGGACGCCGGTCGTGATGAAGCCGGGAACGAGGAAGTCCACGTACGGGACGCCGCCCACCTCGATCGCGCCCCCGAACACGTAGCGGAAGATCAGCAGGAACATCGCGCCCTGGATCGTTCCGATCACGACGAGCTGTGGCGTCCGGAGGAACTTCAGGATCGATCGCTTCGCGATCACGAGCGTGCTCGTGCCGAGCCCCGCAGAATGATCGATGGATCTGACGGCCGTTGCCATGGATCTCACTCCTTCCCTGTTTGCGCTTCGGTCACGGCACCCGTGCGCGCGATCGTCCAACTCGTCGCCGAGCGCCTGCCCGGTCACCGCGAGGAACACCTCGTCGAGCTTCGGGTGTCGAAGAGCCATGTCCTCGATCTCCACGCCGAGGGCATCGAGGGACCGCATCGCGGCCATGAGCCGGTCGGTGCCGGTCTCGACGCCGATCCGAACGCGCCGCGTCGCGCCGTCGATCTGCGCCTCGCCGTGATCGAGACCGCGCAGGGCATCCCCGACCTTGTCGAGATCCTCCCTGCGCCGGACGTGGACCTCGATCACGTTGCCGCCAACCCGCCGCTTCAGCTCGGCCGGGGTCCCGGCCGCGACGGCTCGCCCGTGATCGACGATCACGATGTGGCTCGCGAGGTTGTCGGCCTCGTCCAGGTACTGGGTCGTCAGGAGCACGTCGGTGCCGCGCTCGACGAGCCCGCGGATCGCGTCCCACAGCTCGATCCGGCTCCGCGGATCCAGCCCGGTCGTCGGCTCGTCGAGCAGAAGGAGCCGCGGCGCACCCACCAGGCTCGCGCCGAGGTCGAGCTTGCGACGCATGCCGCCCGAGTACGTACGCGCGAGCCGCCCGGCCGCCTCCGTGAGCCCGAGCTGCTCGAGGACGGCCCCGGCGCTGGCGCGCGCCTCGCGGCGGCCCCGCCCGAAGAGCCGGGCGACCATCTCGAGGTTCTCGCGGCCCGTCATCGCCGGCTCCACCGCGGCGTACTGGCCGGCAAGCCCGATCGTTCGGCGCACCGCCTCCGGGTAGCGGCGGACGTCGTGCCCGGCGACGCGGAGCGTGCCCGCGTCGGGACGCAGCAGCGTTGCCACGGCACGGACGAACGTGGTCTTGCCCGCCCCGTTCGGACCGAGCACCGCCACCACCTGCCCGGGCTCCGCGACTAGCTCGAGCCCGTCCAGCGCCCGAGTTCGGCCGAAGCGCTTCTCCAGTCCGCTGGCCTCGATCGTCGGTTCCATGTGCTCGCCCCCTCCATACTCGAACAGTGTCCGATTTATCGAACGGCATTCTGCCATCCATTCCGCCCCCTGTCAAACGCCGTTCGAGTGCATGAACGCCGTTCGTGTCCGGTACAGTGTTAGGCGTGGAGACGCATTCCGGCGCACGCGCAGAGGCCGCCGGCTCCGGAGTCCCGCAGCCGCCCTGGCGGCTGGAGGCGGGAGCTCACGTCCCCCGAGCCCCCTTGACGCGAGAGGCGATCGTCGAGGCCGCGCTCCGCGTGTTGGACAGGGAGGGGATGGACGCCCTGTCGATGCGGCGGGTGGGCGAAGAGCTCGGCACCGGCGCGGCCTCGCTCTACTGGCACGTCCGCAACAAGGACGAGCTCCTCCAACTCCTCTTCGAGCGGGTCACCGCCGAGATCGTGCTTCCCGAGCCGGACCCATCGAGGTGGCAGGAGCAGCTGAAGGATCTCGCGCACCAGATGCGAGCCGTCATGAGCCGGCATCGCGACATCGCCCGCATCTCGCTCGGCCGCGTCCCGGCCGGACCGGAGATCGCCCTCCTCACGGAATGGCTCTTCGACCTCTTGCGCCCCGTCGGCATCCCGGATCGGGTGATCGCGCTCCTCGGCGACCTGGCGGGCCTGTACGTCGGGGCGTTCGCCTACGAGGAGAGCCTCCCCTTCGCTTCGCCGACCGGCGAGGACCTGCCCCCCGATCAGATCGTCGAGATGTTCAAGGACTACATCCGCTCGCTCCCCGAGGATCGCTTCCCGAACACGCGGGGGGCGGTGGACCTCATCTTCAGCTGGGATCGCGAAGGACGATTCGACTTCGGGGTCGACATCATCCTGCGAGGCCTCGCGACCTACGCCACGCCGGGCTAGCGGGACGGCGGGGATTCGCTACCGATCGTCGATACGTCCGTGACCGGCTTCAGCGCGGTGCCGGTGATGCCCTAAGGACGGCCGGCGGTCTTCGGGATCGCGAGGTTGACGGCGCTCCCGATCGCCAGACCGAGCCCGGACCCGCCGACTACGTCGAGCGGAAGGTGGGCTCCCACGTACATGCGCGCGAAGGGCACGAACGCCGCGAGTGCCACGAGCCAAGCCCTCCACCCGTTCGAAAGGTAGGGCCATGCGACCGTGGTGAGGGCGGCGGAGACCGCGGCGTGTCCCGAGGGGAAGCCGCGATCTCCCTCCTCCGCGCCTCGCAGATGAACGCCGTCGAGAACGCTGGCCGGTCGTCCGCGATCCACGATCGGCTTCGCTGCCTTCGCCAGGATCCAGGCGGAGGTCCCCGCACTGGCGATCGCCAGCGACAGGCGGGGCCGGCGCCGGGCGAGGGCGACGACGGCGGCCGCGGGCACGGTTCCGAACGTGCCGTACTGCATGGGAACCCAGACCGCGCGATAGAGCTCGCCGGGCAGCCCGTTGGCGGTGCGGAAGCAGCGAACCTCGGCCTGCGTCATGGGTCGACGAGCGAGCGCCGCGGTTGCCAGGAGCGTGCCGACGCCGACGACGAGATGTGCGACGTTCCGATCCCTGCCCGCCCCGAAGCCGCGACCCCCAACGCATGCTCGCACGGCGAGGTCTTACCACGTCGTGCGCGGAGTGGCTCGCGGAATCGTGGAGCCTCGTCGGCGGCGGCGGAACCGACGATCTCTCGTACTTATCGGCTC
>CAVOUQ010000050.1:0-50801 GCA_963699635.1 uncultured Actinomycetes bacterium | reverse complement strand
ACGGGGGTGAGGGCAACGACGTGGTGCAGGCCGGCGGCGGGACGGACATCGTCTTCGGGGACACGGGAGACGACACGCTCGATGGGGGCAAGGGCGTCGACGAACTCAACTCCGCGCGGGCCGAGAAGGGTGTGACGGTGGATCTGATCAGAGGAACCGGGAGCGGCGTGGGGACTGACGCGCTCGCCGGCTTCGAGTCCATCATCGGCTCGGACTTCGACGACAAGATCTCCGGCGGCCAGGACCCCATGACGATCCTCGGCGGGGCCGGCAACGACACGCTCGTCGGTGGCCGCGGGAACGACCTGATCGAAGGCGGCGACGGCGACGACGCGCTCGACGGCGGTCCGGGTGACCTCAACGTCGCCACGTACGAGCGCGCGCCCGGCGCGATCACGGTCAACCTTTCGACCGGGACCGCCACCGGGTGGGGCAACGACACGCTGATCGCCTTCTCCGTGGTCGTCGGGTCGGTCTTCAACGACGTGATGACCGGCGGGAACCGCCACGAGACCTTCCTCCCCGGCGCGGGCGACGACACGGTGACGAGCTTCGGCGCTCCGGACACGGTCGACTACTCCAACTCGCCCGCGGCCGTGACGGTCGACCTCGACGCCGGCACCGCGACCGGTGACGGCACCGACACCCTGCCCGACATCGCCTCCGCCACCGGTTCGCCGTTCAACGACTCACTCCGCGGCAGCGATCGCCGAAACACTCTGACCGGGGGCGCGGGCGATGATCAGATCTCGGGAGGGAACAGCGACGACGTCCTCGACGGAGGGGAGGGAACGGACCACCTCGACGGCGGGGCGGGCAACGACGTCTGCCTCAATGGCGAGTCGAACGTGGGCTGCGAGGCCTGAGCGATACGGGATCGCTCTGCGGGATCACGCCCCGCGGTAAAACGCGCCGATCTGGGTGCCGATCGGAGCCTTGGCCTCGGGCTCCAGGTGCCCGGTGTCGTCACGGTAGTCCGCACAGGACCGCACCTGCGGGACCGCACCCGCCTGGACGTCCCCACTCGCCACTATCTGTATGGCCCGCTCAATGAACGGCTGGTTGAACGTCGCCCGCACGGTTGTGCCCTGGAAGTCGCAATGTTCGCCGTCCGGTCCACCGACGACCGGTTGCAGGATGATCGCCTGGGCGCTCGGATACTTGAGCCGGATCGTCGAGATAGCCTGGCGAATGCGCTCGGCCCAGGCGGAGGGGTTGGAAAGGTACTCGTCGTCCGAGATCGTCAGCAGGACGCGATCGGGGTCCGCGGAGCGCTCGGCGCACGGCGAGTACAGCATCGCCCGCCTCCACATGCTCGAGTCAGGGTTCGCCCAGGTTGATACGCCGGCACCATTGTGCGCGAACAGCTCCCAGCTCGCATCGTCCACCTCGCCCTCGAATCCGTAGCGATACCACTGGGCGGTCTGGGAGAAGCCGAGCACGACTGTGCAGGCATACGGCGAAGCGGGGGCTGGCGAGACGGGAGAGGCGGGGACCGAGCTCGGGCTCTCGCCCACGTGGGACCGAGGCGATCGATCGGGCCGGCGGCGTGCGTCCTCCGCTCCCCCGCAGGCGGACAGCAGCATCGCGACCGCCAACGACGCAGCGACGAGGACCACCGTCGGACGCTCGCGTCCGGTTCGCCTCGCAGACATCATCGACCGAATCTACCCCTCGCCTCCCGATCCGGCGGGGACGAGGGCGAACGGCCGGCGCGGGCGTGCCGGCGGACCCGGCTCACGCCGAGCTGCCGCCTCCCGTCGCGGGCTCGCGACGCGCCGTGGCGATCGTCCTCGCGACCCGGTCGACGGCTGCATCGGTCAAGCCGGACCAGATCGGGAGCGAGATGACGCGGGAGGCGGCCTCCTCGGTGTACAGCAGGTCGGCGCCCGGGATCGCGATCGAGCGGTAGGCCTGCATCTTGTGCACCGGCGGCGAGTAGTAGCGCCGCGTCTCGATCCCCGCCCCGGCGAGGAACTCTGCGAGATCGCTCGCCGAGCGCCCGAACTCGGCCGGGTCGATCAGCACGGTGAAGTCCTTGAATGTGCTCCGATCGCCGTCGCCCACGACCGCGAACCCGATGCCGGGCACGCTGCCGAGAGCCTGCCGGTACCGCTCGGCGATCGCGTTGCGACGTTCCACTCGTTCGTCTAGGCCGTCGAGCGAGTCGAGCGCGGTAGCGGCGTGGACCTCCGACATGCGGGCGTTCAGCCCGACGAAGCGGCAGTCGTAGTCCCCAGGGTTCGCGTAGTCGCGCCCGATGCGACAGCGCTCGGCAAGCACGTCGTCGTTGGTGGCGATGATGCCGCCCTCCCCCGCCACGAGCGTCTTCGTGGGAGACAGGCTGAACACCTCTGCGTCGCCGAAGCTCCCGATCGGTGTGTCCCCGCGCCGCGAGCCGAAGGCGTGTGCCGCGTCGTAGAAGAGCCGGATCCCGTGGCTGCGCGCCGCCTCACCGAGGGCTTCCGTGTCGCACGGCGTTCCGAAGATGTGTGTCGCAAGGATCGCCGACGTCCGAACCGTCAGCGCCCGGAGCGTGGCATGCGACGAGAGCGTGAGCGTCTCCGGGTCGATGTCCGCGAAGACCGGGCGGAGCCCGTTCCAGGCCACGGCGTGCGCCGTCGCGGCGAAGGTGAACGAGGGCGTGATCACGTCGCCCGACAGCCCGGCCGCGCGCAGGACCAGCATGAGTCCCGAGGTGCACGAGGACACCGCCACGGCGTGGCGCACGTCGAGGTATTCGGCGGCCCGGCGTTCGAGGTCGCGAACGAACGGTCCGTTCGTGAGCACGCCGCTCGCGAGGATTCGCTCGACGTTGGCCGCCACCAGATCCGGATGCGGAACGGTTGGCCGCGCGAGCGGGATGCGATCCGGACGGGAATCGGGCACCGTCGGACTGTCATCCTCGGCACTGGGGAGCGAAATCGCCATCTGGATCTCTCCTCCTCGGGCGTCTCCCAGCCATCGAGCGCTGGGCGGTGGAGCACGGGCAGACCGCGCATCGGCGGCCGGCCGCCGCTGCGTAGGTCGAATGTAGGAGCAGAAGGCGCGCTGGCCATCCCCCCGATAGCGCGGATTCCCTATCGCGGTTGACGTAGCGTCCCGGCATCGGCCCGAAAGAGGAGGGCGGCGGCGCCCACCGCGACCGCCACCCCCACGAGGATGATCACCGCCGTCGTGAGCGACGCCCGGGCGGCCACAACCCCGAGAGCCCCCAAGGCCGCCCCGGCCGCCCAGAAGACCAGGGTCGATCGCACGACGCCGATCCGAGCGGTGACCAGGTCGTACGAGTGCAGCCGGTCCCCAGAGGCCAGCCGGGTGCCGGCCCGGAGCCGGCGAACCACCGTGAGCAGCAGCTCGATCGCCGGGACGGCAAGACAGAGCCCGGCCGCCACCACCCCCTGCAGGCCGCCTGCCCGTCCCGCGCCGGCGGCGAGCGCCGCGAGGGCGGCGCCGACCGCGTAGGCGCCGCCGTTGCCGAGGAAGATCCAGGCGGGCGGACGATTCCAGAGCAGGAAGCCCGCCAGGCCGCCCGCGAGCGCCAGCCCCGTCACCCCCGCGTACCGCGCGGACTCGGCGTCGAGCACCAGCGCAAGCGCCAGCGCGGCGAGCATCGCGACGCCTCCGGCAAGTCCGTCCTGTCCGTCGAGGAGGTTGACCGCGTTCACGGTCGCCATCACCACCAGCGCGGTGATCGCGACGCCGACGGGACCGTCGACGGCGATGGGCAGCGCGATCCCGATCGCGACGCCCACCCCGAGCTGCAGCACCAGGCGGAGCCAGGGGGGCAGCGGATGAACATCGTCGAGCGTCCCGATCCCGAGCGACACCAGGATGGCTGCGACGACCAGGCCCTTCGGAGTGTGTCCGAGCAGCACCAACGAGGCCAGGGTGGCGCCGATCACGGCCAGCCCGCCGGTGAAAGGGACGGGCCGGGGGTGCACCTTCAGCAGGTCGGGCGTGGGCCGGTCGACGAGGCCGAGTGCGCGACCGGCCCATCCAACGAGCGGGGTGAGCACGGCGGCCAGCGCGAACGCAATCAGCGCGGACATCGGATCACCCAGACGTTGCTCGGGACGGAACCATGCACCTCGATCCGGGCCGCGGCCCGGAATCCGAGTCGCTCGTAGAAGCGGTTGGCCCCGACGTTGCCGCCCGCCACCACGACCTTGACCTCGTCGGCACCGCGCGTCGCGAGCCCGTCGACGATCCCCTCGGCGAGCAGGCGACCGACGCCCTCGGACCGGTGGCCGGGTTCCACGGCGATCGACAACAACTCGGCCGGCGGCAGCGACGCGGTGTTGGCGGGATGGCTCGCCGTCTCGCGCATGCGACGCAGCACGTCGGGACGAAGGACGGCGGGGAAGGCGGCCACCGCCGCCCCGACCCCATACCGGACGAGGAACCGACGATAGAACCGATCGACGGACGTGCTGCCGGCGGCGAACCCCACGACCCCGAGACCGTTCTCGGCGACGAGCGCGAGCCCGGAGGGATCGGCGGCGATCGCGACGTAGAGTCGGCGCAGGAATCGCTCGCCGAGCGCGGACAGGAAGGCCTCCGGCAACGCCTCCCGGTGGATCCGGGCCATGCTGTGCGCGTCGGTTCGCCGGGCGGCACGGATGCGGGGAACCCCCGACCCGCCGGTCGGCAGGCCCCGGCTCGCGAGCATTCGCCGCGATGCGTGCACGACCGTGGCGATGACGCGGCGCTCGTCGAACTGGTCCTCGGCGCGCGCACGCGCGGCCGAACCCATCCGCTCACGGGTCGCCGGGTCCGCGAGCAGCGACCCGATGGCCTCCGCGAGCAGGTCGCCGTCGCCGGGCGGGACCAGCACCCCCTCGATGCCGGGTCGGACCACCTCCCGGCACCCCCGGATGTCGGTCACCACGAGCGGAAGCCCCATCGCGGCCGCCTCGATGGCCGAGCGCGGCAGTCCTTCTCGGTGCGAGGCAAGCACGAAGACGTCCAGGAGTGCGAGCAGGTCGCGAACGTCCTCCCGCCATCCGGTCACCACGACGTCGCCCGCCGCCGCGGCGAGCTCCTCCTGGGACAGCGAGTCGGCCTTGGCGGGATCGACGTCGCCGATCGCCAGGAAGGCGACGTCGCCGGTCCTCGCGCGCACCGAGCGGGCCGCCCGAACGAACTCCCGAGCGCCCTTCTCCGCGACGAGCCGCCCGACGGTCCCGACGACCGGGGCGTCGTCGGGGATGCCGAGCTCGGATCGCAGGGCCGCCACCCGTCCGTCGGGCACGGCCGCCCGGTCGAAGGCCGCGAGGTCGATGCCGTTGCCCAGATGGATCGCGCGCGCTCGCCGGGCGATGCGGAGCCGGCGCGCCCACCGTAGGTCCTCCTCGCTCTGATACAGCTCGAGGTCGCTGAAGCGGGCCGCGATCCACTCGAGGCTGAGGACGGCGGCGCGCCGGCCGAGCCGATCCTCCGGGGTCGCGTAGAGCCCGTGGACGGTGTTCGCGACGCACGGCACGCCGGCCAGGCGCGCGCCCACCCGTCCGAGGATCCCCGGCTTGGGGTTGTGCGTGTGCACGAGGTCGAACTCGCCGCGCCGCAGGATGCCGATCAGCTCCGCGAACGCGCGCGCGTCCGCGAACGGGTCCCACGAACGCGACGCGTTTCGCCACGCGACGTGCCGGATTCCCTCGGCCTCGAGATCGCCGACCCACGGACCGGGGGCGCTCACGGCGGTGACCTCGAACCCTTCGTCGCGCAGGGCGCGGAGCTGCCCGAGGAGCAGGAACCGGTGCGTGAGATCGACCGTCGCGACGTGCGCAACGCGCGGCGCGCGGCTCACGCCACTCTCCAGGGACCCCGTCGCAGGACCCGGTAGGCGAGCGCCTCGCCGTCGAGCAGGCCTCGCACGCGGGCGCGGAAGAACCTTTCCCCGTCGCTGCGCAGGACCGGCGTCCTGCCGAGACGGTGCGGGTCGACCCTTCCTGCCCGGTTGGTCTTCCACGCGCTCAAAGCCGCGGAGTCGAACCGGCGCCGCGACGCGCGCTCGGCGGCGGCCGAGCCGACGGCCCACGGGTAGGCGAAGTGTCGGCAGGCGACGCCGAGGCGATCCTCGATCAGGTCCTGCGACCGCCGCATCTGCTCGTCCGCCTCGTGCTCGGTCGCGGAGGACAGGTCCGCGTGGTCGTGGGTGTGGCTCCCGATGGTCACGAGCCCCGTGTCGAGCGCCTCCCGGAGGTCGCTCCAGGTCAGGGCGCGGGGATCGGCCGGCCCGCCGTCGGCGACGAGGCCGGTCGCCAGGTACAGGATCGCCGGCACGCGATGGCGGACGAGAAGCGGCACCACGTGCTCGTGGAAGTCGCGATAGCCGTCGTCGACGGACACGACGACGCCGCCCCCGCCGCTCGCGAGCGCCTCGTCCAGCGAACGAACCTCGCCCGCCGCCGCGAGGGCCGCGAGGTGCCGGTCGAACACCTCGACGGGCAGCTCGATCTCCTCCGGCGAATCACCCACTCGGTGATATCCGAGGATCGTGAGGTCACCGGGACGACGTCGGGCGAACACGCCGTAAGGAAGCACGGCCACCTTGACGGCCTTGCGCGCCAACGATTTCGAGCTGCTCATGGCGCTCCGTCCACGGCGACCAGCATCGGGACCGTCGAGGCGGTGCGCGAGCCGACTGCCTGGGCCGTCCCGACGAGCGCCGCGCAGGCCATCGGGATCGCCGGAAAGTGCAGGACGTAGTCGACGCACGCGTGCACGGCGAGCACCGCCAGGGCGGCGGCTCCCAGCGCGACCACGCGGTCGGCCGACCCCGTGACCCAGAGGCCGGCGAACCCCCACAGCACCAGCACAACGAGCAGGACGAGCCCGACGATTCCCTGCTCCGCGCCCTGCTGGAGGAACTCCTGATGCGCCCGCCTGGCGTCGACATCGGCCCGCGCGACCGCGCTCTCCTGGGCGAATCGGCCAGGGCCGACGCCCGCCACGGGGTGGGCGGTCATCAACGAGAGCGCGTCGTGCCAGAGCGCGACGCGCCGAGCGGAGAGCGCCCGCTCGACCACACCTTCGTTCGAGCGCCGGTCCTCGTCCACGACGGTCGTCGCGCCGAGCCAGGCGGTGCCGAGGAGCGCCAGCACGAACAGCGCGGCGCATCCGGCCACCACAAGCCGAACCCCTCGCCGGTCGCGGGCGACCAGAAGCGCGACCGGTCCGAGCACCAGGAGGGCGGTCGGGGCGAGGGAGCCGCGGGCGATCGGCACGGTCGCGAACGCGATCGCCGCCACGACGCCCGCGACGCGGGATGCGGTGGCGCGGGCCGAGCACGCGACCATGAGCGCGGCGACGCTCGCGAGCGCGAAGAACGCGGCCGCGGCGTTCGCGTACCCGAACAGGCCCTCCAGCGGACGCCGGTCGAACGTCCCGGGAACGAGCATCGCGACGGCCGCCGACGCGGTGACGACCGCGGGAACGAGCGAGGGACGGATCGAGCCGAGGAGCCTGCCGACGACCAGGGCTGCCGCCGACGCGAGGAGAAGGCCGGCGACGGGCGCCGCCGAACCACCCGATGCGGCCGCGCTGACGAACGTCCAAGCGACGGACGCGACGAGCAGCGCGAGACCGACGGCATCGACCGCAGATCCGCGTCTCCGCGCGACCGCCGGCGCGTGGCCGATCTCAGCGAGCGCCGACATCGGAACGGATCCGGCCGCGCGAGCGCTCCGCTTGCGTGGCCCCGAACCGGGGACGCCACGAGCGAGGGGGAACCGACAGCAACACGAAGAGCATCGGCAGGATCTGAACCCGTTCTCGGGCAAGGATGCCGAAGTTCGCGAACGACGAGAAGGCGATGATGGACATCGCCAGATACGCCGCGGCGAACGCGACGTAGGGCTGGCGGCGAATGCTCGCGATCGCCGTGAGGATCCATCGCCATCGGAAGATGGTGAGCAGGAGGAGGAACGTGCCCTCCACCCCGGCGAACAACGCCTGGACGTTGTGGGCGTCGCCGATCGTGGGTCGGTAGAGCACGGTGAAGGCGGCCATCGGCAAACCCAGCGGGGTGAGGGCGTTCGCGGGCGAGAACTCCGAACCGCCCTTCGCGGTCTGGCTGGTCGTGTTGCTGAGCGCCTCCGACAGGCTCTCGGCGCGGAGGAAGTCCTGCGCCTGAAGGACCAGGTAGCCGGCGAGGGCGACGAGGATGGCCAGCATGCCCAGCTTGAAAGCGAGCGCCAGCTCCTGGCGCCGGCCGCGCCAGGGCATCAGCAGGTAGGCCACGACGAACGCGATCGCCATCATCCCGGCGATGTGGGGCCGCACGAGGGCCGCCGGCCAAAGGCCGGCCACGCAGTAGATGAGCCCTCGCACGGTGGAGCCCGTCAGGACGTTGGCGAAACCGAACGCCGCGATCCCCAACGCGAAGACCATGAACGCTTCCTTCCCGATGCTTGCGGGCCAAAAGAGCAGCGACGGAAGGAAGAACAGCAGCCGCGCGTAGCTCCGCGTTCTCCCCTCGGGAACGGCGAGAACGAACGCCCGGTAGAACAGGAACGTGCCGATGAACCCCATCCACGAGTAGACGAAGAAGCCGCCGAGCAGGCTCGGCTGGGTGACCGTGAAGATCATGCCGGTGAGCAGCGCAATGAAGTTCGTGCCGGTGAAGTTCTCGAGGCCGGTGGTGAAGTCTCCGTGCAAGAAGTTCTCGGCGATCCGGGTTCCCTGGCCCGCGTACCCCCGAGCGTCCGCCCGACCGCCGTACAGCTCGAACGCAACGTAGTAGCGAATCAGCACCGCCAGGAGCTTGAGCGCAAGGGCGAGCGAGAGCACCCAGAACAACCGTCGGTCGTTCTCGCGCTCCGCCTGCTTCGCGAGCGCGGGCAGGGTCAGGAGATACAGGAGGGGGGCGATCAGCGCCGCGCCCCAGGTGTCGTACGTCGTCCGGGTGGCCAGAACCAAGACCCCGACGACATAGGACCCGGTGAGCGCAAGCCCGACCAGCACCACCGTGCCGCGGGGGATCGAGGTGCCGGTGCGGTCGGCCTGCACGGCTCAGAACACCTCCAGGTCGCCGAGCGTGAACTGCCACGACTCGCGCTCCGTCGGGTCGAGCGGGCTTCGACCCTCGAGCGAGTTCGAGACCACGAGCACGCCCCGGCGGGCTCGCACGAAGGCCGCCCGGCGGGCGGCGTTCGCGGGGTCGGTGCCCGGATGGAACGAGCACGTCACGTGGTCGAAGCGCCCGGCCTTGCCCACGCCTCGCAAGAGTTGCGCCGCGGTCCGAACGTCGCCGGGAGCCGTGAGCACGTCCGCGATCGAGGCCTCCCTCAGGACCCCTCGCATGCGGGCGCGAAACACGGCAAGCCCCGTCAGCCTGCCGTCCCGAGTCGAACGCACGACCCGATAGTCGAGGAGCGGGGCTGCACCGTACCGCCACCGAAGGAAGGTGAGATCGCGTGGCGTCCGAAGGCGGGTCGACGGCGTCACGCCACGCAGCAGCGCCTCGACACCCTCGGCATCTTCGAGCGCCACCGAGGCCCGCTCGGCGGAAACGGGAATCGTCGGGACCCCGTCGGCCCCGGACCCGACGCTGCGGATCCCTCTCACGAAGCGAAC
The DNA here is from genome assembly GCA_963699635.1 of uncultured Actinomycetes bacterium. Lineage (GTDB taxonomy): Bacteria > Actinomycetota > UBA4738 > UBA4738 > HRBIN12 > CALGFI01. Next base: position 41,222 of record CAVOUQ010000050.1, on the reverse strand, counting down.
GGGCCGGCGCACGCGGACCGAGACCGGAACCCGCCCCACCTCCTTCCATCCCATCTTGAGGTATCCGGGCAGGCTCTTCTCGTTTGGCGTATTGAAGATGAGGTCCGTGTCCGCACGCAGCTCCTCCAGTGCGGCGAGCGTGAGCTGCGTGAAGATCCCTCGCCCTTGGGAGTCGGGATGCGTCGCCGTATCCACCGCGCGGACCGCGCGAACGCGTCCGTCACGAGCCTCAAACGCCCAGCGCAGGAAGGACCGGAACCCGACGATCCGACCCGACTCCTCCGCCACGAGCATGAACGATCGACCAAACGGATTGTCCACGTGCTTCCAACGGAAGAACTCGGCCGGCCGAACGCCCGCGGGGCCTCCGCCCAGGCTGGCCGTGAGGAGCTCGAGCACCGCCGGCTCGTCTCGATCCGCGTAGGCCCGCACCGTCAGCGCGGTGGCTCTGCTCATCTCAGCATCGCCTCGTAGACCGCCTCCGTGCGGCGGACCGCCCGACGGATGTCGAACTCGGCGGCGCGACGTCGAGCGGCATCGCCAAGGCGCGCGCGCAGCGCCGGATCTCGAAGCAGGCGGACGATGTTGCCCGCGAGCGGACCGGAGGCGCCGGGCGGCACGAGGAGCCCGCTGACCTCGTCTTGGATGACCTCCGGCAGGCCACCCACGGCGGTCACGACCACGGGCTTCCCCAGCGCCATCGACTCCAGGAGCGCGATCGACAACCCTTCGTAGTTCGACGGGAGCGCGAAGACGTCGAACGCCGATGCCACCCGGGGCGCGTCGTCGCGGAAGCCGGCGAACACCACGGTCTCGGCGAGACCGGACGCCTCGACCTTCCGGCGGATCTCCTCCTCGAGCGGACCGGTGCCGACGAGCACGAATCGAACGTTGGGGATCTCGGCGCGCACTTCGACCGCGGCTCGAAGGAGCACATCGTGCGCCTTGTGGGTCTTGAAATTCGCGACGGTCCCCACGACCGGAGCGTCGTCGTCGATGTCGAGCTCGGACCGCACGCCGTCCGGCTCGACGGACAGCTGGTCCATGTCGATGCCTTGGTACAGGGTCTCCGTCGGCGGCATCGGCAGGAACGAGAGCGCGCTCGGGTACCGGATCGACGCGCGCACGTGCTCCGCCACAGCGAACACGTGATCGTTTCGGAAGAACGTCGCGAGATTTCCGATATAGGTGGCGCGATGGTAGCGCGCCCAGATGTTGTGCTCGGTGTACACGAGCCTGGGCCCCCGTGGACCGAACGCAAGGCGCGTCCCGATCGCCGCCAGCGGGGAGTGCACGTGGATCAGGTCGATCCCTCGGCGACGCACGTGCGATCGCAGCCGGCCGATCCATCCGACCCCGCGCGCGCCGTCGAGGCAGGTGACCGGCAGGCCCGCCGCTCGCAGCTCGCCCACGAGCGCGTCCTTGTGCGGCAGCAGATACGCGATCTCGTAGTCGAATCGCTCGCGATCGAGGTGCCGGGCGCCGCTCACTAGCAGCTGCTCTGCTCCCCCACGGCCAAGACCCTTGATGAGCACCAGGACGCGACTGCTCATCGTGTCCTCCCGACGGCGACCGGATAGCCGTACCGGTGCAGCAAAGGAAGCGCCAGCGTGGTGGAGACGACTCGCGCACCGACCGCTTGCTTCGACCGCCACTCCTCGTCGAGCTTGATCGTCGTCGTCCCGTCGACCAGCCTCGCGGGATTCCCGCCGGCGGTGTGATTGCCGCCGAGCGCCACGGTGTCATCGCCGACGAACGGCAGCCCGCTCGCGGGACGGCCGATCACCCGGAGGATGCGCTCGCAGGTCGTTCGCGGATTCGCCGCGAAGTCCTCGTATCGGATCACGATCGATCGGCCGGGGCCGACGGCCCGCCGAACGCTCTGCGCGCCGAGATTCGTCAACAGCCAGCTCCGCCCGCTGGTGAAGGCGCCATGCCGAGGCATCTGCTCTCGCACGCCCTCACCCGGCGACCGGAGCACGCGCTGCCACGAGTACGCCACCCCGCGAGGATCGCGAACCAAGTGGACGAAGGCGGAATCGATGCCGGGCAGGAGCGTGAGCACCGCCGCGTCGGGAACATGCTTCGACGTGTCGACGATGAGGGTCGCCCCCGCCGCCTCGGCGATGCCCCGGTAGGTGCGCTCGGCGATCGCCGCATACGCCCGCAAGTCCGCCGAGGCTCGAGTGAGATCGCCGCCGAGCCGGAGGAGGGATCGAGTCGTCCGCAAGCGGACGACCTCGCGCTGAAGCCGGCGCGCCTCGCGAGGGTCGACCCCTCCCGCTCCCTGCTCGCCGAACCCGGCTTTGAGGACACGGGACCAGAACTCGCACGATCGGATCGGGAGCCCGCAGCCGCAGACGCGCCGCCCCAGCAATCCCAGACCCCACAACGAGCGCAGCTCCCCGACGTGGACCGCTTCTTCGAGCTCGCCGAGGATGTTCCCCAGGATCGTGCTTCCACTTCGGCCGTACCCGATCACGTACAGCACCTTCAGAAGGGGGGCTTGCTCGGCCGGTTCGACCGGACCTCGGGCCGACGACTCGGACGTCATCGGGCCCCCACGAGGCTTCCGTAGAGGTGCAGGTAGCGATCGCTGATCTCGCGAATGTCGAAGCGCGCGCAGGCGGCGCTCGCGGCCGACCCGATGGCGCTGCGTCGATCCGGGTCGTCCAGCAAACCCAACGCCAGCCCGGCGAGGCCCTCGATGTCGCCCGGCGCCGCCAGGACCCCGGTCACCTCGTCCTCGACCACCTCGGGGATCCCCCCGACCGAGAACGCGGCCACGGGGACACCCGACACCCCCGCCTCGATCACACAGGCTGGCATCCCCTCCGACACGCTCGCGAACAGCAGCAGGTCGCTCGCCGCCAGCAGGTCGGGCACATCGTCGCGCGCGCCGAGCATGACGACGCGGTCGTCGAGCCCGCGACTCCGGATGCCCTCCTCGACCTGGGGTCGGAGCGGGCCCTCGCCGGCCATGAGGAGCATCGCGCGGGGGTTCGCCCGGGCGACACGGGCCGCGACCTCCAGCTGTGCGAGCGGGTCCTTCTCCCAGACCAGCGCCCCGACGGAGAGCATCACGAGCGACTCCGGCGCAAGGCCGAGGTCGCGCCGGGTCTTCTCGCGTCCACGAGTCGGCAGCAGACGCTCGAGGTCCACGCCGTTGGGAATCGTGACGACGTTGGCGGACGGGACGCGGAAGGTGCGAACCACCTCCCGTCGCAGGACGTCGGCGACGGCTACGATTCGCGACGCCCGTCGCATCAACCACCCGTAAGTGGCGCGTCGGGGGCCGCGGGAGATCTCGGGAGGGGCGGAGCCGATCCTTCTGTAGACGATCGGAGGCGAAATCGTGGCAATCGTAGCCGCGACCGTGTGCTTGAGCGGCTCGCCCCCGTGCGCCTGAACGATGTCGGGTCGCCATCGACCTATCAGCCGCCGAAGCGCCACGATGGCGGCGGGATCCAGGCCGGTGACCATGTGGATCGGCCCTTCCTTGCCGTCGACTCCGAGGTTCATGGTGGGTGCGCCGAACCCGATCGGATCCGGAGAGTCCCGGAGGACGACGACGCGCTGACTCACGCCCGAGCGATCCAGGGCCCCGATCAGATCGGAGGCGAAGATCTCGGCGCCCCGGCGCCGTCCGCTCGCGATGACGTGCATGACCTTCACGACTCACCTCGGGCCACGGTCGAAGGGGTCGCCCCATACAACCCTTGGAGCTGCTCGACGACGGCCGCGGGCTCGAACGCGCGAGCGCGCGCCCGGCCCCGCTCGCCGAGCGTCGAGCGCAGGGCGGGATCCGAGATCAGGCGCCGCAGCGATGCGGCGGCGGCCCCCACGTCCTCGGGCGGGAACAGCAGGCCTGCTTCGTCGTCCCCGAGAAGCTCGCGCAGGGGCCCGATGTCGCTCGCCACGACGGGAATGCCATTGAGCATGGCCTCGGCGGCCACCCGGCAGAAGGACTCCTTGATCGATGGGCAGAACACGACATCGCAGCTCGCGTACGCCGGCCGGATATCGGCGACTTTCCCATGCAGCGCCACACGATCCGGCGGCAGGCTTCGAAGCCGATCCCAGACCGCGAGCTCGTCCGGCCCGGGGTTCGCATAGATCTCCCAGCGCAGCGGGATCTCCTCGAGCGCGCGGTCGACGTCGGGCAGGAGGTGGAACCCCTTGCGACGATCGGCGGACCCGATGAACCCGACGGAGCCTCCGGTACCTTCGTGGGCACTCGCGCGAACGTCGACCGGGTCGATCGGGTTGGTAACCACCTCGATCTCGTCGTACGCGGCGAGTCCGCTGTCGACGACGACCCCTCGGGCCGTCTCCGACACCGCCGCCCATCGAACCTGCCGCCCTCGCAGGAGGCGGCGCCAGATCGGGCCGAGCCGCCTCGTCCACGGATAGACCTCGAAGTCGTGGATCCACATGACCAGCGGGACCCGGCTCACCAGGGCGGCCGGCACGACCAGGCTCACCTCCTGGAGCCCGTTCGCGTGGATCGCTACGAGGCGACCTCGATTCCGCCGCGCCCACCTCGCTATTCGCGCGGCGGCCAGCGGTCGCGAAAGACGCCGTGCCGTACGCCCGGCTGGCTTGGGGATCGCAACGCGCTCCTCGGCGAGACCCCGCTCCCGGACGAAGTCGGAGAACTTGCCGCTCGAAGGCGTCACCAGGACGCGCCGAAGGCTCGGGTCCAGCAACGAAAGGACCGTCGCCAGGCTCCGGGTCGACCCACCGAGGCCCGCCGCGATGCTCACGAAGGCGACCGTGTCGGGGATCCCCGGCTCGGCGCTCGGACGTCGATCGACGGCCACGTCAGCGGTCCCAGCCATCGAGATCGCGGTGGAGCCAGCTTGCGAGCGCCGCGTTATCCTCGCGCAGTCGCTCGAGCAGGCTCGCCCGGGTCGCGGGCGACATCGGTGGGTACGAGTCCTGCTTGGCGTTGATCCGACCGACCGCCCGACGTGCCGTTCGGGGCATTCGCCTCGTCGCCGATCGGAGCGCACGGGAACGGAACGTCACGAAGCTGTTCACCGCCTCGCCGAGTTCCGCCGGTCGATGCTCATCCGAGACGCCGATGAAACTGCAAAGGGATCGATACGACGCCTCGGGCGCGGTGGTGAGGTCGTCGAACAGCATCACGTTGAGGGCACCGCTCGGGTACAGCTCCTGGACTCGACGAAGCTGATGGACGTACCGACCCCGATCCACGTACGACCAGTACGCCCGATCGTGCGGGTCCGCGGAATCGATACGCCCCGCCTCGGCCTCGAGCGCCTCCTCGAAGCTCAGTTGCTCCCGCCCCACAGACCGGTTGTGCCAGTAGTGGGAATAGGCGCGGTCGACGGGGTTTCGCAGGATCGCGACCAACCTCGCGTCGGGGAGGAACTCGGCGACCCGTGACATCGCCTCGGCGATGTACAGGTAGTTTGGGGTGGCCTCACCGATCGCGCGCTCGGAAGTGGCATCGGCGAAGTGGTCCCGATACCAATCCTCACCCTCGTCGAAGTTGAAGTCGAAGAAGTGAAGCTCCTTCGGCTGCGCCATGAAGACGTCGGGATGCGATCGGAGATAGCGGGTGAGAGAGGTGGTCCCGGACCGCATCGCCCCGATGATGAGGAAGTTGGGCAGTCTCGATCGCACGGCCGACGCCGGATCCTTCCGCTCGCTGCTCGGCTCGACGCTCACGGCGCACCATCCGGGCGTCCCAGCGCTCGCCGATAGAACCGCGCCATGTCCGACGTCACGCGATCAATCGTGAAGTGCTGACGGAAGCGCTCGTAGCCCCGGTCGGCCATCGAGGCCCGCCCGGCCGCGTCGCGAAGCGTCGCGACCACGGCGTCCGACAGCTCGCTGGGACGGTCGGCGGGGACCAGCTTGGCCACGCCCTCGTCCCCGACGGCCTCTCGCACGGGCGCGAGATCGGAGGCGACGATCGGGGCTCGAAGCGCCATCGCCTCGACGAGGACGCTCCCGAAGCCCTCCCATCGCGACGGCAGGACGAAGACGTCCGCCGCGCACAGCAGGTCCGCGACGTCCGTGCGAGCTCCGAGGAGGTGCACCAGGTCGCCGATGCCCTGCGCCCGGATGAGCTCCGCCAGCTCGGCCGTCTGGTTGCCGCTGCGACCGGCGAGGTAGAGCCGGGCCTTCGGTTCGTGCCGCGCGATCTCCGGGATCGCGCGAACGAGCGTGTCGAGGCCCTTTTGATACTCGTGTCGCGCCGCTGCCAGGACGACCCACGCCCGCGGCTCGACGCCCAGCGCGGCGCGCGCTCGTGCGCGGCGCGCTCGGGTTCGCGTCCCGAGCGTCTCGGGGTCGCGACCCCGCGGGATCACATCGACGCGCGATCGCGCGATGCGGAGCCGCCCCGCCATCTCATCGGCAACGTGGGCCGTAATCGCGTGGAACCGAACGGCCATGCGAGCCGTGAGGGCGTCGATCATCTGCGCACCACGTACCTTCCAGGGCCGCAGATGCGGGTCTCGTACGTGCTCCTCGGAATACGCGACGTTGACCAGGCTGGTGACCACGGGGACGTGGGCGACCGAGGCGGCGATGCGTCCGGCGACATCCGCCTCGAAAAGCGTCGTGTGGACGAGGTCGGGACCGCGGGCCCGGACGAGTCGAAGACAGCGGTCGACGGATCCAATTCGTCCGCGGGGGCCCGCGAGGTCGAACAGGCGGATGCCCGCGCCTTCCAGCTCCGGACCAACGCCCTCGGCCCGGCGGAGCGACGCCACCTCGAGCTGGACGCCGTGCTCGGCGAACCGAGGGGCCATGACGGCCAGCGATCGTTCCGCGCCGCCCGCGGCCAGGCTGTCGATCACGTACAGCACCCTCATCGAGCCGTCCCTCGCCCGACGGCTGCGGGTATCCGGTGACGGGGCGCGATCCCGGCCGTCCCGATCGCGTCGCCCGGAGCTCGATCCGTCCGCGCTCGAGGGGCGGTCGAGCTGCGCGATTGAGGCCCGCGTGTCCTGCCGAGCCTGATGGGGGCTTGGTCCGCTCGGATCACCGCGACCTCGGTCCGCCATCGCCCACACCTAGATGTAGCCGAGCTCGGTCAGGCGCTGCTCGATCTCCGCTTGCTCGTCCGCGGTCACCGCTCCCTCGTCGGTATCCCAGTCCCGCCACGACGCGACGGCCTCGTCGAGCCGCCCGCGGAGCCGGAGCGCGTCCTGCGGATGCTCCGCCGTCACGTCGTTCGCCTCACTCGAGCCATCCGTCAGGTCGAACAGCTCCTCCGCCCCGTCGGCCGAGCGAACGAGCTTGAAGCGCTCGTCGCGAACGCACACGAGGTCGCGGCCGAGCCCGGCGAAGTCGTAAGACGCGTTGCGTTGCGACAGCCGCGTGAGCTCCTTTTGGGACCACGCCCGCCACTCCGAGAACGCGTAGCCGCTCCCGTTCGCGTTGGCCGGGTCGAACAGCGCCCGCCGCCGGTTGGCGAGCTCGGGGACCGGCAGCTCCCTTCCGAGCAGCCGCGCGAGCGACGGGAAGACGTCCACCAGCTCGAACGGACGCGATTGGGTTCCCGGGTCGACGACGCCCCGTCCCCAGGCGACGAACGGCACCCGGATCAGGTGGTCGTCGAGCGAGGCGTGATGGTCGGCCAGGCGATGCTCGCCGACGTGCTCGCCGTGATCCGAGGTGACCATCACGAGCGACGGCCGCTTGTCGACGTGTCCGCTCTCGCGAAGGATCGCCATCAGGTCTCGCAGATGCTCGTCCGCGTTTGCGAGCTCACCGTCGTACATCGTCCGGTAGACGTCGAGCGTCCGCTCGTCCGCCCGCGCGATGGCCTCCCAGGGACCGGCGTTGCGGGCGAGGCCCGCGCGATAGCGGATGCCCTCGGCCAGCCCGAACCGCGGGCCCCCCACGCGCTTCTCGAGCCGGCGCGGCGGAACGTACGACCAGTGGCACTCGAGGTAGTTCACGAACAAGAACGTCGGCTGTGGGGCGTTCGACAGCTCCTGGCGCACCCACTCGTTGATGATCAGTCCGCCGGAGTCGCCGCCGGCGAGCACCTTCTTCACCCGGCGGCCGACCCGCCGCCTGCCGCGCTCGAGGTCCAGGCGGAACGCATAGCGATCGAACCCGCGGGAGAGTCCCGTGCGCTCGGAGATCAGCCCGTTGTTCGTGGCGCAGATCGTGTGGTAGCCGAGCCCGCGCAACCACTCGGCCATCGTGATCGAGACCGAGTCGCGAAGCCGCGGGCCGGTCTGCCACTGGCTGCCGTGCTGGCTTGGATACAGGCCGGTGAACAGGCTCCCGTGCGACGGAAGCGTCCACGGACCGTTGGCGATCATCGTCTCGACCCGGAGCCCTTGCTCCGCAAGGCCGTCGACGAACGGCGTCGTCGGCCGCCCGTACCCGTAGCATCCAAACCGGTCCCACCGGGCGGTGTCGAACACGACGAGGACGATGTTCGGGAGCTGCTCAGGCATGCCCAGACCTTTCCGCGCCGAGCCGATCGGACGCCCCCGCGGAGCCGCCGTTGCCCTCGGCGAGCGCCTCGCGACGGATCCGCACGTTGAACTCCGCCATCTCGGCTAGGAGCGAGGGCTCGTATCCGGCGGCCCGGGAGGCGGCGATGAGCCCGTCGAGGTCCTTGGGCAGGCACGCGCCGCCGAAGCCGCGCTCCGGCGAGACGAGGAGATGGTCCGGGCCGATGCGGCGATCCAGGCCCACCCCCGGCTGCACCCGCGACCACGCGACGCCGAATCGCTCGCAGATCTCCGCGAGCTCGTTCGCGAACGACACCTTCACGGCGAGCATCGCGTTCGAGCAGAGCTTGATCAGCTCGGCCTCGATCGGCCGGACGCGCAGGACCGGCGCAAACGGCGCGACGCGCTGCAGGAGCTCCTGGAGCGTGCTTCCCGCGGCGTCGCTCGCGGCTCCGATGATGATGCGATCCGGCCGCGTGAAGGTCTCGAGCGGCCTCGCCGCAACCAGGAACTCCGGCACCATCGCGAACTCGAGGCCCGGGAACTCGCCCGCGAGCCGATCGCAGGTCCCGGGCGCGACCGTGGACTTGACCGTCACGACGCAGCCGGGCTCGAGCAGCGGGGCGAGCTCGCGAACGGCCGACCACAGTTCGGTGAGGTCGTGCGCGCCGTCGGGGCCGGGAGGCGTCGGCACGCACAGGAAGACGACGCCGCAGTCGGCGAGGTCCGCGGCGGCGCCGACCTGCAGGTACCGGTCGTACCCGCGCGTCGGGACCCCCGCTGCCGCGAAGGCCTCGCCCATCGTCCCCCCCACATACCCCAATCCGACGATTCCAACGGGCTTCAAACCACCCCACCTCCCTGAGCCGCCGAGCCCACATCGGTCATCGGCGAGCGACGATCCGACCGCCGAACGCGCTTGTGCACGGCGTGGGCGATCCGGTGCGCCGTCACCTGGGCACGGTGTCGTTCCGCCGCAAGGCGAATGCGAAGCGCAGGGCGGGGAAAGGCTCGTTCGTATCCGAGCTGAGAAAGCGCGTCCCCGGCCAGCACCTCGAAGATCGCGAGATCTCTCGGGGACATCTGAGTCCTCCAGTCTCGAAGTCCCTTCGTCGGAGGAAGGGCCAGTCGGCGGTGGGCCTCGGGGTGGTGGGCTGGCCTGGCAAGGTCGTCCGCCCGCTCGAAATACCGAAGCATGGACTCGTCGAACTCGAGATCGACGAAGCCGCAGAGCGACCGAACCGTGCCCTCGGGATCGTCGAGCAGGTCCTCATAGCGCACCTCGCGATACCGTTCGGGACCCAGGGCCGCCCCGTACCCCCGGGCGGCAAGGACGGCATGGCGCCAATAGATGGCGGCCTCCTCCAGACGCTTCTGCAGGAACGCGACGTTGACATGTGAGAGCGCGACGTCTCGCCCGTCCCGGATGATGTGGATGAAGCGCGCTCGCGGGAACATTCGGTCCAGCACGGGAAGATGCCAGACGTACGCAGGCGTCTTGTCCCCGGCGCGTGGCTTCCCCCGGCTGATCGCGTACGCCTCGAACGCGAGCAGGATGCCCTCGGGCACGCTCGCGGGGGAGCGGGCGTCGTACAACGCGCGAACGTCGTCCTCCGGAATCTCCCACAGGAGGAATCGGGGTTCGGCGAGCAGATCCTCCACGAAGAGCGGCAGTCGGAATCCCGCATCCGTCTCGTAGCGATGTCGTCTCCCGGCCATCGGCACGATGAAGTGGGATTCCCCGGGGATGGCCATGCGGGGGTGGGAGTCGAAGATCGCGCGGAAAAGCGTCGTGCCCGAGCGCGGATATCCCACGAAAAACGGGAAGGCGTCCGCCTCTACCTGCCGATCGGTCGATCGCGAGGACGGCTCGGGCCGGTGCAGGCTCAACGGGCACCTCGTCGTCGCGAGGTCAGCCAATGGACCGGGATGCTCCAGCGCTGGACGTAGGAGCTCCTGTCACCGGTGTTCGACCTGGCGGCCAGGAACCCGCGGTCCGGCACCAGCAGGGCACGGAGGTACGATGCGCGGGCACGCAGGCCCGGAATGTGCGAGATCGTCGCGAACGCCATCCCGCCCCTCGTCCGACGGCGCGTATAGGCGCCCAGGAGGCGGCGGTCGGCGGGGGTGGGCCGCATCCCGGCGATCGGCTTGGCGGGAGCCGGCAGCTCCGACGCGAGCCACTGTGCGGCCGTTCTCAGCGAATGCGCGACGACGGGCAGGACGCGCCAGCGCTCGGCCAGGGTGGAGAGCGCGTCCCAATCGACCCGGCCGCTCCAGGCGACCTGAGCGACGTCACGAAGCGGAAGCGGAAGCGGAGGCCATGCGCCGAGCGCCGCGTGCAGGCAGGCGTTGACGAGCGCCGCCGTGTCGTCGAGGCGGCGCAGCCTCCTCCCCCCGAGGCCGAACTCGCTCGTGCGCCCGAAGAGCTCATCGGGATCCATGAGAAGCCCGTACGGGCCAAGCACGAGCGTTCGGTGAAGATCCACCTGACGACCGATCCGGTCGCTGTGACTGGCCGCCTTCCCGAACTGCTCGTCGAAGCCACGATGAGGCTCGGGAAGGTTGCGGATGAACCCCGCCTCGCGAAGGACCTCGCAAGCCCGCTTCCAGTCGACGGTGCGGACCAGGACGTCGAGATCGCCGAAGGGACGCCAGGACGGGTCCGGGTAGACAGCGTGGGCGATGGCGGGTCCCTTGAGGACCACGATGTTCACGCCCGCCGCATCGAACCGATCCGACAGCCGCAACAGCGTGCGCTCCAGATCGAGCGCCCACATCATCGCGGAGCGGTGGCGGTCGAGCAGCGCGCTTTCGTCGTCCGCCGGCAATTGCAGCCAGCCGGTGCCCGAGGCGGCCAGCGCGATACCGCTCAGCTGCTTGCCCGCGAGCACGCGCACGAGCGCCGGCGCGTCGGCGGCCGAGACCGAGAAGCCCGGCCCACGCTCCGAGTCGGGAGGAAGACCATACCCAGCAACTCGGCGCACCGGGGCAAGGAGGGCCTCAGCCATCTCCCACTCGCAGTCGCTCGACCAACCCTCGTTGCGCGAGGTGCTCGATGAGCGACTCGACGTCCCGGCCGATCGTCGGGCCCGCATTCGGATACCGCACCGTCAAAGCATCGACGATCTCGTCGAGCGATCGCGGTTCGTCGAGCAGCTGCCACACGGAACCAGCGGTCGCCGAGAGCGACTCGAAGTCGTCGACCCCCGGCGCCGCCAGGATCACCTCACCACTGAACGTGCGAGAGAGAACCCCGGGCGATCTACGGTACGCCAGCGACGCGGAGCTCACAGGCGGATCACGTTCTTTCGGTGATCCGAACCGAAGGCGTTGCGCGCGTCAAACACCAGGTTCGCGTTGTCCGCGATCCAGTCGAGGTCGTACGCGCTATGAGGGGTGATGATCGCGACGCAGTCCACCGCGGAGACGAGGCGCTGCGTGAGCTCGCTCCGCAGGAGGACCTGCCCGCCGTTCAACGTCACCGAGGGCACGTACGGGTCGTGAAACGCGACCTCGGCCCCACGTCGCTTCAGCGAGGCCATCACCTTGAGCGCGGGAGACTCGCGCGTGTCGCCCACGTCGGGCTTGTACGAGACCCCCAGCACGAGGATGCTGGCCCCCTTGACCGCCTTCCCGACCTCGTTCAGCCCATCTCCGATGCGGGTCGCGACGTAGGCCGGCATCCGGGAGTTCACGTCCTCGGCCTGCTCCAGGATCCGGAACTGATGTCCGGCGTCGCGCCGAACCTGCCAGGCTAGGTACGCGGAATCCAGCGGGATGCAATGTCCACCCACGCCCGCGCCGGGGAAGAACGGCATGTAGCCGAAGGGTTTGGTGGCTGCGGCGTCCAGGACCTCCCAGACGTCGATGCCCATCTCGTGACAGATCATCGCCATCTCGTTGACGAGCGCGATGTTGACGTGCCGGAACGCGTTCTCGAGCAGCTTGGCGAGCTCGGCGGCGCGGGCGGAGGACACCGTCAAGACCTTGTCGACGAGCTGGCCGTAGAACAGGGCCGCCATCCCCGTCGACTCGGGCGTGACCCCACCGACGACCCTGGGCGTGTTGCCGAGATCGAACTCCGCGTTGCCGGGGTCGATGCGCTCCGGCGAGTAGGCGAGCAGGAAGTCTCGGCCAACCGAGCGCGACTCCGCCTCCAGGAGCGAGCGGACGAGCTCCTCGGTGGTACCGGGGTAGGTGGTCGACTCCAGCACGACCAGGCACCCATGCGTGAGATGGCCCGCGACGCTTCGCGTTGCGTCGACCACGTGGGAAAGGTCCGGGGTTCCGTCGCGAACCGGCGTCGGCACGCAGATGACGATCACGTCGCTCTGGCTCACGGGCTCGACTTCCGTCGAGAACGTCATCCGCCCGGTCGCGAGGGCAGACAGGAACGCTCGCTCGCTGACCCCGGGAACGGTCAGCCGTCCGTCCGCGAGGTCCTTGATCCGATCGGCATCGAGATCGAGACCGTGGACGTCGAAGCCCGCCTCGGCGACCGCGCAGGCGAGCGAGAGGCCAACGTAACCCTGCCCCACAACCGACACGAGCGCCTGGCGAGACAGGATCCGACGCCTGATGCGTGCCGTCTCTTTGATGGAAGCCTCCTCGTTTGGTCGTGGTTCCGATGATTCCGCGAGCGGTCTTGTGGATTGCGGTCAGCCCGCCTCGCTCATCTGGTTGACGAGTCGTTCGATCCTGGCCGCAGTGAGGAAGTTCTGAGCGTTGATGGCTTCTGGCTCCACGACGATGTCGTATTCCTCCTCGAGGAAGCCGATGACCCTCGTGAGGGCGAAGGAGTCGAGCAGCCCGTCGAGCAGGGGCGTCTCCGCGTCGATCCGTCCGACGTCCTTCGTGTCGAGGACCTCCTCCTGCAAGTACTCGATCAGCCGGTCGGCCACCTCCATCCTCGTGCCCCTCCCCTCTCAGGTCCTCGGTGCGGGCGACGACGGCAGCTGCTCGCCGCTCGTCGTCGTCGTCGTCTGGAGCGCACCCGGACGCAGCAGGTTGTTCGGGTCGCTCATCACCTCGTCGTAGGTGCCGCGCATCTTGGCGAGCAGACGCCGCGATCGCTCCCGGTTGACGTCCGAGTACGGGTTGCCCTGAAGCGACCGGGCGATGTCCTCCCGGTATCGCGGATCCATTGCGTACCGGCCGCATAGCGCCTGAAGGCGGTAGAAGATGTCCGTCGTCTCGTACCAGACGTCCACGCCGTCGGTCACGGTGCTCGCATAGGTGTCGAAGGCCGTGGCCTCGGGGGTTCCGTTCCACGAGCTCACGATCGCCTCGTGGGCGAAGCTGGCCGAGTACAGAGCCACGTCCATGCCCGAGGAGAAGATGGGGTCGACGAACCGCATCGCGTCGCCGACGAGAAGCCAGCCCGGGCCCACGACGCGTTCCATCTGGTACGAGTAGTCGCCCTCGATCACCCAGGGACGAACCCGCTCCGCGTCGCGCATCGCGTGCTGGAACGTTCGGCTCCGGCCGACGAGCCCGTCGAAGAACTCCTCCGGCGTCTTTCCCGACTTCTGGAAGTCCTCCTTTGCGGTGACCACGCCGATCGAGGAGATCCCGTTTCGCAGAGGGATCTGCCAGCCCCACGCCCGTTCGAGGTCGAGGAAGTGGAAGACGACCATCCCCTCGTACCCGGGCGGCGCGGACTCGACCCCCCGGAACCACGTCCAGATCGAGTGCTGGTTGAGCTCGGCATCCTTGTTGCGATGGACCTTCAGCTGCTTGGAGAGCAGGCACCGCCGGCCCGAAGCGTCGACGACCACCTTTGCGGAGACGTCGTGCTCGACCCCCTCGACCGGCGAGATCCGCACGCCGACGGCGCGGTCGCCGTCCATCAGCACCTGCTTGACGCTCACGCCCTGGAGGACCTTCGCGCCCTTCTCGGCGGCATGTCGCAGCAAGAGCGCATCGAACAGATCGCGCTCCACGTTGTAGCTGTAGGTCTGGACCGCATCCGGGGGTGGGAAGTCGGACGTGCGGATGCACACGACGTTCCAGATCGGACCGCGCGGAGCGGTCCAGGCCACCCCTTGCTTGTGGACGAAGCCCGCCTCCTCCATCTTGGGAAGGAACCCCATCCGGTGCATCACGAAGTTGTTGGCGGGAACCATCGACTCGCCGACGTGATCTCGCGGATGGATGTCCTTCTCGACGATGAGCGCGCGGTAGCCGTCCATGGCGAGGAGGCATCCCAACGTCGCCCCGGCGGGCCCGCCTCCGATGATGACGACGTCGAAGTCGGACTCGTGTCCGTTCGACGATCGACCTTCGCCGAGAATTTCGGCGCCGTTCCCGTTCATGCGGTCTGGATCCCTTCTCGCGGGGGGAAGCCGGCGGCGTTACCGCCGGGCGGCGAGGTTCTGCAAGTGCGCTCCGCGCGCGTCGGACCCGGTCGTCATGGCTGGCGGACCTCCTGCGCCTCGGCCTCCGGCTCCGCGTCCTCCCCGTGGGGGTGATCGCCGTTGGCCGAGCCCTCGCTCCCGGTCGCATCCCCGGGCGTCATCCCCGGCGAGCGCGTCGAGGTCGGCTTGCGCGCGTAGTACTTGCTCGCGCCGCGCGGCCTCGGCGTCTCCGTCGCCTGGTTGAGGACGACGCCCCGGACCGGGGCTCCCATCCGGTGCAAGAGCTCGCTCGCTCGCTCGGCGAGATCGGCCTCCGTGTGGGCCGCCCTGGCGACGAGCAACACCGCGTCCACCTCGGGCAGCAGATACGTGGCGTCGCTCGCGACCAGCACCGGCGGCGTGTCCAGCAGGATCACGTCCGCGAGCCCTCGCGCCTCGTCCAGCGCCATCCGCATCCGGTCCGACGACAGGAGCTCGCTCGCCGAGCTGGGAGCCTTGCCGCTCACGACCACGTCGACGTTGGCGAACGACGTGTGCTTGACGACTCCATCGAGCACCGGCCCCTCGGCATCCGACATCAAGACGTCGGCGAGCCCGCGGTCGTTCGGGAGGGAGAAGAGCGCGTGCACGGCCGGGCGATGGAAGTCGCACGAGAGCACCAGCACCTTGCGCCCCATCTCCGCGAGCGTCGCCGCGAGATTCGCCACGACGGTCGTCTTGCCCTCCGACGGCCCGGCGCTCGTCACCAGCACGGTCGTGGCGTGGCGCTTGGGGCCCGAGCCGTTGCCGTCCTGCACGGTCAACCACAGGCTCAACTCGGATCCGAGCAGCCGGAACTCCTCGGCCGCGCGGGACGAGGGCTTGCCCCCTGCGACCACACCGCGCCGCCCGCGCCGGCTGATGACCGGGACCTCGGCGAGCACCGGCGCCGAGAACCGCTCCTCGGCAGAGCGCTTGGTCCGGATCCTCGTGTCGAGTCGTCCCGCGGAGATCGCGATGACGATGCCCGCGAGGAGCCCGATGAGCCCGGCGATGACCAGGCGCACCGCGAGCGAACGAGGAGCACTGAAGCCGGCCGACTCGACCCGGTGCGGCACCGCTCCCGCGTAAACCGTGAAGCCCGGATCGGGATCCTGCGTCTTCAGCTTGTTGAGCTGCGTCTTGAGCTGCTCGAGCTGGCCGCTGAGGGCCCTGGCCGTATCCGCCTGGGACTCGTCCAGGCCCTCGATCTGTTTCTCCAGGCCGCGGATCTGCCCATGCAGATCGGACGCCTGCTGGTCCGTTTCCGCTTTCGCGATGTCGGTCAGCCGGGTGAGGAGCTGATTGGCAAAGGAATCGGCGAGCAGCGAGGCCCTCTCGGGATCGCGGTCCGTCGCGGTGATGCTGAGCAGGCCGCTCGTCTGATCCACCGTCGCGACGACCCGGCTCGCGAGCTCGCTGGGGTTGCCGGTGAACCCGACCTCGGTTGCGACGTTCTGGGGGATCGGCGGCAGGGTCGCGAGCGCCGCCACCGTCGCCGGATCGCTTGTGTCGCCCTGGCCACGCGCGATCGGGCTGCTCGTCGCGAGCAGCACGGTCGTCGCTTCGTACGAGGGTCGCGCGGATCCGGTTGGCTCGATCGAGCGCGTGAGGAACCCCGCGAACAGCGCGACGAGTACCGCTCCGACGACGATCTTCCAGTTCCGCCGGACGGCCCTCAGATAATCGAACGACTCCACCCATTGCTCCTCTCGAGATCGTTCGACAGCAATGCGCTAACGGCGGCCGTCTGGTTGGGAACGCCGAGCTTAGAGTAGATCTTGGTCTTGTGGCGCTCGACGGTCTTCGCGCTGATGCCGAGGTGCCGTGCCACTTGCTTCGCCGCCAGGCCCCGAGCGACCAGCGACAAGATCTCCCGCTCCCGCGGCGTGAGCCGAGCGGTGCTGAGTGGCCTCGGCGCGACGCCGGGAACCAGCGCCGTCGCGAGGCTCGCGACGGACGAACGCGTCGAGATGCACACGCCGTCCTCCTCGTTCGCGTCGCCGAGGTCGCCGAGGAAGACCACGCGGACCCCGCGCCCGCGGAGCCGACGAGCGGTGCGATCCGCGCCGGGAAGCAGCGCGTCGAGCGCCACGGCGTCGGCCCGTTCGCTCCGGCGATCGGTCTCGGCCGCCGTCGTCGCCACGGCCACCGTCACGATGTCGGGGTACTGGCGGAGCGCGGCGGCGATCCCCTCGGCCACCATGCTCTCCCGGTGTGCCACGACCACGGCTCGCGGCGTCATCACTCCACCCCCGTCTGCAGCATCTGATGCCCCTCGCGGACGAGCTCCTTCATCCGGCCGGCGAGCGCCTGCGCGTCGCCCTTGGCGACCAGCTCCTCGAGCTCCCACAGCGCCTTTCGGAGCGCCGGCCTGTCCGGCACGACGGGCCGCGAGACCGCGATCCCCGGGTGCGCGCTCGGGAGGGGCTCCTCGAGCGGGTCGATGAGGTCCTCGACGATCTTCTCGCCCGGCCGGGGCCCGACGATCTCGATCTTCACGTCCACGTTCGGGATCCTGCCGGAGAGGCGGATCAGCCGCCGCGCGAGCTCCATGATGTTCATCGGCTCACCCATCTCGAGCGTGAGCACCTCGTTCCACCGGGACAGCGCGGCCGCCTGCAGGACCAGGCGGACGGCCTCCTGGATGCTCATGAAGTAGCGCGCCATCGAGGGGTCGGTCACGGTCACCGGCCCACCCTCGGCGATCTGTCGCAGGAACGTCGGGATCACGCTCCCCCGGCTGCCGAGCACGTTGCCGAATCGAACGGCGCAGAACACGCAGCCGGATTCGCGGGTGCTTCGCACGACCTGCTCGGCGAACCACTTCGTGGCGCCCATCACGCTCACGGGCCGGACCGCCTTGTCGGTCGAGATCATCACGAACCGCCGGACGTTGGCGGCGAGCGCGGCATCGGTGACGTTCGCCGTCCCGAGCACGTTCGTGAGCACCGCCTCCTCGGGATGCACCTCGAGCATCGGCACGTGCTTGTGCGCCGCCGCATGGAAGACGACCTCGGGGCGATAGGTGGTGAACAGGTGCAGCATTCGTTCACGCTCGCGAATGTCCGCGAGCGCGAGCTCGACGCCGGGCGTGTCGTGGAGCAGCATCTTCGTATCGTGCAGGTGGGTCTCGTCGTGATCGAGCAGGATCAGGGAGGAGGGCTCGAGCTCCGCGACCTGCCGCGCGATCTCCGAGCCGATCGAGCCGCCCGCGCCGGTGACGAGGACGCGCCGTCCCTGCAGGATCGCCCGAACCGAATCGAGGTCGATCTCGACCTGTTGCCTGCCGAGGATGTCCTCGATCTGCAGGTCGCGGATGTCGCGGGCCGAGACCTTCCCGTTCATGATCTGGTGCACCGAAGGCACGACGCGCATCGTGACGTTGGCCTCCTCGCACAGGGCCGCGACCTCGCGGACGACGTCGCCGGGCGCCGACGGGATCGCAAAGAGCACCTGCCCGATCTCGAACTTCGCCACGAGCGGCGGGATCGCCGAGCGGTTCCCAATGACCGGGACGCCGTTGATGCGGAAGCCACGCTTTCGGGGGTCGTCGTCGATGATGGCCACGGGGTCGAGCCCGAGCGCCGGCGAGGCGGTGATGTCCTTCAGGATCATGGCGCCGGCGTCGCCCGCACCCATGATGAGCACCCGCGTGCGGGTGCCGACGATCCCTCGGCGGTGGAAGCCGAAGAGCCGGCTCTGGAATCGGACCGCGCCGAACGAGAGCAGCGACAGGATCGGCCCGAGGATCAACACCGACAGCGGCAACGGCCGCTCGCCCCCGGTCGAGATCGAGCCGAGGACGAACACGAGCGCGCCGGCCGAAAGCCCGGCCAACACGACCCGGCGTGCTTCCTGGATGCTGGCGTATCGCCAGATGGGCCCGTACAGCCCGAAGAGGTAGTTCATCAGCAGATGGACGATCGCGGCGATGGGGACGAAGAACCAGAAAGCGCGCCAGTACTTGCTCGGCACCATCCCGTCGAAACGGAGGACGAGCGGGCCGAGGTAGGCTGGGAAGACGAGCGCGAGGTCGAGCAAGACGAGTGACCAGTTGCGGCGCAGGTGCATCACGATCTCGTGAGGCAGGCGCGCCTCGCCGCGGGGGGCGTCCTTCGGATTGCGCGACACGGCTTGGATCGTTCCCTTCGGGGCCAGGAGGGCCGAAGTGTAGGGGGAGTCCCCTCACCACTCATGCCCCGGCGCGCGTATCTCTCGTACGGCGAGCTGCGTAGCCGTGCGTCCTGCCCTTCGCAGCTCGTGAGGGGGGTGCGCGGTTGGACGTAGGGAAGCTACGGAGAGATGACCGTGACGACATGAGGCAATCACCCGCACCCTGAGGCTCGTGCCGCTCCCCACCCAACGGAGGTACCCCCAGAGTCGTGCGCCGTTCCGAGGAAGCCGTCCTGACCGGAGCCGAGCAACGGCAACCGGGCGCCGCGAAGCTCCGACAGTTGCGAGGCTTCTCTGACTCCAAGCTGGGCATCGCCGAGCGTTTCCTGACCCCCTCCATCGGTGGCGGGGGGACGATCGCCGTGTTGTCCACGCCGCTCGAAGCCCCGCGTGCGCTCGGGTGGGTGATCTGCCACGCGTTCGGCCTGGATCAGATCAACCTCCAGCCGTTCGAGGTGCCGCTCGCCCGTACCTTGGCCGCCGCCGGCTTTCCGGTGATCCGATTCCACTCCCAGGGGTTCGGCGACAGCGAGCTGCCCACCGAGCACATCAGCCTTGCGTCCTTGCGGCGCGACGCCCTCGAGGTGGCGGAGCTGTTGCGCGCCGAGGCGGGCATCGCGTCGATCGGCATCTTCGGGGCCAGGCTCGGTGGCTCGGTGGCGGCGATGATCGCCGGCGACGCCGACGCGGTCGCGGTCGCGATGTGGGATCCCGTGGTGAGCGGACGCGGCTACGCGTCACGCCTGGCGCGGTTCAGCTCCGCGAGCGAGCTCGTCACCCAGGGCCGAGCCCAAACGAAGGGCCAGAACCCGGCGGACGTGCTGAAGGAGACCGGCGTCCTCGACGTGCAAGGCATCCCGGTCCCGGCGGCCCTCTTCGAGGAGCTCAGAGCGATCGACCTCGTGAGCACGGTGACCTCGTTTCGCGGACGCTCGCTCGTTGTCCAGCCGTCGCGATCTGCCAAGCCCCGCGCGGATCTCGAGTCGCTGGTCCGGCATCTCACCGACCTTGGTGGCGAGAGCACGCTCGAGGTCGTGGTGGACCCGCACGCGGAGAAGTTCGGGCAGCCACGGTTCGTCGGCAAGGGCGAGGGCGTCAAGGTCGACGAGATGGAAACGCTCGCGACATCGCTGAACGAGGTCACGATGGCCTGGTGCGCGACGATCTCTGAGGGCCGAGCGTGACGGTCGAGTACCCGATCTTCGTCGAGCACGAGGGTGAGCACGTCGCCGCCGTCGTGACCACGCCCGCATCGTCTCCGCGGGCGCTCGTCCTTCTGCTGCAGGGCCTCGGGGCCCCTCGCAGCCATCGATATCGGCTCTGGACGAGGACGGCGCGGGCTCTCGCCGAGCGGGACATCGCGAGCGTCCGACTCGACTATCCGGAGATGGGCGACAGCACGGGAACGTATCCATTGTCCCTGCTCTCGCCTCCCGTCGAGGAAGCGATGCGCGTGGCCGGCGTGGCCGCCGACGCCCTGGGCGTCTCGACCTTCGGCATCGCGGGCAATTGCCTCGGCGGTCGGACCGCGCTCGGCCTGGCCGATCGACTTGCAGGCTGTCAGAGCATCGTGAGCATCCTGCCCGACTCGATCGAGGACGTGCTGCAGAAGGAGGGGGCGACCGCCTCTCGCCGTGCGGCGAGGCGCTTGCACCGCATGGCCCCCCGCCGTCTGCTGCATCGGGTCCGCCGCTCGCTGCGCTCCGGCCCCCCGACCGGGAAGCGGTCGAGGGCCAAGACCCGAGCGCCGAACGCCGCCCGGATGCGACTGATCCCCGAGGTGTCCTCGGCGCTGCGGACCAGCAAGCTCCTGTTCCTCCATCTCGGGAGCGAGGAGCAGGGGCGTCAGCTGGCTCGCTGCCTGGACGACGAGCTCGGGCAGCGCGGGATGGATCGCGCCCGGGCGGTGGTCGAGACGATACCGGCCACCAACCTCATCGGGATGCGGCTGCCCCTGCCGGTCCAGCCTCAGGTCATCGACGCCATCGTCGACTGGATGGATCGAACCCTTCCCGCCGCCCGCGTTCGGGTGGGGGCCGACGAGGCGGTCTGAGATGGTCGAAGCGACCTCCGGCACCGCAGGCCTGCTCGAGCCGACCGGCCTGGACCTTCTCCGGTCCCTGCGGTCGTTCGAGGACGAGCGCAGCGGCATCCGCGAGCGCTTTCTCACGCCGACGCTGAACGGCGTGAGAACCATCGCGGTGCTGTCCACGCCCCTGGGTCCGGCGCGGTCGCTCGGATGGATCCTGTGCTCGCCGTTCGGAGCTCAACAGGCAAACCTCACCACGGTCGAGGTGGAGCTCTGCCGTGCTCTGGCCGCGGCCGGCTTCCCGGTCGTGCGATACCACTCGCGCGGCTACGGGGACAGCCAGTCGAGCGCGACGGAGGTGACCCTGGACACTCACGTGCAGGACGCGGTCGAGGCGGCGAGATTGCTGGGGTCGTCGGTCGAGGTCGAGGCCGTGGGGTTCGCCGGTGCATTGTTCGGCGGTACCGTCGCTGCGCTCGCCGCGGACGAGCTGGCGGACGGGTCCCTGCCTTCGTCGGCGCTCGCGCTGTGGGAACCGGCCGTGAGCGGCCGTGTCTACATGCGGATGCTCACTCGCCTGGGGATGCTGACCCAGTTGGTCAGCCATGGTCGATCCGCGTCCGACGTGGACCCCGTCGACCAACTGCGCGCCGATGGGGTGCTCGAGGTGCAAGGGTTTCCGCTCACGGAACGAGCGTTCGACGCTGTGGCGGCGATCGACCTGCGAAAGGACCTCGGCGCCTACCGGGGGACCTCCCTCGTGGTGCAGGTCTCCAAAGCCGACCGCCCGCGACCCGAGATGACCGCCCTGGCGCAGCGACTCACGTCGCTCGGTGGCGACGCCCGCCTCGAGATCGTGCGGGACGCGCACGCTTCGGAGTTCGGCAGTCATCGTTTTCGCGGTCTGGGCGACGGCACGAAGATCGACATCCTGGCGACGCTGGCGACCTCGCTCGTCGACACCACGATGCGCTGGTGCACGTCCGCGTTCGGAGCGACGCCGTGAGCACCGACCACCCGATCTTCGTTCCGTACGGCGAGGAGCACCTGGCCGCCGTCGTGACCGTGCCCGACGCCACGCCTCGTGGCCTCGTCGTTCAGCTCCAAGGGCTCGGCGCCCCGCGCAGCCATCGGGTCGGCCTGTGGACACGATCGGCGAGAGGACTCGCCGACCGGGGGATCGCGTCGGTGCGGATGGACTATCCCCAGATCGGAGACAGCACGGGATCGGCGCCGCTGACGCTGTTCGATCCGCCGGTCGAGGAGGCCAGGGCCGTCACGGAGGTCGCGCTTCGCGCGCTCGGCCTGCGCGAGTACGGCATGGTCGGCAACTGTCTCGGGGTCAGCACCGAGTTCGCATTGCAGGATCGCCTGCCGGGGTGTCGGTCCATGTGCTGCCTCCTGCCCGGCTCGCCCTCGGCCGTGCTCAAAGGCGAGGGGCGAACGGCACCGCATCGCGCCGCCCGTCGACTCTCCAAGCGGGCTCCCAAGGTCGGTTCGTTCGGCCGCGCCCTCTTCCGCTCGCACCGGATCCGGCCGCGCCTGCGGTTCCTGCCGGAGCTCGGACGGGCGATGCGTTCGTCCGACGTCATGCTCCTCCTGCTCGGTCGCGAGGAAACGGCGAGGCGTCTTCGCGAGGCTCTCGACGGCTACGCCCGCGAGGCGGGATCCGCGGAGCATCGGGCGCAGGTTCGGTTCGTCCCGACGGGGAACTCGAAGGGACTCCGACTGTCGCTCGAGGATCAGCCCCGGGTGGTGGACGCGCTCGTGGACTGGTTCGACGAGGTCCTGCCACCGAGCGTCGAGCGGATCACGCAAGAATCGCCGAACCTCGTGGCCGCCGAGTCCTCCGACCACCCGTCGACCGGGAGGGATGCATGAGCTCGCCGATCGGGAACCCATCCGTCATCCCGACCGCCGATCCGGCCGCGGACGCGCTTCGATCCTTCCGGGACCCGAGGCTGGGAATCACCGAGCGATTCCTCACGCCGGCCTTCGACGGCGTGAGGACCGTGGCCGTTCTCTCGCTGCCCCTCGGCCGGCCCCGGTCGCTCGGATGGGTCCTCAGCCAGTCGTACGGCCCGGACCAGATCACCCTGCAGGGCCTCGAGGTGCCTCTCGCACGAGCCCTCAGCGCCGCGGGTTTCCCGGTGCTGCGGTACCACGCCCGGGGCTACGGCGACAGCGAGCTCACGGCAGACCACGTCACGCTCGAAACCCAACTCGAGGATGCCGTTCGTGCGGTGGAGCTCCTCTGCTCGAGCGTCGAGATCATGCGCGTCGGCCTGACGGGCCTGAGGTTCGGCGCCACGATCGCGGCGCTCACGGCGGATCACCTGGCGGACGGCACCATCCCCGTGTCCGCGATCGCCCTCTGGGAGCCGATCGCGAAGGGCCGCGTCTACGCGCAATCGCTGCTTCGTCTGGGGGTCATGACAGAGCTCGTCAGCCGCGGCCGGGTGGACGGTGCCCCGGATCCCGCCGACACGTTGCGCGAGCACGGAGTGCTCGACGTGCAGGGCTTCCCGGTTCGGGCCGATGCCGTCGAACAGATGTCGCGCATCAACCTGACCAGCGACCTCACGGCCTTTCGCGGATCCTCGCTCGTCGTCCAGGTGTCCAAGTCGGCCTCGCCCCGCCCCGAGCTGCAGGCTCTGACGGCCCGCCTGTCTGAGCTCGGGGGCGACTCTCTGCTGGAGATCCTGCGGCATCCGCAGGCTCACAAGCTCGGGCGACCGCGCTTCCGCGGGCTCGCCAACGGGCACAAGACCGACACGCAGGCGGGGCTCTCCGCCGGCCTGATCGAGACGACCATCCGTTGGTGCGAGAGCACGTTGGGAGACCCCGATGTCCGCTGACCATCCCATGTTCGTCCCGTTCGGCCGGGAGCACCTGGCCGCGGTGATCACGCTGCCCGAGGTTCCCGCTCGCTCGCTCGTCGTTCTGTTGCAAGGGCTGGGAGCACCCCGGAGCCATCGGTACAGTCTGTGGGCTCGGACGGCGCGCGGCCTGGCGTCACGAGGGATCGCGTCGGTGCGAATGGACTACCCCGAGGTCGGCGACAGCACCGGCCAGTTTCCCGGAGACATGCATCAGCCGCCGGTGGCGGAGGCGATGGCGGTCACGCAGGTGGCGCTCGAGCGGGTCGGGCTCGAGACCTACGGCATGGTCGGGAACTGCCTCGGCGCGAAGACCGCGCTCCAGATCGCCGCGGCCAACGAGGGCTGCGTCTCGGTCGGCTGCATCCTCCCGGGCTCGCCGAAGAGCATCCTGCAAGGAGAGGGCCGGACGGCCCCACACCGAGCCGCGCGGCGCCTGTCCAAGCGCGCCCCGAGGCTCGGTTCGGTGGGGCGGAAGGTGCTGCAGTCGCATCGCATCAAGCCACGCCTGCGATTCCTCCCGGAGGTGGCAGACACGATTCGGGGCGCCGACCTCATGCTCCTGTACCTCGGCACCATGGAGGCTTCGCAGCGACTTCGAGGCGGCCTGGACGCCCTCGTCACCGAGGCGGGGGAGAGCACGACTCGAGCTGAGGTGGTCCACGTTCCTGCGGGCATCACCACCGGGATGCGGCTCTCGCTCGAGGAACAACCCAAGGTGATCGACGCCATCGTCGATTGGATGGATGAGACGCTCCCGGTGCTGGCGGCATCGCCGGTTCCGTTTGCGCGACTGGCCGATCCGGCCATGGAGGGCCATTCATGAGCGGCACACCAGCACGGCTGACGCACGAGCAGCGAGAAGCATGGGGCGCAGGAGACTTCGCGCGGTTCGCCACCACGATCCAGATCGTGAGCGAGTTGCTGTGTGAGTCCGCCGACCTTCGCGCCGGTCAGCGCGTCCTGGACGTGGCAACCGGAAGCGGGAACACGGCCCTGTGCGCGGCGCGCCGGTGGTGCGAGGTGTCCGGCATCGACTTCGAGCCCTCGCTCCTTGCCCGTGCGCGGCAGCGAGCCGATTTCGAGCGCCTTGACATCGAGTTCCTGGAGGCCGACGCAGAGGACCTGCCGTTTCCCGCCACCACGTTCGACGCGGTCCTGTCGACGTTCGGGGTCATGTTCGTCCCGGATCAGTCCAAGGCAGCCTCGGAGATCCTGCGGGTCTGCCGTCCGGGCGGCACCGTCGGAATGGCGAACTTCACGCCGGCGAGCCTGGCCGCCGGATTCATGCGCGTTTCGGCCCGATACCGGCCACCGCCGCGTGGGATGTCCTCACCGCTTTCGTGGGCTACCGAGGACGGCCTTCGAGGACTGTTCGGCGACGCCATCGAGTCGCTCCAGATCAACATTCGCAGCGTGGTCTTCCGCTATCGGTCGGCCGACCACTGGCTGGAGTTCTTCCGGAGCAACTTCGGACCGATCCGGCTCGTCCACGAGGCGCTCGAGCCGCCTCAGCAAGAGGCGTACGGGGCCGATCTCAAGGCCCTCGTGCTGGAGGCCAATCGGTCCGAGGACGGCACGATCGTGGCGCCGGTCGAGTACGCAGAGGTGATCATCCGAACGCGCGGTGGCGCGACCCAGGAAGACAAGCAAGCCGAGACGACATGACGAAGCGCGTCTCCATCGGGGTCGTGGGCTCACTCGGCCTGCCGGCAGCTGGCCTTGGCCGGCGAGCAGGGGTGCTCGAGCGGCGCGGCTTCGACTCGATCTTCTGGCCCGACCACCTCATGGGCTGGTTGCCGGAGTCGATCTGGGTCCCCGAGGTCTCCGAGATGGCCAAAGTCAGCCCGAGCGCGAACCCGCACGTCTTCATCGACCCCGTCACGAGCATCGCCACGGCCGCCGCATCGACCGAGCGCGTCCTGCTCGGCACGTGCGTGACGGACCCGATCCGCCGCCATCCGGCGATGCTCGCGAGCGAGTTCCTCAGCCTGCACCACCTGAGCGGCGGGCGGGCGATCCTCGGGATCGGCGCGGGCGAGGGCGAGAACACGGTCCCGTACGGGATCGACTTTCGATACCAGACCTCCAAGCTCGAGGAGGCACTTCAGGTCATCCGCCTCCTGTGGGAGTCGGACGGGCCGGTGGACTTCGATGGCCGATGGTTCCCGCTCTCGGGCGCCGTCATGGGGTTGGGCGCGTACGCAGGGACGTACCCGCAGATCTGGGTCGGCGCTCTCGGACCGAGAATGTGCGAGATCGCCGGGCGATACGGTGACGGCTGGCTCCCGGTGATGCTCCCGATCGACGAGTACCGCACGCGCATCGAATGGATCGACGAAGCCCGACGCGCCTGCGGACGGCTCTCGGAACCGTTCGTGCATGCGGTGCGGTCGTACGTGGCGCTGGGCGAGGACCACGAGCAGGTCCACCGCCAGATGGCACACCCATTGGTCAAGGGCCTTGCGCTCTCGCTTCCCGACTGGCTCTACAAGACGATCGGCGCAGAGCATCCCCTCGGCGACGGGTTTCACGGCCTGCGCTCGTACATCCCGGCCGGGATGCCGAAGGAGACCGCCCTCGAGTTGATCGACCGCATCCCCTTCGAGGTCATCCACCGCTACATGCTCCACGGGTCGCCGGACGAGATCGTGCAGGGGATGGCACCGTTCGTCGACGCGGGCGCCGCTCACGTCATCCTGCTCAACCTCGGGTATCTTGCCGATCCGCGAACGCTGATGACCTCGGACCGGCTCCTTACCGAGGTCGTCGAGGTGGCGAATGCCACTTTCAACCGGGCCGCCCAGCCGGCCCTTCCGGGAGGAATGAGTCGATGACCCGACACCACAACCGCACGTGGCGAACGCCGCTGATCCTTGTCGTCCTGGCGGCGCTGATCTCGTTGTTGCCGCCCTCCGCCCTCGCCGGGGGCATCCACCACGGACCACCACCGCCGGCGACGGTCACCGCGGCCGGGCTGCCGACCGGGTTCACCGAGCAGACGGTGTTCTCCGGACTCGAGGTCCCCACGGCGATCGAGTTCGCCTCGGACGGGCGGGTCTTCGTCGCCGAGAAGAGCGGGACCATCAAGGTCTTCGATTCCCTGACGGACCCGACCCCCACGGTGTTCGCGAACCTCAGCGCGAACGTGTACGACTTCTTCGATCGAGGGCTCTTGGGCCTCGCCCTCGCCCCCGGCTTTCCCGCGAATCCGTACGTCTACGTGCTCTACACTTACGACGCCCCGATCGGCGGCACGGCGCCCACGTGGAACGACGACTGCCCCACCCCGCCGGGCGCCACGGCAGACGGGTGCGTCGCCAGCGCCCGGCTCTCGCGCCTGCAGGCGAACGGTGACGTCATGACCGGCTCCGAGCAGGTCCTGATCAACGACTGGTGTCAGCAGTTCCCCAGCCACTCGGTCGGAGACATCGAATTCGGACCCGACGGGGCGCTGTATGCGGGCGGCGGAGACGCGGCCTCGTTCAACTTCGTCGACTACGGCCAGGAAGGCAGCCCGGTGAACCCGTGTGGCGACCCCGGCGGGTCCACGCCGGCGCCGCCGACCGCCGAGGGCGGGGCGCTCCGAAGCCAGGACCTGCGCACGACCGGCGATCCCACGGGGCTGGACGGCACGATCATTCGCATCGATCCGGCCACGGGCGCCGCGCTTCCGAACAACCCCGGATTCGGGACGGGCGACACCAACAGCCAGCGGATCGTGACCTACGGACTTCGTAACCCCTTCCGCTTCACGTTCCGTCCCGGCACGAACGAGCTGTGGATCGGCGATGTGGGCTGGAATGCTTTCGAGGAGATCAACCGCATCACGAACCCCATCAGTCAGGTCACCAACTTCGGGTGGCCGTGCTACGAGGGATTCGGCCGACAGTCGGCATACGACGGCACGAACCTCAACGTGTGCGAGCAGCTGTACGTCACGCCAGGCGGGGCGCGCAACCCCTACTACAGCTACTCGCACAACCAGCCCGTCGTGTCCGGGGACACGTGCGATCCTGGCAGCTCGGACATCACCGGACTGGCGTTCTACGAGGGCGGCGACTACCCGTCCCAGTACGACGGCGCGCTCTTCTTCTCGGACTATTCGCGGGATTGCCTTTGGGTGATGTTCCCGGGCGGGAACGGGTTGCCCGATCCGACCAACGTGATGATGTTCGACGATGCCTCGAACCCGGTCGAGCTCGAGATCGGCCCCGACGGCGACCTGTACTACGTCAACATCGAGCAGGGTCAGATCCGTCGGTACGACTTCGCCGGGGGGAACCAGCCGCCGGTCGCGGTGGTGACCGCGAACCCGCCGAGCGGGACGACGGCCCCGCTCTTCGTGAGCTTCGACGGCAGCGGGTCCTTCGACCCCGAGGACGGCGCGCTCTCCTACGCCTGGGACCTCGACGGCGACGGCGAGTTCGACGACGCCTCGACCCCCCAGACGAGCTGGACGTACGCGACCCAGGGCCACTACGCCGCGTCCCTCAAGGTGACCGACCCTGCCGCCAACACCGACGTCGAGGTGGTGTCGATCACCGTCGGCAACCCTCCCGTTCCCACGATCACGTCCCCGAACATCGGCACGACCTGGGTCGCCAACCAGCAGATCGACTTCTCAGGCGAAGCGTCTGACGTCGAGGATGGGCAGCAGCTGCCGGCGTCGGCGCTGGAGTGGGACCTGATCCTTCACCACTGCCCCGACTCGTGTCACGAGCACTTCCTGGCGGTGTACACGGGACTCTCCGGCACGTTCACCGCGCCCGATCACGAGTATCCGTCCTATCTCGAGCTGCGCCTCACCGCCACCGACTCCTCGGGAATCTCCACGGCGACGAGCCTCGTGCTCAACCCGCAGACGGTGAATCTGACCTTCCAGAGCGTGCCGTCCGGGCTCCAGATCGTGGCCGGGAGCGAGTCCCAGGCCACGCCGTTCACCCGAACGGTGATCGTCGGCTCGAGCAACCCCGTCACCGCGACGTCACCGCAGACGATCGCGCAGACGACCTATACGTTCTCCTCGTGGTCCGACGGCGGCGCCCAGACTCACACGATCGTCGCGGGAACCACCCCCGCGACGTTCACGGCAACGTTCACGACGCCTCCCGTCGGCGTGGTGGTGACGGACTTCGTGTTCACCCCCGATCGGATCCGCGTTTCACCCGGCACCACGGTGCAATGGACGTTCAACGGCCCGAGCAGCCACACGGTGACCGAGCGACACGGCCTGTTCAGTTCCGGGGTCAAGGCCTCTGGATCGACCTTCTCCTACACCTTCACCTCGACGGGTTCCTTCGCGTACCGCTGCACGATCCACCCGGCAATGCGAGGCAGGGTGGTCGTCCGGTGAGGGTCGGGGCCCCGTGACGGAGTTCGACAAGGACGCCTATCGCCGGGTGCGCATGCCGAAGGCGCTCGGCGAAGCCATCTCCGGTTGGGACGGGCCGCCGATGGTGCCGGCCGACCGCGCCTCGCACATGCGCGATGACGATCACGTGATCGGGCTCGTCGTCGATGGCCGGGCTCGCGCGTATCCGTTGTGGATCGTGGACAACTATCACGTGATCAACGACCGAGTCGAGGACACGGGCCTCCTTCTCGTGAGCTGCGAGCGGTGTCAATCGGGCTCCGCCTTCCTGGCGGAACCTCCGGGAAGCACGACGCGCGAACCCTGGTTCCGATCGGTCGGCTTCCTAAACGCCACGCTGATCCTCACGGACCTCCGCTCCGGAAGCCACTGGATCCACTGGGAGGGTCTGGCGCTCGATCGCGCGGCCAAAGGCATGCGGTTGCCCTGGTTGCAGACGCTCCAGATGGAGTGGAGCGACTGGCTTGCCCTGCACCCCGAGACCGACGTCATGGCACCGCCCGACGATCCGACACATCCCGACGCCCGGCACGGCCACGGGCGAGAGGAGTTCTTCTCTCGCCCGGGAATGGATCCCGCCTTCCTCGATTCGATCACGGGCCCCTTCGACCTCACCTACCCGGAGAACGAGACCGTGCTCGCCCTTGAGGGCACGGCCGGCTGGATCGGATTCCCCCTTCGGGAGGTTCAGCGTTCGGGCGGGGTCGTGCACACGTCCCACGACGGGCACCCCGTCGCCGTGCTGGCAGGACCGCACGCGGACGGCTTCACGATGGCGGCGTACGAATCGCGCGTGGCGAACCGAGAGCTCACGCTAGCGAGGACTTCCCGTGGTTTCGTGGATGAGGCAACCGCGAGCAGCTGGACGATCGAGGGTGTCGCCGTCGACGGCCCCCTCGCCGGGACCCGACTCCGAGCCGTGCGATCGTTCCAGCTCCGCTGGCACGCCTTGGCGTATTGCCACCGCGGCGCCCAGGTCTGGCGGAGTCCCCTGCCGGCCCCGGGTTTCGGAGCGCACGATCCGGCCATCGCCGAGCCGTTCGACGCCGTGCTCACCCCTCTGGCCGCCGCGGGGCACGACATCAGGATCGAAGGGCCGATCGTCAGCCAGCGTCGGCCGAGGGAGGCCGCGGCCAGCCTGGCCGTTCGCGTCGACGGGCACCGGCTCAACCTCCATCACATGCTCACCGAGTCGGCCGCGGCCGACTACGAGTCCTTCGAGGGGGCCATGTCCGGCTGGCCGATCAGGGAGCGCGCGATCGACTATCGAGTTCATCGGATCGGATCGCTCATCATCGAGTCCGATCCCGAGGAGCGGTTCGCCGATCCGACGCAGATCGTGCGCCTGCCCTATCGATCGGTGGCGTGGTCACCCTTGTTGGACTCCCCCGCGCTAAACGGAATCGAGCCGCCCGACGCGCCCAAGGGGGCCGGCCCATCCTTCCGAACCCTCATCCGGGCTCTTCGGCTCTCCGGGTTCGAGGTGCTGGAGGTGGGATTCCTGCCCCCAGGGCAGCTGCGGGCCGGCTGTGAGAACGCCATCGCCCTGACCGTGGACGCCGACCGCTTCCTCCTGTATCGATTCCAGACCCCGGCGCTGGCCGAGGCCTTCGCCGGGTCTCAGCCGCACACGTTGGCATTCAAGCGCCACGTAATTCGGTCGACACCTGTAACCATGTACGAGCACCAGCTCTACGAGATCGCCTTCGTCGGCGAGGACCGGGTGACGTGGTCACGGCTCCTCTCCGACGCTCGATTTGCCGCCGCTCTTCGTGGCGCGGCCGACGATGAGGTCGCGCCGACGGACGGCGATTCGACGACGAACCCACCCGATGCGGTGACGCGCTCTCGGGTCGGTTGAAAGGAGGGCACGCATGTCTCAGGAGGACGTGGCGCGAGAGATCACGACGTTCATCACGCAGGAGGTTCTGGGCGAAGAGGAGGGTGCGACGATCCAGCCAGGTCAACCGCTCCTGACGGGACTGCTCGATTCGTTCGGGCTCATGTCTCTCCTCGCCTTCATCGAGGAGCGATACGAGGTTACGATCCCGAACAACGAGGTCGTGACCGACAACTTCAACTCCGTGGAGGTGCTTGCCGCATTCGTTGAGACGAAGCGACAGAGCAAGGTCTAGCCGACAAACCCGCGCAGTCGAACAAGAGGGGGGCCCGCTTGCCGGCCGAGACGCAGGACGCCATCATTCAGTTCCTGTTCGAGGAGGTTCTCGGGGACAATCATCCTCAGATCGGCCCCGATCAGCCGCTCCTCACGGGTTTCCTGGACTCCACCGACCTGATGCGACTCGTATCCTTCATCGAGGAACGATTCGACGTCACCATTGCCAACGACGAGGTCGTCACCGACAACTTCAAGTCGATCGAGGTGCTCGCGGCATTCGTGGACGCCAAGCTGGCGTGATCACCGAGCAACCGGAGTCGCGCGCTCGACCCGTGGTGATCGACCGACCCTCAGACGTAGAACGCCGCGATGTTCGCGCCGATGGGTCCCTGCGCGCTGCCCAGGAGATGGCCCGTCGCGTCCGCGTAGTCGTCACACGCTCGCACCTCGGGTGAGTCGCCTGCGATGACGTCGCCGCCGACGACAGCCGCGATCGCCGCGTCGATCACCGGATGATTCGACGAGGCGCGGACCGGCGCGCCGTTGAACTCGCAGAGCCCGTCGTCGGGGCCTCCGACGACCGGCTGCAGCACGATCTCCTCGAGATCCGGGAACTTGTCTCGAATGGTGTCGATGGCGGCAAGGATGTTCTGCTCCCAGACATCGACGTCGTCCTGGAACTCCTGCATGCTGATGGTGAGCAAGATGCGATCTGGATCGTCGCTGCCACTTTGGCAGGGTGAGTCGACCGCGTTGGACCAGCCGCGGTAATTGGGATCGGCCCAGTGGTCGACGCCGGCCCCGCTCTCCCACAAGAGCTGCCATCCGTCGGTACCAACGATCTGCTCGAAGTCGGGGGCGCCGAGGAACCACTGCCGAGTCTGGCTGAAGCCGATCACCTCCGTACACGTGAACTCTCCGGCGCCCGTGGGTTCGATCTCGAACCATTGCTGGTCCGGGGTTCGATCGGTGCACGGGTGGCACGTGGCCCCGCGAAGTCGACTGCGAGCGATCGCCCGGACCGGCCCCGTGGGGTCGGCCTGCGATCCGACCGGCACAGTGAACGAGACCTGTCGAGGGCCGGGCCGGACGGTCGCCAACTCTTCGATCACGTCACCCAAGCGACGGACCTGAGCGACCAGGTGCCCACCCGCTCGCACCACCCGGAGCGTGAGGTCGCGGGCTCCGTCCCCGTCGAGGTCGAGGTCCACCGCAAGCCGGTTCGCGCTCGAGAGTCGCAGCAAGCGATTCGGCCAGGTCTGCCAGGTCGTGAGTGTGATCGTAAACGGTGCCGATGCCTGATCCTTGGCGATGGCGAGGCGGTGAAGGTCGAGGCGGCCGCCCGAGTCGTTCGGGTCGGAGGTCGTGTCGGCGCGGCTCGGGCTCACGACGACCGCGAGATGGAGCAACGCGATCGTCGAGACGACCGCGATCGCCACCAGGCGCGAGCCGGATCGCGTCACGGATCGATCACCCAACAAGACGGCCCTACCCCGCGACCGGTGGAGTGGGTGGAGGCAGGTCGCCTGCGGTGCGCATCCCTCCGACGTCTTGCAGATAGGTGTTCACTACCTCTTCCGCGGGGCCGTCGGCCCGAATCCCGCCGCGCACGAGATAGACGACGCGCTTGCAGAGCCGCTTCACGTCGGGGAGCACGTGCGAGACGAAGACGATGGTCTGACCCTGTGCCAGGAGGACGTCCATCCGTTCGAGGCACTTGCGCTGGAACGCTTCGTCGCCGACCGAGAGCACCTCGTCGATCAGGAGGATGTCCGGTTCGAGGTGGACCGCCACTGAGAAGCCCAGGCGCACCTCCATCCCCGACGAGTAGCGCTTGACCGGTGTATCGATGAACCGCCCGATCTCGGCGAACTCCACGATCTGGTCGAATCGCTGGCGGATCTCCTTCCGGGGCAACCCGAGGATGGTCCCGTACAGGAAGACGTTCTCCCGCCCGGTCAGCTCGGGATGGATCCCGCTCCGGATCTCGATCAGCGATCCGATGCGTCCTCTCGTCTTCACGCGACCCGACCACGGCTCGGTCACTCGGCTGATCAGCTTCAGTGTGGTCGACTTGCCGCTGCCGTTCGGGCCGATGATCCCGACGGCCTCGCTCTCCAGGATCTGCAGGGACACGTCTGCGAGTGCCCAGATGTCGTTGTATCGCTCTCCCTTGCGCCTGGCCCGCTTCGCCTCGGCGTCGGGCGACAGGCGGCGAGAGTGCGTTCGCTTGCCGGTGCCCAAGCGATACCGCTTCCACACGTTCTCCATCGTGACCATCGGCGTGCCGTTAGATGACATCGGCGAAGGTCCCATCGATCCGCTTGTACCACCGATACACGAGGACCAGCGAGACGACGCCGAGCCCGGCGGCGAAGCCGAGCGGTCCCCAGTCCGGCCACTGGTTATGCGCGAGCACCCTTCGAAATCCGTCCATGATGGGAACGAGCGGGTTCAGGTACGGATAGAGCTTCTGCAAGCCGTCGGGAAGGGCGGCGATCGCCTTGCTCATCGGATACGCGATCGGCGTCAGGTACATCACGATCGTTAGCAGCATCGGCATCCCGTACCGGACGTCTCGGTAGTAGACGGTTGCCGCGGAGGCGAACATCGTGACCGTGAGCGCCAGGATCGCGGTGATCAACAGGAGCAGCGGGAAGGCCACCCAGGTGATCGTCGGCCAGAAGCCGAACGCGAACAGCATTCCGAACATGATCACGGCCGAGATCAAGAAGTCGAACCCCGCGGAGAGCATCGAGGTGATCGGGAAGATCTCTCGGGGACAGTAGATCTTCCTGATCGTTCCCGAGGAACCGATGATGGCGTTGGTTCCGTAGCCGATGGAGCCCGAGAAGAACGACCAGGGCACCAGCGCCGTATACGAGAAGATCGGGTAGGGAAGGCCCTCGCTACCGAGCTGCGCGATCTTCCCGAACACGATCGTGAACACCACCATCAGCATCAGCGGCTGCAGGATGGCCCAGAGCGCGCCAAGCTTCGCTTGCTTGTACCGGACCTTGAGGTCCCGCTCGACGAACGTCAGGGTGAGCTCGTACGCGTGGAACAGCTCCGCCAGCGACTTGCGAATCGGCACCCGGTAGCGCTGACGCTGAGGCGGCTCCACCTCGAGGTCTCGG
This sequence comes from uncultured Actinomycetes bacterium, assembly GCA_963699635.1. Classification (GTDB taxonomy): domain Bacteria; phylum Actinomycetota; class UBA4738; order UBA4738; family HRBIN12; genus CALGFI01. The sequence goes on along the minus strand of CAVOUQ010000050.1, from coordinate 6,678 downwards.
GTGGTGAGCGGGCTGACGCGGGGAATGACGTGGTGCGAGACCTCCTCCTCCGCGATGTCCGCCTCGCTGACGGCTCCCGACAACATCGCCTCGCGCTTGGCGCGCTTCACGAAATGGCGTTCGAGTCCGATGTCTGGAGACTCGATCGGCTCGCTGTCCGAGGGGGCGGGCGGGTCGGGCTCGACCTGTTTCATGCGGCGATCGTCATCGTGCGCGAAGGGGCCACATGTCGGGAGGGCAGAACCGGCCACGTGGACCGTCGCTGGCTGCAGATGGTCGTCGGCAATGAGAACGGGGATACGGGCATGCCCTCATTGTCTCATCACTCCACTCCCAGGACGCGTCCTGCGGACGCGGGATTCCATGATGCCATCTGGCCACTTCGACCACCATGCGGGATTTCCCGACGACCGCGAGCGATCCCCGCGGACCCGTCACACGATCTCCACCGTTGCGTTCCAATTCGGATCGAACGTCCCGGGCTGATCCGCCCGGCGCAGGTCGATCGACCCGTGCTCGGCGTCGCGAACGCGGATGAGGGAATCGGCGGGGATGTTGGAATCGAGCCAGAACTCGTTGCCGCTGAAGACGCAGTTCAGAACGTCGAAGATCTCCGCCTGGGTCGTTGGTCGGTCCGAGAGAAAGGCGAGGGCGGCGTCCGTGTAGCCCCGGAACTCGCACTCCGTAAACACACCCGGAGCGAGGGCGGGCACGGGATGGCGGCTCGTCTGCACACAGTAGGGCGCCATTCCCGCCTGGTCCACCAGGATGTTGGCGAAGGTGAGCTGCGGGTGATCTTTCGAAAGGGCGACGACCTCGATGCCGCCGGCGTGATTCCCGAACAGGACGGAGTCCCGGTAGTGATACGGGTTCCGATAGGCGCCGTGCTCGATCCCGAAACCGCCGTTGTGGTACGCGACGAACGTCGAGATGACGTGGAGGGTGTCGGTGTTCTGCCACGTGAAGATCCCGTTCTCTCGGCAGTTGTGCGCCACACACCGTTCGAACGTCCACACACCTTCCGACCGGGCCCCGGGCCAGAAGAAGCCGCTCGCGTCTCGCGAACCCCCGATCCCAACGGCGACGCAGCCTCGAGCCACGTTTCCCTGGCCGCCGCCCATGAAGAACCCCGACAGGCGGAAGGCCACGTCGTCCGATGTCGCGTCCGACGCAACACAGCGGTCGTAGAGCGTGTCGTTGGACCGGGAGTCGCCCTCGTCATCCCACCAGTAGGGAATCTCCTTGGTCGCGTGCGAGACGCACCGTCGAAACGAGACCCCGTGACTGTTGTGCGCCACGAAGGCGTGGCTGCCGGTATCCCGAACGACGACGTCGGTGACCTCGGAACCGCGGGAGCCCTCCCCGCACATGTGCAGATGAATGCCGTACCGCCCGATGACGAAGTCCTCGAACTCGTCCGATCTCCGCGGCCCCATGTAGCGCACCGCCACGCTGCGCAGTGACTGGGGCCGACTCGAGCGAATGAACACATGCGAGCGACCCTCCGGGGTCCCCTCGATCTGGACGTTGCGAGTGAGGTTGAGCACCTCGGCGGCGAAGGCCTGGCCTCGCCCGACGGCCACCTCCGGATGATCCAAGGAGAGCGGTGCGTCCAGCCGGACGGTCCGGTCCTCGAGCCCCGCGATCGTTGCCACGTCATACCCCTGCCAGTCGCCCGAGGTCGGCGCCTCGGTGGGCGCGATCGCGAGCTCGTCTCCTACCAGCCAGCCGGTGGGATCGCCCTCGAGTGTCAGGCTGGTGGCCCCGGCGGCGACCGCTCCCGACGAACGCGCCCAACCGAGCCGCTCCGACCCCCACAGGGAGAGCTCCCCACGACCCATCACCCACAAGCCGACGTCGGTGTCGATCGGATCCATGCCGCCGCCCTCGAACCTCGTCTCGTCGATGCCGGTGAACACAAGGCGATGGATCACGTCCGGACGCGAGGGGTGCATCTCGAGGCGGCCGCGGACCACGACGTTTCCGGTCGAGCGAAGCGTGCGACTGCGATCGGGGTCGAAGACGAGCGCGCCGCCGTCCCGGATCTCGAGGCCCGCCACCGTCGTGTCCTGATCCACCAGCACGGGCGACGAGACGGCGGCGGGCTCATCGTCGCCGGGCGGACGACCGCCCCACGTTCGAGGATCGCTCCAGCGGGCAACCGCCGGTCCGAGTGACCCGGCCGGAGAGTCCGGCACGAAGCGGGCGATCGCGACCCCGGCCCCCGCGGCACCCGCGACGATCAAGAACTTCCGGCGCCCGAACGCCCGGTGCGGCTGTGGAGGGTCGGGGATGGGCATCGCGTTCCTCGCGTCGTGGACCTTCGGCCGTCGGCGAGGTCCAGTGTATTGCCGCCCTCCGATTACGCCGAGGTCGCGAATCGTTGCCCCAACCGCGTCCGAAGAGCTGGTGGTACGAGGACGGGAACCACCACGGGGTACGCCGCCTACCGCACCGGACGTATGCCGGCGCGAGGCGCTCGCGCTACCGTCATCCCATGAGCCTCGAGCGCCCCGGTGATCTGGAGCCCGGCTCGGCGGAGGGGAGCTCGGAAGCCACGGGCTTCAGCGTGCCGCTTGTCTACGTCCCGCGCAAAGATGCCGACGTTCTCGAGCTGGACCTGGAAGACGGCCTCATCCTCTACGACCGCAACGCGAACCTGGTCCACCACCTCAACCCGTCGGCCCGGATCGTGTGGTTCCTGTGCGACGGGATCACCGACCTCGGCAAGCTCGCCGGCGAGATCGCCGAGGAATACCATCTCGACGCGCAGGACGTCGCGGCCCAGGTGGCCGGGCTCGTCGCTGAGCTGGACGCCGTCGGTCTCGTGGAGGACGCCAACCCAGCTATTAGCGACTAGTCGAGGGCGCATCGGCATACCTCATCGATCGTAGGCGCGTCCACGACACCTCTCCTCACCTGCACGGTTAGCCGGCCGGAGAGGCGGTGTCCCCGGTCCGACTTACCCCATGCATCGCATTCTCCGCACGGGATCGCTTCCTATCATCAAGCCCACGCCCGAAGACGGAGGATCTGGATGCCTGAGGACGACCGGTCTGAGTTGAACCGCCGAGCCTTCATCCGCAAGGCCGCCGCCACGACGGCTGCGGCGTGGGCGGTGCCGGTGATCTCGACGGTGGCTGCCACCCCTGCTTTCGCGGAGTCGCAAGGCAGCCCTCCACCCCAGGGGTGCTTCAAGAAGGTCGACCCGGCGTCCGGCAAGAACGCCGGCTGCATCGAGACGTGCATGGGTACCGGCTGCAAGCACCCTCAGGACGAGTGCCGAGTGATCTGCTACAGCGTCTGCAACCTTCCCGAAGAGGCATGCGCGGCCGAGTACTGCGACCCGGCGTGCTGGAGCTGCGACGAGGCAGGGCAAACGATCTTCGTCTGCTAGCCACGCCACCTGCCTGAGCGGGCGATACGCGGTCGTTCGACGTCGTGGCTCGGCGGGGGTGAGCGTGGGCGGCACCTCCCGAGTCGTCAGACAAACCGATCCGCCAGCAGGTCCGCGCGCTCTCGAATCGACCCGCCCTCGAGCGCAAACGAGGTGGCGTGATCTGCGATCCGTGACAGGAGCACCACGCCCCGCTCCCCGAATCGATAGAGGTTGAACGACAGCTCGGCCATCCTTCGTACCGCTTCGGACCGTGAGAGCCGGATGAGGCGCGGCGAGCCCGCGCGATCGAAGGACGGGAAGACTAGCGACCGAACGACCCCCGGCGCGCCGACCACGGCGCCGAGGTCCTGCGGGCCGATCAGCAACTCCGTAACGCCCGCCGTCGGTCGGCCGCGACCCTCCAGCAACCCCCGCAGCCCCGGGATCGTCTCAAGCGCATCGGGCGCCAGCGAGATCAGCTTGGGGAACGGGTGGGCTCGCGACGTGTCCGGGTCGATGACCCCCAGCTCGTCGGAGAGATAGTCGAAGCCACGCGAGAGCAACGCGGTCACCAGCGACGACTTCCCGACGTTGGGGGGCCCGGGGACGAGGATCGAGTCGTCCGCTCGGTTCACGCCTCCCGCATGCAGCAGCAAGGAGTCCCGCGATTTCTTCGGCACGCAGGCATGGATATCCCAGGCGCCGTAGTCGACGAGTCGAGAACGAGAGGCGCTCTTCAGGCGCAGGGCGCCGTCCCGAAGGTACGAGTACTTCGGCCTTGCCGCGCCGGCCTCGTCGCTCCGAACGAGGACCTTCACCTGGACGGGGTCGGGATCGCGCTGTGTCACACGGAACGGCGCCAGGCGTCCGCGCAGTCCTTCGCCGATCGACGCGTCGGTCGACCGCACGAGAAAGGGGATCGACAACAGACGGTAGGAATCCTCGGTAGCCCAGTCCTCGTCGTCCTCGGCGCCGCCTCCGGCATTCCCTGAGTCGGCGCCTTCTCGGTCGCGGCGGGGATCGTTCGCCATCTCGCCGTCCCTCCCCGTCCCGCCCGGTCGCCCTCCGAGGGAACGCGGACCCACCGCGTCGGCTTGACCGTGGGATGCTCGATTAACGCCGGGGCGACAATGCTTCCCCTGCAACGAGATGCAGGAGCGAACTATCATAGCAGCGTGCCCATTCGGCTCCTGGTCGCCGATCCGCAGCCATTGTTCTGCGAGGCCCTCGTCAGCAGCCTCGAGGCAGATCGGCGAGTCGAGACCGCCCGGTGGGTGACGGACGAGGCGAGCGCGGTCGAGCTCGTTGCGTCGATCCGGCCGCATCTCGTGCTGACCGAGCTCGAGCTGAATCCGGGTTCTGGGCTGCGGCTGACACGTCGAGTCCGCGAGGCGACCCGGGTGGTGGTGCTTACCAGGCGAGACGTCGGCGATGTCCTGCTCGACGTCGTCTCCGCGGGCGCCGTCGGATGTCTCGGCCACGTCGAGGGCGTCGTCGAAACGCAACGCCTCGTCCTGGATTCGAACCCGAACGAGTTCACCATCGCGCCGGGTCGGCTGCTCGGGGCGCTCCGCGGTGCGGCGACGGGGGCGCTGGCGAGGGTCCCCGATTCGCCCTTGCTCCGGCTCACGGCGAGAGAGCGTGAGGTGCTGTCGCTGCTCGCGGCGGGACTGGACAACGACGGTATCGCCAGGTCGCTGTACGTGAGCCCGGAGACCGCGAGGACGCACGTCCGCAACCTGCTTCGCAAGCTCGGCCTTCACTCGCGCGCGGACGCGGCGCTCCTGGCGCTCCGATCGGGTTTTGGACAGCCGGATTCGAAGGTCCTGCGGATCCAGGGTCCCGACCTGGGAACCCGATGACCGCCGGCCGACGATCGGTCGTCGTGGCTTCTGGCGATCGACTCTACGCGGAGGCGGTCGCTCGCTACCTGTCCGTTCGGGAGGGCTGGGAGACCGCCAGCGCAGACGACGGGGTCGGCGCGCTCGCGACCATTCAGCGGGTCCATCCGGACACGGTCGTGCTCCTCGGCGAGATGCCACGCCTCGACGTCGCGACGCTCACACGTCAGGTCCGGCGGCGATGGGCCGGGATCCGAGTCCTGACGGTCGGACGTCAGCCCGTCCCGGGAGCACAGCGGATCCCCCCGGACGCCGGTGCCGAGGTCTTCGTCCGGGCATTGACGACCGCCGCCGCGCTGGTCGCGCAGGACGAGGCCACGGAGGACCCGGCGAAGGACCTCGCCCTGATTCGAACCCTCACGCGTCGAGAGTTCGCGGTCCTGCGACTCCTCGTCGATGGTCATGAAACGGCCGAGATCGCGAACCGACTGGGGATCAGCACGCACACGGTTCGAACACACCTGCAAAACCTCTACGCGAAGCTCGGCTGTCACAGCCGGCTGGAGGTCGTGCGCCTCGCCGCTCGGCACGGCCTCCTCGGGGGCGGGCCGTCACCGATGGCGGACGCGGACCGGCCGCGTGGCGCCCCGCGGCCGAGGAGGCGCTAGGGCCGGCGTAGGCCCATTCCCACTTCAGCGTGAGGTTGAAGCGCTCGACCTTGCCATTGGTCTGAGGTCGGTACGGACGAGTCCGGCGGTGTACGACCCCCGCCTGGGCGAGCGCGTTAGCGAACAGCTGTGAGCGGTAGCACGAACCGTTGTCGGTGAGCACACGCTCGACCGTGATGTCTCGCTCCGCGAAGAATCCGAGCGCCCGGGTGATGAACGCCGACGCCGTCTCCTTGCGCTCATCCGGCAGGATCTCCGCGTAGGCGAGTCGGGAGCGATCATCGACCGCCGCGTGGACGAAGTCGTAGCCGGACCCGCGATGTACCGGGCCCCCGCGCCTTTGAGCCCTTGCCGTGGATCCTCCAGCCCCCGCCGTCGGGGATCCTTCCCTGCTTCTTCACATCGACGTGGACGAGCTCCCCCGGTCGCTGGCGCTCATAGCGCACGGCCGTGCGGGTGGGCCGGTCGAGGTCGCGCAGGCGCGGGACGCCGAGGCGCCGCAGCACCCGGTGCACCGTCGCGGGGGATTCCGAGCGCCCAGGCGATGCGGTGGGATCCCTCGAGCGTGGCCTCGCGGCCGGGCGACGATCGCCGCCTCCCGCGCCTGGCTCAGGCGGGCCGGGGTGCGGTGGGACCTGCTCTAGCGGTCCCGCAGGCCATCGGGTCCCTCGGCCACGAACCGCCTCAGCCACTTGTAGCCGGTGGCCGCCGAGCATCCCTGCGCCTCGGCGGCCATCGTTACCGTCCAGCCGCCTCTCACCTCTTGAACAACGTGCTGAGGAACTACAGC
>CAVOUQ010000049.1:0-25931 GCA_963699635.1 uncultured Actinomycetes bacterium | reverse complement strand
TCGCGCGATGATAGCCGCGCGAAGGCGAGGGCTCGCGGCCGTGAGAGGATTCGAGTCGTGCTGCTCGATCGCCCGCCGGGCGACGGCGAACCGGCGCTCGGCACCAGCTCCCCGACGGCGCCGGCTTCGTCGGCCGCTGCCGGACTCGAGCCGGCGTCGGCCCATCGCGGCGGAAGCACGCGACGCCGACCTGTCGAGCTCCGTCGCGTGCGGCCTCTGCCTCCCCCACTGCCCGACGTACCGGCTGACGGGCGAAGAGTCGGCCTCGCCGCGCGGGCGCATCGCGGCGATGCGGGCCGTCGACGAGGGCGCCGCCGGGGTCGACGCGACGTTCTCGAGCTTCATGGATCTCTGCCTGTCCTGCCGGGCATGCGAGGACGTGTGCCCGAGCCACGTGCCGTTCGGGCGGATGATGGAGCACGCCCGCGTCCAGACCGAGCCGCTGCGCTCGCGTCGCGCGCGGGCGATGCGGTGGCTCGGCCTCGACGTGACGCTCCCGCGGAAGAAGCTGCTCTGGCTCGCGGCCGTGCTCCAGCCGCTCGGGCTCCTGTTCGTCCCGCGGCGCATCCGATCGCTGGTCCCCAAGCGGTCCGAGCTGTTCCACCGGCTCCCGCGGGCGACCGAACCGGCCGGCGACGTGAAAGGAACCGTGGCGCTGCTGTCCGGGTGCGTCCAGGATCGCTGGTTCCGGCCCGTGAACCGGGCGACGATCCGCGTGCTGGCCCGCAACGGCTGGCGCGTGGTCGTCCCGCGGACGCAGGCGTGCTGCGGGGCCCTCGCCGCGCACTACGGACATCTGAGGACGGCGCGCCGGCTCGCCGAGCGCAACCTCCGCGCGTTCGAGGAAGCCGAGGTCGTGATCGTCAACGCCGCCGGGTGCGGCGCGCACCTGAAGGACGTCGGCGACCTCCTCGACACGGATGCCGCGCGCGCGTTCTCGGCGAAGGTCCGCGACGTCACGGAGTTCCTCGCCGAGCACGAGGCCGAGCCGCCGGCGAAGGGGATCGGGCTCGCGCGTGTGGCGTATCACGATGCCTGCCACGCGCTCCGCGCGCAGAAGATCCGCGAGCAGCCTCGCGCGCTCCTGCGGGAGATCCCGGGCGTCGAGGTCGTCGACGTCCCGAACGGCGACGTCTGCTGCGGCGCGGCCGGCCTCTACAACGTCCTGCAGCCCGAGCTCTCCTCGGAGCTTCGGCGTCGCAAGGCCGAGGCGATCGCGTCGCTCGACGCGTCGGTCGTCGCGAGCGCCAACCCCGGCTGCACGATGCAGCTCGCGGCCGGTCTGCGCGAGCTCGGCTCGACGATCGAGGTCGTCCACCCGGTCGAGCTGCTCGACCGCGCCTACCGCTCCTCCGGCCTCGAGCCCGACCCTCCGACGGACGCCTAGCCGGACGCGGCGTCGAGCGCCGAGCGGAGCCCATCGGCGTCGTCGGCCACGAACACCAGCCGCGATCCCGTCGCCACGTAGCAGGCCACGAGGTTCACGCCGGCGTCGGCGGCCGCGCGCGAGAGCCGTCCGAGCACGCCCGGCCGGTCCTCGCCGCCGACCTCCAGCACCACGGCCACCCGCTCCGCGTCGACGGAGAAGCCGGCCGCCTTCAGCGCCGAGCTCGCGCCCGCGGCGTCCTCCACCAGCAGGTGGATGTGCCCGTCCCGCCGCCGCCGAGGCCCGCGAGCCCCTCGACGTTGACGCCGGCGGCGCCGAGCGCCTCCGCCGCGCGCGCGAGCCCGCCCGGCTCGTCACTCACCAGGATGGACAGGTCCGTCGCCATCTCGCCTCCCTTCCCCGGACGGTCCTAACCCGGCGGGGCGAGGGCGTCAAGCCGCTACGATCCGCGCGTGCGGGTCGCCGATCGATGGTTCGAGCACGAGGAGATCGACGACGGGGTGATCCGGATCACGGAGCCCCACGTCGACCCGTTCCTTCGCTCGAACCTGTATCTCGTCCGCGGCCGCGACCGGGACGCCCTGATCGACGGCGGGAACGGGATCGCGTCGCTGCGGGGCGAGCTCGCGGACCTGTTCGAGCGGCCGGTGGTGGCGATCGCGACGCACCGCCACTTCGATCACGTCGGCGGGCTGCACGAGTTCGACGAGGTCGTCGTGCATAGGGCGGATGCCGAGGCCGTCGCGACCGCGGACGGGTTCGCGAGCCTGCTGATCGAGGAGTACCCGGCCGAGGAGCTCTCGGGGTACGAGCCGCCCGAGTCCCTGCTCACCGCCCTGCCCCACGCGGGCTACGACCCAGCCGCGTACCGGGTCCAGCCCTTGTCGCCGACCCGGATCGTGGAGGAGGGCGACGTCCTCGAGCTCGGCGACCGGCGCCTGGTGGTCCTGCACCTGCCCGGACACACCCCGGGCGAGATCGGCCTGTGGGAGGAGGAGACGGCCACGCTGTTCTCGGGCGACTGCGTGTACGAGAGCGGGCTCCTGCTCGACGAGCTCCCCGAATCGAACCTCGCCGACTACGTGCGGAGCATGCGGCGGCTCCGCGACGTTCCGGCGCGCGTGGTGCACGGCGGTCACGACGACTCCTTCGGGCGCGACCGCCTGCTCGAGCTGATCGATGCCTATCTCGCCGCGCGGGCCCCGGTCACACCACCTGCGCCCTGAAGTAGTACCGCAGACCGTCGTCTCGAGGGTTGCCCTGGCAGGCGAACTCGGTCCCCCTCCAGCACTGATACCGCGTGCTCGCGTTCGTGACGACGAGCACGACCCGGTCCACCACGCCCTTGCCGAACGGGACCTTGACCGAGTCGTCGCCCTTCGAGCTCAACTGGAAGAAGAAGTCTTTCACCTTGCCGTTGGCGTAGAGCACGACCGCCGTTCCCTCGGGCCCGGTCACGTATTTCGGCCCGTCCAGCGACAGCAGGAGCTTGTCCTTCGAGCCGATGCCCGTCGACGGCGTGTAGGCGATGTAGGAGTTCGTGAGGTGCAGCGGATCGAGGTGCCACCATCCGGTGTCCGGCTTGCTCGCCTTGATCTTGAAGGTCTTCAAGATCCTCGACGCCGGGTACGAGTCGCCTTCCTCGTAGAAGGTCGACGGGTCGACGTTCGCGGCCCCGAAGTCCGCGAAGACGAAGCGGAGCTGCGTGTTGCGAGCGTCGATCGCGTCCGAGATGGCCTGGATCGAGTAGTCGTCCGGGCCGCCCGGCGCGCCGTCCGCGAGCTCCCATGCGTCGCGCACGATCGTGGGGTCGGGAGCGCCGTTCGATCCGAAGTACTCGGACAGGAAGCGGATGAAGACCCAGTTCCCGTACGGGATCAACGCACCGGTGTCGCCGTCGTCGACGGGGATATCGCCGTTGCGGAGCGAGCCCTGCGATAGGTAGTTCAGGTTGTCGTTCACGTCGTCGAAGACCTCGTCCTCCATCCACGTCGCGGTGGACTCCATGAACCAGACATCCTCGAAGAAGTCATAGGCGAACTGCACAGCGTGGAAGAACTCGTGCGCCACCGTGACCTGGAGTCCGACCTCACCGGAGGAGCTTCCGAATTCGGCCGCGCTGAAGTCGTTGTCGATGACGCAGTACGCCGAGCTGTCATACGGCGGGACGTCATTGGCCAGGATGTCGGGGTCGTCGGTCGTGCAGTAGCCGAAGAGCCCGTCGTCGCCGAGGTTCGCGAGGTAGATGTCGATGCGTCCGTCGGGGCCGTGGTTCGTCGAGTCGAAGTCGGACTCCGGCGCCCGGTAGCCGTAGTCGTCCACCTCGGTCGTCCAGACCTGCTCGGCGACGTCGGTCGTCGTCTCCACCCAGTCGGGGGTGCCGTCGGCGTCGGCGTCGGTGAGATTGGGCGCGTCGGCCGTCGAGGCCACCCAGAAGAAGCAGAAGTTCGTCGAGCACGTCGACTGGGCGGGGACGGTGTAGCCGTCGGGATCGTTCGCGGCGCCGTCGGTCGGGCGCGCGAGGATCGCGAGCGCGGCCCTCCGCTCGGCCCCCCGCAGGTCGCTCACGCGGACCGCGAGATCGCGCAGGACGAGCGTCGCGAGGTGCGGGTCGACGCGGTGGACCCCGGGGAACCGCGCTCGCACGCCGCCGAGATCGAACAGGCTGCTCGCCCGCGCGAGCGCGTACTGGGCTTCGGACAGTGTTCCCCTCGCGAGCGCCTGGGTCAGCCCGTCGGTCGGGAGCGGGACGAGCCGGGTGTGCGCGCGGGCGGTGCTCGAGGCGGATCCGCCGTTCGCGGCCCCTCCCCCGCGGTCCGAGCGCGTCAGGGCGCTCGCCGGGACGGTCGCCGTCCCGATCGCCAACAGGCCGGCCACCAGGGCGCACAGCCAGGCACGTCGTGATCCGGTCATGGTTCCTCCTCGAGATCTCGCGGATCATTCCCCGGCCGATCCCCTGATTCAACGACGACGGGACTCAGAGGTGACTGCGGAGCCCCCACAGCTCGGGGAAGAACCGCTTGTCCAGCGTCGACCGAAGATACTCGACGCCGGCGGAGCCGCCGGTCCCCGGCTTCGCGCCGATCTCCCGCTCGACCATCAGGACGTGGTGGTACCGCCAGGTGGCGAAGGCCTCGTCGTGGTCGAGCAGACCCTCGGAGACGGCGAACGCCCCCGCGTGGGCCGGCTCCTTCGCTATCGACACCAGGCTCGCCGTCCGCGCCCCGTCGTCGTCCTCCGGCATCGCGAGCCCGGCCCGCTCGAGCAACTGCACGAACCCGTCCCACACCGTCGGCTCGTCGAGGCGCCGGGCCAGCCGGGCGAGCTCTTCGGGCGAGGCCGCCAGGTCGCGGAGGTAGCGCCGGTCCTTCAGGCCGCACAGGAACTCGACCTCCCGAAACTGCGCCGATTGGAAGCCGGAGGCCGGGGTGAGCAGCGACCGGAACTCGAGGAAGTCCTGCGGGCTCATCGTCTGGAGCACCTGGATGTGCTCGATGAGGACCCGCTCGATGGCGGCCACGCGGGTCAGGTAGTGGCGCGCCCGCTCTGCGTCGCCGGCGATCATCCGATCGCGGACCGTCTCGAGCTCGAACAGGAGCTGCTTGAACCAGAGCTCGTACGCCTGGTGCACCACGATGAACAGCAGCTCGTCGTGCACGGGCGGGTCCGATCGGAGCCGCTGGAGCGCCAGGAGCTCGGGGACGGCCAGGTACCCGCCGTAGGTGAGGAGCGCGGCCTCGTCGGGCTCGGTGAGCCGGCCCATGCGCCGGACGCGCGCGGCCGCCTCCTCGGGCTCGTCCACGGTCGGCATGCTAGTCGGCGATCGCGCGCGAGAGCTCCTCGAGGCTCTCGAGGTTGTGGCCGGGCAGGAACACGTCGACCGAGGGCAGCGCAGCCGCCATGCCGCGCGCGAGCGGCTCGTACCGAGGGCTCCCCTTCAGCGGGTTCACCCACACGATCTTGTGGACGAGCCGTCGCAACCGCGCCATCTGGTCGCGCATCAGTTCGGGCTCGCCGCGCTCGAGCCCGTCGGAGCAGATCACGGCGACGGCGCCGCGGACCGCGGCGCGCTGGCTCCACTCGTCGAGCAGCGCCTTCAGCGACTCGCCGATCCGCGTCCCGCCCTCCCAGTCGGCGACGAGCCGGCCGACCTCGTGCATGGCGCGGTCGGGGTCCTTGGTCCGGAGCGTGCGCGTGACTCGCGTGAGCCGGGTGCCGAAGCAGAACACCTCGACGCGTCGGCCGGCGGCCATCGCCGCGAACGCGAACTGCAGCAGCGCCCGCGAGTAGGGCGCCATCGAGCCGCTGATGTCGAGGATGAGCACGAGCGGGCGCGCGCGACGGCGGCGGTCGCGCCAGGCGCGATCGAACGGCTCGCCCTGCGTCCGCAGCGATCGCCGGAGCGTGCGCCGGACGTCGAACCGCGGGCCCGTGGGTGCCGCCCGGTAGCGACGCGTGTGGCGCGTCGGGGCGCGAACGGCGAGCCGCCGGATGAGGAGCGCGACCCGCTGACGTTCCTCATCGGACAGATCCGCGAACGACTTCTCGCGCAGGACCTCCACGGCGCTCGCGACGATGCGGATCGCCGCCTCGCCCTCGGTCTCCTCCTCGCCCTCGAGCGCGTGCCACTCCTCGGCGACGATCTGCTCCTTCTCCACGACGAGATCGCCGAGCAGCTCCTCGTTGCCGCGCGGCCGCGCGTCCGGATCCGGCGCGGGCGTCGGCAGGTCGAGCTCGATCCGGATCCCCTCGCGGAACCACGCGTCGAACGCGGCGTCGAACGCGTCGGCGTCCTCGGGCCGAGAGATGAGCGCGGCGCGGCCCGCCCAGTACAGGTCGGTACGGTCCAGGGCGCCGAGCGCGGCGGCGGAGCGGCAGAAGGTGACGATCCTGCCGGTGCCCACCGCGAGGCCGCGGCGGCGGAGCTCGCGGCCGAACCCGATCAGCCGCTCGAGCGCCTCGGCCTCAGGCGCCGCCACCCTCGGCTCCGACCTCGGACGGAGCGGCGCCGTCCGCGACGACCTCGGCCAGGCGGCCCGCAGCGAGCTGCTGGTCGTCGTGGTCCTTCAGCACGGAGCCGAGCGTCGCCCCGGCCGTCTTCTCGTCCAGGCGATCGACGCCGAGGAACGCCACCGCGTTGGCCCAGTCGATCGTCTCGGCCACCCCCGGACGCTTGGCGATGTCGAGCCCACGCAGCCGCATGACGGCGGTCGCGACGTCCCGCGCGAGGGCCTCCGGCACCTCGGGGGCTCGAGCCCGGACGATCTCGATCTCGCGATCGAGCCCCGGGTGGTCGATCCAGTGGTAGAGACACCGCCGCTTCAGCGCGTCGTGCAGCTCGCGTGTGCGGTTGGAGGTCACGACGACCGCCGGCGGCTCCTCCGCCGCGATCCGGCCGATCTCGGGGATGGTGACGGCGAACTCGGACAGGATCTCCAGGAGGAAGGCCTCGAACTCGTCGTCGGCGCGGTCGAGCTCGTCCACGAGCAGGACCGCCCGGGACCCGGCGCGGATCGCGGCGAGCAGCGGGCGCTCGACCAGGAACTCCGGACCGAACAGGTCCTGGACGTGCGCCTCGGCCGTGACGTCCTGCATCGCGCGGACGGCGATCAGCTGCTTGGAGTAGTTCCACTCGTACAGCGCCTGGCCGGCGTCGATGCCCTCGTAGCACTGGAGCCGGATCAGCTCGCGGCCGAGCAGTGACGCGAGCACCTTCGCGACCTCGGTCTTGCCGACGCCCGCCTCGCCCTCCAGCAGCAGCGGCCGGTCGAGCGAGACCGCGAGGTAGATCGCCGTCGCGAGTCCCCGGTCGGCGAGGTAGCGCTCCGTGCCAAGCGCCGAGCGAAGGTCCTCCACCGAGTCGAACGGCAGCCGTCCCACGCGTCCAGGGTAGCCGCCACCGGCGAGCGACGCGCGTCCGTCTCGAGCCGGCGGATGACCGCGAGCCGGTTGGCCCCCGGTGCCGTAGGGTTGAGCTCCACGGCGGCGACGGCGGGAGGCACCGGACGGACGAGAAGGCCAGCACCTCGACGGCAGAAGCCGGTTCGGCCGAGTCCGAGCCCGCTCGACAACCGGCTCCCGTGCCACACGCGACCCCGGCCGAGCGCGCGGCGAGAGGGAAGGCGGCTCGAGAGAAAGTTCCCCGCTCGAGCCACACGGGTTGGGACCCGCCAGCGGACCGCAGAGATCCCGTCGACCTGCTGGAGGAACAGGCAAGGTCGCGCGTTCCCGAGCTCGTGCCGATCCGATACGGACGCATGCTCGCCTCGCCCTTCGCCTTCTATCGAGGAGCGGCCTACCTCATGGCCTCGGACCTGGCCTCGACGCCGCGATCGGGGATCACCGTCCAGGCGTGCGGCGATGCGCACCTGTCGAACTTCGGTCTGTTCGGCTCCCCCGAGCGTGCGCTGCTGTTCGACATCAACGACTTCGACGAGACGCTTCCCGGCCCCTGGGAATGGGACGTGAAACGGCTCGCGGCGAGCCTCACGGTCGCCGGGCGGGCCAACGGATTCTCGGACCGCGAACGCCGCGAGGTCGTCACCGCCTCGGTCCGCGACTACCGGACGTCGATGCGGGAGTTCGCGTCGATGCGCAACCTCGACGTCTGGTACTCGCGACTGCAGGTGCAGGAAGGGCTCCCCCGCCTCCGCGCCCTGCTCGACAAGAAGAGCCTCAAGGAGGCCGAGCAGCTCGTCGAGAAGGCGCGCACGAAGGACAGTCTCCAGGCGTTCGGCAAGTTGACTCACGTCGTGGATGGCGAGCCAAGGATCATCAGCGACCCGCCCCTGATCGTCCCGGTCGAGGAGATGCTGTCGCCCGAGGAGGCATCGCAGTTCAAGGAGAGGATCCAGGGTCTCCTGCGTTCCTACCGTCGAAGCCTCCTCGGCGACCGCCGGCACCTCCTGGAAGACTTCCGGTTCGTCCACGCGGCGCACAAGGTGGTCGGAGTGGGGAGCGTGGGAACGCGCGCGTGGATCTTCCTGATGCTCGGCCGCGACGACGAGGACCCGCTGTTCCTCCAGGGCAAGGAGGCCCAGGCCTCGGTGCTCGCCGCCCTTCGTCGGCAAGAGCCGGTACGCGAATCAGGGCCAGCGGGTCGTCGAGGGCCAGCGGCTCATGCAGGCGGCGAGCGACATCTTCCTCGGTTGGGAGCGCGTCGAGGGCCTGTCCGGACGAGCTCCGCGACTTCTACTTCCGTCAGCTGCGCGACTGGAAGGGCTCGTGGCCCCCGGAGGCGATGGTCCCCCAGGCGATGAGCGTCTACGGGCGGATGTGCGCCTAGACGCTGGCTCGGGCGCACGCGCGGTCGGGCGACCGGATCGCGATCGCCTCCTACCTCGGCGGCTCGGACGCGTTCGATCGTGCGATCGCGGAGTTCGCCGAGGCGTACGCCGACCAGAACGACCGGGACTACCAGGCGCTCAAAGACGCCGCCGCGAGCGGTAGGGTCGAAGTGAAGACGGGGATCTGATCACGGCCGCGATTCGCGGCCTGCGCCGGACGGAGCCAAGCGAGGAAGGGAGTTCGCCATGACGTCGTCGTTCAAGGGAACGATCAACGTAGACATCCGGGACTCGGAGCCGGACTGGTCGCCGTTCGAGCCGCCGAAGGCCCCGGCGGGTTCCCCCAACGTCGTCTACATCGTGCTCGACGACGTCGGCTTCTCGGCGATGAGCTGCTACGGCGGGCCGATCGAGACCCCGAACATCGACCGCATCGTGAACGACGGCGTTCGCTACACGCAGTTCCACACCACGGCGCTCTGCTCGCCCACGCGCTCGTGCCTGCTGACGGGGCGCAACCACACGCGCAACTCCATGGCGTGCATCACGGAGGCCGCGGTCGGGTTCCCCAACGCGAGCGGCACGATCCCGCCCGAGAACGGGATGCTCCCGGAGATCCTCGGGGACCTGGGCTGGAACACCTACATGGTCGGCAAGTGGCACCTGTGCCCGACCGACGAGATGAACCTGGCATCCACCCGTCGCAACTGGCCGACGGGCCGCGGCTTCGAGCGCTGGTACGGCTTCCTCGGCGCGGAGACGAACCAGTGGTACCCCGAGCTCGTCTACGACAACCACCCCGTCGACCCGCCGAGCACGCCCGAGGAGGGCTACCACTTCACGGACGACATCACCGACAGGGCGCTGGAGTTCATCAAGGACGCGAAGGCGGTCGCGCCCGAGAAGCCCTTCCTCCTCTACTACGCGCCGGGCGCCTGTCACGCGCCGCACCACGCGCCGAAGGACTGGATCGAGAGGTTCGCGGGGCGCTTCGACATGGGGTACGAGGCGATGCGCGAGGAGACCCTCGCTCGCCAGAAGGAGCTGGGGATCGTCCCGAAGGACACCGAGCTCCCCCCGCTCAACCCGATCGGCACGTTCGAGAATCGCACGGGGCCCGAAGGCAAGCCGTTCCCGGCGCTGGAGTTCACGAAACCGTGGGACTCGCTCTCCGACGGCGAGAAGCGGCTGTTCTCTCGCATGGCCGAGGTGTACGCGGGATTTCTCGCGCACGCGGATCACCACATCGGCCGGCTGCTTGACTACCTGGAGTTCTCCGGAGAGCGCGACAATACGATCGTTATCCTCGTCTCGGACAACGGGGCGAGCGGCGAAGGCGGGCCCGACGGCTCGGTGAACGAGAACCGCTTCTTCAACGGCATCCCGGACGACCTCCAGACGAACCTCGACATGCTCGACGAGCTCGGGGGTCCGAAGACCTACAACCACTACCCCAACGGCTGGGCGATGGCCTTCAACACGCCGTTCAAGATGTGGAAGCGCTACGAGTTCAACGGCGGGACGTCGGACCCGTGCATCATCTCGTGGCCGGCCGGCATGAAGGCGAGGGGCGAGATCCGGCACCAGTATCACCACGCCGTCGACCTGGTTCCGACGATCCTCGACTGCCTCGGCGTGGAGGCTCCGGAGCGGATCAAGGGCCACGTCCAGAGTCGGTTCGACGGCGTGAGCATGCGGTACAGCCTGGACGATCCGTCCGCCGTCTCGAAGCGGAGCACGCAGTTCTACTCGATGCTCGGCTCGCGCGGCATCTGGCACGAGGGCTGGAAGGCGGTCACGACCCACCCGACGATCAGCGGCTGGAGCCACTTCAACGACGACGAGTGGGAGCTGTACCACACCGAAGCCGACCGGTCCGAGCTGCACGACCTGGCGGCGGAGCAGCCCGAGAAGCTTCGCGAGCTCGTCAACCTGTGGTTCGCCGAGGCGGGCCGCAACGACGCGTTCCCGCTCGACGATCGCTCGGCGCTCGAGATCATCCTCACGCCGAGGCCGCTGCTCTCCCCACCGCGCGACCGATACGTGTACTTCCCGGACACCGCCGACGTCCCCGAGCAACAGGCCGCCAACATCCGCAACCGCTCCTACGCGATCGGGGCGCTGGTGGACATCCCGGCGCCCGGCGCCGAGGGCGTCCTGTTCGCCCACGGAGCGCGGTTCGGCGGACACGCGCTCTATGCCAAGGACAACCGGCTGCACTACGTCTACAACTTCGTCGGCGTGATGGAGCAGAAGGTCGACGCGACCGAGGACCTCCCGACGGGCGAGAACCTCATCCTGTCGGCCTCCTTCGACAAGGACGGAGAGGACCCGCCGGGCGTGGCCACCGGGATCCTGTCGCTGTACCACGGCGACAAGAAGGTCGGCGAGGGCAAGATCCAGACGCAGGCCGGCTTCTTCTCCCTCGCGGGCGAGGGCCTGTGCGTGGGCCGCGACAGCGGTGAAGCCGTCACCGACGACTACCCGGGAAGCACCCCGTATGCCTTCGCCGGCGGCACGATCAAGCGGCTCGTGATCGACGTGAGCGGCGAGCCATACCTCGACCTCGAGCGCCAGGCCGTGGCGATGCTTGCCCGGGAATAGCCTCGGCCAACTTTGCGCTCCGGGTTCGTCACGACGATGCAGAGCGCGAGTTCGACTACGACGACGGCGCACACCGAGCGCTCTCGGCCGCCGATGCGAGCGGATGGACGGTCGCGAGCATGAAGGAGGACTTCGCGACCGTGTTCTGAGGGCGACGGCGGCCCGCGTCGATGCGCAAGCTGGCCCCGCTTCGGGCTACTCGACGTCCTCCTCCGCCGCCTCGGCGAGCATGACCGCGGCTTCGGCGTCTTCTTCGGCGATCGTGGCAAGCTCCTCGGCGGCCACCTCCTCGGCTACGGCTTCGCTCGCCAGCTCCTCGGCCGCCTCCTCGAGCGCCACCGCAGCCGCGGCCTTGTCCATCGCGTCCTCGTGCAGCGCCTCGGCGGCGGTCGCCTCCTCGACGGCGTCCGCGCCGGCCTCAACTGCGGCGTCCATCATCTCGTCGTCCATGCCGACTCCCCTCTGCATTGCGTCGAAGGCGGAAGCCCCGGCGCGCCATCGTCGCTCCTCAAGCACGTACACCACGCCGAGCTGCGGGCCGATCCGCTTGCCTCAGCTGTCGCAGCATGCGCGGGACCCCTCGGTCCTGCAAGTCGAGCAGCCTGCCCGGCCGCACGCTCAGCCCCTGCCGCGCGATGCTCTCGCGGTATCGACGCGTCCGCGACCGAAAGCGTCGATCCGACCCCAGCGACCCGGGATGTCGAGCAGCTCGAGGTGCCCGATGCCGAGAGGCAGCGCCGGGTCCACGACCAGGTGTTCTCCAATCGGCTCGAGCCCGAGCATCGTGCGCAGGAACAGGAGGGGTGCCCCCGTGGACCAGGCCTGTGGGCTGCAGGCCGTGGGGTACTGGACGGGGTACTTGGTCATCGTGCGCGGGTATCCACCGAACGCCTCGGGAAGCCGACCCCCGAAGAGCTCCGCAGCCTCGAGGATGCCCATCGCGATACGTGCGGCTTCGTCCTTGAATCCATACCGACGCAAGCCCCAGGCGACGAAGGAGTTGTCGAACGGCCACACCGTTCCCACGTGGTATCCGATCGGGTTGTAACGGCCCTCACCCTCCGCGAGCGTGCGCACCCCCCAACCCGAGAACATCCGCCTGCTCATGAGATGCCCCGCGACGGCCTTGGACTTGGATTTGTCCACGATGCCGCTCCAAAGAAGGTGGCCGTTGTTCGACGTCAACGAGTCCACCTGGCGTCCGTCGACGTCCAGGGCGACGGCGAAGTACTCGCCGTCGGAGATCCAGAAGTCGCGGTTGAAGCGACGCTTGAGGTCGGCCGCCTCCTTCTCCAGCCGATCGGCGGTGGCCGGGTCGCGCCAGACGTGGCGGGCCAGGCGGGCGCCGCGCACCTTTGCGTCGTAGGCGTAACCCTGGAGCTCGCAGGTCGCTCTCGGGAAGCCGGGCAGCGTGCCGTCGCGATAGGAGATCGAGTCCCAGGAGTCCTTCCAGCATTGGTTCTCGAGCCCAGTCTCCTCGTTCCGGCGTTTGTAGGAGACGTAGCCGTTACCCTGGAGGTCGGCGTACTCGTCGATCCAGTTCAGCGCCGCGCGCGCCTCGAACTCGAGGTCGCGGACGAGCTTCGTGTCGCCGGTCCAGCGTTCGTACTCGTCCAGCAGCACGACGTACAGGAGCGTCGCGTCGGCGCAACCGAAGTAGGGAGAGTGGGGCCGCTCCTCGAAGGCCGTCATCTCGCCGAACCGCATCTCGTGGAGGATCCTGCCCGGGTCCTCGTCGCGGAAGTCGTCGATGCGCGTTCCCTGGCGCTCACCCAGCGCTCGCAGCGTGGTGGCCGCAAGCTCCGGGGCGAACGGAAGCGCCTGCAGGCTGGTGAAGATGCTGTCCCGCCCGAACATCGTCATGAACCACGGCAGGCCCGCCGCCGGGAGCGCGTGGCCGGGCATGGTGCGGGTCTCGAACCGGAGGGCGGCAAGGTCGACGAGGCTTCGCCGGTAGGTCGTCTCGAGCGGGTCCCAATCGCTGTCCAGGCGGGGCGCCGCCTTCACCCACTTGTCCAGTCCGCGCGCAAGGCTGGGGCGGGGCCGCCGCGCTCCGCCACTCTCGCTCGGGCTCATCGCCTGATCCAACGCGCCGAAGCCGAGAGCGACGTCGATTTCGGTCTTCCACTCATCGTGCGGCGCGACGTGGACGGCGAACGACAGACCGTTCTCGTCGATCGAGGCCTGCTCGGTGGACGTGACCAACGTTTTGCGCTCGTAGGTCTCGCGCCGGTACCCGAGCACGAGGCTTCCCCGCTCGACCCGGGTGTCGTAGTCGCCCTTCTTCTTCAGCGCGTCCTTGACCTCGAACAGGTCCGCGAAGTCGCTGCCGGCGGCCAGGTGCACGTCGAGGTCCACCGGCTTGTCGTCGTGATTGAGGATGGTCAGGACTTCGTGGAAGCCGTTGCCGACGCTTCGTTCGCGGATCACCGAGAGCTTCGCATCGACGTACACCGTTCCCGTCCCCGGAACCAGGAAGAACCGGGTCTCGAAGTAGTTGAGATCGTCGGTGGACAGGGCGTTCAGACGCTGCCCGTCGATCGTGAGGATCCACGTCGAGAGGAACCGCGTGTCGAACGAGAAGAGCCCGGTCGGGTCGGTCGGCGACGCCTCGATATCGCCGCGGTCGTCGCTGACGACGAACGTGTTCCCCTCCAGGATCTGCACGAGCTCACCGGTCATGACGTCCCCTTTCCGCGTTTCGTCGTTGACTTCGCGTCTCGAGCACCGGGCGGTCCGGGGAAGAGGCGCTGGAACGACAGGACCAGTCCCAGGTCGCCCTCGGGCACGAGGACGCCCCGCAGCGCGGCCGCCGTGGCGTTCTCACGGCCGCTCACGATGCGGTCGAAGAGGTCCCGGTCGAGGCGGACGACGGCGTCCGCCTTCGCCTCCTTGTGGGAGACCGAGACGTTGCCCTTCTTGATGGCGACGGACCAGTGCTCGACGGCCTTGCCGTCGACGAGGTCGAATCGCAGGGTTCCCGACGCGTTCTGCAGGAGCGGTTCATGCCCCCGCGACGCCAGCGCGTCGAAGAACGCTTCCGTTGCGTTGCCCTTGGTCATCCTGGTGGCTGTGCCGGTCGCCATGTCGCTGCTCCTTCCGTTGAGCCCCGCCGCTCAGAGGCCTGGGCTGCCGTGCATGATGCCGCCGTCGGCGAAGAAGGTCGTCGCCGTCACGTAGCTGGCACCCTCGCTCGCGAGGAAGGCGACCACGTTCCCGATCTCGTCCGGTTGCGCCATCCGCCCGAGCGGGATTGCCGCATCGAGGGTCTTCATCTTCGCCGGGTCCTGCGCGGTCGAGAGGTTGATGGGGGTGTCCACCGCTCCGGGGCCGACCCCGACGACGGTGATCCCGTAGGGCGCGAGCTCGACTCCCGCCGTCCGGGTCAGCATCCGCATCCCGCCCTTCGAGAGGCAGTAGGGGGTGTTGCCGGGCATCGGCCAGTCCTCGTGCACCGACGTGATGTTGATGATGCGGCCGCCGTCGCCCTGGGCGATCATCTGCTTCGCGGCGATCTGCGTGCCGAAGAACGCGCTCTTGAGGTTCACGTCGAGCACGAACTCGTACTGCTGCTCCGTCGTGTCGAGGATCGAGGTTCGCGACTCCACCCCCGCGTTGTTGACCATGACGTCCACTCGGCCAAAGGCGTTCACCGCCGCCTCCACCAACGCCTGGAGATCGGCCACCTTGCTGACGTCGGCGTCGACCCCGATCGCCCGGTCGCCGAGGGCGGCAACCTTCTTCTCGAGCGCCTCGGTCGCCTCGGGATGCGCGACGTAGTCGATCACGATGTTCGCGCCCTCTTCGGCCAGCGCGAGCACGATCGCCTTGCCGATGCCGCTGTTGCCTCCGGTGACGATGGCCACCTTGTCCTTCAAGCTCATGCGTTCCCCTCCTTCGCGCGGGCTCTACTACCCAATTCGCTCGATCAGGTGCTCGCCGACGCGGAGCGCGTTCGCCATCGCCGTCAGCGCCGGGTTCACGGCGCCGATGCTGGGGAAGAAGCTCGTGTCGACCACGTACAGGTTGTCGAGCTCGTGCGCCTTGCAATTGGGATCCAGCACCGAGGTCGCGGGGTCGTTGCCGAACCGGCAGGTGCCCGCCTGGTGCGCCACGCCCGCGATCGGGATGCTCATGTTCATGTAGAAGTTCTTGCCGAGCACGTGGTGATCGGCCATCCCAACGTGGTTCAGGATGCGCTTGAGCTCGTGATAGAGGCGCTCGGCCTCCTCGTCGTTCGTCGATCGGTACGCGAGGTTGATGTTGCCATCACCGTCGACCGTAACCCGGTTCTCGGGCGTCGGCAGGTCCTCGGTCGTGAGCCAGAAGTCGACGGCGTGATGGGCGGTCTCGTCGAGGCTCCAGTGGGGTGCGAGCTTGGTGAGCTTCGGTTCCTCGCCCTTCATCGCCTCGGCGTTGGACTTGCCCACCATCTGGATGTTCCCCACGGGCCAGTCGTAGTCCTCCGCGCCTAGGTAGAAGTCGTTGAGCCCGATCGTCTTCTGGAACACGGTGTCGTTGCGCTCCTTCGAGAGCGCGACGACGGCCTTGCAGTTGTGGAACATGTAGTTTCGCCCGACCTGGTCGGAGCCGTTGGCCAGGCCGTTTGGGTGATGATCGTTCGCCGAGTTGAGCAGGAGCTTGGCGGTGTTCGCTGCTCCTGCGGCGACGGCGACGATGTCGGACTCGAACCGCTCGTGTTGACCTTCGCGCGTCACGAGGACCCCGGTGACGGTCCGGCCGGTTGGATCGGTCTCGAGCTTCACCGCTTCGGCGTCGACGAGGAGAGTTACGTTCGCATGTTCCAGAGCCGGACGCACCGCGATGACCTCGGCGTCGGACTTGGCGTGGACGAGACACGGGTATCCGTCACACCACGTGCAGCGGATGCACGTGCTCCTGGGTCGATCCGCCTCGTCGAGCATGATCCCGCACGGTGCGTGAAATGGGTGGTAGCCGCCGGCCTGGAGGTCGTCGGACAGTTGTTGGATACGCGGCTCGTGGGAGACGGCCGGCCACGGGTACTGCTTGGTCCATCGGCCCTCGGTGGGGTCCTCCCCATGCGTGCCGTGAACCTGGTAGAGCCACTCGGCCTTCGTGTACCACGGCTCGAAGTCGTCGTAGTCGAGCGGCCACACCGGCGAGACGCCGTCGACGTGCTTCAGCTCGCCGAAGTCCTGCGGCCGGAGTCGGTACAGTGCCGCCCCGTACAGCTTCGTCGCACCGCCCACGAAGTAGTGGATCTGGGGTTGGAACGGCTTTCTCTCTGGGTCGTACCACGTGTCCTTCGAGATGTAGCGTCCCTCGATGAACACCGGGGCCGGATCCCAGTTCTCCCTCTCGCGGGGCAGGAAGTTCCCACGCTCGAGCAGCAGGATCTTCTTGCCGGACGGGGCGAGGGTGTGCGCGAGCGTGCCCCCACCCGCGCCGGTACCGACGATGATCACGTCGTAGCGGTCAGCCATCGTCATCTCCCCAATCGATCCGGGCCGCCTCCGATCGATCCAACACCTGCGGCCCTCGCGTCTTCGTGAAGTAGTCCCACCCCCAGGTGACAAACGCGTCGACGCGCTGGCGGACGCCGCTCATCAACCAGGCATGCACGCCCAGCCATGCCGAGAAGGCGATCGCGCCGTGCAGCTCGTGCCGGTGCTCGCCCACCTCCGCGATGGCGGCGTTTCGGCCGATCATCGCCATGATCCCCTTGTCGTGATAGTCGAACGTCGCCCTCGGCTTCCCGTCGAGGTCTGCCCGGATGTTCTTGGCGGCCCACCGTCCGGCCTGCAGGGCAACGGAGCCGAGCTGCGGAAACGGACCGCCGTCCGCGGATGGGACGTTCGCGACGTCACCCACTGCGTACACGCCCGGGTGATCCGCGACGGTGAGATCGGGGAGGGTGTCGATTCGGCCGCCCCTTCCCTGTGGGACGCCGGCCTCGGCCGCGAGCGGTGCCGCCATCAGGCCCCCGCCCCAGACCACGCAATGCGTCGGGATCGTCGTTCCGTCGGAGAGCAGCACGTGACCGGACCCGATCTCCTTGACCGACGTTCTGAGCCTGATCTCGACGCCGTCGCGCTGAAGCGCCTTCGCGGCGTAGTCGTGCGCCTTCGGTGAGAAGGGCCCCAGAACGGCATCGCCGAGGTCGACGAGGATCACCTTGGCCCGATCAACCGCGAGGTCCTGGTACTCGGAGGGCATGACGTCTCGGATCAGCTCCGCGAGCGCCCCGGCGATCTCCGTGCCGGTCGCGCCGGCTCCCACGACCACGAAGTTCAGGGCCCCTCGATCCACGAGCGTTGGGTCGCGGTCCGCGTCTTCGAACACGGCGAGGATCCGAGATCGAAGGCGCTGCGCGTCCTCGAGCGAGTACAGCGGGAAGGCGTGCTCGGCACCTGGCGTATGGAAGAAGTTCGGCTGGCTCCCAACACCGAGCACGAGGAAGTCGCCGGAGATCGTCTGTCCATCGTCCAGCGTCACCGACTTCGTTTCCGGGTCCGCCGAAACGACCTCGGCCATCTTCACGTCGACGTTCGGATGCTTTCGGAACTCCTTGCGGATGTCCATCGCGATATCCGAGGCCGCCAATTGTGACGTTGCCACCTGGTACAGCAGTGGTTGGAACTGGTGGTAGTTGTGCTTGTCGACGAGCGTCACACGAACATCCTCGTGGTTGGTGAGCTCCTTCGCGCAGCCAAGGCCGGCGAAGCCGGCGCCCACGACCACCACGTGCGGCCGCTCCGCCGATGTCGCGCGCGAGTCACCGGTCATCGATTCCCTTTCGGGTCGTCGACTTCGGGTCGTCGACGAGTCGCGTCACCGATCGAACTCCGCGGAGCACACTTCGCAGAAATCCTCTCGAACGGAGTCGTGGGCGCCACACTCCCGACAATCTCTGGAGTCCGTAGTCGGCGCGCACGTCGGAGCGGTCGCCGATGCGTGAGTCGAACCCAAGGTCGGACACCCTAAGGTATGCCCCACGTCGTCAATGCGTCAAGACGACGAACGCGGAATGAAGTCTTCGCACCCCTTCGCTTGTCGTGCGTGTGAAGAACGCGCTGTGACTCCGACGTCGTGCACGTCGTTCGAGGCGCTTGGCGTCGCGATGGTCGGGAGCGAGGCGCGGGCTAGCTCGGCGCCGTGTCGGGACCGGGAGCGACGGTTGGCGGAACCGGGACCTTGATGCCTTCGGCATCCAGCCGCCGGGCGATCCGCTCGCGGAGCGCTCGCTCGGTGTCCCACCGTTTCGACGGCCGCGTGTCGGCCACGACCCGCACGACCATCGCGTAGTCGGACATGCGCTCGACTCCCAGAAGGCTCGGCCCCTCGCGGATCCAGTCCGCGAGGGTCGGATCGGCGCGCACCTCCTCGAACAGCTCGTCCAGGATCGCCCGGATTCGCTCCACGTCCTCGCCGTAGCCGATGCGGACGTCCACGATCGCACGCGCCCACCCGCGCGAGCGGTTGCTGACGATCAGGATGTTCCCGTTCGGGACCGTGTGCAGCGTTCCGTCGAACGCCCGAAGGCTGGTGACGCGCAGCGTGAGCGCCTCCACCCTCCCGCCGACGGGATTCGCGGAGGTCTGCAGCTCGACGGTGTCGCCGACGCCGAACTGGTTCTCGAGCAAGATGAAGAAGCCCGACAGTCCGTCCCGAACGATCGACTGGGCGCCGAAGCCGAGCGCGATGCCGGCGATGCCGGCGCTCGCGAACAGGGGACCGAGCGGCACGCCCAGCTGGTCCAGGACGATCAGGAGCGTGACCGACCACACGATGGCGATGCCGGTCGTGGAGAGCGCGGTCGTGAGCGTCGCGATCCGCTGGAGGTTCAGCTCCTGGGTCATGCTCGGGCTGCCCTCGAGCTTCTTGCGGAAGCGGCGGACGAGGATCTCGAGCGCGATCGTGAGGACGATCGCGATCACGACCGCGATGAGGACCGAGAGCCCCCATCGCTCGAACCAATTCTCGGTGTCGGCCCCCGCCTGGGCGAGCATGCCCTCCATCTAGGCAGACGCGATGCCGGGCGTCAAAGACCCGGTGGGCCTACCGCGACATCGCCTCCTCGAGCGCTCGCCGCACGAGCACCTTCGCGAGCTCCTGTCGGTACTCGGCGCTCGCGAATGCGTCGCTCGGCGGGCTCGTCCCCTCGGCGGCGCGCTCGGCGGCGGCGGCGGGGTCCGCCCCGCCGGCGAGCGCCTCCTCGACGCCCGCAGCCCGGACCGGGCGGTCGCCCATGTTCGTGAGCGCGACCGCCGTGCCCGATCCGTTGCCCGCGACGGCGGCCACCCCGACGAGCGCCCAGTCCTGCGCGCGGCGGTTGAACTTCAGGTAGCTCCACCCGTGGTCCTCGGTCTTGGGCACCCGGATCTCGGTCAAGACCTCGTTCGCGGCGAGATCCGGCTCGAACAGGCCCTTGAAGAACGCCGCGGCGGGGACGCTGCGGGTCGATCCGTCGGGCCCGCGCACGACCAGCTCGGCGCCGAGCGCGGTGAGCACCGTGGGCATGTCGCCGGCAGGGTCGGCGTGCGCGACCGAGCCGCCGATGGTTCCCACGTGCCGGACCTGCGGGTCGCCGATCTGCCCTGCGGCGAAGGCGACGATCGGGCACAGTTCCTGAAGCGCCTCGCTGTTCGCGACGTCGTGGTGCCGCGTCAGGGCGCCGATCGCCACGTGATCGCCGTCCTCCTTGACGTACTTCAGGTCTTGGATGCGTCCGATGTCGACGAGCAGCGACGGCCTCGCCAGGCGGAGCCGCATGAGCGGAAGCAGCGAATGCCCGCCGGCGATGATCTTCGCGTCGGGGTGATCCGACAGGACCTGGATCGCGTGGTCGACGAAGTCGACCCGCTGGTACTCGAACGGTGCCGGGATCATGCGGCACCTCCCTTCGCCGCCTGGATGGCTCTCCACACGCGTTCGGGGGAGGCGGGGCGCTCGATGTCGGTCACCCCGAGATAGGAGAGCGCGTCGACGACGGCGTTGATCACCGCGGGAGGCGAGGCGATGGTGCCCGTCTCGCCGACGCCCTTCACCCCGAGCTCGTTCGTCGTCGAGGGCGTCTCGTGGCTCCCGACGACGATGCTGGGAGCTTCCGCAGCGGACGGCACCAGGTAGGTGGACATCGAGCTCGTCATGAGCGAGCCGTTCTCGTCGTAGATCGCCTCCTCGGACAGCGCCTCGGCGATCCCCTGGAGGACCCCGCCCATGACCTGTCCCTCGACGATCTGCGGGTTGATGATCGTGCCCACGTCGTCGACCGCCACGTACTTGACGATCCGGGTCTCGCCCGTCTCGGTGTCCACCTCCGCGACGCAGATGTGTGCGCCGAACGGGAACACGAGGTTCTCCGGGTCGAAGAAGGCGGTCGCTTCGAGGCCGGGCTCGAGCCCATCGGGAAGGTTGTGGGCCGTCCAGGAGGAGAACGCGATTTGGGCGATCGTCCTCGTCTGGTCCGGCGCCCCCTTCACCGAGAAGCCCTCGGGGCCGTAGTCCAGGTCTTCCTCGGCAACCTCCAGCTCGTGCGCGGCGATCTTCCGCGCCTTCTCGACGACCTTCTGTGCGGCGCGGTGGACGGCCGGCATCCCGACCGCGTTGCCACGGCTGCCGTAGGTGTCCCATCCGTTCGGGGAGATGTCGGTGTCCCCGAAGAGCACCTCGACGTCCTCGATCGGGACGCCGAGCTCGTCGGCGGCCAGCTGGGCGATCGTCGTCTGGCCGCCCTGGCCGTGCGGCGTCGTCCCCGTGACCACGACGACCTTCCCGGTCGGGTGACAGCGGATCGTTGCCGCCTCCCACCCTCCGCCGGCGTACTTCAGGATGTTGCCGATGATCTTCGAGGGGCCCCACCCGCAGTTCTCGAGATAGGTGGAGAACCCGATCCCGAGCTGCTTGCGCTCGCCCTGCTCACGCCGGGCTTGTTGCTCCTTGCGGACGTCCTCGTAGCCCACCATCTCGAGCGCCTTGTCGAGGGTCGCCGGGTAGTTGCCCGAGTCGATCGTGAGGCCCCCGATGGACGGCGTCGGCTCGTCGAACGGCGGCAGGAAGTTCATCCGCCGGATCTCCACGGGGTCCTTGCCGACACGCCGGGCGAGGGCGTCGACCACGTGCTCGATCGCGTAGGCGGACTCTGGTCGACCCGCACCCCGATAGGCGTCCACCGGGGTCGTGTTCGTGAAGACCCCGACGAACTCGGTCTGGTACGCCTCCCCGCCGTAGCACCCACAGAACAGGAAGGCGCCGAGCACCGGCGTTCCGGGCGCGATGATCCGCAGGTAGGCCCCCATGTTGGCAAGGATCCGCGCCCGGTAGCCGCGGATCTTCCCGCTCTCGTCGGCGGCGATCTCCATGACCTGGATCTGATCGCGCCCGTGGTGCGTCGCCAGGTACCCCTCCGTCCGGTCCTCGGTCCACTTGATCGGGCGACCGATCCTCCGGGCGAGCTCGAGCGCGAGCGCCTCCTCCGGGTAGACCTGCAGCTTCGAGCCGAAGCCGCCGCCCACCCGGGGCGCGATGACGCGCAGCTTGGACTCGGGGATCCCGGTGGCGAGGGCCATGCCCGTCCGCAGGACGTGGGGGATCTGCGTCGACGACCACATCGTGATCTGCCCGGTGGACGGCGTCGGCTGGACGACGATCGACCGCGGCTCCATGGCGTTCGCGATCAGCCGGCGGATGACGTTTCGCTGCTTGACGACGACCGGCGCCTCCGCGAACACCTTGTCGACGTCGCCGTTCGTGAGCGTCCACGTGTAGCACTCGTTCGTCCCGAACTCGTCGTGCACGATCGGCGCCCCGTCGGCGAGCGCGGCCTCCGAGTCGACGACGGCCGGGAGCGGCTCGAAGTCGACCTCGACGGCCTCCGCCGCGTCGGCCGCGAGGGCGCGGGACTCGGCCACCACCACCGCCACCCCGTCGCCCTGGTACCTCGCCTTGTCCTTCGCGAGCGGCCAGTGAGGCGGGTTGTGCATGTCGTCCTTCACGGCCCAGGCCATGAGCAGCGGCCCGGCCCACTCGAAGTCCTGGCCCGAGAAGGCGGCCACCACGCCCTTCATCGCGAGGGCCTTCGACACGTCGACCTTCGTGATGCGGGCGTGCGCGTAGGGGCTGCGCACGACCGCCATCCACAGCATCCCGGGCAGAGAGATGTCGTCGGTGTAGATCGCCTGCCCGGTCAGGAACTCGCCGTCCTCTTTGCGGGGGACGGGTCTGCCGACGTAGCGCTCGGTCACGGCCATCTGTTCCAACCTCCTCAGGCGGGCGCCCCGGCGCGCATCGTCGCCGAGGCGTCGAGGATGGACTTGACGATGTTCTGGTAGCCGGTGCAGCGGCAGAGGTTCCCCTCGAGCGCCTCCCGCACCTGCTCCTCCGTCGGATCGGCGTTCTCCTGCAGGTAGCCCGCCGCGGCCATGACCATGCCGGGCGTGCAGTACCCGCACTGGAGGCCGTGATTGCGGTGAAAGGCCTCCTGGATGGGATGCAGCTCGCCGTCCGAGGCCATCCCCTCGATCGTGGTGATCTCGCGGCCGTCGGCTTGCGCGGCGAGCAGGGTGCACGACTTCACGGACTCGCCGTCGAGCAGGACCGTGCACGAGCCGCAGGACGAGGTGTCGCAGCCGACGTTGGTCCCGGTGAGCCCGAGGCTCTCCCGGAGGAAGTAGACGAGGAGCGTGCGCGGTTCGACGTCGGCATCGCGCGCGACCCCGTTGACGGTGACCGAGACGTGCGTCACGGATCCCCCTTCCGTCGAAACGGGCCAGGATCTCGCGATGGTAGTGCGATCGCTAGATTTGCGCGAATTCGCCGGCCTTATGGCTCGGGCCAGGTGCCCGGTTCCGCCTCGCTGGCCTCGTCGGCCGAGCAGTCGGTCCCCATCCCGTACACCGTCTCGCCGTTCCCCTCGATCCGGACCCAGAAGCAGTCCCCGGTGTCGGCCCGGGCGGCGCCTGTCCAGGCGTCGTCGGTCGCCCGGACGCTCACGATCTCCGAGTCGTTCGAGCTCGTGTCCGGGTCGATGAAAAGGAGGTTGGAGACGTCGGTCTCGGCCTTCAGGCGCAGCGCGGTGGCCGCGCCGAGCGAGCCCTCCTGCCGGGCGACGTGCGAGGCCGCCGCGGCCGCGTCGCGCAGGTTCTGCTCGGCGAACGCCACCGCGCCGGTGCGCGCCACCGGCCGGAACGCGACGATCAGCACCACGAGGGCGATGCTGCCGACGCCGAGCGCGAGGAGCACCTTCCAGAAGCCCCGGTTGGAGGTCACTGCCACGACGATACCGCCGTGCCTCCGGGATGCGCCCTACGGCACTTGACCTATCCGCGGACGCTGTGTGATCTTCCATCCGCGACTGCGTCTCGCGCGTAGTCGTCAATGACCGTGACGCAACCGTCGAACCATCGCGCGCCCGCCGGCGGCTCCCGACCGCCGGCCGCCGCCATCCGTGTAGTCCTGCCGCGTTCAGCGGCCTCGGATTCCTGACGGGAGGTTCCGCATGCTTCCTGCACGGTTCGAGTACCACCGGCCGGGATCGCTCGAGGAGGCGCTCGGGCTGCTCGGCTCCCTCGAGGACGCGAAGGTCCTCGCCGGGGGTCAGAGCCTGATCCCCGTCATGAAGCTCCGGTTCGCCGCGCCCGCGCACCTGATCGACATCAACCGGGTGCCGGGCCTGGACGGCATCGACGCAGCCAACGGGACCCTGCGGCTCGGCGCGCTCGTGCGCCACAACCAGGTCGCGGGGTCGGACGTGGTGAGCGCGCGGCACCCGCTTCTCGCCTCGACGGCCCCGCAGATCGCCGACCCGTTGGTGCGCAACCTCGGCAGCGTCGGCGGTTCGCTCGCGCACGCCGATCCGGCCGGCGATTGGGGCTCGGCGATGCTCGCGGCCGCGGCCAGCGTGGCGCTTCGCAGCGCCAAGGGAGAGCGCGAGGTGCCGGTCTCGGACTTCCTCGTGGACATCTTCACCACCACGATGGAGCCCGACGAGATCCTCACCGAGGTCCGCGTCCCGCTCCCGTCCGGCTCGCTCGGTGGGACCTACCTGAAGCTCGAGCGGAAGATCGGCGACTTCGCGACGGTCGGGGTCGCGGTCCAGGTCGAGATCGACGGCGGCGCGATCCGGCGCGCCGGAATCGGCCTGACCGGGGTCGGCTCCAAGAACATCCAGGCGGCGGAGGCGGAGCAGGCGCTCGCCGGCGCCGAGCCGAACGAAGAGGCGTACGCGAACGCCGGCCGCCTCGCCGCGGCTGCCGCCGACCCGGTCGCCGACGTCCGCGGCTCCGCCGAGTACAAGCGCCACATCGTCGAGGTCTACGTCCGCCGCGGGCTCGCCCGCGCCGTCGAGACGGCACGAGCCGCCTGAGCCGAGGGGAGACGTCGATGCAGATCACGGTCACGGTCAACGGCGCGGCCCACAGCGCCGACGTGGAGGACCGCACGCTCCTCGTCCACTTCATCCGCGAGACCCTCGAGCTCACGGGGACGCACATCGGCTGCGACACCACGAGCTGCGGCGCCTGCACGGTGCTGCTGGACGGGGCGCCGGTGAAGTCCTGCACGCTGTTCGCCGTCCAGGCGGACGGGCGCGAGGTCACCACGGTGGAAGGGCTGATGAGCAACGGGACCCTCCATCCGATCCAGGCGGCCTTCAAGGAGGAGCACGGGCTCCAGTGCGGGTTCTGCACCCCCGGGATGATGCTGACCGGCAAGGCCCTGCTCGAGCAGAACGCGAGCCCCACCGACGACGAGGTCCGGTGGGCGATCTCCGGCAACATCTGCCGCTGTACCGGTTACATGAACATCGTCAAGGCGATCCAGGCGGCCGGCCAGACCATGGCTGCCTCCGACGCGAGCTGAGGGGGCGACATGGCGACCGAGACGGAAGAGATCCGCGGGATCGGACACAGCGTCAAGCGCAAGGAGGACGACCGGCTCATCCGCGGCAGGGGCAACTTCATCGACGACATTGAGCGCCCGGGATGCTGCACATGGGCGATCCTGCGGAGTTTCGTTCGCCCACGCGCGATCAAGGGATCGACACGTCGCGGGCCGGGGCGCTCCCCGGTGTGATCGCCGTCGTCACGGGCGAGCTGACGGCCAGCACAACCTGGCCTGGATGCCGACGCTCTCCGGCGACACTGAGGCGGTCCTCGCGACGGACAAGGTCCGCTTCCAGGGCCAGGAGGTCGCGGCGGTGATCGCGACCGACGCGTACATCGCGAAAGACGCGCTCGAGCTGATCGACGTCGACTACGAGGCGCTCGAGCCGATCGTCACCCCGCAGCGCGCGCTCGAGGCCGACGCGCCGGTGATCCGCACCGACAAGGAGGGCGTGACCTCCAACCACATCTACGACTGGGAGAGCGGCGACAAGGAGGCGACCGACGCCGCCTTCGGCGCGGCCGACGTCGTCGTCAGCCTCGACACCCACTACCCGCGCTCGCACCCCGCCCCGGTCGAGACCTGTGGCTGCATCGCCGACATCAACCCCGCGACCGGCCAGGCGACGATCTACATGACCTCGCAGGCGCCGCACCTTATCCGCACCGTGTTCGCGCTCGTAGCCGGACTGCCCGAGGAGAACTCGGATCATCTCGCCGGACCTCGGGGGCGGCTCGGCAACAAGGTGCCCGTCTACCCCGGCTACGTCGTCGCGACCGCCGCCTCCCTCC
>CAVOUQ010000048.1:0-17187 GCA_963699635.1 uncultured Actinomycetes bacterium | reverse complement strand
ATCGCGACGCGCTCGGCCTCGAGCTGCGGATGCGTCACGAGGACGCGTGGGCCGAGTTCGACGCCGGTGGGATCCGGATCGGCCTGCACGGAGCCGTCCGCGACGTGCCGATCGCTCACGGGGGGACCGCGGTGTTCGAGGTCGAGGACCTCGATCTGGCGAAGACGTCGCTCGAGGCACTCG
This sequence comes from uncultured Actinomycetes bacterium, assembly GCA_963699635.1. Classification (GTDB taxonomy): domain Bacteria; phylum Actinomycetota; class UBA4738; order UBA4738; family HRBIN12; genus CALGFI01. Next base: position 17,004 of record CAVOUQ010000048.1, on the reverse strand, counting down.
GCGTCGCGTTCGACCCCCACCTCGGCGAGGTGCCCGGCCTCGCGCGCTACGCGTCGTTCGAGGACCCCGACGGCAACTCGATGCAGCTGATCGAGTACCGGCGGCGGGAGTCGTAGGCGATGGCGCGGCGGGTGGCCGTCGTGGGCGCGGGCATGACGAAGTTCGTGCGCCGCGCGCTCGAGACCGGCAAGGAGCTCTCGTGGGAAGCCTCGCGTGCCGCGCTCGACTCGTGCGAGCTGAAGGTGGACGACGTGGATGCCGTCTGCCTGACGAGCGCGCCGGACGCGTTCGACGGCGTGCACATGAAAGGGGAGTACCTGTCCGACGGTGCCGGCGCGTTCGGCAAGCCGTTCATCCGCACATACGTCGGCGGCGGCAGCGGCGTGTTCACGGCGATCCAGGCCTGGTACACGGTCGCGAGCGGGATGGCGGACGTCGTCCTCGCGGTCGCCGAGGAGAAGATGTCCTCGACGCAGCCGCACCCGCAGGGCGCGTTCCTGACGATCTTCGACAACATCCTCGAGCGGCCGCTCGGGCCGAACCTGCTGTGGATCTTCGCGCTCGAGATGAACCGCTACCTGTCCGTCTACGGGCTCGACAAACGCGACATCGCGACGGTCGCGGTGAAGAACAAGCGCAACGCGGCCGACCATCCGGCGGCCCTGCTCGGCCAGGCGGACATCACGGTCGAGGACGTGCTCGCATCGGAGGTCCTCGCCTGGCCGGTGCAGCGGCTCGACGTCTCGCCGATCAGCGACGGTGCGGTCGCGATCGTCGTCGCGAGCGAGGACGCGGCGAAGAGGATCACCTCGGATCCCGTCTGGATCCAGGGCGTCGGGTGGAACCTCGACACCGCGTACTGGACCAACCGCGACCTCGTGTTCCCCGAGTACGTTGCCAACGCCGCGCGGATGGCCTACGAGATGGCCGGCGTCACCGAGCCGCGCAAGCAGATCCAGGTCGCCGAGCCGTACGACCCCTTCGACTACAAGGAGCTGCATCACCTCGAGGGGCTGCTGCTGTTCGACAAGGGCAAGGCGCCCGAGGCCGCGCGCGACGGCGTGCTGAACCGCGACGGCGACCTGCCGAGCTGTCCGAGCGGCGGCCTGCTCGGCGTCGGCAACCCGATCGCGGCCGCCGGGCTGATGAAGATCGCCGAGCTCTTCTGGCAGCTCCGCGGCGAGGCCGGTGCCCGTCAGGTCCCCGGCAGCCCGGAGCGTGGGGTTGCGCAGGCCTGGGGCGACCTGATGCAGGTCGGCACGGTCGTGGTCATGGGCCGTGATTCGGGTTCCGTGAGCTCCGGCTCGCCGGCGTCTTCGCCGGAGGAGGGTGGGCGACGGGCCGCCCCAGATGAGAGTGCCGCAAACGACGTCGGGGGCGGCCCGGCGGGGTCCCACCCGATGGAGGCGGAGCCGCCGGCGGAACGGCTCCCGCTGATTCAGACGCCGCCGTACACGACCGCCGGGCATCCGCTGTCGGATGATGAGTTTCGGTCCGCGACAGGGGGCGTGGATCATGCGCTCGACGCTCGGTATTCGTGGGATGCGGGCGTGGCCGTGGCGCGGTATTTGGATGGGTTGCGGGAGGGGCGGATCCTGGGGCGCGAGTGCCGGGGGTGCGAGCGCGTGCTCGTGCCGCCGCGCATGTTCTGCGAGCGCTGCTTCCGCGGCACCGACGCGTGGGTCGAGGTGGAGTCGACCGGCGTCGTGCAGACGTTCTCGATCTGTAACGTGCGGTGGGACATGGAGCCGCTGGAGGAGCCCGAGCTCCCCGCGGTGATCGCGATCGACGGTTCGGACGGCGGGTTCCTGCACCGGCTCGGCGAGGTGGCTCCCGAAGCCCTTTCGATCGGGATAGCGGTCGAGGCGGTCTGGCGGCCCGAAGCCGAACGCACGGGCTCGATCCTCGACATCTCGCACTTCCGACCGCGGCGGGAGGCGTCGTGATCGAGCGCATCTCCCGGCCCGATGAGATCCGGCGGTGGGAGGGCGACCTGCCGGTTCGCCACCGCTACACCCCGGGCGTCGCGGGCGACGTCTTCTTCACGGCGCTCCGCGACCGCGGCGTGCTGCTTGGGTCGCGCTGCGAGTCCTGCTCGTACACCTACGTCCCGGCGCGGCTGTTCTGCGAGCGCTGCCTGGCCGAGCTTGCGGCCGACGTCGAGGTGGGGCCCGGGGGCGAGCTCGTGTCGTTCACGATCTCGTTCGTCGGTCCCGACGGCGAGCCGGCGGACGAGCCGGTTCCCTACGGGCTGGTCAGGCTCGACGGTGCGGATGCCGTCCTGCTTCACCGGATCGTCGGCATCGGCGACGAGCCGCTCGAGATCGGCGAGCGCGTCGAGGTGGTGCTCGCGGACGAGCGCCGGGGCTCGATCTTGGACCTCGAGGGATTCCGGCCGGTCGAGGGCTAGCCTCCTGGCCCGTCGGTCCGCCTGCGTATCCTCTGACCAATGGCCGAAGCCACCTGCGAGCGCTGCGGCGAGCCGCTGCCGGCGGGCGCCAAGTTCTGCCCCAACTGCGGGTTGCCGACGGACGTCCCGCCGGCGGAGGAGCGCAAGGTCGTCACGGTGATCTTCGTCGACCTCGTCGGGTCGACGAAGCTCTCGGCGCAGATCGACCCCGAGCGCTACCGCGGCGTGGTCTCGGCGTACTACCGTGCGGTCTCCGAGGAGCTCGAGTCGCTGCGCGGCCGCGCCTACAACTTCGCCGGCGACGCGGTCGTCGGCGTGTTCGGCATCCCCCGAACGCACGACGACGACGCCCTGCGCGCCGTCCGCGCAGGGCTGGCGCTCGTCGAGCGCATCGAGCGGGTCGGCGAGCGCCAGGGTCTGCCGGTGCCGCTGCGCATCCGGGTCGGGATCAACACGGGCCCGGTCGCGATCGGCACCGAGTCCTCCGATCAGGGGCTCCTGTTCGGGGCGACGGTGAACCTCGCGGCCCGGCTGCAGCAGGCGGCCGACCCGGGGACCGTGCTCGTCGCCGAGCGGACCTGGCTGCTCACCAGGACCCAGGTGGAGTTCGGCGACGTTCGCGTGGCGTCGGCCAAGGGCTTCGACGACGACGCCCGCGCCTGGCCGGTGATCGCGCTCGCGCCGGGCATGAGCCGGCGAACGATCCCGCTCGTCGATCGCAAGCGCGAGCTCCGGCTCCTGCACGACACGTTCGAGGGCGCGGTCGAGACGCGCCGCGGGCACCTCGTGTCACTGTTCGGCGAGCCCGGCATCGGCAAGAGCCGGGTGGCCGACGAGTTTCTGGCCGGACTTCCCGACGGCACGAAGCTCATGGTCGGCAGGGCGAGCCCCTACGAGGAGGACGTCACCTTCGCCCCGCTCGCCCAGATGCTCCTGCACGAGCTCGGCGAGGGACCCGACGCGAGCCCCGAGCTCCTGGTCGCCGAGCTCGGGGAGCTCGCCGCCGAGTGCTGCCCCGTGGACGAGGTGCAGCAGGTCGTCGCCCGCCTCGCGCTCGCGCTCGGGATCGGCGAGGAGGAGCGGCACGGGGGCGAGCGCCGCTACGTGGTGGCGGAGATCCGCTCGGGGCTGCTCGCGCTGCTGGACGGGCTCTCGCGCGCCGCGCCGGTCGTCCTGGTGGTCGAGGACGCCCATCAGGCGCAGCCCCCGATGCTCGATCTGATCGAGCAGGTGGTGCGGGAGGCCAAGCGGATCCCGCTGCTCGCGCTCTGCGTCGCGCGCTACGAGCTCCTCGACGAGCGTCCCGAGTGGGGCGGCGGGCTCGGCGACTCCCTGAACCTGTACTTGGAGTCGATGTCGTTCGACGACGCCACCCAGCTCGCGCTGCGGGCCGGCGAGAACATGGACCCCCTCACCGCCGAGCGCATCGCGCGCCACGCCGGCGGAAACCCGTTCTTCATCGTCGAGACGACGGGCATGCTCCGCCACGGCGAGACGCACCTGCCCGACGACACGGACTCCCTGCCCGGGCAGCTCCTGCCGCCCACGGTGCAGGCGGTCATCGCGGCGCGCATCGACCATCTCGTCCAGCCGGCGAAGGATCTCGTCCGCGTCGCGTCGATCTTCTCGCGAGCCACGTTTGACCTGTCCGACCTCGCGCTTATCGCGGACCCGGATCCGAAGGTGCTCGACATCCTGGAGCAGGAGGAGCTCCTCGTGCACGACCCGGATCGGGAGAGCGTGTGGCGCTTTCGCCACGGGCTCGTCCGCGACGTGGCATACGAGAGCCTCCCCCTTGGCGAACGGCGGCGGCTGCACCTGCTCTTCGTGGACAAGGTGCTGCAGGACCCCAGGGCGGCGACGCGGTACCCACGCGTGATCGCGTCGCATCTGGAGCGGGCCGCGCGGGCCGCCCTCGAGCTGAACCCCGAGGATCGCGAGGTGGCCGAGCGCGCCGTCGAGGCGCTCGCCAGAGCCGGCGATCTCGCGCTCGACGCATCCGACACGCGGGCGGCGGCCGACCTGTACGGGCGGGCGCTCGCGCTCTGCGGCCCCGAGCGCGCGTGGGGGGTCCGCGAGGCGGCGATGCTGTCGCACCGCGGCGAAGCCCTGTACTGGCAGGGCGAGTTCGAGCAGGCCGCGTCCTTGCTGCGACGCGCGCTCGAGCTCGCGCCGGACGACGTCGGGATCCGCGCGCAGGCGTCACGGTTCCTCGGCGACATCGAGCTCTCGATCCGAGGCAACCGGGAGGGGGCCGGCGAGCTGTTCGAGCGCGCGCTCGAGGCGGCGCGCCAGCTGGACGATCCGTGGACGCTCGCGCGCACCCTGCTCGTGGCTGGCTGGGGCCCGTACTGGCACGACGACTTCGCAGCGGCGCGGGCGATGTTCGAGGAGGCGCTCGAGGTCGCCGCCGCGAACCCGGAGGGCGACCCCTGGGCCGAGACGCGGGCGCTGATCTCGCTCGCCGGCATCGTGTCGGAGACGGGGGACGAGGCCGAGAGCCTCTCGCTCGCCTCCCAGGGGCTCGCGATCGCCGAGGGGACGAGGGATCGGTTCTCGATCGCGACGGCGCGCGACCAGGTGGCGGCCGCGCTCCGGCGCACGGGGCGGCTCGACGAGGGGCTCGGCCACGCCGACGCCGCGATCGAGAGCCTGCGCGAGCTCGGCGCGAAGTGGGAGCTCGCGAGCGGGCTCACCTCGCGCGGCGTCCTGCACGGGCTCGCCGGTCGCCCCGACGACGCCCTGCGAGACCTGCGCGAGGCGTACCGGATCTGCCGCGAGCTGAAGACCCAGTCGATGCTCACGTGGACCGCGGGGGCCCTCGCGAAGGTGTTCGCCCAGACGGGGGACGTCGCCCGCGCGCGGCAGGTGCTGGAGGAGACCGACGCGATCGCCACGATCGACGGGCGCCCGATGACGCGCGACTGGCTGCTCGAGGCCGAGGCCGAGATCCTGCTCGCCGAGGGGGATCGGGAGGGGGCGCTCGGCAAGGCGCTCGAGGTCCTGGAGATCGTTCGCGAGCACGGCTGGCCGAAGGAGGTGGCCTCCCAGGTCTGGTGGATCGGCCGGGTTTTCGGTGAGGACTTTGCCGGCGGCACCGAGGAGGTCGCGAGCGCGCGCAAGCTCCTCGAGGAGCTGCACGCGGTCGCCGCGCTGCGCGCGCCGGACCTCGTCTCCGGCGCCGATCGGGTTCCGTAGAACGGCTACCCTGCCGCCGTGGACTTCGAGCTCACCGAGGAGCAACGCAGCTTCCAGGAGCTCGTTCGGGAGTTCGCGCGGGACGTCGTCGCGCCCGCGGCGGCCGGGTACGACGAGCGCGAGGAGTTCCCGCTCGAGATCGTTCGGCGGATGGGCGAGCTCGGCCTGTTCGGGATCCCGTTCCCCGAGGAGTACGGGGGCCAGGGCGGCGACCTGCTGACGTTCTGCCTCTGCCTCGAGGAGCTGGCGCGGTGGGACTCCTCGGTGGCGATCACGCTCGAGGCCGCGGTCGGGCTCGCGGCGAACCCTATCTTCCGCTTCGGGACCGAGGAGCAGAGGCGAACCTGGCTGGTGCCGATGGCGCGGGGCGAGGCGATCGGCGCGTTCGCGCTCACCGAGCCCGGGGGCGGCTCCGACGCCCACGCAGTCCGGACGACCGCCCGCCTCGACGGCGGCGAGTGGGTGCTCGACGGCTCGAAGGCCTTCATCACGAACTCGGGAACGCCGATCACCTCGGTCGTGCTCGTCGCGGCCCGCGACGGGGACGCCACCGGCGACGACGTCTCCACGGTCCTCGTGCCGACGGGGACGCCGGGGATGATGGTCGGCCCGGGCTATCGGAAGGTTGGCTGGCGCGCGAGCGACACGCACGAGGTCGCGTTCGACGGCTGTCGCGTCCCGGGTGACCACCTCCTCGGCGAGCGCGGGCGCGGTTACGCCGAGTTCCTCGAGACGCTCGCGGACGGCCGCGTCGCGATCGCGGCGCTCTCGGTGGGGCTCGCTCGTGGATGCCTCGAGGAGAGCGCGCGCTACGCGACCGAGCGAGAGGCGTTCGGCCGGCCGATCGGCGCGTTCGAGGCCATCCAGTTCAAGCTCGCGGACATGAAGGTCGCGGTCGAGACGGCCCGGCTCGCGTACCTGCGGGCCGCGTGGCTTCGTGACGCCGGGCGGCCGTTCGCGACCGAGGCCTCGATCGCCAAGCTGTACGCGAGCGAGGTCGCCGTCACCTGCGCGCGTGAGGCCGTCCAGGTGCACGGGGCGTACGGCTACACGGAGGAGTTCCCGGTCGCCCGGTTCTACCGCGACGCGAAGGTGCTCGAGATCGGCGAGGGGACGAGCGAGATCCAGCGGATGCTCATCGCCCGATCCCTCGGCATGCCGCCGGCCGACCGGTAGACCCCCTCGCCGCGGTTGCGTCGAAGCACATCACCCGGCACTCTCGGCCGTTGGGTGGTTGACACCCCCGGAGGGCGTCCGGTAATGAAGGGGACCCTTCCCATGGCCGAACACGACTCTCGCGCCCGCCGCTCGCTCCGACGCGCCCTCGGCGCGCTCGCGACCCTGGCGCTGGTCGCCACCCTCGCGCAGTCGGCGGGGGCCGAGACCACCAAGGACAAGCTCGACCGGGCCAAGGCCGAGTTCGAGCAGCTCAAGAAGGAGATCACCTCCCAGCAGCAGGTCCTCGACCGGCTCCTGCTCGAGGCCGCGGTGATCGCCGAGCGGATGGACGCCGCGCAGGCGCGTTGGGAGCAGATCACCGAGGAGCTGCGGACGACGACCCTAGCGCTCCGCGACGCCCAGGCGAAGTACCAGGGGCTCCAGAACGAGCTCGAGTCGCGGGCTCGCGAGGCCTACATCACGGGCCCCGGCACCTCGCTGGAGTTCCTCCTGGGCGCGACGTCGCTCGCCGACCTGTCGGCTCGCATGGAGTACGTGAACGCGCTGAACAAGGAGGACGCGGATCTCGCCACCGAGGTCCAGAACCTGCGCAACGATCTGTCCGCACAGCAGTCGGACCAGCAGAAGCTCCAGGTGAAGGCGGGCAAGGCCTTGAAGCAGGTCGAGGAGGAGCAGGCCGCGCTCGACGCGAAGTTCGCCGAGCAGAAGGCGATCCTGGACCACCTGAACGAGCTGAAGGCCCGCGCCGAGGAGGTCGTGCAGGACCTCGAGAAGCAGTACAAGCGGGAGCTCGCGGCCCTGTACGGGCTGCAGTTCTACGACGGCGTCTTCAGGGTGTGTCCGGTGGACGAGCCCCGCGCCGTGTACGACGGGTTCGGGGCGCCGCGGTACGCGGGCGGGTACCACCCGCACGCCGGCAACGACATCATCGCGCCCCAGGGGACCCAGATCCGCGCGCCGTTCGACGGCTACGCGCACGCGTCCTCGAACACGCTCGGCGGGTACGCCGTCTACGTCGACGGCGCCGACGGCTACGTCTACAACGCCCACCTCATGCAGCCCGGCCTCACGGGGCAGGTGCAGGCGGGCCAGGTGATCGGGTACGTCGGCGAGACCGGCGACACCAACACGCCGCACGACCACTTCGAGTGGCACCCGAACGTGACGCCGACCAACTGGCCGGTCAGTCCGTACGGTTATTCGGTGATCCAGACCGGCGGGTCGAATCCCGCCGTGAATCCCTGGCCGCTCCTGACGCAGGTCTGCTAGGCCGCAGCACGAACGCGGCGCCGACCGCGAGCACGATCAGCCCCGCCACGATGCCGATGACCGCGGCGTTCGAGCCGCCTCCGCCACCGGGCGCGGGCGCCGACGCCGTCGGCGACACGTTCGTGGCGGCGACGGCTACGTACCCGAGGTCGTGGATCTCGGCGTCGGCCTGCTGGATGCTCGGCAGGTCGTTCGTGTCCGCCGCGGTCCACGCGGTGCCGTCCGTCGAGGCGAGCAGCTCGTGCCCTCCGTGGTCGTTCGCCACGAGCGGGTACACGAGGACCACGCGCGAGTTCGCGGCGAGTGAGGCGCGATCGTCGGATGGCTCGTACCTCGCCTTGAGGAGGTAGACGTTGCCGATGATCTCGCCGGGGGCGGGCGGCGCCGCGACGGACGACGGCGCGAGCGGCTCGACGTGGACGACCACGTTTCGCTGCCCGTCGGCGCTCGCGAACGCCCCCCGTGGAAGGATCACCGTCACCTGGGCGTCGTCGGTCGTGAGCACCGCGGTCTTGCTCCCCACCGGGCCGAGCGCGACCCCGAAGTCCTGGCTCTTCGGGGGGTTGTTCGTGCTCGCGAGCTCGGGCGGCGGGTCCACCCACCGGTACGCGGTCGGCGGGATGAGGCCGTCGAGCAGCGGACGGCGCGCGAGCGGGCTGAGGTGCCCCGACAGCGCGGCCGAGGCCACGTAGACGAGCGTGATGATCGCCCCGGCGGCGAGCGCGACCCGGCGTCTCACGGCAGCGGGTCGATCGCCTCGATCGCGCTCGTCGCGTAGCGCGGTGGCCAGACGACCGCCCGTTCGCCCGGCGCGTTCCACTGCCAGATGACACTCGCGGCCCGCAGGTTGGCGCCCGCCGTGACCGAGTCCGTCGCGCCGAACCGCAGCCCGCTCCCGTTCGGCAGCGAGCCCTCGGGCAGGTCCAACGCGTTGGCGGCCGACGCGACGGCCGCGGGGGACAGGTCCGCGGCGTCCGGCAGGACGTCGCGCAGCAGCGCCCACGCGGCCGAGAAGCCCGCGAGCGCGGCGGCGCTCATCGGTCCCCCGAATCGCTCGGCGTACGCGGACCGGGCGCGCTCGAGGAGATCACGGGCCGGCGGCGACAGCCCGTCGGGATCGAGCGCGGCCGCGTCCGGCTTGTCCGACGCGAACAGCCCCACCGCCGCGTCGCCGAGGTCGGCGCCGAACGCGGGCATGCAGTAGCTCGACGACGTGCCGATCCCCGCGACGAGGTCCAGACCCTGCGCCACGATCTCGCGGCGCATCGCGACGGCGTCCTCAAGGTACGCGGAGACGAAGAGCACGTCGGGGCGGCTCGCGGCGAGCTCGGACACCAGCGCGGGCATGTCGACGTCGTGCGGGTCGTAGGGCAGCCGCGCCGCGAGCGTGTACCCGCGCGCCGCGATCTCGTCCAGCGCGCCCTGCGCGACCGCCCGGCCGTAGGCGTCGTCGACGAGGACGACCGCGTAGCGGAGGTCGGCCGGATCGACGCCGAGGACCGGCGCATCCTCGTCGGCGACGAACGCGATCGCGTTGCGGCCGAGCACCGCGCCGGATGGCGCCATCCGGAACACGAGCGACCCGGCGCCTCCGCCGGTCATCTCGCCGACGGCCCCGGTCTCCCAGAAGAGGAGGCCGCGCTCGGCTGCCGCCTGCGCGGCCGGCGCGGAGATCGTGCTCCCGTAGCTGCCCAGCACGAGGTCCACCCCTTCGCCGTCGAGCTGCGCGATCGCGCCCGGCGCCGCGTCGGCGCCGGGAACGTCGATCGGCACGAGCTCGACCGGGCGGCCGCGCACGCCGCCGTCGTCGTTCACGAACTGAGCGGCGAGCTGGACGCCCTGGAACTCGTCCGCCCCTCCCGGACCCTGCGAGCCGGACAGCGGATAGACGGCGCCCAGGCGGATCGGGTCCGTCCGCGCCGTGCAGGCCGAGCCCACCACGAGGGCGATTCCCAGGGCGAACGCTGCGAGGCGCCTCATCGCAGGACCGCCACGACGTTCGCGGCCGCGTGCGTCGCGGCCGGGACCGTCCACGTCCCCGAGGCCCACCGCTGCCACGAGAGCAGGAGGCCCGCTCCCAGGTCGACCGGCATCGCCGTCGTGCCGTAGGCGGGGAGATGAACGAGCGCGAACAGGACCGCCGATCCGACGACCGCGACCGGTGCGCCGAACCGCAGGAGCCGGCCGTAGGCGGCGCGCCGGAACAAGGCCTCCTCGGCGACCGCCGCGAGCAGCCCGAGCGGGAGGGTGGCCGCCGCCCACGGCGCGGGGACGGGCGGCCCGGCCGCGAGCGTTGCGAGCGCCAGCGCCACCAGGCCGAAGGCGAGCGCGCTCGCAGTCGACAGCGGCGCGGGTGCGGGGTCGGCCGGGATCGGGATCGCGATCGAGGCTCCCCCAATGGCGACGAGGCAGATCGTGAACAGGGCCAGACGTCCGGATGGCGAGCCGCCGACGAACGGACGGAGCGCGAGCACGGCGATCCCCGCGATCACGATCACGGTCGCGACGGCCTCGCGCCCTCGGTCGGTCGGGCGCTCGAGCCGGGCGCTCACGGCTTCACCTCGAACTCGGTGACGGCGACGACCCGGGGGTCGAACGGGGCGTGGTCGCTCGCAACGAACTCCACCTGAATCCGATGCAGCCCGGGCGTGAGGTCGGGGATCGTCTGCTCGAGCCCCTCCGTCATCGAGATGAGCTGGTCGTCCAGGAACACGTGCAGGTGTCCTTCGTCAGGCTTGATGTTCGTCGTCGTCGCCGGGACGATCCTGGCACCCTGCAGGTCCACCCGCAGGTCGACGGTGGTTCCGTGGACGACCGCGCCGGCCTTCGGCGTGTGGATCGTGAGCTCGGCGGGGCTGGCGGGACGCGGTCCCGAGGTCGGGACGGGGCCGGACGGAGTCGCGGATCCGCCGTCCGACCCCCCGGCGCACCCCGGAAGGGCGAGCAGGGCGACGATCGTCACGCCGGCGAGCCACCGCCTGGTCATCACCCGGTTCACGCTCCGATGGTCTGCTCGAAGGTCGCAGCCAGATTCTGACCGCTCTCGGAGACGGCGGTGATCTGGAACGAGGACGTCCCGGGCTGGATCTCGACGTTCGCGACGACGTGGCCGGGCGACAGATCGAGGAGCTCGGGTTCGACCGTCGTGCCGTCCGGGTTGGCGATCGTGAGCTGGATGCTCCGCAGCGGCAGCTCGGCGCCGTTCGCGTCGAAGGCCGTCACATGCACCTGGTTCGTCCTGCCCGTCTCGCCCGGATCGACGTAGGACTGGATCGACACGTTGCCGGGGAGCGTGATCGTGTAGATGTCCGGCTGCCCCGGGGCGCGGGAGACGGCGACGTGCTCGGCGGGCGGCCTCGGCGTGATCGCCAGCGGCACCTCGACCGATTCGGTCGATTCCTCAACGATCACCGTGACCGACCAGGTTCCGTCGAGGGCGAGGGCCGTCCCGGCCGCCTCCCACTGGCCGTTCTCGCCGCGAGCGAGCCGCAATTCTGAGGCGACCTCGGGACGGTCGGGCAGCGAGAAGGAGAGCGTCACCCGGCGGGCATCCACGGGCTCCCCCGTGTCGTAGTCGGTCACGGCGGCGACGAACGCGTTGGGTCCGACCGTTCCCGGCGAGACCTGGAGTCGCACCTTCGTCGTGGTCGCGAAGTCCGAGCCGAGGGCCACGAGCGGGATCGAAGGAGCCGGCGCCGTCGTCACCGGCTCCTTCGGGGGAAGGCCGGTGAGAAGGGCCGTCATGGCGAAGACGCCGGCCGCGAGAACGAGCTCGCCGCCGGCGGTGCGAAGGAGGGGTCGCGACCCGAGCTGCTCGTAGCGCCGGGTGTTGCGGAACCGGTTCAACGCACCGAGCGCGACCAGCGTCGCCACGATCGCGAGCTTGGTGACCAGCGCGGTCGAGTAGTCACTGCGAAAGGGGTGGAGCCACCAGGCGAAACCGAGCTCGTCCGTCGCTCGCAGGATCCCCGTGAGCAGAAGGACGAGCAGCGCCCACCCCGCCACGCGGGAGTACGCGCGGACGCGGTCGGCCTCGGCGCCCCGGCGGACCGCCAGCACGAGCACCGTCAGCCCTCCGATCCACACGCCGGCCGCGGCGAAGTGCAGGCCCTGGAGCGCGACCTCGGCGACCGACGGCCCGGCGTGGCCGCCGGCCGCCCGCGCGAGGATGCCCGCCCCGGCGGCCGCGGCGAGGAGCGTGAGCGTCGTGCGGGACGGTCGGAGGCAAGCGGCGATCGCCGCGAGCCCGGCGAGTCCCATCGCCACGGCAAGGCGCACGTAGGCCTGCCCCGCATCCGAGCGCAGGAGCGTGCCGAGCGACACCCCGACCACCCGACGCTCCTCGAACGTCATCAGGAGCAGTCCGACAGTGGCGAGCGCCCACGCAGTCGCGAGCAGCGCCGGTCGCGCCACCGTCGCGGGCTTCCAGACCAGCAGTCCGCCGGCCGCGGCCCCGAGGAGAACGACCAGCCCGACGTACAGCGCCCACCGACCCGCGACGGCGAGCGGCGTGGGCGAGGGGGACTCCGACTGGGCGTTCGGTCCCACCGGCACCACCTCTTCGCCCGAGACCCCCACGCCGAAGGAGAAGGCGCCCGACGTGAAGTGCCCGTCGGTGGCGGAGACCGTCCGCCAGGTCACCGTGTAGACGCCGTCGGGCAGGTGGGCCACGGTGACGCCGACCTCTCGATCCCCTCCGCCCACCTGCTCGGCGGGGCCGGTGCGGACGCTGCTTCCCGAACGATCGAGGAGGGTGATCTTCGTGAGCCCGAGATCCGGAGGTTCGGTGAAGGTGAGGAGGATCTGCTTCGGGGCCGTCTGCAGGACGGCGCCGTTCGCGGGATCGGAAGACTCGAGCGACGCGTGGGCCAGGGCGGGCGTCGCCCTCGTCGCGGTGGTGACCGCGACGAGGGCGAGCCCGAGAACCGCGAGCAGGATCCTCCGGTTCACGTCCCTCCCTTCACGAACGTGACCTCGGCGATGACCCGGGGGTTGAACGGCGCGTGGTCGACCGCCACGTACTCAGCCTCGAGCCGGTGCGCGCCCGGCGAGAGGTCGGCGATCGAGACGTCCTGCTTCAACCCGTACGTCATCGAGACGAGCGCGCCGTCGAGGTACACGTGCACGTGTCCGGTGTCGGGGGTGAGGTTCGTGGACGTGGTGTCGACGATCCGACCCCCTCGAGATCCAGCTCCACAGTGAGCGCGTCACCCCGGACCGTCTGCCCCTGCGAGGGATTCACGAACGCGATGGTCGCCGTCGAGCGCGGCCGGATGGCGCTCGGCACCGGCCAGAACTTCTGCGGGATGACGAACGACGCCAGCAGGATCACGGGCGCGACCGCGACGAGGGACCAGGCTCCCCACTTCGGGATCCGGGGGAACCCCTTGCCCCGCAGGTGGCTGAGCCCGATCCATCCCGTCACGAGCGCGCCCGAGACCAGCATCGTCGAGACGAACTCCGGGACACCCCCCGCGTGCGCGAGCATCATCCATCCGTTCGTCGCGTGAGGTCAGGCGGCCTTTCGGCGCGACCGCGTCACGGCGACGATCGCCACGATCAGCCCGAGCGCGCCCACGATCAGTCCGATGATCCCAATCGTCTTCGCCGAGGACGCGTCGTCTGCCGCCTGGCTCGCGGCGCCGGCCGCCTGGTCCGCCTGGGTGCTGGCCTGCTCGACGGCGTCGGAGGCCCGCGCCGACTCCCGGTCGAGTCGATCGGAGATCTCAGCGGTGGACGGCAGCTTCTCCGGGTACTGGATGTCGTCCGTGCTCACCACGTCGGAGAACGTCTGCGGGCCCGACATGAACGTCTCGTCGACGTCCTGGCCGTCGATCGTGCCCGTGAAGTGGAACGTGTACGTGCCGATGCTGGTGGGGATGAACCACGCACGGTAGTCGCCGAGCGTTCCGAACTCCCCTTCCTCGAAGAACGGCTCGAGATCGAGCTGGAGCGGGTCGGCGTCGCCGAACGTGACCTCCACCCCGAGCGTGTCGCCGAGATCCACCACGGGCTTGCCGCCGCTGGCGAGGATGAGCTGCACGCTATTGGGCTCTCCCACGTAGGCGGGCTCGGTGCCGAAGCCGACGGCGAACTCGAAGTCGCCGACCTCGCGCTCCTCGTGCGCGAGCGCCGAAGGGGCGAGGATGCCGATCATCGCGGCGGACAGCGCCGCAGCTGCGAACATGGATGCGATTCGTCGGGTCATGGTGGTTCCCTCCTTGCCATCGTTCGAGGGCGCGGCGGGGGGCCGCGCGAATCGTGTCGAGAAATCCTCAGGCAGGGGGAGGGGCCCGGACGCTCCGAGCGGTGCCACCGAACCGCGGGCGGGGAAGGACGGTGGCCCAGGGGGCCGCTTCGGCGAGTGCAGGGTGCAGCGGGGCGACCCGGATGGAACGAACGACCTCGGCGATCCGCGCCGAGACCCGCGCGAGCCACCGAAGGGCGACGGCTCCGACGAGCGCGACGACGAGCTGGACGCCGATCCCGATGGCGAGCAGGTGGTCGTGGCCGAGGGTGTGGAGGGGAACATGCGAAACGAGCCGCTCGACGACCTCCTGGCCGACGAACGCCGTGATCTGCACCACCGCCAGCAGGGCGGCGAGCGAGCCGAACGCCGGGGCACCCCGCTCGCGCCGAGCCGTCCACGCGCGGGCAAGGAGCGAAGCCAGGCCGCCGAGGAGCAGGACCAGGGCGGCCTCGCCGGCCGCCGGCAGGTACTGGTGCCCGGTGCGCTGCAGCACGAGGTCGCGGTGGTACGGGTCCGGGACGGCGATCAGGTAGGAGATCGCGTGCCCGAGCAGGAGCCCGGCCACCGCGAACGCGAATACCGGCAACCCACGAAGCCGCGGGGTCACGCGCACGAGCAGGCGCACTCCTTCCGAGAATCCGGCCGGGGGTCCGGCCGCGGGTCAGGTCGACGTTCCGGCTGAGGGTTTCGCTGATTGTACGCTTGGCCACGGACACCGGCCGGGATCGAGGGAGACGATGCGGGACGAGCACGTCGGCACGCTCGGCGTCGTGGGGTGCGGGCTCATGGGCTCGGGGATCGTCGAGGTGGCCGCGCGGTCGGGGCAGCGAGTCGTGTACCTCGAGTCGAGCGAGGAGCTCGTCGAGGTGGGGCGTCACCGGGTCGAGACGTCGACCCTTCACGCGGTCGAGCGGTCGCGGCTCGACGCGGCCGAGCGCGAGGAACTCCTCGGCCGCATCACGGGCACGACCGAGCTCGATGGCCTGGCGGCGGTGGACCTGGTGATCGAGGCGGCGACCGAGGACCGCGACACGAAGGTCGAGGTGTTCCGGCGGCTGGACGAGATCACCCGGCCCGGCGTGATCCTGGCCTCGAACACGTCTTCGATCCCGATCGCCGATCTCGGCGCGGCGACCAAGCGCCCGGACCTGGTGATCGGGCTGCACTTCTTCAACCCGGTCCCGGTCATGGGGCTCGTCGAGATCGTGAAGGCGATCACCACGTCGGACGAGACGGTCGAGCTCGCCCGGGCCTACTGCGTCTCGCTCGGCAAGACCACGGTCCTTTCCCGCGACCGGGCCGGGTTCATCGTGAACACGTTGCTGATCCCGTACCTGAACGACGCCGTCCGCATGCTCGAGGACGGGTTCGCGACGCGCGAGGACCTCGACACGGCGATCCACCTCGGGTTGAACCACCCGATGGGACCGTTGCGCCTCGCCGACCTCATCGGGCTCGACACCTGCCTGCAGATCGCGAACGTCCTCTACGAGGAGTTCAAGGAGCCGAGGTTCGCCCCCGCTCCTGCGGCGCATGGTGACCGCCGGTCACCTCGGCCGCAAGAGCGGGCGGGGCTTCTACGACTACGACGCCTGAGGTTATGCGCCGCTGCAGGCGGCGAAGTACTCGTTGACCCGCTGGACGGCCGCCTGGAACTCCTGCCCGTTGAGCTCCTGACCCAGCTCCGTGAGGGCCGCGATGACCTCCGGCGGCGGGGCCTGACCGCTCGCCGGGTCGTAGCCGGCCGACTGCATCGCCTCGACGATCTTCGAGTAGCCCTCGACGATCGTCTGCACGTCGGCGCGAATCTCCTCGGGCGCCGCCTCGGCGAACGCCCGCAGCTGCTCCAACGATTGATCGAGATCGGCCGTGTTCCCCGAGAACGCGTCCGGCATCGCGTTCGCGGCCTGGGACATCGCCGCTGCCACCTCGGCGCACTGCGCGGTGTCGATCGACCCCACGTCGCCGCCGGTGGCCCCCGTCGCCGTTGCGCCCGAGGCGGTCTCGCCCGAAGCGGTCTCCCCCGAGGCGGTCGTTCCGCCCGTCGTCCCGCCCGTCGCGCCGCCCCCGTCGTCGCCGCTGCTGCACGCGGCGAGCAGCAAGGAGCTCAGCGCGAACACCACCACGATCCGTCGAAGCATGCGTGTCCTCCCTCTGATCGTTGATCGGGACCCGTCGTCCGTCACGGGCACTCTATCGTCGCCCCGGGGCCGGATCCTGAATTCGGGATGCCGGCCAGGTACCCCGCCATCTTCGCGAGGTCGAGGAAGGCCACGAGCCCGGGGATCGCACCCACGGCCGCCGCACGTCGGATCGGGTCGTCGAAGCGGACCAGCGCCCGCCGAACCGGTCCCGCGACGTAGGCGCCGCCGGCAACCACCGTCGCCACCTTTCGCAGGCGCCCCCGCGAGCCCCACCCGTAGAGCCCGGCCCCGTAAACCGCGAACCGCAGCGCGTGGCGATCGGCGTGCATGCCGGCGATCGCGTCGCCGCGCGCGTAGCGGAAGTACTGGACCCACGTCCGCGCAACGACGCACGCAGCCGCCAGTGGACGATCGCCCCGGACGAAGCGCATCGCGAGCCCCAGCTCACGCCAACGATGGTCCACGTAGCGGTCCTCGCCGATATCGAGCCACTCGGGGTAGCCGCCCGCGGCCTCGATCGCCTCCCGGCGAAACGCGACGGAGCGCGCCGACGG
>CAVOUQ010000047.1:0-43611 GCA_963699635.1 uncultured Actinomycetes bacterium | reverse complement strand
GCCCCGGGCCGGCGTGCGCGGCGGAGCGTCGAGCTTCTCGTCGGGCCGGCGCTCTCGCCTGGACAGCCCGATTCCGGGCGCCGAGAATGCGCCCGGGGGGAGCATTGCAAGCCGTCGCGCGTCCCGGCGAGGTCCTGGTGACCCGGACCGTCAAGGATCTCGTGGTCGGGGCGCAGATCCCCTTCGCTGATCGAGGATCGCACGGGCTGAAGGGCGTGCCCGACGAGTGGCAGCTGTTCGCCGTCCAGGACGGGTGACGGCGCCCGGCACGCCCACGACGAGGTCGAGGCTGGGGACGCCGGGCGGGCGACGTAGCCCGATGGGCCGATGTCTCCACGGCTGGGTGGGAGAACAGAATGTCTCGCCCGTCGTCGCGAGCGGCCGCGCTCGCCGCGACCCGGATGCCCGCGTGCACCTCCTCCGGCCGAGATCCGGCGGCGATCCGTAGCAACGGATGCCCCGCGACGGGGACGATCGACACCTCGAAAGAGCGACCGGTGCGGGGCAGCGAGGTGGGGCGGAGGTTGGCGTGAGCAAGCCCGGGTGGAGCCAGCGGACGGTCCTGCACCTCGAGCCCAAGCGGGCGGCGGCCACGGTCGGCTACGTGATCCTGACCCTCATCGCCCTCGTGGTGATGGGGGCAGCCCTCCTCGATCGGTCCACGGGGTGGCTGAAGGATCGTCTGCCCTCCGGTGTGGAGATCACGAATCGAGAGGTGCTCATCGCCGCGGCCGTCGGGGGAACGCTCGGTCTGCTCTTCGCCGTCGGGGCCCTGGTCAACGGACGGCGCTGGCACATGGCCCGCGTGATCGAGCGCTTCTCGAACGATCCAAAGCTGGCCGCCTACCTCCCCGAGGACGAGCCCGTGAACCATCGGCCGCCCGCGGCCGTCGTCCCCGCACTCGTCGTCAAGGTCGCAAAGGCGAAGAAGCTCCCGAAGATGCGAGTTCGGCCGCGGCGGGTCACGAGCGATCGAAACGTCGTCGGCCGCAAGCCGCTTCGAATTGTCTTCCTCCGCCTGTTCGAGAACCAGCCTCGAATGCGGACGTTCATCGAGGGCGCGTGGCGGGAGTTCGGGTACGTCCATCTCCTTCGTAGCGCCGCCTCGGTGACACGTCCCGAGTTTCGCTGGGCAAAGACGTCCGGCGACGCGAGCGGGCTCTTCGTCGCCTCGGGGACCCGGCTCGAGTCCGAGCTCGCCGGGCGGTCCACGCAGCCGTACCGCAAGGGTCGATACCGGTGGCGGTCGATCGGACCCCGAACGATCCGCGTTCGGGACCGGTACGGCAGCTATCCGATGTGCGCGCTGCTGTGTCACGGGACGTTCTGGAAGGCCGCGGTCGACCGTCTGCTCGAGGAGGCCGACCTCGTGGTGTTCGACCTGTCGGGCATGACCGAGCGGAACGTCGGAACGACGTACGAGCTCCAGCGGGTCGTCGATCGGTTCCCCGTCGAGCGCGTGGTGTTCCTCGCCGACCAGCGGAGCAAGAGCGCGTTTCTCGGCTCCGAGCTCACGAGGGCCTGGCGAGCGATGGCCGAGGGATCGCCAAACGGCGGCCAGGGGACCAGGATCGCCCTGGTCGTCGTGACCGACTACTACGCACGGTCGGGCCAGGCGCAACAGCAGGGGCAGTCGACGCAGCAGCAGGTGAAGCTGGTCTCCCGGCGTCGCCAGACTCGACGCGTCGCCAGCGCCGCCCAGGATCGAGTCGAGATGAGCGAGCTCGCACCGGGCGGCTCGCCGTCCTGGCTCCTTTCGCTGCGCTGATGTCCGTCGCCCTGGACGGTCCGAGACTGATCGAGCGGCCGCGCGATCGATCCCTCGCCGGGCGAGCTCGCCGACGGCTCGCCGCGGTCGCGACCGTCGCGTTCCTGATGTCGGCGACCGCCTCGCCCGGCGTCGCGCAGACGAGTGCCGACTCGGTGCTCCTCGAAGACGTAGGTCCCGGCTGGTCTCCGACGGCGTGCCCCTCGACGAGCGGGCCGACGGGAGCGGCCACCGCCTGCTTCGTGTCCGACGAGGGGCAGCCGGATGGGTACCTCGCGATGTCGGCGATGCCGATCTCGCCCGACATCGATGCCCGCACGATCGTCGAAGGCTCGCTCGCGGGTGCGGGCGAGCCGTTCTCGACTCCGGGGCTGGCGGTAGCCGGGGGCCGAGCCATCGGGGAGGCGGGACAGCTATCGCTCATCATCGCGATGGTGGCCGGTGGGTATCTCTTCACGCTCATCCTGGCCACCGAGGCCCCTCGTTCGCAGGCCGAGCCGTGGCTGCTCGACGTGGCGAAGCGCCAGCAGGACGAGGCGGGGGGAGGGCCCCAGCCCAGCGCTGAGGCGGCCCCGTCGGACGCCGCGCTCGACCGCCTCCTGCTCACGCCGCCGGATGGGTCCGGGCTCGAGATCCTCGTCACTGGGGACTCGCCGGTCGACATCGGCGACGTCGGCTCCCAGGCGCGGAGCCAGGCGGTCGTCGACCTCCTGAATGCGGCGCCGTCGCGGACGCGAATCCTCGCCTCAAACGGGACGCCGGTCGTGATCGTCACGCTGTGGGAGCAACCGTACGAGGTCTTCGCCGCCGCCATGCTCGGGGTCGTTGCCCGCCTCCCGCTCGGGCATCCGCAGCTCGGGTCTAGAGGGATGCCGGACGCGATCGGCTTCCGATTTGCCGCCGCGGACGGCGGTGGCTGGGGGATCGCGTTCCGGAAGGGTCGCTACCTGGCGCTGCTCGTGACCCCGTACCAGACCATCGACGACGCGTCCCTCGACGCGATGATGCTCCTCGCGCGACTCCAGGCCGAACAGCTCCCCGAGGGAGGGACCGCTCCGTACTTCTTCCCGTCGACGGCATCGGCGATCGGCGTGACCGTGGGCCTGACGACGCTGGTCTGGGCCGGGGCCCTCGGCCTCGGGGTTGCGGCCGCCGCCCGGAGGAGGCGCCGGACCCGGGTCGCACGAGCATCTGCCGCCGCTCCGGCTAGCGACCCGCGGGTCGTCGACGTGACGCGCAAAGGCACCGAGCTACGGCGCCGGGGCCTGGTGCTGGTCGTGGTGGATCTCGTGGCCGTGAACGCGATCGTCGTGGGCGCGCTCGGCCTCACCGGCGTGCTGCAAGTGCCCGCCGCGCTCACGGCGGCGCTCCTCGCGTTCGGCACCATCGGAGGGGTCGCGTTCACGGTGTGGTGGGCGCGGTCGGAACGTCGGCGGGATCCGGCCGCCCGCTCGCGAGAGTTGCGACCGTCGATCGCGGGCGTGGCCGGGGGCGTGCTCGCGCTTGCGCTACTCGTGATCGGTCTCGGGCTGCTCTCCAGCGGCCTCGCGGGGTTTGCGTTCGGCCCGTCCCTTCGCGGTCTGGAGCGATCGAAGCGTCTGGGCATCGATCCCCGGACGCTCGATCTCGCCATCCTCCTCGCGGGCGCCGCGCTCCTGGTGCTCGGCGGGTTCGTCTTTCGCCTCGCGCGCATCTGGTCGAAGACCAGCGCCGAACGTCTGCGGGCGCGCGACGCGCGACCTCCGATCCTGTACCTGCGGTCCTTCGAGGACGACGAGTTGCGGCTGCCGACGTTCATCTCCGCTCGGCGTCCGTTCTTCGAGCTGTTCGCCGCTCGGGGGTCGGACCCGTTCGAGGAGACGATCGCCTGGCAGGTCGAACCCTACGGACCGGTCGTGGCGATCGGGAGACCGGGGCGCTCGCTCAAGTCGCTCGGTGCCGCGCGAGATCACCTTCCCGAGGACGAGTGGCGCCAAGGGGTCCGCGAGCGCATGGCCGCGGCCCGGGCGATCGTCGTCACGCTCGGCACGACGGAGGGCCTTCGCTGGGAGATGGAGCAACTCGCCGGCGGAGGGCATCTGGGCCGGACCATCTTCGTCTTCCCCCCGGAACCCGCGGACGTGCTCTCGGAACGGTGGCGCTTCACGTCGCAGACGGTCATCGCTCCCGGCCACGAGTCCGAGCTGCCCGCCCCCGTCGACCGCACCTTGACGGCAGTTGCGGATTCGACGGGCGCGTGGCGCGTCTCGGTCGGAGACGTTCGCGACGAGGCGACGTTCCGGGTCGGCCTCGACCTGGCCATGGCTTGGTGCGCCGACGTCCCGTGGACCCTTCCCGCGCCGCCCCCTCCGCGTCCGGCGTGAGGCCGACGACGACCGAAGACCGACCCGGCGCAGTGAGGATCCCGGGACGGGTGCGAGTTCACCTCGCGGTCGGTCTCGTCCAGACTTGAGCCAATGGACGAACGGAAGGTCGCCACGGTGCTCTTCGCCGACCTGGTCGGCTCCACCGAGCTCGGCGGATCCCAGGATCCGGAGCGGACCCGGGCCATGCTCGAGCGCTTCTACGACGCGATGGCGGCCGAAACGGTCGCCGCGGGCGGAACCATCGAGAAGTTCGCCGGGGACGCGATCATGGCGGCGTTCGGCGCGCCCGCCGCGTTCGAGGATCACGCCGAACGCGCCCTGCACGCAGCCCTGTCCATGCGGAGCCGGCTCGAGACGCTGTTCGACGGCCGGCTCGAGCTCCGGATCGGCGTGAACACGGGTGACGTCATGGTCGGCCGGCCTCGCCAGGGGAGCTCGTTCGTGAGCGGCGACGCCGTGAACGTCGCCGCCCGCCTCGAGCAGGCCGCGGGCCCGGGAGAGATCCTCGTGGGCGAGCGGACGGTCGCCGCGTCGCGCGGCGCGTTCGAGTTCGCCGAGCGGATGACGGTGGAGGCCAAGGGCAAGCCCGACGGGGTGCCATGCCGGCGGCTCCTTCGATCCCTGTCCTTGATGCGCCCGCGCGGAATCCGCGGGCTCGGTGGAGCCTTCGTCGGACGGGACGGGGATCTCGATCGACTGGTCGCCGCCTATCGGGCGACGGCGGAGGAGGCAAGGCCCAGGCTCGTCACCATCGTGGGCGACGCCGGCGTGGGGAAGTCCCGGCTCGCCCGGGAGCTGTGGGTCCGGCTGAAGCAGGAGCGTCCCGAGCCACTGTGCCGGACGGGCCGGTGCCTCCCGTACGGTCGCGGCATCACGTACTGGCCCCTCGGCGAGATCCTTCGCGAGCAGCTCGGGATCCTCGACAGCGATTCGCCCTCCGAGGTCCTGCGGCGGCTCGGCGACCGGGAGATCCTCGGTCTCACGCTGGGGCTGGACACCGTGGGCGACCTGCATCCGCTCGCCGTCCGAGACCGGCTGCACGACGCATGGATCGAGTTCCTCGGCTCGCTCGTGGCCGAGCGCCCGCTGGTGGCCCTGGTCGAGGACCTGCACTGGGCGGAGCCGCCGCTCCTCGACGCGATCGAGCAGCTGGCCCGGGAGGTAGACGGGCCCCTGCTGCTGCTGGGCACCGCACGCCCGGACTTCGTCGACGCCCGGGCCGGATGGGGAACCGGGCGCTATCAGGCCGAGACGATCTGGCTCGAGCCCCTTTCGGCGACGTCGGCCGAGGAGCTGATCGACCGGGTGCTCGGCCCCGATGTCGGCGAAGGGGAGCGACGCCGGCTGGTCGATCGCGCCGAGGGGAATCCCCTGTTCATCGAGGAGTTGTTGGAGACCCTCGTCGATCGGGGCTTCCTGGCTCTCGACGACGGGGTGTGGCGGCTGTCGGGGCTCCCGGCCGACCTCGATGTCCCCGATACCGTGCAGGCCGTGGTCGCCGCCAGGATCGATCTCCTCGGGCCCGCGGAAAAGGCCGCGCTGCAGGCCGGGGCGCTGATGGGAAGGGTCTTCTGGACCGGCCCTGTCTACGATCTCGTGGAGGGGCAGCCGGATCTGCGGGTGCTCGAGGACCGGGACTTCGTCCGCCGGCGCGCGGAGTCCTCTCTGGTGGGCGAGCGCGAGTACGCCTTCAAGCACGCGATCACCCGGGACGTGGCCTACGAGAGCATCCCCAAGGCGAAGCGGGCGGCCTGGCACGCCGATCTCGCCGAGTGGATCGTGCGCACGATCGGGGAACGCGACGAGGTGGTGCCGATCCTCGCCCACCACTACGCGGCCGCGGCGAGCCCTGACGTCGCCGATCTCGCGTGGTCGCACGAACCGGACCGGCTGGACCGGCTGCGCCGAAACGCGATCCGGTGGCTGCGCCGGGCGGGCGAGCTGGCGACGAGTCGGTACGAGCTCGACGACGCCGCAGCCCTGTTCCACCAGGCCATCGAGATGGAACCGGAGCCGCCGGTCGAAGTCGAGCTGTGGCGGTCCCTCGGGCGGACGGCAGCCCTTCGCTACGACGGAGTCGGGTTGTGGGATGCGATGCGGCGGGCCGTCGACCGCTGCGAGGACTCGCGCGTGCTGGGGGAGCTGTACGCGGAGCTGGCGCTCCAGACGACGGACCGGCCCGGGATGTGGACGCGCTTTCCCGATCGCGATCTCGTGCAGGGTTGGATCGACCGGGCGCTCGAGCTCACGGAACCCGGGACGCTCGCCCGATGCCGCGCGGTGATCGCGCTCTGCTACTGGCAACAGGATCGGCCGGCATGGGCTCTCGAGGAGGCAGAGGAACTGAGCGAACGGCTCGCAGATCCGGCGCTTCGGATCGGTGCGCTCGAGACGCGCTCGTTCGCCGAGTTCGCCGCCGGCCGGTACGAGGCCGCGCTCGAGTCGGCGCTTCGCGCCGTCGACCTGGAGCGACGGCACGTGAGCGACCCGGACACCGGCGAGCGCCTGAGGGAAGAGATGGCCTCGCTGTTCGTCATGTGCGGCCGCCTGACCGAGGCACGAGAGCTGATCGAGCAGCACGCCGAGGTCAGCGGGAAGCTCTTTCCGCACCATCGTCTGCATTCGGTGGCACTCGAGCTCGAGCTGCACGAGGTGCTCGGGCAGTGGGAGGAGATCCGGTCGATGATCGCCCGCGTGCGCGACGCCGTCCGCGAGAACGCGGCCACGCCGTGCGTCCGCGGCCCGCGCAGCCTCCTCGTGTGCGCGGCGGCGTGCGCGGGGCTCGGCGACGGCGCCGAGGCCGATCTGCTCGAGCGCGAGGCTCACGAGCTCCAGGTCGAGGGCTTCGGTTGGATCATGGATGCGCCGCGGATCCAGTTGGCGCTGCATCGCCGTGACCTCGCCGACGTGCGCCGGCTGCTCGACGAGTCGGACTTCCCCATCACGCGGCGACAGATCTGGTACTTCACCGCGGCCGTGGCGGCGCATTTCGACGCGCTGGCCGCGCTCGGGGAGGCGGAGCGCGCCGAAGAAGATGCGTCGGAGTTCCTCGACACGGACACGGTCCTCACGGCGTTCGCGATGCGCGCGCTCGGGATCCTTGGAAGCGATTCCTCGCGGGTGGACGCGGCGGCCGCACTGTTCGACCGCTTCGGGTTCGACGGCCAGGCCGCCGACACGCGGGCCCTCGCGTGAGGTCTGGGCGGGCCAAGAGGTAACCAGGGATCACGAACGTCGCTCGACGAGCGCTGGTCCAGCTCCAGGATCAGCGCCCGGCGCGGAGATTTCGATCGCTCATCCGTCACGCGATGGGTCGATTGGAGCCGCCGGACGCGGCCGAGGGCGCACGATCAGATTGACGATGCTCCCGGCGATCGCACCCAGCGCGGCGCCACCGACGACGTCGAGCGGAAGGTGGGCGCCGACGTAGAGGCGGCCGAAGAGGACGACCGTCCCGAGCGCGAGCGCCACGATCACCCACCGCGCCGAGAGGTGGGCCGCCGCGACGACGGTGAGCGCGGCCGCGACGGCGGCGTGTCCCGACGGATAGCCGAGGCTCTCCGCGCCGAACAGTTCGCGTTCCTCGACGGCCGCGAGGAGGGCGGCGGGACGGCCGCGTTCCACCACCTCCTTGATGACGAGGGCCATCAGGTACACGCCGACCCCGGCGAGCGCCAGACCGAGGCTGAGGCGGAAGCGGCGGAACAGCAGCGCGATCACCGCGAGGACCGGGATCGTGATGAACGTGCCGTACTGCATGAACGGCCACACGACCGTGTGGAGAGCCTGGGGCAGCTCGTTCATCGTCCGGAAGATCCTGACTTCGAGCGCGGTGAGCTCGGCTCGAGCCGCCAGCATGGTCGCCAGGAGCATCACCGTTCCCACGCAGAGGACGACGAGGTTCCATCCCTCCTCGGTGGGAAGCCGCAGGGCGGATCCCGGGCCCCGCTCCGCCTCTTCGGTCATGACTCGTCCCCCCGCCGCGCTCGAGGCCGAGTATGCGGCGGGTGCCCTAGGGAAGGCCAGCCCGGTGGGTCTCCGCCGCCGACGTCGCCGCCCCGAATGGGGCTCTCGCCTACTGCCGCCGGCCGCGGTACTCGGCGTCCGTGACGTGCGCCCCCCATTCCGACTCGGGGCCCTCTGCGGGCGCCTCCCACATGGCGAGGTGTGTCAGGAAGCGGTCGGGTTCCGCTCCGTGCCAGTGCCACTCGCCCGGGGGTGTGTGGACGACGTCGCCGGGGCGGATCTCGACGATCTCGCCGCCGCGGGACTGCACCAGCCCGGCCCCATCGGTGACGTACAGCGTCTGGCCGACGGCGTGGGCGTGCCAGGCCGTGCGGGCAGAGGGTGCGAAGCGGACCGTGTTGACCCGGATGCGCGAGGGCTCCTCGCCCTTGGCGATGACGTCGAACCAAACCTCGCCGGTGAACAGCTCGGCCGGACCTCTGGTGGACGGCTGTCTGGGTTGGACTTCCAACGCTCCTCCTTGTCGTCGGTGCTCGAGCTGCGGGATCGTCCATCATGACCGAGCGAGCCGTGACGACGAAAGGAGGCGCGCGGATGACCGGATGGACGAGCGACGAGCTCGCGAAGGTCGCGGCGGCAGATGAGCTGGAGATCGCGTCCCTCCGACGCGATGGTTCGCTGCACAGCCGCAGGACGATCTGGGTCGTCCTATTCGGCGACGACCTGTACGTCCGATCCGTGAACGGTCCGACCGCCGCCTGGTTCCGCGGCACTCAGGTGCGCCACGAAGGTCGGACCTGGGCCGGCGGCGTCGAGAAGGACGTCAGCTTCGTGGACGCCGACGAGGACATCAGCGACCAGATCGACGACGCATACCGCACCAAGTATCGCCACTACGCCACGGGCATCGTCGACCACACCGTGAGCCCCGAGGCGCGCTCGGCGACGATCAAGCTCGTGCCCCGCGCGACGGAGGCTCCTTAGCCAGAGGACGGTGGCGGCCCCGGCGGCGTCGTCGTGACCGCGGGAACGTTCGAGGGTGAGGCCGGCGCCGCGGCCGGAATCGTCACCACATCCGGGCTCGTCGCCGGCGTCGCGGCCGGTTGCCACATCGACTCGTACCGGATTGCCGCGATCTTCCGGTCGATCCACGCGATCAGGCCATGCATACCCAGCGCGAGGAGCCCGTACATGAACATGGCGAAGAGCATGGAGACGTCGAAGACCGAACCCTGTTCGCCCTCGATGGAGGGGAAGATCCCGCGGAACGGCTGCATGATCCTCTTGGCTGCGCGGTAGACCCAATCGACGAATGGGGCCGTCGTATTCGCGTTGAAGAGCTGGAGGAAGAAGGCCATCGCGAGAATGACGATGCAGGCGATCGCAAAGCCGTACACGAACAAGATCAGCGCGCGGCTGATCCTGTAGGCCGGACCTACCCGGCGGGGCTGAGTTTGACTGGACATGCGGGCCTCCTTCTCGTCGACGTGCTCGTCTGCGCTGCTCTCGATCCCACCTCCTTCGAGAACGTGGTAACCAGATCAGGCTAACCCTCGGCCGCGGCAGACGCGAGCCAGATCGTTCTCGTCGATTACGAGCTGGTGCCCTCGGCCCGTTCCTCGGCGTAGTTGATCAGGTCGAGCTCGCCGGGCGATCGGCCCTCGGCGGTGAGCAGCGCCGCCGCCTCCGCTCGGTGCTGCGTCCCGTGATTCACGACGTGCACCAGCATCTGCCAAACGGGCACGCCTTCGTGGACGTACCCGACGAAGCGGTCGGTCACGGTCGGCAGCCAGGCATCGAGGGCAGCCCACTCAGCTTCCCAGCGTTCGCGCAGCTGGTCGATCGCCGGCAGCGGTTCGCGTTCGGGCTCGGGGGATTCGCCGGTGTCCTGGAAACTGTGGCGCCAGCGCTGGGAGGCGCCGAGGTGATGCACGAGGATGGCGCCAAGACCTCGCTCGCCGACGACGTCCTGACGCATCCACACTGTCGGGTCGAGGCCGTCGAGGACGGTGAGCACCCGACGGGTCGCCCAGCGGTCGTAGGCGAACAGGAAGCGGACTTCGTCGGCCTGCATCGGTGTGGCTCCTGGTGCGCGTCGATCCGGCGGCGCGCTCTCCTCGGAGCGTAGCAACTCACCATAAGCTCCTCATGCGTAGCCGAACAGGACAGGATCGTGTCAAGATCGACCCATGGCGCAAAGCGAGCCCGAGTCTCAGGAGTCTCAACTGGTGGATGCCGCCCTCGACGCCATGCGGGGTGCCCTGCGCATCCTCGGCGGGATGGTGCAGATGGCAGCGGGCATGACGAGGGTGGTGGCCGTTGCCGTGCTCAAGGCTGCGGCAGCGGCCGAGAAGGCTGTCGAGGCGTCGGAAGAGGATGAAGAGAAGCCTGAGCCAACGCCGAAGCCTCGTTGACGCGTCCCGGGGAATCAGGGTCGTCGTCAGCGCCGAGTAGCTTTCGCCCTTAGTCCCCCGAGAGCGCGAGATCCTTGAGCGCCGTCCACACCGTGGGCCCTGGGGATCCGGTGTTCGATTCGGCGCCGAGGTACGCTGGATGCCGACGGAGCGCATGCGCATCGACGGGTTCACGTTCGGGTCGATCCGGATCGACGGAGTGGTCTACGAGCACGACGTCGTGATCGCTCGCGGACGTGTCCGTAGGCGGAAGAAGAAGGCATCGAAGCCGTTCCGCGATGCGTTCGGACACACGCCGCTCTCCATCGAGGAGGACATCCCCTGGGACTGCCGGCGCTTGGTCGTGGGCACGGGAGCAGACGGAGCCCTGCCCGTGATGGACGAGGTCGCGGCCGAGGCCGTCCGCCGGGAGGTGACGCTGGTGACCGTCCCGACCCGCGAGGCCATCCGGGTGCTCGAGGCCGAGCCGGAGGACACGAACGCGATCCTGCACGTCACCTGCTGATCGCGGGAAACATCCAGTTGAAACCGAAAAGGCCACGGGCCTTCGTTGCCCCTGCCCACACGCTCGGCCACGACGAGCCGGGCGCTGGAGCGGGGGCGCGTGACCAATTAGGACATATGAAAGCTCAAGCCCTGGCTCGACTGGGCTGGTAACGCAGAGCCACCGCCCCCGACCGGATTCCTGGCGGCCCACGAGCCTCAGCTCGAGTTGCTCGCTCAGGCCGGCGAATAGCGTCGGCCCGTGGCCCGCCAGGATCGGCTGCACGACAAACTCGTACTCATCGATCAATCCCAGATCCGCCAAGGCCAGTGGGAGGGTCACGCCGCCTACGTACAGGCCGCTGCCAGGCTCCCCTTTGAGCTGCTGAACGGCTTTTTCCAGGTCACCCTGCACGAGCTCCGCGTTCCAATCGACCCGGTCCAGGGTGCCCGACACGACGTACTTCTTTGCCCCGTCGATCGTCCGGGCGAAGGGGAGCATCCAATCAGCCATCCAGTGAGGCCACGTTCCCGTCTCCGGCTGCCGCCACGCTGCCTCCATCATTTCGTAGGTCACCCGACCAAAGAGCAGGACATGGGCTCGTTCCAGCTCGTCGGCGAAAATGGCGATGCAACTCCTCGTCCGTGGGGATCACCCGGTGATCGCAGCAGCCGTCGAGAGTGACGTTGATCGAGTATCGGAGCGGTCTCATAGGTGGGTCGCTCCCCTTTGCTTCTTGAATGTCACCGTCACCGTCGAGACGATAGAAGCTGCACAGAAGGTCTACGGAAATCGGCTGGCCGACCACGCATCGACGATCAGTCGAGAAGTACCGTCCTGGATCGGAGCCCTCGGAACCTCGGCACCGTTAGTCATCGTCGACATCGCCCACCTCCGTAGCTGGGCTGGCCGAGTCCGCGGGTCGCTCAGCCGATTCAACCTCTACTCGGCCCAAGCTGCAGTCGAACTGGCGGCGCTCTATGCAGCGCAGCTGGTTGAGCCAGCGGCGGATGAGCCAGCACCCGTAGGGATCGTGACACGATATTCAGCGCAGCGTCGATACATCGCTCGCCTCGTCGAGGCACTCTCGCTTGGTCGTTGGGTCACACCCGGCACGGTTCGGCTGTGGCCATCTTGACACCTGTGCCGGCGAGGGTCTTCATTAGGCGGCCATGTCAGCCATATTCATCTGCCATGTCGAAGAGGACCAAGGGCTTGCTCAAGCATTGGCTGAAGGCATGGAGGCCGAGGGAGTAAGCGCTTGGTACTACGAGCGTGACTCCTACCCGGGTCCTTCATATCTGCTACAGACCGGTCAAGCCGTAAGCGAATGCTCGGCGGTCCTTATCCTGCTCTCACGGGCCGCCTTCGAAAACCCACACCAGATGGAGAGGGAGATCTTTCAGGCGTTCACCGAACAGAAGCAGTTCGTTCCAATCCTGGTCGATGTTTCGCTCGACGAGTACAAGTCACATCAGCCGGAGTGGCACAGTATGACCGGCGCGGCCACGGCAGTGCGCGTTCCGGAGGGCGGGTCCTCAGACCTCATGCCGCGCCTACTTATCGGTCTTCAGAGGCTCGGCATACGGGCGACTGGGACCGGCGATACGACTGGGACCGGCGATACGACTGGGACCGGCGATACGACTGGGACCGGCGATACGACTGGGACCGGCGATACGACTGGGACCGGCGATACGACTGGGACCGGCGATACGACTGGGACCGGCGATACGACTGGGACCGGCGATACGACTGGGACCGGCGATACGACTGGGACCGGCGATACGACTGGGACCGGCGATACGACTGGGACCGGCGATACGACTGGGACCGGCGATACGACTGGGACCGGCGATACGACTGGGACCGGCGATACGACTGGGACCGGCGATACGACTGGGACCGGCGATACGACTGGGACCGGCGATACGACTGGGACCGGCGATACGACTGGGAC
Organism: uncultured Actinomycetes bacterium; assembly: GCA_963699635.1. Taxonomy (GTDB): domain Bacteria; phylum Actinomycetota; class UBA4738; order UBA4738; family HRBIN12; genus CALGFI01. The sequence goes on along the minus strand of CAVOUQ010000047.1, from coordinate 30,653 downwards.
CGGCGATACGACTGGGACCGGCGATACGACTGGGACCGGCGATACGACTGGGACCGTCCGTCTCTCCAACCGGGCCAAGATTCTGGGCGCCGTCGGAGTAGGTGTCTTCATCGTCTTGCTGTTGATATTCGCAGTCGGCGGTAAGGATGGGGGAGTCGGCGGTCAGGATGGGGGAGATGCTCCATCGCTTAATGAGGCGGTTCTCAAGGGCGATTGGACAGTCCTTCTGACGATAAGAAGCGTCCCCGAATCGAGTCAGCGACTCTTCGGGTTCAGTGACCCTAGGGTTGGCGAGACTCGAACGGAACACTGGACGATGGATTCGAACTGCCCCGATCAGCCGTGCACGACGAGTTGGCAAAGTAGCGAAACGCCAGGCAAATTCACCGATCTACAGTTTAACGGTGGTACCTACACCGCGCACGAGCCGAAGTCGGACGACACGGCCCCCTGTCCGGGGGGAGACGTGCCTGTCAGCCGCGACCTGACGTTGCACGTGGTCGAAGCAGAGGAGATCGCGGAGGTGTGGACCGCTACGAAGGTCGAGGGCGAGATCATCGCCGCCTGGGAGTGCGACGGGGAACCCGGTGGTGGCACGGTTGATGTCAGTGGAGAGTCAGAGACAGCTAGTAGTTGACCGGGATTCGCCATGATGATGGGGTGCGACTCAGCGCACGCCCGGATCGGATGTGGACTGACGGCGATGGATCTAGGGAGCTCGATGATGTGCTCCAGGTCTCTCGCCACGGTGGACCAAGAAGCCAAACGAGTTCCACACGTCGGACCGCTTGCAAGAACGAGCGGGCTGACGGTCGGGGACCCGAGGAAGGAGTCCACTGATGGAGAAGACCTGGTGCTGGAGGATGCCGGACCACGCCACCACGGATCGCCGCGTCGCGTCGTGGGTATCGTCGCCGAGCTGATCCCGTCGGGCCGTCTGAGTCCTTCGGATGATATCCGCCGAGGGCGCTGCCTCACGTCAAGGCGTCAGTGCCCGAACGTCCTCGCGCGCGAGGAATCGCCCGCGAAGGTCTTGGTCCGGCAGGCCGGCCGCGATCGCTTCCACGACGTCCCGAGCTCGGCGGCGGAGCTCGGCGGCCTCCTCCAGGTCTCCGCGACGGGCGTGGAGCGACGCCGACAGGGCGAGCGCCTCCCAGAGTGCCGTGCGCTCGCCGAGACGCTCCGCCAGCTCGCGCGCCCGACCCAGCTCGCGTTCGGCGTCGTCGTATCGGCCCAGGGTGACCAGTGCGGTGGACAGGGCGACGAGCGCCGAGGCCATCGTGACCCGGACCGTGCTTGACCGAAGCTCATCCAGGTGGGCACGCGCGATCGCGACCGCGCCGTGCGGGTCCCCCAACGCCAGCGCCGACCGGGATCGCTCGACGCTCGACACGGCGTGTTGGAACGTGCGCTCCGGCTCGGGGATCATCGCGAGGCTGACGTCATCGAGAGCCGCTCCGGCTTCCTCGTGCCTGCCCAGGGTCATGAGTGCGTCGGCCCGGCCGAGAAGGGCGTTGGGGGTCCCCGGTTCGAACCGTTCCCGTGCGATCGCGAGCGCCTCGTCGGCGAGGGCGAGCGCCCGATCCCCGTCACCGAGGTACGCGATCACCCGCGCGAGATCCGATCGCGTGGCGATCGCCGCCAACGCGAACCCCCCTCGCTCACCGAACTCGCCGCACCGCTCGATCGAGCCGATCGCCAGCCCGAGCTCCCCCCGCATCGTCTGGACGCGGTAGACCCTGAGCAGCGCGACCGATTGGCCCCAGGCGTTGCCGATCGACTCGGAGATCCCGTACGCCTGCTCGGCATCGGCGAGCGCGGCGGCGTAGTTCCCCTTCAACGCGTGCATCGCGCCCCGCAGCGCGAGGTTGTCGGCGAGCATCGGACGGTTGTCGAGCCCTTCCCAGATCTCTCCCGCTTCCGCGATCCGTTCGGCGGCCGTCGGGAAGTCACCGGCCGCCATGTGCGCGCGACTCACGTCATTCAGCGTGAACGCGAGCTGCTCCCGGTAGCCGAGCTCGCGGGCGATCGCGACCGACGCCTCGCCGGCCTCGACGGCGCGTGATGGGCTTCCCCCACCGAAGACGCTCGCCACGACGATGTTCCAGAGGGCCCGCGCCTCGGCGGCGCGGTCGCCGAGGCGTTGCGCCATCACGACGTTCTCCTCGGCGAGTCGGCGCCCGCGCTCGGGATCGAACTTCGGCGTGTGCGTCGCGTACAGGACGGCGATCGCCGTCCTCGCCGCGAGTTGGATACGCTCCTCGCTCGCGGCCCGCGCGACGGCGAGCATCTCCTCGTAGTTGGCGATCGCGTCGTCGTACCGTCCCAGCAGCTCGAGGGCGCTCCCCCGCCGCTCGAAGAGCGAGCGTAGGAGCGCGGGCTCCGCTCCGATCCGGAGTGCCGCGTCCAGGCCGACGCGATCGTGCGCCGCGGCCTCTTCGTTCGCGTAGAGGCGGGCGGCGGCCTCACCCGCGACGACTGCGTACTTCAGTGTGGCCTCGTCGTCGCCGGCCTCGGAGAAGTGCCTCGTGAGCAGGGCCGCGACCTCCTCGAGACGCCCCTGCCCGGCCGCCTCCAGCGCCAGCGCGACCCGGCGATGCAGCACGCGGCGACGCTTCACGAGCAGCGTGCCGTAGGCCGCGTCCTGGGTCAGCGCGTGGCGGAACGTGTACCCGCGTCGGGGACCGCCGGCCTCCGCGAGGATCAACTCCCGCTCCGTCAGCTCGTCGAGCTCCGGGCCGATGTCCGACGCGCCGACCACCGCGCACAGCAGGTCCGCGTCGAAGCTCCGGCCGATCACGGCGGCGGCCTGCAGGGCCGTGCGGGCTCCCTCGGAGAGGCGGTCCAGACCGACGGTGATCAGGCTCTGAATGCTGTCGGGGATCGCCACGTTCGCGGCATCGCTCGCGAGTCGCCAGCCGTCGTCGTCGCGTCGGGCGACGCCCAGGTCGATCAACGCGCGGGCCACCTCGTGCAGGAAGAGCGGGTTTCCCTCCGTCTTGGCGAGGATGCGACCTCGGACGTCGTCGGGCATCCCGTGGACCGGAAGGATCTCGTCGATCAGCCGGCTGCTCTGATCGCTCGACAGCTGGTCCAGCTCGAGGAGGACTCGATGATCCTCAAGCTCGCGGAGCGCCCAGTCCCGGAACGCCCACGACGGCGCGTCCCGATCCGGGCGGAACGTGACGAGCATCGCGATCGGCGCTTCGGTGACCAACCGGACCGTCCCACGGACCAGCTCCAGCGAGGCGTGGTCGCACCAGTGCAGATCCTCGAACACGATTAGACGGCGTCCCGCCCGCGCGAGCGTTGAACGCACCACGACCTCGATCGCCTCTCGCTGGAACGCCTCCCCCTCGAGCGGCGGCTCGTCCGGGAGCTCGACCGCGAGGAGGGCCCGCGCGATCCGCTCGCTCCGCTCTTGCCATCCGTCCGGCGAGTCGTCCATCAGCGCGGCGATCTTTTTCCGAGCCAGCTCGGGAGGATCGGTCTCCCTGATCCCACCCCGCTCACGGATCAGCCTCCGGTACTGAGCGTAGGGCTGCATCGCGTCGTAGGGCGCGCAGCGCCACACGTCCGACCCGCGGTCCCCCTCGGACCCGAGCCGAGCCCACCGGGCGATCGCCTCCTCCACCAGGCGGCTCTTGCCGATGCCCGGATCCCCGGAGATCAGCAGCACCGAGCCGCGGCCTCCGTCCAGGCCCTCGAGCGCCGCCTCGACAGCGGACAGCTCTGGCTCGCGACCGACCAGGGGAACCCGACGCGAGCTCGTGGCCCGGACCGTCCATGGCGCATCGAGACGAGCGAGCACCCGATACGTGGAAAGCGGCCTCCGTTTCCCTTTCACGCGGATCTCTCCGAGCGGCTCGACGTCGAAAAGCCCCTCGACGAGCCGATGGGTCTCCTCGGTGATCTGCACCGTGCCCGGCTCCGCCGTCTGCTCCATGCGGGCGGCGACGTTCACGGCATCGCCCATCGCCGAGTACTCCTGGCGGAGCTCGGACCCGACGTCGCCGACCACGACGGGGCCGGTGTTGATGCCGACGCGGACGTTCAGGTCGAATCCTCGTTCCCGGGCTAGGCGTTCCCGGAGCGGGCCGATCCCCTCGAGGATCTCGAGCCCGGCCATCACCGCGCGCTGCGGATCGTCCTCGTGCGCGGTCGGGGCGCCGAAGAAGGCGAGGATCGAGTCCCCCATGAGTCGAGCGACCGTGCCCTCGTATCGGTAGATCGGCGCGATGAGCTGCTCGTAGGCGGCGTTCATCACGTCGGTCCACTCCTCGGCGTCGAGCTCCTCCGCGATTGCGGTCGATCCGCGAACGTCGGAGAAGAGCATCGTCACGATGCGACGCTCACCCGCGCGCTGGGGCGTCGCTCGGGCCGTCTCCGGGAGCCGGGCGCCGCAGGCGTTGCAGAACCTCGCGCCGGGCGGATTTCCGGTGCCGCACACGGGGCATACCGGCATGTCGAGACCATAGCGGAACCCCTCGCGAGGCTCAGACGATGCTCCGTCCGCAGACCTCAGGCGGTACGGTCCGGGTTCGCGAACCGCCGGGCGCGCCGCCCAACCCGCCCATCAGGCGAAAGACGGGATAGGAAGGGGCGGGGGGCCGAAAGTGGTACAGGCGTTGGCCCACCATCGCCCCGTCCGACTTGCGGAGGCTGCCTCTGCAGCCCACGATTTCCAACGTGAACCCGCCGCCAACGTCCTACGCATGGAACGACGGTACCGCGCTTGCCTACCAGGTCGTGGGTGCCTCGTCGGGCCCCGATCTCCTGTTCGTCCCTGGGTCGGTGACGCACCTCGAGGTCCTCTGGCAGGAGCCGAGTGTGAGCCGATTCCTCACGAGGCTCGCAGGCTTCTCGAGGCTGATACTCATGGATCCTCGCGGCTTGGGACTGTCAGATCGCCTGACCGAAGTTCCGACCCTCGATGAACGGGTGGCCGATGTGCTCGCCGTGCTCGACGCAGCCGATAGCGATCGCGCCGCGCTCTTCGGGAACGCCGACACCGGCCCTCCCGCGATCGCCACCGCCGTCTCATACCCCGATCGAGTAACGAGCCTGATCCTGTGTGGGACCTACGCCAAGGCGAGCTGGAGCGACGATTATCGGGCCGGGTGGACCGACGAAGAATGGTCGGACTTCCAACGATGGGTGAGGGATGACTGGGGCAAAGAGGCGGACAGCCTGGAGAACGTTGCCCCGTCCCGTGTGGACGACAACGAGTTCGGACGTTGGTGGGCAACGCTGATGCGCCTCGGAGCAAGCCCCCGCGCCGTTCTCCTGCTGGGCGAGATGACCAAGTCCGTGGACGTACGGGACCTCCTCCCTCGACTGACGGTTCCGACGCTCGTAATGCATCGGGTGGGCGACCGCGTGAATGAGATCGCGCAAGGTCGATACCTCGCCGAAAGGATCCCGGGCGCACGGTGGGTTGAGCTGCCTGGTGAGGACTTCGCGCTGTGGGCGGGCGACCTGACGGCTCTCGCTGAAGAGATCGAGGAGTTCCTGACCGGCCATCGGAGTGGACTTGAGGCGACGAAGGCCGTGACGACCGTGATGTTCACCGACATCGTCGGGTCGACCGAGCTTGCCCGAAACCTCGGTGATAGCGCGTGGGCCGATCTGATTGAAAAGCACGATGCCCTCGTACGCGCGGAACTCCGCCGCTTCGGAGGCCAGGAGGTCGATACGGCCGGTGATGGGTTCCTGGCGTCGTTCACCTCGCCCACAGCCGCGATCCGTTGCGCGCGAGCCGTGCGCGAAGCTACTGCAAACACAGGGATCCAGATCCGCATCGGTCTTCACGCTGGCGAGTGCGACTTGATCGGCGGTAAGCCACGCGGGATCGCGGTCCACGTCGGAGCACGGGTCGCCGCAGAGGCCGATGCTGGAGAGGTGCTCATCTCACAGACCGTCAGAGATCTGGTCGCGGGTTCGGGGCTCTCGCTGGAGGACGCCGGAGAGTACGAGTTGAAGGGCGTCCCCGACCGGTGGCACCTCTACCGGGTGGTGGATTGATAGGAAGGGGCGGGGGGCCGAAAGTGGTACAGGCTGTCCTTTTGCGCGGGAATGGCACTCATACACGTGACGCGTGATTGCTCCGTGGGGAACCGATTCCGGGTCATCGCTTCGGACCACAAGTTCTTCGTCCACGCAGTCGAGCTCGATCCGCCGCCGGCGGACATACCCGGGGTCCCGAACGTGAAGGCGTGGGTTGCGGTTCTTCGGGAGCGGTCCGCCGCGCACGAACAGTCTGCGCGGAACCCAGCACTACGGCGGCGACTTCCACCACCATGTCCACGCCAGCTTCACGGGTGGGATCTGTCGGGTCGCGACGAAGCCGTCGAGCGAATGGCCCTAACGCCGACGCGCGGGTGATGGGCAAGAGCCCCGACCCCTCTCGGGCCGGGGCTCTGTCTGAATGCGGGTCCTTCAGAACGACGCGGTCCCGACGCACACCTCACCGGTCGACTGGTTCTTCGCCCGACCCTTGAAGTTGTCGGTTCCGGAGCCATCGTTCTCGACGATCCGCACCGTGAACGACCCGCTCGAGCCGTGGGTCGTGCGGGTGTCCGTGAACGCGACCTCGCCGTCGTGCTTGATCTTGACCTTCCACTGGTCGCCCGAGACGTTCTGGTCGACCTCGAACTCGGTCTCGATCCCGCTGTTGTCCGACGAGAGCTTGAGCTTCCACTCCGAGTTTCCGTCGCACGAACCGCGCTCGATCACGTCGTTGTTGCCCGCCGAGGCCATCCCGGACGGGACCACGAGCGCGAGCGCCGCCACGAGCGCCGCTGCCATGATCTTCTTCATCTCATCCCCCTCCTCGAATCGACTTGCCCGGAGCCTAGGGAGCTGCGCGATAACGACCGGTAAAGGTGAGGACGGGACGCGGCTAAGCCACGTGTGATGCACATCACACGTCCACCGAGGGCCGGTCGCCGGTAGTACCTACACAGACGGCGGCGCGAGCGCGTCGCCCATCCGGATCGGAGGACGACATGGAGCAGTCCGGTGGCACGAAGAGTCAAGGAAGGTTCGGCCGTCGAGCCGTCACGATCGGGCTCGTGGTCGCGGCCGTCGCCATCGCGGTGATCTTCCTGGTCGCCGCGAGCGGCGGATCGGGCGGCGGCGGCATCTACTGAGAGGCGCGGGGCTCGCGCCTCGCTATTCTCGGCTGCGGAGGCGTCAGGGCGCCTGGTGGGCCCCCCGGTCTTCAAAACCGGTGTGGGGGCGAAAGCTCCCAGGCGGGTTCGATTCCCGTCCGCCTCCGCGAGCTTTGGGTGCTCGGTGAGATGCACCGGGCGACCCGATCAGGACGTGGTTGGAGCCGGTCATCGGGTCGCCCCTCCCCGCCGATATCGAACGTCGAGGATGGCGTCCCTCACGAGACATTGCCGCCGTCCGAGCCTCAACAGCTCCCGAAAGAACTGCCTGTACGTGGAGCGATGTCCGCGGATCGAGATGGTGGGGGGCTGGCCTGGACGTATGGCGCTGAGGATCATGGCGGCCTCACGCGCCCCAGCACACGCAGGCCCTCTGCCTCGCCGGCCTTTGTACAGAGTGCGTACCCAGGCGGCGCAGGCGACACGCTGAGAGCAGGCCGCCGACCCTTAGATCGGAAGCGAGAGGCGGTGTCAGCCCAGGACGATGCCTTCGGCGGAGCCCGATGGCGCCGGATCGGGCAATCGCATCATCCGGAACGAGGTGACCAACCCCAGGAGCGCGGCGACGAGCGGCACGAGCAGCGCCACCTGGAGTGCGAAGGGTCGAGCCTCCGTGTTGATGCGGATGATCTCGTCCTGGACATCCTGGGGCTGGCCGACGAGCAGCTCTTCGAGCGCCGTGTTGCTCATCACTTCCGCGTCCTCATCGAGGCCGTCGGCGACCTGCTGCTGCTCGGTGGGGGAAAGCACGGCGCTGGACTTCGCCATGTCTGTGAAGGTGATCGAGAGCGTCGCCAGCATGATGGCTCCGGCGAACGCCAGGCCGAACGAGAGTCCGAACGATCCGCCGGCCGAGTTCACGCCCGCGGCCTCGCTGACCCGCTCGTCCGAGATGGGCGACAGAGTGTAGTTGTTGAGCTGAGATACGAGCAGCCCGAGCCCGGCTCCCGCGATCAGCAACGGGATGAAGAGGTACCAGCCGGAGTCCGCGCGCGGCACGACAGCGATCAGTCCCACCATGCCGATCGCCAAGAGCGCGAAGCCCGAGCGGATTATCCGGCTCGGACGCCGGGCCCCCGCCTTCTTCCCGGCAAGCACCGCCACCCCGAACATCGTGAGCGAGAGCGGAGCGAGCGATAGGCCCGTCTCCAGCGCGTTGTACTCGAGCACCATCTGCAGGAAGATCGGCAGGGCGATCATCGCCGCTCCCAGGGCGATGTTCTGGAGCAACTGTCCGGAGATCCCGAACCGGAACATCTTCGATCGGAACAGATCCGGATCGAGCAGCGTCGGCTTCTCCTCGTGCTTGCGACGGAGGAGCCACAAGGCGAGCGATCCCAAGCCCACCACCCCGACGATCAAGAGCTCGGCGACGGCGTCCCCGCCTTCCTGCCACGCCAGGATGCCGACGACGATGCCACCCATGCCGAGTACGGACAGGACCGCGCCGATCGTGTCAACCTGGCGAGGTCCCGTATACGGCACGTCCTTGATGCGCCCGGAACTGAGCAGCACGATCGCGATGATCACGAGCTCGAGCAGGAAGCCGACCCGCCACGAGAGATACGTGGTGATGAACCCGCCGAGCAGGGGTCCGATCGCCGCGGCGACCGCCGCCGAGGCTCCAACGAGGGCATAGACTCGCTTCTGCGGGGCTCCCTGGAAGTTGCCGTGGATCAGGGATTGCATCGCCGGCATCATGAGGGACGCGCCGAGCCCTCCGATCACGGCCCAGAACACGACGATCGCGGTCACGCTCTGGGCGAGCGTCATCGCCAGCGCGCCCGCGGCGTACCCGAGAAGACCAATGACGTACGCGCGCTTCCGGCCGATCAGATCGCCGACCTTGCTGCCTATCAAGATGAAGGCTGCAGAGACGAGCGCCTCGAGTGCGATCGCTGCTTGGACGCTGCTGACGGTGGTATCGAGGTCGTGGACCACAGACGAGATCGACACGTTCATCAGCGACGTGTCGAACACGAGCACGAACATCGCCATCGCGAGCAGGATCGCGAGCCGCCGATCGAACGCAGGTTCCTTCACTGAGTCGGTCGTTCCGTCGCTCACCCGACATCCTCCATCTATTCGTCGTGGCGAACCAGCAGCTCCGTCGATGGCTTTCGGTGTGTGGCAGCGTATCCCAGGGAAGCGAAGGGAGCCCTGGGCCCAGCGACTCTGGCCGACGGGGCCCTATGTCTCATAGGAGGTGAGCGACTCTGCCGCGTCGAGGGGTTCGCTAATCAAACCGTCGTCGATGTGGACCCTGAAGCCGACCGTCATGTTCGTACCTCACTCGTGTCGATTTGCCGTCTCTCGAGGAATCGGATGACGGTGGCCTCAGGGGGCTCCGGGCTCGCTCGCAGGTCGGCGGGGCGGTGGACTGCCCTTCGCGGCATTGCACGCCGCGTGAGCGGATTCCTTCTTCGTGACGTGATGGAACCCGCGCTCTCATCGAAGCTGTCTCCTGTCGATCGCGGGCTTGGTTGGGCCTGCTCAGATCGAGCCCGCGGGTCAATTGGGGCGGACGGCCTACAGCACCCTCGGCGCTGCGTCCGGGAGGACTCTTCGGTTCGTCAATTGGGCTCCGCCGATTGCGATGAGCGCAGTTCGCCATCCATTGACGGCGAAGTCCGAAACATGGTCGAGTAGCGCGGATCACCGGGGAGGGTGGATGGTCGAATGAGCAGTCAGCAACCGACCATCGGGGACGACATCTCGTCACTGCTCGAGAACCCGACGGTCCCCGCGCAACGCCTCCCGGAGGTCTCTGCGCCCGAACCCACCCCGAGCGCTCCGACCGGACCGCCACTTTCCCTTGCGGTCGTTTGGGGCGATCTCGTCGGTGTCGAGGCCGACATCCACATCGTCGGGCACTATCAAGGGGTGCTCCCCGCATCGGCCGAGATGGCCCTCGACCGGGCAATCTCCATGGAGGGCCAAGCCGGCAACGGCAGCCAGCGTGGCGTGATCGCCGAATACACGCGGCGCCGGTGGTTGATCGAGCAACTGGGTGTCTTGACGTACTTCCCCGGCGCTCCCAAGGGGCATGTCCGGCAGGCCGCCGTCGTCGGACTGGGGCGGCCGGCGACGTTGAACGAGCGACGAGCCGTTCAGGTCTACCAGTCGCTGGTGGGAAGGCTGGCGGCGCTCGGCTCGATCGAGACGATCGCGACCGTCCTGATCGGCTCGGGGGCCGGCAACCTCTCGATCGAGCAGGCCGGTGCGGCGCTGATCGAGGGCGTCTCGAGCGCGATCGCAAGGCTGCCCCCAGGCATGAGGTTAAAGCGCCTCGTCGTCGTCGAGTACGACCGGCTGCGCGCGGACCGCATTCAGACCGCGCTCCAAGGGGCTATCGAGCGAGCGAGCGGGCGCCTCACGCTCGACCCGGCCGTCCAGATCGGCAGCGACGGCCATCTCCCCCGGCAGGCGGCGGTCGAGATGACGGCTCGGATGCTGGCGGAGCTCGCCTTCAATCAGCACGATCCCGTCGCGACGAACGCGCTCGACCTCACCCTGGGGAAGGTCGCCGAGTCGGAGCGGCAACTGGTACGGGAGCAGCTGCAAGAGCTCGCGGAGCAGACATCGGGCCCGGGCCGCCCCGGTCGACCGCAGCCCGGCGCGCAGGTTCCCACGCGCTTGTCCGTCATCGGTGAGGGGGGAAGCTTGCGATGGGGCGCGATCACGGATCGGGCGACCGTCCCCGAACGGCTCCTGCCGATCCCGCCCACGCTCATCAATCAGCTGGTCACGCGCCTCGACGGGCCCTCCGATACGGACTTGGGCCGATTGGCGGAAGGGCTTTCACGACTCCTCGTGCCGGTCGACCTGCAAAGCATGCTCAACTCCGAAGGACCGATCGTCCTGGAGGTCGACCGCATGACGGCGCGCCTTCAGTGGGAGGTGTTGGTGGACCTCCTGAGCGGCAACGAGTCCCAGGAGCCGCTGGCCGTCACCACGCCGATCACGCGCCAGCTGCGGACCCTCAACTCGCGGCTCCCTTCCGCCAGCGACGACGAGGAGAGTCGCCGGGTACTGGTGATCGGGAATCCGGGGAGCCCAAGTGCCGGACGATCCCTGCCCGGCGCACGCGTCGAGGCAGCCGAGGTCGCGGCGAGCTTTCCCGCTCCCCAGTGGGACGTTCGTGTCTTCATCGGCGCCCCCTCCGCCGCAACGAACGAGTCCTCGGTCGGCGGCGAGGCGCCAGCCGACCTGGTGGATGTCCTCTTCGAGCTCATGTCCGGGCGGTACCAGCTGGTGCACTTCGCCGGTCACGGAACCTACGATCCGTCGGCTCCGAACCTCCGGTCGGGTTGGCTCTTCGAGGCCGGGCTCCTCACGTCCCAATACCTCACCAACCTGTCGCGGGCTCCTCGAATCGTGCTGGCCAACGCCTGCTACTCGTCGAGGATCGAATCCGGCTCGGAGCCGGAGCAGCCGTCGGATTCCTCCCAGGCGGCCGAGCCGTCGATTCCCGGCACCGGAGCCGAGCTCGTCGCAACCTTGGCGGAGCAGTTCATGAACGTTGGCGTCGTGCACTACATCGGCTCCGCGTGGAAGGTCCACGATCCGGCGGGTGCGGTGTTCGCGAAGGCCTTCTACGACGCCGTTCTGAAGCCGAACAAGACCATCGGCGACGCCGTGATGGCCGGCCGCCGCGCCTTGTGGAAGGAACGGGCGCTGTACGGGACGGACTGGGCGGCGTACCAGCACTACGGGGATCCGAACGACGTACTGGTGCAATCATGAGACGCTTCGCGTGATCGATGGTTCCCATCTCTGACCTGGTCGTGCTGCTTCCCGGGATCACCGGAAGCGTGCTCGAGAAGGACGGTCGCGAGGTCTGGGCGATCAGCCCGCAGGCCGTCTTCGAGGGCATTCGCACGCTCGGCCGCTCGATCAAGGGACTGGCCCTCACCGGTGATGATCCGGAGGCCGAGGACCTCGGTGACGGTATCCGAGCCACGCGGCTGATGCCCGACCTCCACCTTCTCCCGGGACTCGGATGGAAGATCGACGGGTACGGGTCGATCAGCACCTTCCTCGCTCGGCGATTCCGGCTCACCGAGAACGAGAACTTCCTCGCGTTCCCCTACGACTGGCGACGAGACAACCGTGCCAACGCTCGCAGGCTTCAGCGGATCTGCGGCGAACGGCTCGCCGCCTGGAGAGCCAAGGGCCAGCCCGACGCCAAGCTGGTCTTCGTCGCCCACTCCATGGGAGGCCTGATCGCGCGGTACTACATCGAGGTGCTGGGAGGCTGGAAGGACACGCGGGCGCTGATCACGATCGGGACGCCGTTCTACGGCTCGCTCAACGCCGTCGATTTCCTGGCGAACGGGATCAAGAAGGGTATCGGCCCGTTCAAGGTCGACCTCTCGCCGCTCATCCGATCGTTCACGGCGATTCACCAGCTCGTTCCCGTCTATAAGTGTGTCGACGTGGGCAACGGGACCACCCAGACGCCTTCCACGGCGGGCATCGCGGGATGGGAGGACCCCTGGAGGACGAACCTCGACGATTTCTTCAACGAGATGGAGCAGGCCGCCAAGGTGAATCGCGAAGATCCCGGATGGGAGGCGGCCCGTGTGCGGTTCGTGCCGATCGTCGGGACGGACCAACCCACGAACCAGTCCGCCGTGCTCGACGGCGCGAAACGGGTCGAGGTTCGCAGAGACCTCGGTGGCCTCGATCGAGGTGGCGACGGGACCGTCCCCCGCGTGTCCGCCGCGTTGTCCGGCACCGAGGACGTGCGCACGTTCGCGGCGGAGCGTCACGCGAGCCTCCAGAACTACGGATCGGTTCAGACCCAGATCGCGGGCGTGCTCGAGTCGTTCGACGAGATCCCGATCGCCAATCTCCGCTCAGGACTCCTCAGCTGGTTCGCATTCGAGGTCGGTGACGTCTACGCGTCGGACGACCCGGTGTCGTTCGGGATCTCCCTGGTGACCGAGCTGCCCGAATGGCAGCTCCCGGAGCTTGCCTGCGCCGTCACGGTGACCAACCGAGACACGATGACGGTCGCCGCTCGCAAGGAGGAGACCATCCGCCGCGAACCTGCGACGATCACGGTGGGAAGTCTCCCGCCAGGGGCATATTCGGTTCAGGTGACGCCGCCCACGGGGACGGACAGCGGGAGCGTGCAGGATTTCTTTGTGGTCGTCGATGCCGAAGATCCCGGCCCGGAGGACGTCTAACTTGCCGAGACGCATCTACGTGCGCAGCTGGATCGCCACAACCGCGGCGCACCCTTGAACGAGGTCGCGGCGGGCGTCTGCGGCGGCTGGTTCCAGATGATCGCCGAATCGAGCATCAGCTCCTCAAGTTCGACACCGGCCAGATCGGCGATCTCGATTGCCCCAGGCACCACGATCGGTTCGGTTGGCGTCTCAATCCTCCTCGAGCGGGATCCTCGCGGGAAGATCAAGCCGTCTTGAATCTCTTCAACAGTGCGAGGTCACCCTTGGCCGCCCCGTAGGCGATGCCCTGACGCTTGGCCACGGCGATGGCGGTTCGGATAAAGAACTCGGCCGCATCGAGGTCCCGCCGGAACATCAGGATGCTCCCGAGGCCATTGAGCGCTGAAGGGTCGTTGGGGTTGATCGCAAGCGTCTCGAAGAACCGCCGCTCCGACAGGACGAGCTGTGGGTCATCGGGCGAACGGCCCGCCTGGATGGCGTCCCAGAACCGGAGCATGTACGCATTCTTGAGCTGGTAGCCGGCGAGGTTCACGATCATGGGGTCGAGCGGCCATGTCTTCAGCGCCAGCTCCATGACGCCGTCCACCTTCGCGTGCGTCTCCACAGCCATGGGCAGGTTCCTTCTCGAGAGGGACGCCCCCACCTCCTCCTGGCCGGCTGCGATGGCCCCGATGGCCTGCGAGAGCTCAGGGGCCTCGGCCCGCATCAGTGGCGCCGTTGGGTTCGCCGTCCTCGGTGCCTCTTTCACGGCTCGCACGAGACGATCGACCACCGTCGGTCCCACCCGTCGCGCCCGAAGGAAGACGTCGCCCCCGAGCCATTGGGGGAGGGGCGCTTCGTCCAGCGCGCACGGCACGATGAATCGGTTCAGGTGAAAGGCAGTTAGCCATTCGCTGGCGACCCAGCGCGAGGCGGCGGCCCAGCGGGACCACAGCAAGAGCAGGATCCGGCTCTCGCGGATCGAGTCCTGCAGCTCCTTGCTGAGCAGCACGCCGAGCTCGATCTCCGATTCGTCGAGCCACACCTCGAGACCCGCGTCCTGTAGTGCTCGTTCGAGACTCGCGGCGAACGCACGGTTCCGCGACGAGTGGCTGATGAACACATCCACGTGCATCACATCCGTTTGCCTGGGGGTAGGAACTGACAAGGGAAGCCGTCCACTGCGACGCGCAGCAGTCCGCGTAGTGCCTTCTCCCCTGCGAAGAGTGCGACGCGGCCCTCAATTGTTCGCCACACGCGGCGGATCCAGACTCGTGCAGGCGTCAAGTCGTATCGAGCCTCCGTTGAGTCATGCAAGATGGCCGTGCCCGGTGATCCCACTGAGTCAGCCAAGTCGGACCCCAAACGACCATTCGGCTCTTAGCGGTGCGATCGATCATAAGGATTGCAGCACGATCAGCTGATGGTGTCGACTCCGGCCCCCCGACAGAAGGGCCTCACCTGGTTGCGTCATCGTGTGATTGGCCAGGCCACGGCGATGTTCGGAGGTCACCGCTCGTCGGAGAACAGCGGATCGAGACCGAGTTCGAGGTCGACCAGAACGTCTCGGGCGACCCAGTGGAAGGGGAACCGACAACTTCAAGGGCCGGGCGAAGAGCCAGTCGACCGGTGTGCGTCGGGACCGCTTCGTCCTAACGCCCCCGTCGCGAAGGGTCAAGGAGCCCTCCGGGTCCGCCCGGGGGCCCCTCGACCGTCCCGGGCTGATCCACCCTCCGCCGCCCAGTCGACGTCTGCGACGATACTGGGGCACCTCGACCGGTGATCGGAGACTCCTGGGATGACCGAGCGGCATGCCTGCCCGCGTTGCGGGTACCAAAACGACGCCGCGCAGACCTTCTGCGGTGCGTGCGGCGGCCGGCTCGTCCACACCTGCCGGGCTTGCGGAGCCACGAGTCCTCTCGACTTCCGGTTCTGCGGGAGCTGTGGATCGGAGCTCGGGGTCGCCGCCCGGGAGCGGCCGACCGGCGAGGAGCGGCGCATCGTGAGCGTGCTCTTCGCCGACCTGGTCGGGTTCACCTCGCGCGCCGAACGGCTCGATCCGGAGGACGTCCGGGCGATTCTTCGGCCGTACTACGCGTCGCTGCGCGAGCGCATTGAGTCGTTCGGCGGCACGGTGGAGAAGTTCATCGGCGACGCGGTGATGGGGGTCTTCGGAGCCCCCGTGGCGCACGGCGACGATCCAGAACGAGCCGTTCGGGCCGCCCTCGCGATCCGCGCCGCGGTGAGCGAGATGAACGCGCAGGATCCCAGGCTCGACCTGCAGGTCCGGATCGCCGTCAACACCGGCGAGGCCATCGTCGCGCTCGACGCCAACGCGACCGAGGGCGAGGGCATGGTCGCCGGCGACGTGGTGAACACGGCTTCCCGGTTGCAGACGCAGGCCCCAGTCGACTCGATCCTCGTCGGCGAGGAGACGTATCGGGCCACTCGCCAGATCATCGAGTTCGAGCCGGCGGAGCCGATCGTCGCCAAGGGCAAGCAGCTGCCGGTGCTCGCGTGGCGTGTGGTCGGCGCGTCGAACCCGCCCGGCGAGCGGGGCGCCCCCATCGTCCCGATGATCGGGCGCGAGCAGGAGCTCGACGTGCTCGTCGCCGTGTGGAAGCGGGTGGTGGCCGATCGCCAGCCGCATCTGGCCACGGTCTTCGGGCTTCCCGGGGTCGGCAAGAGCCGGCTCGCCTCGGAGTTCATCACCGAGATCCGTGGGTCCGACACGCGCGTCGTCGTCGGGCGATCGCTGCCGTACGGCGAGAGCGGCGCGTACGGCGCCTTTGCCCAGCAGGTCAAGCAGGTGGCGGGCGTGTTCGACGGCGACCCGCCCGATGTCGCTGCCGACAAGCTGCGCCGAGCGATCGATGACCTGATCGAGCCCGAGAACGCCGAGGAGGTCACCGCCCACCTGTCGATGATGCTCGGGCTCCTGACCGACGCCGTCGACGGCGCCGTGACGGATCGACACGTGCTCTTCTTCTCGGCCCGGCGATTCGTTGAGGCTCTCGGCAGCGCGCAGCCGACGGTGCTCGTGTTCCAGGACCTTCACTGGGCCGACCCCAGCCTCCTCGACCTCATCGAGCTCCTCGCCGCCCGCATGGAGAAGACTCCGCTGTTGTTCCTGACGCTCGCGCGCCCCGAGCTGCAGACGAGGCGTCCGGCGTGGGGCGCCGGCGTCCAGGCGTCGGTGGCCCTCCCGCTGGAGCCGCTCGACGAGGAGCGGTCCCGAGAGCTCGCCGCGCGGCTGCTCGCGAGCGCCGGAGGAGGCGACGCGCAAGGCCCCGCCGAGATCGGGGAGACCGGGGAAGGCAATCCGCTGTTCATCGAGGAGCTCGTGGCATCGGTGATGGAGCGGTCCTCACCCGCCGGTGGGGAGCTGCCCACCAGCATCCGCGGGATCATCGCCGCCCGGCTCGACGCGATCCCGTCGCTGGAGCGATCCGTCCTGCTCGACGCCTCGGTCGTCGGCCGCATCTTCTGGAGCGGGGCGCTCGAGCAGGTCGGTTCGTACGGGGATCGGCTCGCCGAGGTGCTGGACTCGCTCGAGGGCCGGGACCTCGTCCGGCGGGAGGCGGTCTCCCGTTACCAGGGGCAGCTGCAGTATCAGTTCAAGCATGCGCTGATCCGCGACGTCGCCTACGCGACGCTTCCGCGCGCCAAGCGGCGCGACGCGCACGCTGCCGTCGCGACGTTCCTGGAGACGGTGCACGGGGACCGGGACTCCCCGGCCGCGCTCGGGCACCATTGGCGTGAGGCGGGCGAACGCGAGCGGGCCGCGGACTACTTCGTCGTCGCGGCCGAGCAGGCCAGCCGCGGTTGGGCCAAGGAGGAGGCCGTCGAGCTGTTCCGGCAGGCGCTGGCGCTCGTCCGCGAGGAGGACCGCGAGCGACACCGCAAGCTCCGCCTCAAGCTGGCGGTCGCGGAGCAGATGCTGTACCACCTGCCCGACGCCGAGCGCCTGGCGCGCGATCACCGCGGGCGCGAGCCCGGGGCCTAACGGCTAGGCGACGAGCGGCTACAGGGGGAAGTCGTCCGGTGTGACGTCGCCGCCGATCTCGTACACGTGATCGACGACGTGGTTCCCCAGGAGCTCGGCGTGCCGGCGCACCGTCTCCACGTCCGGCGCGTCGTAGACGCAGAACGACTTCAGGGTCCCGTTCTCGTCCACGACCACATGGCTGTGCTCCCAGACGATGGCGGGGAACTGCTCCATCGCGATCCGCTTCGATCGGGCGCCGACGTTCGGCATCTCGTCCTCACCGACGTCATACGTCCGCTCGATCACATACCTCGGCATCGGCGCCTCTCTCCCCGGGTTCGGAAACCTGGTGGATTGTCTCATCGGAACCTGCACGTTGGCAGCCCGCTCGGGGCCCGGTTCCCCGGGCCGGTTGCGGCCGGTTGCGGCCGCGGAGGCTCCGGGGGAGGTCGCCGGGCGGGGCTACCATTTCCGGGATGCAGGCCGCCTTCTTCGACCTCGACAAGACGATCATCTCCCGCTCGTCCTCGCTCGCCCTCTCGCGGCCGATGTATCGGGCGGGGCTCGTCACCCGGGGCCAGCTCGTGCGCGGCGCCTACGCGCAGCTCGTCTACGCGCTCATCGGCGCGGACGAGAAGAAGATGGAGCGCCTGAAGGAGGGGATGCTCCAGCTCACGAAGGGCTGGGATCGCCACGAGGTCGAGGACCTCGTCCGCGACGTCCTCATCGACGTGATCGACCCGTACGTCTATCAGGAGGCGCTCGACCTGATGGCGCTGCACCAGGACGAGGGGCGCCGGATCTTCATCGTGAGCAGCTCGCCGGAGGAGGTCGTCCGGCCGCTCGCGGGCCACTTCGGGATCTCGGGCGTGATCGCAACGCGCGCTCGGATCGAGGACGGCAAGTACACCGGGGAGCTCGAGTTCTACTGCTTCGGCGAGTCCAAGGCGGAGGCGATCCGCTCGCTCGCCGAGCGCCTGGGGATCGACCTCGACAACTCGTTCGCCTACACGGACTCGATCACCGACCTGCCCATGCTGGAGGCCGTCGGCCATCCCGTCGCCGTGAACCCGGATCGGGATCTTCGCAAGGAGGCCGAGGCGCGCGGCTGGGACGTCCGCGACTTCCGCCGCCCGGTTCGCATGCGCAGCCGGATCGCCGCAACCGCTGCTCACCCGCGGACCAGGGTCGCGGCCGGCGTCTTCGCCGCCGCCGTTGCCGCCGCGATCGTCGGCTATCTCGTGTTGCGTTCGCGGTTCTCTTCGCGCGACTCGCGGTCCGCCTGATCCGGCTCGCGCGAGCCGAGCGCCCGGGTGTATGGTCGGGGTGTCACCTTCGGGTGACCGCGAAGGGAGCAGAAACCCACGCGCGTCCTGCCGCGGGAGGCATGCCGCGGGCTCGACGGTCACCGCCGTCGGTCCCCCGGCACGTGCAGACAGCGCATGTTCGCTGCTCCCTTCGTGCTGTCCGGCCCCGGGCGCGATCAGTCCGGCGGCGGACGCCGGTACTCGAAGTGCATGCCGTCGGGCTGGATGAAGGTCCCGCCCCAGATGAACCCCCAGCGCTCGAACACGGCAACCATCCGCGGGTCCTGGTCGGGCTCGGCGCCGAACGGGTTCTGCGGGACGTTGATGTCGAGCGCGATACCCCACGAGTGGTGGGAGATCCCTGCGGTCGGGATGCGGTTGATCATCCGGGGAGCGAAGCAGCCCGAGTAGCTCGTGATCGTGTCCTGCAAGCCGAGCCGGATGATCTCGTCGATGGCGCCGCGGATCTGCGGAAACAACGCGACGTTGCACGTCACGTCGCCGAGCAGCGGCACCCGCTCGGTCGCGATGTGCGTCGCCGTCCACGCCGGGTCCAGCGTCAGGTATCCGGGCGCGCCGGCGCGGGGCTTCGCGGCGAACTCGCCGAACAGCTCCTTGATCGCGACCGGCGGAAGCACGGCGTCGCCGTTTCGGAAGTAAGGGGTCTCGCCCGGCGCTCGGACGCGGACGAGGGTCCCGGGCGGCAGGACCCGGCGGACGGCCGTGGCGACCTGACGCTCGCTCGGCGCGCCGTCCGGCACGAGCAGGGCGTAGCGGTCGTGCGCCACGCCGATGGCGGTGCCCACGTCCCGTGAGACCAACAGCTCGTTCGCGCCCACGAGCTCGTCGGGAAGGATCGCCGCGATCTCGACCCGCTCGGCTCCGAACCGGAGCACCGCGCCGGGCCCGAGCCCGCGGAGCTTCGCGCTCGACTCGCCGAGCACGCCCTGGCCCCGCGCCAGCGAGACGACGACCGCGCGATCGGCGGGCGGGAGGAACGTGGCGTACGCGCGCGGGTCGACGGCGGCGACCTCGAGCGGGATCGCGAACGTCGGCGGGGGGTCGTCGACGACCTCGCCGTCCTGCGTCACCGACCGCGTGAGCCACGTGTTGTCGCTCGCGACGACGACGGCGCGCCGGATCCCCGGCATCTCGGCAACCGCCTCGGCGAACCCGTCCGGGAGCCCGCCCGGCACCCACGCCAGGAACGTGTCGGGAAGCTCCTGCGTCGTCACGAGCGGCGGCGTCGGCCCGGGCGGGATCGCCTCCTCGTCCGGGATCGATGCGCCGCCCTGGAGGGTGAGCGTGAGCACCGCGCCCGCCGCGAACCCGACGAGCGCGCCGAGCGCGATGCCGCCGGCCCGGCGGCCCCTCATCGACCCGTGGCCGGCGAGATCGCGTCGGCGACCGCGATCGATGCCGCGATCGCGAGGAGCTCGTCGAGCCCTAGGCCGGGGGCGTCGAGCGAGCGGTAGACGCCGCCCGAGTCCCACTCGAGCAGCGACCGGCTGGGGGTCCATCGGCCGGGCGCGCCGGCGACCTCTACCGCGGACTGCTCGGGCGCGCTCGCGGGGGGCAACGACGGCGCCGCCTCGACGTGCAGCCGGATCGGGCCGGTCCCGGCGTCCACCTCCGCGCCGCGGAAGAACAGCGTGACGCCGACGTCCGTTCCGACGCGCGCGAGCTCCACGCTCGCAAGCACGTATCCGGGCGGCAGCGCGGTCGGAGTCTCGACCGGGAACGAGACCTCCGCGGAGGCTCGCTCGAGTGAGACGCGCTCCACGACCGCGCCCTCGGTCGCGCGGACTCGCCACGACTCGGGCATCGGCATGCCCACCACGGGCAGCGTCGCGGCGGCCGCGAGCAGGCCCGAGCGCGGCAAGTTCGTCTCGAGGTACAGGTCGGTCCCGGCGGCGTGAATCGACAGGCGCCGGCCGTGGTCGGCAGTCGCGGGTTCGTAGTACGCGACGCCCCCGCCCGCGAGCGCAACCTCCTCGGCCCGGACGCCGACCGGCCCGAACGGCGCGTCCGCCGCCCACGATCGCGTCTCGCCGAGCTTCAGGAAGGACAGGCCGTCGGCGTACGTCACGATGGATCCTCCCCCCTCCGCCCTCGCGGCGGACGGGATCACGACCCGGTACAGGTCGAGGCCCCCGAGCTCCCCCGGCGCGACTGGCTCGAACCCCGTCCGCGCCGAGACGTCGTCGACGCCGACCGAGCGCGCGCCCTGATCGTCGCTGAACGCCGCGGGGGGCGCGTCGAAGACCTCGGGAGCGGGCTTGTCGACGTCGACCGAGAGCGCGTCCACCGCGAAGATCGGGTCCCGCGAGGGCTCGTCCGACAGGCCGAATCGCAAGGCCCACGCGTCGCGCGCGTGCCCGCCGGCGGGGAAGACCTGCCAGCGAAGCGGGAACCAGCTCGTCGCGTCGAGCCAGATCCGGACACGGTCGTTCGGGAAGAACGGACGCCAGTCGCCACCGAGCGACAGGAACGGGAACAGCGACGCGGCGCGCTCGAACGGCACCTGCACCACGACGGCCCGACGGCCCAGGACGGTGTCGCGACCGACGACGTCGATCGAGCCTGGATCGGCGAGAGCGGTGAGGGGGAGGACGAGGTCGGTCGGCGCCGGCGCGGCGGAGGAATACGGGACGCGGTTGCGGACGGCGCTCTCGCGCTGCGGGCACGTGGCGCTCGGGCACGGCGCCGGGCTCGACAGGTACCACGAATCGCCGTTCACGATCAGTCGGAGGTCGGTCGAGGTGGCCGGAGAAGGGTAATCCGTGTGATCGACGACGTCGAGGCGGAACCGCTCCGGTGCGCGGAACCAGACCTGCATCGAGAGCTCGCGGAGGGGGACCTCGGGCGACAGGTGATGCTCGGTGATCGCGAACGTCGCGTGGTACGCGGCGAGCCCGGCCGCTGCGTCGGCGACGCCGTCCGCGACGGCCTCGGCCGCGAGCGCCGAGTTCCTCGGCGGCGAGTCGGTCGAGGACCACGGACCGCCGACCACGAGGCTTCCGATGAGCGCGCCGACGAGCGCGGCCGCGATCACCGATGCGAATCGCGGCACCCGCCGCCGAGGGCTCGGCAGGCGCATCGGGCGGACGACCCGCAGGCCGGGCCGTCGAGCTCCGGATTCGGACTCGATCCCTGCCATGATCGGCTCGACGAGATCGGGGACGGCCGGAACGATCTCGAACCGCGCGGCCTCGCGCAGGCGGTAGGCGCCGCGCTCGAACGCGCGGCACTCCCCGCAGGACTCGAGGTGCTGCTCGAGCGCGACGAGCACTCTGGGCGCGATGCGTTCGCCGTCGAGGCGCTCGGAGATCAGGCGCTCGGCCTGCTCATGATCCACCGGCGTCCTCCTCGACGATCAGCGCACCCATCATCGCCTTGCGGGCGCGATGCATGCGGCTCTTGACGGTGCCGACGCGGACCCCGAGCACGTCGGCGGCCTCCCGGTACGACAGCCCGAAGACCTCGATCAGCAGGAAGGGCTCGCGCTGGTCCTCGGACACGGCGTCGAGGGCCGCCGAGAGCTCGAGGCGGGCCTGCGGGTCGGTCGGCCCGGGCCGCGCGGGCTCGCGCTCCGCCTTCTCGAGCTGCACCGAGCGCGCCCGGATCGCGTCCATCGCGCAGTTGCGGGCGATGCGGAAGAGCCAGCTCGTGAACTTGGCGTCGCCGCGGAAGGTCTTGAGGAATCGGAAGGCGCGAAGGAACGCCTCCTGGGTGACGTCCTCGGCCAGTGCCCGGTCCCGGGTGAAATGGCAGGCGAATCGCCACACGTCGGCCTGGTAGCTGCGAACGAGCTCCTCGAACGCGCCGAGGTCTCCCTCACGGGCGCGCGCGAGCGTTCGCGGGTCCGGATCTTGCACCGCGCTCCTCTCGCCCCGGCCGGACAACCAAGCCTAGCCCCGCGGCCCGGCCGCTCGATACCCCGGCTGAGCTGGGGAGACGTGACCGGAAACGGGGACCCCCCTCTCGTGATCCGCCGCCTTCCGGAAGATGACCGAGCGGGGGCGCGGAAGGTTCCGCAGGGCGGCGGGGGTGGAGCTAGCCTGAGCGTCGTGCGGAGGGATGCTCGAGACGCTCGGCCAGGCGCTCGGCGCGCTCGGCGGCCTGCTCCTGGTCGTTCGCGGTCATCGCGCCGGTGATCTGCAGGAGCTCGGCCTCGACCCGTGGGCCGATGCGCCCGGTCCCGCGCTCCAGCTGCGCCTCGAGGCGCCGGATGGCGCGCTCGAGGCGGGCGACGGGATCGGCCTCGTGTGCCGCTCGCCAGGCCGCGAGGTCGATGAGCGTTCCCATGAGGCGATGGTAGACCCGGGGTCCGACACTCCCGTGGAGGCTCGCCTGATGCCGAACGAGTTGGTGGACTACGGAACGATCGTGGCCGCCTCGGCCTGCGACTCCGTCGTACCCGGAAGCGTCCGGTCCAGCCAGTCGACCAAGACGGCCATCACCTCCGGCTGGACGCCGAGCGGGAGCTGGAAGCCCGAGGTGCCGAGGACGTTCATCGTTCGCACCTCGGCGATCCTTCCCGACCCGCCGGGCAGCTCGGCCACCGCCTGCGCGAGGCTCCGACCGAGCTCCTCCTTGCCGAGGAACAGGAACAACGAGTTCGCCGATCGAAGTCCGGACGGCACCTCGGGACGAAAGCGCATCCGCGGGTCGAGGCGTTCGGTGCGCAGAAGCCGACGGGCTACCCGCCGCATCCGCGGTGTGCGACGCGCCGAGCGGCGGGCCGCGCGCCCGACCGCGGTACGACCCTGTCCCTGCAGGATGTTCTCGGGAGAGCCGAGCAGCAGGCTCGCGACGCTCACGCACCGAGAGTCGACGGACGCCATCGCGAAGCCTGTCCACGCCCCGAGGCAGTTCCCCGCCACGCCGTAGTCGTGAAGCCCCGTCGTCTCGAGCGCGAACTCGGTCACCGCGATCGCCTCGTCGGTGAGCGGGTACGTCCGTCCCGTCAGCGTTCCCGTGCTGTCGCCGAACTCGGGGTAGTCGGTGCGAACCGAGGCGATGTCGCGCGCGGCGAGCTCGCGGGCCATCCGGGTCCAGAACCGGTTCTTGTGGCTGCGCGGCGCGCCGAGGCCCTGCAACAGGACCGCCAACGCGCGCGGCTCGTGTTCGGGAAGGGTGATCACGGCCGCGAGGTGGTCGCCGCCGCAGGGCACGAAGACCGGGTGGTCGCTCACCGGGGCGCTCCCGCGCGAACCTCGGCGCCGGCGCACCATCGCGCGACGGTCTCGAGGATCCCGTCGGTCAGGTCGGCCTGCACGTCGACCTTTCGCGTCCCGCCGGCGCGCCGATGCCTCGGCAGTCCGAATCGAAGCGCCTCGGAATGGGCGACGACGTGAAGGTCGGATCGACCTCCGGCGAGCGCGAGACGATCCGCGAGCAGCCGAAGCGGCGCCTGGGGGTCGGGAGACCGGGTCACCTGGACGACCAACGAGCGACCCGCGAAGGGGGGCAGCTCCTCGAGCAGGTCGAACCCGTCGAACTCCTCGACGACCTCGGGTCGAAGCGGGAATCCCTCGACATCGAGCGGGCCCTGTGCGTCCGTCGCGAGCGCCTCCCGCTCGGCCGCACGATCGACGAGGGACGTGCCGATGGACCGGCGGATCGTCGCGCGGATATACGCCTTCCCGCGAACCACGGGCTGCACGAGGGCGAGGGCCTCGGCCCGAGCGCCGGCCATCGCGGCGACCGAGCCGCCGAACAGCGCGCCGGCGAGTCCGACGGTCTCGACGCCCGCGGCCTGACGAAGGACGTCGATCGCGTCCTGTGCATCGCGAACGTGGGAGCGGAGCGTGACGTGCTCGGCATCGAGCTCGCTGTCGCCGTAGCCCTGCGCGTGATAGCGCAGCGCGACGAACCCCGCCGCCGCGAGCCGCCGCGCGAGCGCCGTTTCCAACGAGAGCAGGTAGGCCTGGTCCATCGCGAACGACCCGCAGATCACCCATCCCGCCGTCGCGCGCCCCTGCCAGGGCTCGGACAGCACCGCGACGGTCGGCGCGCCCCCGATCTCCGGCGTGAGGAACCGCTCCCGATAGCGACGATCGGGGTCCTCGAGGATGCGGTGCCGCTCGAGCCGCGCGAGGTCGATGATCACGGGGACCCCTGCTTGCTCGCCATCAGCTCGGCGATGACGTCGATGGTCTCGAAGGCCTCGGCGTTCAGCTCCTCGTCCTCGAACTCGATGCCGAACTCCTCCTCGAGGAACCGCAGAAGCTCCTCGACGCCGACCGAGTCCAGCAGTCCTGAGGAAAGGAGCGGGGTGTCGAACGCCACCTCGACGCCGGCGTCCTCCGCGAGGATGAAGCCGGTGATGTAGTCGCGGATCGCGCCCCGCTTGTCGGGGACCTTCGGCTCGCTCTGCGTCACCGACCCACGCTCCCCGAGATCCTGCCCACCACCAGCTCCTCGAGCTCCCCGTCGACGAACGAGCGTCGGACCGAGCTCCGCCGCAGCTTGCCGCTCGTCGTCACCGGGACCGATCCGCGGGGGAGCACGACGACCTCGTGGGGGACGATGCCGATGGCGTCCGCGACGGAGCGCCAGACCATGCGGGCGAGCGTCGCCGGCTCCTCGCCGCCGGTCGACTCCACGGCCACGACGACCTCGCTCGCATCCGGATCCAGTCCGAAGGCCACGCTCCGCCCGCGTCGCACCCCTTCGACTCGCTCGGCCGCCCACTCGATCTCTTGGGGCGCGTAGTTCCGACCCATCACGATCACGACGTCCTTCGACCGGCCCGTGACGCAGAGCTCGCCGCCGGACAGATAGCCGAGGTCGCCGGTGTGCAGCCAGCCGTCGCCCGTCGTCGCCTCCGGGCCGTCCTCGCCGAGATATCCGTCCATGACCGACGGTCCGCGGATGGCGATCTCGCCGACGACCCCGTCGCCGACCGCTCTCCCGTCGACGAGGATGCGAACCTCCAACCCCGGGACGGGCACCCCGCACGAGGCCAGACGGGTCGCGGCGGGACCGGTCGCCGGGACCGCCATGCCCGAGGCGAGCTCGTCCCGATCGACGCACCGGAACGCGAGGCCGCGTCCCACGGGACCGACGGAGACGGCCAGGGTGGCCTCGGCGAGCCCGTACGCCCCGTGGGGCGCGTCGGGCCGAAGGCCCAGGCCTCCGCCGACCTCGAGCAACCGGTCCACCACGCGCGGGTCGATGGTCTCGGCGGCAAGGGTGCAGCCGCGGAGCGACGACAGGTCGATGCCCTCGGGGCGCCGCGCCGCCAGGCGCAGGGCCGCGTCCCACGCAGAGGTGGGCGAAGGGGTCATCGTCGCGCCCACGGCGCCGACGAGCCGGAGCCACTCGGTCGGGTCGCGCGCGAAGCGCTCGGTGGCGAGGATGTGCGTCCGTGTCTGCATCACGACGGACCACACGAGGAAGCCGAACAGCCCCCAGTCGTGGAAGAACGGAAGCCAGGAGAGCTGGACGCACTCGCCCTCGAGCGCGCACGCGGCCGACGAGCTCCGAACCCCGGCGAGCACGGCCCGATGGCTGAGCGCGACGCCCTTGGGGGTCGCGGTGCTCCCCGACGTGAACTGGATCACCGCGCGGTCCTCGGGTCGCGGATCTGGGCGCGGGCCCGCGGACGTCGGGTCGCCCCGATCGTTCCAGTCGATCCCAACGTTGTCGGGAAGGTGTGGAAGGAACCGCGGGTGCGCCAGCACGACGTCGCATCCGGCCACGGCCAGCATCGCGCGGACGCGTTCGCGAAAAGCGCCGGCGTCGGGGATTCGCAGGTGGTAGGCGAGCGGGACCACCGTGCCGCCGGCGAGCCACGTGGCGAACGCCCACGTCGCCCACCGCGGATCGTTGGGACCGAGGATGCCGACGGCGGCGCCCGGCCGCACCCCCCACGCGGCGAGCGCGGCCGCACCGTCCCGTGCCTCGCGCAGCAGCGTCGCGGCCGGCACTCGCTTGGGACCCTCGGGCAGGTGGAACACCAGCTCGGACGGGCCGCCCGCCGACTCCTCGAGGGCCTGCGCCAGGGTTCCAGCCGTCACGACGCAGCCCCCCGACGTGCCGGGGTGTGGCGACCATCGGCATCCCGTGTGCCGGGCGGAACAGCGGCGCCGCGGGCTCCACCGGATGCCCCGGCACGAGGTCGAGCTGCCACCGCTGCGCGATCGTCGAGAGAAACAGCGCGCCGGAAAGCGTCGCGAGGGGCTGGCCGATGCAGACGCGCGGCCCGGCGCCGAACGGGAGGTAGGCGAAGGTCGGGATCCGCTCCGCGCCCCCCTTGTCCCATCGCTCGGGACGGAACTCCTCGGGGTCGGCGTACCAGCGGGGGTCGCGGTGGACGACCCAGGGCGAGATCAGCACCACCGAGCCGGCCGGGATCACCTGACCCGCGATCTCGTGGTCCACCGCCGCGGCGCGACCGATCACCCAGGCCGGCGGATACAGGCGCAGCGTCTCCAGGTACGTCCACTCGACGAGCCGCAGACGAGGGACGTCCGCGGCGGTCGCCGGACGACCCTGGAGGACCGCGTCGACCTCGGCGAACACCCGCTCGCGGATCGCCGGATGCTCGGAAAGCGCGTACCAGGTCCAGGCCATCGAGTTCGACCAGGTCTCGTGGCCGGCGACCATGAACGTGAGGATCTCGTCGCGGAGCTGTCGCTCGCTCATGGAGTCGCTCGGCGCGTTCTCGCCGGCGCGCAACAGCCTCGACAAGACGTCGGACCCGTCGGCGCCCTTCGCGCTTCGCTCGCGGATGATGCGGGCGACCGTCTCGTCGAAGCGGTGCAGGATCTCCTCGAACTCCTTGTTCTCCTGCGAGGGGATCTGGTCCAGGAGCCGCGTGTAGGGCGACGCGATGCGCGTGAACCGGTCCAGGCACGAGGCGAGCGCCCGCGCCGTCTCCCGCGCCTCATCGTCTGCGATGTCGGCGTCCAGGACCGCCTTGGCGAGGACGGACATCGTGAGCAGGACCATCGCATCGACGACGTCCACGACCTGGCCGGGCCGCCATTCGTCCGCGATGCGGCTCGCGCGCTCGACCATGAGTCCGGCGTAGTCGAGCATCCTGTCGTGGTGGAACACCGGCTGGATCGTCCGGCGTTGCGTCCGGTGCAGGTCGCCCTCGCTGGTGAGCAGTCCCTCGCCGATCAGCCGCTTCGCCTCCTGAAGGGGCGGGCCCTTCACGAAGGACCGGTGATGAGTGACGAGGACGTCCTTGATGTGGTCGGGATGACTGAGCACGAACAGGCGATAGCGTCCGAGCGACACGCACGCGACGTCGCCGTGCTCGCGCGCCGCCCGTGCCACCGCGTCGATCGGGTCGGCCCGAAAAGCCCGAAGCAGGTCGGCCGGGGCTTCGGCGTGCGCGGTGCGCTCAGGCATCCCGCCCTCAATCTTCGTCGATCCCCAGCCGCGCCGTTTTGCGCACCGGAGGTTTGGAAGCTACTCCGCGCCTGTCGTTCGACCCACCCACCGCTCGCGTACCGCTGCTCCCGCCGATGCAGTAGCGCGGTGGACGGTTGCCGGGCGGAGACCTACTCGGACCGGCTCGCGTACTCGGTCGCGCCGAGCAGGTGGAGCGAGACGTAGGGCTCCTCGCCGATCACCCACGAATCGTGCCCGGGCGCGACGTGGAACAGGTCGCCCGGCGTGAGCTCGTACTGGGTGCCGTCGGCCATCCGCACGCCCGTCCGACCCGAGACGACGAGGCCGACGTGCTCGACCGGGCAGAGCGCCTCGCCGGTCGCCTTCCCGACGTGCTCGCTCCAGACCCACCCCGGCTCGTAGCTCGCCCGCCCGATCGTCACGCCGCCGATCGAGATCACCGAGAACGAGCCGAGCTCGAAGCCTCGCGACCCGTCCGGCTCCTCGAACCGACGGATCTCCACGTCCGTCACGTCGATGCCTCCTCCCAGCCGCCGGCCCTGCATGACAGAACTGTCACATCGGGGGGACGCCGCGCCCGACTATCCAGCGAGCGCGGTCATGGCTACTGTATGCGGCGAGGTGGGGTATGACGTCGTCGGCTGAGCGGTCCGAAGACGAGCTGGCTCCCGTCGGTCGCATCCTGGTGATCGACGACGAGCCGCGCATCCTCAACTTCGTCCGCCGCGGCCTGGAGGCCGAGGGGATGGCCGTCGATTGCGCCCGCGACGGTGAGGAGGGTCTCCGCCTCGCCCTCGCGCACGGGTACGACCTCGTCGTCTTGGACCTCGTGATGCCCGGCCTGGACGGCCACGAGGTGCTCCGGCGCATCCTCTGGCGCAAGCCGTCACAGCCCGTCCTGATCCTTTCCGCGCTGAACGACACCGCTTCGAAGGTGAGCTGCCTCGAGCGCGGCGCGGAGGACTACATCTCGAAGCCGTTCTCGCTCGAGGAGCTCCTCGCGCGTGTGCGGGCGCGGCTGCGAATCGCGGCGCGGTCGATCCAGACACGTCTCTCGGCCGGCTCGCTCACCCTCGACCTCATCCGGCGCCAGGCCGACGCCGGCTCGGGTCCGATCCCGCTTCCCGAGCGGGAGTTCCTGCTGCTCGGAGAGCTGCTCCGCAACGCCGGCCACACGGTGTCGAAGGACCGCCTGCTCGCCTCGGTCTGGGGCTACCACTTCGATCCTCGCTCGAACGTCGTCGACGTCTACGTGCGGCGTCTTCGCGCGAAGCTCGGGCCCGAGACGATCGTCACCGTCCGGGGTGTGGGATACCGGATCGATGCGGCCTGACCGGTTCGAATGGCCGAACCGCGTGCGGTGGTACGACGTCGCATGGGTCCTGTTCTCGATCGCGAACCTGTTCGCGATGCTCCTGTGGCCCGACTGGGAGACCGTGCCGTTCCACTTCATCTGGGTGAGCCTGACGATCCTGTACGGGTTCCGCGTGTGGAAGGCCCGCCCGACGGCGGTGGTCCTCGCGTTCGTCATGGTGCTGACCGGCGCGCTGATCTGGATCGACGTGTCGCGGGGGTTCACGACGATCGACGAGATCACCGAGGTCCCCCTCATGGCGGCCATGTTCGTGGCGATGGTGTGGCACGCGCGACGACGCCTCACCGCCATGGAGGAGGTCGAACGCGTCTCGCTCGCGAACCTGCGTCTGCTCGAGCGTGAGCGGCGCTTCGTTCAGGACGCCTCGCACGAGCTACGGACGCCGATCACCGTCGCCCTGGGACATGCCGAGCTCATCCAGCGGATCGCGGAGGATCCGACCGTCGCCGAGGACGCCGCCGTGATCGCCGACGAGCTGATGCGCCTGCGGCGCCTGGCCAATCGCCTCCTGCTGCTCGCCGGGTCGGAGGATCCCGAGTTCCTGCACCCGAAGCCGGTCGACGTGGAGACGATCGTGGTCGAGGCCGTCCGCCGCTGGACGGCGACGCCCCGGCACTGGCTGCTCGGAGATACCGAGGAGGCGACCGTCGTGGCCGACGCCGACCGCCTCGAGGTCGCGCTCGACGCCCTGATCGAGAACGCCGTGAGCCACACGCAGGAGGCGGACACCATCGAGGTGGCGACCCACCGCCGGGGCACGAGCGCCGTGGTCTCGGTTCGCGACACCGGCACCGGGATCCCCGACCCGGACCTCGACCACATCTTCGACCGGTTCGCGAGGGCCGATCCCGGGCGGAGCCGGAACACCGGCGGCTTCGGTCTCGGTCTGTCGATCGTGAAGGCGATCGTCGACGCCCACGGCGGCGAGGTGCGCGTCACCAGCACGGTGGGCATCGGAACGACGTTCGAGATCCTGTTGCCACTCTCCTCGATCGCGCCCAGCCGAGCCGACGGCATGTCGACCCCGGCGTCCGAGGGGCCGGCTCCCGTCTGGCAGCCCGCGGTCGGCGCCCTCGATGCGCACGCGAGCGACCATGAGGTTTGACCCCGCGGTCGTCTTCGGCCTGATCGTTGCCGGGGTCGTCTACGTCCGCGCGGAACGGCGCGTGTGCCGCGAGCGCGGCGACCGGCGGGTTCCCCGCGCCCGGCGATGGGAGTTCCTCGCGGGCCTGGCGATCGTCTTCCTCGCGCTCGAGTCGCCGA
>CAVOUQ010000046.1:0-30939 GCA_963699635.1 uncultured Actinomycetes bacterium | reverse complement strand
GCGTGACGCTGCCTCGCGTACGTGCAGCACCCGCAGGATCCGTCCGTCGGGCCCGCGCTCGATGCCGATCACCGGGTGGATCACGCGGTGCACCGAGATATCCCGCGCCTCGAGCTCCTCATTCACGGAGTCGAACAGGAAGGGCGAGTCGACGGTGCTGGTCTCCAGGACGCTCCCGAGGGTCTGATACCCCTCCCGCGCGATCGTGGGGTTGAACGCGCGTACGGCCACCTCATCGGGGCCGCGGGCGTCGGCGAGGCGGAAGGCGCCGAGCACCAATCCGTACAGCTCGTCGGGCGACAGGCCCGCCAGATCCTGCGGCGCCACGCGCTTGGTCAGGGCCCTCGCGAAGGCCTCGACGGCCTCGGCCTGCTCCGCAGCGACCGCGGACGGGATGCGCTCGGCCAGCCGGTCGAGAAGCGTCCGGCTGGCCGGAGCGGCCTCGTCCGTCGCGCTCACCGGCCCATCGTACCGGGGACGGGTGAGCGACCGGCGGCTTCACTCGGAGGCCCGGCGCGCCGACTGAGAAGATGGGGCCGGAGGCGCCGGCCCGAAGGCCGGCCGGAGAGCGGCGTGGTGGACGTGCGTGGCGACGCGGGTACGCCGGTGGGCGATCACGAGCTGCGCTCGGTGGCGCAGCTCAGGTTCCTCCACGGGCTCGCCCCGCGCCTGAACGCCCTCGACGACGTCACCCAGATCGCCGAGGCGATCACGGTCGAGCTCGAGACGCTGATCGACTACCACAACTGCCGCATCTACCTGCTGCAGGAGGACGGCATCACCCTGCAACCCATCGAGTTCCGAGGCTCGCTGGGGGAGTACGAGAGCGAGACCTACGAGGAGCTCGTCACCCTGGTCGGTGAGGGCATCACGGGCCACGCGGTGGAGGTCGGGGAGACCTACTACTCGCCCGACGCGCTCCACGACCCGATCGGGGTCCAGATCGAGGGCACCTCGGACATCGACGAGTCGATCCTCGCCGTCCCGATGAAGATCGGCGAACGGGTGAACGGCGTCATCGTCCTGTCGAACCTCGGAACCGACCAGTTCGACGCCGAGGACGTCCGGGTGCTCGAGGTCCTCGCCTCGCACGCCGCCGTCGCGTTCGAGAACGCGCGGCTGCTCCAGCAGGAGCGCGAGGCGGCCCAGACCGCCTCGGCGCTGCTCGGCCTGTCGCAGGCGCTGACGGGCGCGCACGAGACGGCCACCGTCCTCGAGCGAGCGGTCGCCGCCTTCCCGTTGCTGACGGGTGCGGCGGGCGTCTTCGCCTGCGTCCGCGACTCGGAGACGGGCGTGTTTCACCTCGTGACCCAACGTGGGCTGACGGCCGAGCAGCAGCAAGCGCTCGCCGAGGTCCCGCCGGACGTGGCGGCTGCGCTCCTGTCCTCGATCGCGAACCCCTTCGTGCTCTCCGCGGAGGTCGCCGCGACCGCGCCTCGCGAGTACCTCGTGTTCGGCGAGCCCAGACCGGCGCTCATCGTCCCACTCCGGTGGGATCCGGACGGGTTGGCGGTCGTCGTTGCGGTCGCGTCGCACGCAGGCGCGACCTTCTCGGAACGAGATCTGTCGCTGGCGCGCGGTATCCGCGACATCGCCTCGCTCGCGCTGGGGAGCGCGAAACGGTTCCACGAGCTCGAGCGCTTCCACGAGCTCGTCGAGAGCCTCGACGCGATCTTCTGGGAGGCCGACCCGGAGACGCTCGCCTTCACCTTCCTCTCGCGCCGGGCCTCTGCCGTGTTCAAGGCGACCCCGGCATGGAACGGCGACGACCCCGCGACCTGGGGCGACCACGTGCACCCGGAGGACCGCGATCGCGTGCTCGCCGCCGTCCGGGCGCGGATCGCCGCATCGGGTCAGGACCTGACCCTCGAGTACCGTGCGCTCGGTCCCGAACCGGATCCGATGTGGATCCGCGACCTCGTGCACGTCGGCGCCGACGCTCGCGGCGGAACGCTGCTGCGCGGCCTCATCGTCGACATCACCGAGCGCAAGCGGGCCGAGCAGGCCCTCCGGCGCAGCGAGCAGAAGTACTCCGAGGCCTTTCGTCGCGAGCGAGAGGCGACGCAGCGGCTGCGCGCGCTCGACGAGATGA
Source organism: uncultured Actinomycetes bacterium (assembly GCA_963699635.1). Lineage (GTDB taxonomy): Bacteria > Actinomycetota > UBA4738 > UBA4738 > HRBIN12 > CALGFI01. The sequence goes on along the minus strand of CAVOUQ010000046.1, from coordinate 28,847 downwards.
AGAACACTTTCCTCGAGGCCGTCTCGCACGACCTGCGGACCCCGCTCACCTCGATCCTGGGCTCTGCGGTCACGCTCGAGCAGGCGGGTCTCGAGATCCCCCGCGAGGACGCCCTCGATCTGCTGCGGCGGATCGCCGCGAACGCGCGCAAGCTCGAGCGGCTGCTTTCGGACCTGCTGGACCTGGACCGACTGCAGCGGGGGATCGTGTCCCCGCAGCGGCGGCGGACCGACCTGTCGGACCTCGTCGCTCAGACGGTCCGCGAGTCCGACCTGCTGAGCGGCCGGTCGGTGCACATCGACGCCGACGACATCGTCGCGAACGTCGACGCCGCGAAGGTCGAGCGGATCGTCGAGAACCTCCTCGCGAACGCCGGGCGACACACGCCCCCGGGATCTCCCCTGTGGGTCCGCGTCACGAGGGAGGGCGACGGTGTGCAGATCGTCGTCGAGGACGAGGGGCCCGGCATCCCCGACGACATGAAGGCGGCGGTGTTCGAGCCCTTCCGCCAGGGCGACGGCGGCCCCAACCCCTCACCCGGCGTTGGCGTCGGACTCTCCCTCGTCGCCCGCTTCGCCGAGCTCCACGGCGGGAGGGCCTGGGTGGAGGACCGGCCCGGCGGCGGGGCCTCCTTCCGCGTGTTCCTGCCCGACGCCGCCTGAGCGTGCCCATGGCGTAGGTGAGGGCCGGGAGGCGGTGGGGGACTTGCCCTCCCGGCCCTCGTTGTCGGGGTGCGATGGACGTGTCCCGACAATCCCTCAAATGAAGAGCGTGATCGCGTCCTGCGCCTCGAGCAGCATCGCGGTCGCTCCGACCGGCTCGCCGAGCGCCTCGATCATGTCCTCGCGCTCGAGCCCCAGCAGTTCCATCGTCATCTGACAGGGCACGAGCTTCACGCCGAGCTCCACGGCGAGCTCGAGCAGCTCGCCAGGGCTCGCGACGCGGTGGTCCTTCGCGAGGCGTTTCATCATCGCGGGCCCCGCGCCAGCGAAGTTCATCTGACCGAGCTTCAGGTGATCGATGCCCGGCCGATCCATCATCGAGAGCATCTTCTGCATCCAGTTGTCGCCCGTGAGACGCCGGTCGTCCTTCGCCACCGCCAGCAGGCCCCAGAACGTGAAGAAGATCGTCGTCTCCATCCCCATGGCGGCGCCGGTCGTCGCGAGGATCATCTGCGGCCACACCTTGTCGAGGTCGCCCGACCAGGCGATGATCACCAGCTTCTTGTGCGGGGCGTGCCCGTGCTCGTGGGCCGGAGTCTCGAGCTCGGCCTCTGCAACCGCCATCGTCGCCACCTCACTTCTTCCTGATCACGAATCGATACACGCCGTCGGACTCGGTCTGTCCGACCAGCTCGTTGCCCGTGCTCGTGCACCACGCCCTGAAGTCCGCGACCGAGCCGGGGTCGGTGGCGAGCGCCTCGATCAGCTCGCCGGACGCCAGCTCCTTCGCCGCCTGCGCCGTCTTCACGATCGGCAGCGGGCAGGACAGGCCCTTCAGGTCGAGCGTCCTGACGATCTGCGTGCTCATGACGTGCTCCTTCCCGTGGAGACCCGGCCGGTGGGGATCGGCAACGGCAGGTCGTCGGGCAACCGGCCCTTCGGGACGGTCTCCCAGTAGATTCGGTTGAACATCCACTTCGCCGAGTGCCAGAGCAGGCTCGGCCGAGGCGGCGCGGGCGGATGCTCGTAGTCGAAGCGGAGCACCGTCGCCTTGCGGTTGCCGGTCTCGAGGAAGCACATGACCCGGCCGCCGTAGTTGATCTTCGGCGCCGTGCCCCGGACGAGGCTCGCGATGCGGCTCGCGACGACCGGCGCCTCGAAGTGCGCGGTCGAGCCACTCTTGCTGATCGGCAGGTTGGTCGCGTCGCCCATCGCGAGGATCCGCTCGTGACCCGCGACCTGGAGCGTGTGCTTGTCGGTCGGCAACCAGCCGGAGGGGTCACCGAGCTTCGAGTCGGTCACCACCTGCTGTCCCCGGTGGGGCGGCACGAGCACGAGCAGGTCGTACTCGTCCTTCTCGCCCTCGAGCGAGGACACGATCTGCGCCGACGGATCGACCTCCTCGACGTTGAAGAACGTCGTCAGCCCGATGCCTCGCGCCTCCAGGATCGGCTGGATCACCTTGCTCGCGGACTCGATCGTGAAGGCGCGGTTGAGGGGTGACAGGAGGGTGACCTCGCTCCGCTTGCGGATCCCCCGCCGGCGCAGGTGCTCGTCGAGCATGAACACGAACTCCACCGGCGCCGGCGGACACTTGTACGGGATGCCCGCGATCCCCACGAGCACCCGGCCCCCGGTGAAGCGCCGGAGCCGCTCGCGGAGTCGCTGCGCGTCCTCGAGCGAGTAGAAGCCGTACGCGCCCTCCACGAGTCCGGGCACCGCGTCGTGCACGAGCCTCGCGCCCGTCGCGACGACCAGGTAGTCCCAGTCCAGGTCCCCGCCGTGCTCGAGGCGCACGGTGCCGGCGTCAGGATGGATCCGGATCGCCTTCTCGACCGCCAGGTCGACGTCCCCGCGCAGGAGAGTGCGCTCGTCGCGGACGAGCCAGCGGCCGTTCGCCTGCCCGAGCGCCACGTACAAGTAGCCCGGCTGGTAGTGGTGCATGCCGGTCGGGTCCACGACGGTGACGCGCGCCTCGCGGCCGAGCTCCTTCGACAGGAGGTTCGCCACGAGCGTGCCGCCGACGCCGCCCCCAAGGACGACGACCCTGGCCGGCATGCCGGGTCACCGAGCCTTTCGGACCACGAACCGGGCGTGGCCGTCCTCGTCGACGATCTCGACCATCTCGTGCCCGGCCTTGCGGACCCACGCCGGGATGTCCGTCCGCGAGCCCTCGTCGGACGAGAGCACCTCGAGCAGGTCGCCGACCTCGCCCTCGCGGATCGCGCCGATCAGGCTCATCAGCGGGCCCGGGCACGGCATGCCGCGCGCGTCGATCGAGCGGGTCACGTTCGCAATGGTCATGCTCCCCACCTCCGTCAGATGAAGGTCACGGGGCCGTCGACGTCCATGAAGAACGAGGCGACCCCCTCCTGGTCGTCCACGAGCGGGTCCAGGTCATCGGCCTTGAGCCCGAACATCTCCATCGAGAGCGAGCAAGCGTGGATGGCCACGTCGCCGACGCCCTTGGCCTGCCGGAAGATCTCGCTCCAGTGCTGCCCGCCGTGCCGCTGGTAGGCCGCGAGCCCCTCGGGACCCGCCTCGGGCGCGACGCCGTGATCCTTGTGGATCCGCTCGGCCCGGAAGGCGTCCAGAGCCCAGTACTGGAGGAACACGTTCACCTTGCGGCCCATGGCGGCGGCCCCGGCCGTGAGCACCGAGGCGGCGTTCAACTTGTCGTCGGTGCCCGAGAACAGCACCAGCGACAACGTGGACTCGTCCATCTCGCACCCCTTCGTTTCCGTGGTCCGCCCCCCAGGGTGGGCGGAGGGCGTGCGGACGGGAGGGGTCGCCCCGCCCTGCCTCCGAGGGACCTTCGGGCCGCCGCACGTGGACGCACGGATCAGAAGAGTCGGTCCGTTCGACGGTTGTCTCGGCGAGGAGGCGCCGGTAGCGTGGCCCGGACCTTCCCCACCCCACGACGGACGAGCTCTTGGACGAGACCGACCTGCCCGATGACGCCGTGCCGAGCCCGGCCCTCGTGCCGACGCTGACGACGGACGCCGCCGACCCCGATCCGGCTCCTGGCGCCCCCGTCCGAGACGTCGGGAGCCGGAACTGGGCCGCCCTGGCCGTAAGGATCGCCTTCTTCCTGCTGGCGCTCTTCCTGTTCGTCCTGGCGATCCAGCTCATGAAGGAGGGGGCGAAGGCACTCGCGCCGGCCCTCACGGACAGCCCGTTGTTCAGCAACGCCTTCTCGACGCTCGGGGCGGGGTGGCTCGGCGCCTACATCGTCCTTTCCGGCTCGCCGGTCGCCGCCGTGGCACTCAGCCTCTACGTCGGGGGCGCCACGACCGAGCTCCAGACGTTCACGATGCTCTCGGGCTCACGACTCGGGGCCTCGTTCGTGGTCCTGCTCGTCGGGTTCCTGTACGCCGTCCGCAACCGAGGTCGAAACCGGAGCGAGTCGATCGGCATGGGCGTGCTGGCGTTGTCGCTCACGGCGATCGTCTACGTGCCGGGCATGCTCATCGGATACTGGATCCTGAAGGCAGGGATCCTGGACCCGATCCAAGTCTCGGCGTCCAAGGACGTCCTGTCGCTCATCGACTACGTGTGGGGACCCGCGCTCGAGCTCCTCACGAGGCTGCCCGGCTGGTCGCTGTTGCCGCTCGGGCTCGGCATCGTCCTGATTTCGTTCCGGTTCCTCGACCGCGTGCTGCCGCAGCTCGACGGCGAGCGTCACGCGAGCCGCCGCATCGAGTGGCTGAAGCGACCGTGGCCGATGTTCGCCCTCGGCTGTGTGGTGGCGACGATCACGCTCTCGGTCTCGGTCGCGCTGACGGTGCTCGTCCCGCTCGCGAGCCGGGGCTACGTGAAGCGCGAGGAGTCGATCCCCTACATCATGGGCGCGAACATCACGACGCTCGCCGACACGTTGGTGGCCGCGATGGTCCTCGGCAACGACGTCGCCGTGCACATCGTGCTCGCCGAGGCGATCGGCGTGTCGATCGTGTCGTTGGTGTATCTGGCATTCCTCTACGGCCCGCTGAAGAGCGGGATCATGGCCCTGGACGATTGGGTGGTGACCTCGAACCGGCGGCTGTGGTTGTTCGTCGCCGTCCTGTTCGTCCTGCCGGCGATCTTCCTCACGTCGGGTATCTGGATCGGTCCGATCGCGCGCTGAGGCGGCCGTGAGCGACCTGCTGATCGCCGGTGCCACGATCGTGGACGGGACCGGGACCCCCGCGCGGCCGGGCTCCGTCCTGGTCTCGGGCGATCGGATCGAGGCCGTGCTCGAGCCCGGCGATCCTTCGCTCGCGGACGTTCGGCGCATCGAGGCGGCGGGTCGGGTCCTCGCCCCCGGGTTCGTCGACGCACACAGCCACTCGGACCTGACGCCGTTCGTCGAGCCGACGATGGACTCGATGCTCGGCCAGGGCATCACGACGCTCGTCGTCGGCAACTGCGGCACCTCGGCGTACCCGGTGGAGGGAGCCGCCGAGACCGCGGCGCTCGTCGGCGTCGAGGTCGAGGATCTCGCGGCCGACTGGGGGTCGTTCGCCGAGTACCTCGAGCGGGTCGAGGCATGCCGGCCGGCGCTGAACGTGGCGCCCCTCGTCGGTCACGGAGCGCTCCGCCAGGCGGCCATGGGGCAGGACCAGCGACGCGCCCCCACCACCGAGGAGCTGCAGGCGATGCGCTCGCTCCTTCGCGAGGCGCTGCAGGATGGGGCGTTCGGGATGTCGACCGGCCTCATCTACGTGCCGGGGCTGCACGCGAGCACGGACGAGCTCGTCGCCGTCACCGAGGCGGCGCGCGGGGCCGGGGGCGTGTATGCCAGCCACGTCCGCGGCGAGAGCGCCACCGTGTTCGACGCTGTCGCCGAGGCCATCGAGATCGGTCGGCGCGCCGGCGTCCCGTCGCACGTGAGCCACCTGAAGGTCGAGGGCCGCTCGATGTGGGGGCGAGCCGACGAGCTCCTCGACCTGATCGACGGCGCACGGGCGGGCGGCGCCGACGTGACGGCCGACCAGTACCCCTACACGGCGTGGGAGACGTCGCTCTCGTCCGCGCTCCCGCCATGGGTGACCGCGTCCGAGCTCCCGGACGCGCTGTCCGACCGGTCGGAGCGCGAACGGCTGCTGCGAGCGATCGCCCTCGAGGATCTCGGCTGGGAGCGAGTCGCGGTCGGCGCCCACCACGCGGAGCCCGGGCTCACGGGTCACACGATCGCCGAGATCGCGTCGGACCGAGCGGTCGAGCCCGCCGAGGCCGTCGCGCAGCTGCTGCTCGCCGACCCAAATACGGGGATGGTCGGCCACGGCATGCACGAGGACGACGTCCGGACGATCGTCGCGCGCGAGGACGTCTTCGTCGGCACCGACGGCGTGGCGGTCGCGCCGGAAGGGCCGCTCGGCGGCTACACGGTGCATCCGCGCTACTACGGCACGTTTCCCCGCATCCTCGGTCGCTACGTTCGCGACGAGGGCCTGCTCACGCTCGAGACGGCCGTTCGAAAGATGACCTCGCTCCCCGCCGCCCGATTCGGGCTCGCCGGCCGTGGGCGGATCGAGCCGGGGGCCTTCGCGGACCTGGTGCTGCTCGACCCTTCACGCATCGCCGACCGCGCGACGTACGAGCGGCCGCACGCCTTCGCCGAGGGCGTCGACCTCGTCGTCGTGAACGGACGGGCGTCGTGGGACGGATCGCCGCTCGGCGAGCGCGCCGGCCGGGCGCTGCGCCGAGGAGCGCGTTAGGCGGGACAGTCGGCCTTGCCGCTGTCCGGGTCGACCATGCAGGCGGACTCGTCGACCGCCTCGAACGCGGACGCCGGGATCGTCTTCAGCTGGTCGAGCAGCCCGTTGCGCCAGTGCTTGTCGCGCGTGCCCTGGAAGTACCAGTCGGAACCGTTGTCGGTCACGAACATCCCGTAGCGCTGCATCGCCCGCAGGATCACCTTCGCCTTGGCGCTGAAGCCGTCGAGGTCGAAGCTCGACTTCAGCCGGAACCGGGCGCCCATCGGCGGACAGTCGGGGTCGCTCTCGCCGGCCTGGTGCCGGGCCGGCCAGAGGTAGTCGTCGGTCGTGCACGAGACGGTGAAGCGGATCGCGTGGTCGATCTCGCCGGCCTTCACCTCGTCCCAGCGGACGAGGCCCGCGAAGATCGACATGCCCGCCGCGTCCGCCGAGGTCCACGTGTCGGGCCGCAGGCGGTTCTTGTCGAGGTCCCAGATCGCGCCGCTCCCGGCCTGCGGGTTGCCGTCGTTCCACTCGGCCGCGAACAGCTCGTACAGGCGACAGGTCCCGCTCTCGACGATCAGTGCGTGGCGGTCCGAGCCGCCCTCGATCGGCGTGTTGCCGTCGAACGGGTAGGGGCCGGGATCGCTCTCGTCGTCGTATTGGAAGTCGACCGGCACCTTGGCGTGGTTCTTGTTGACGGTCGTGTAGGGCATCCCGTAGCTCGGCGGGCCGAAGTCCGGGTGCAGGTCGGTCGACGAGGCGTGCATCGACTCCATCCATCTGTCGCTCATGTCGTGGACCGGGAGAGCGTCGATCCGCGTGTTCCAGATACTGGTCTCGGGGAAGACCGTGCAGTCGGTGCCCGGCACCTCGCCGGCAAGCGCGGGCGCGGCGCCGAGCACCAGGGCGCTCGCGACCGCGAGGGCGACGATCGGGATCCTGCGCATCAAGGGTCCCATCGGCACGCGGGAGGTCGAAACTTGACCCGCCGAGCGCTCGGACAAGAAGCCGACACTTCCCGACCGATACCCGACACTCCACAACCGAAACCCGACACTTCCCGGCCAACGCCAGCCCGTACGAACGGTCGATCGCAGCGGATCGCGATCGCGGGTGCTCGTCGAGGGAGGTGGAGGGTGAAACGCTCGGTGCTCGTTTCATTCCTGGTCGTGCTCGCGGTGGTGGCCGCGGGCTGCAGCGGCGACGATGGCGGCCCGAGCGGCTCGGGCCCCACGGGCGGGACGACGGCGACCGGCGGCACGGGCGAGCCGGTTGAGGGCGGCATCCTGCGCGAGGAGACGACCGACTTCGGATTCACGGACGCGTTCGACCCGACGGGCGAGTATCTCGGGTCGGCGTGGGCCATCTACGGCAACTTCCTGATGCGGGGCTTGCTGAGCTACCCATGGCTGCCCGGCGATCAGGGCGGCAACGAGCCGGTCGCCGACCTGGCCACGGACACGGGGCAGCTGTCGGCGGACGGCCTGACGATCACGTTCACGCTCAAGGACGGGATCATGTGGCAGCCACCCCTGAGTCGGCCGGTGACGTCCGCGGACGTCGCGTTCGCGTTCCAGCGGATCAACACCGAGTCGCTCATCGCGCAGTACGGCAACTACTACTGCGGCACCATCGTCGGCATGGACTGCTCCGGTACGTCGCAGCAGGATCCGATCGAGGGCATCGAAACGCCCGATGACTCGACCGTCGTGTTCCGCCTCGAGCGGCCGACCGGAGACATCCTCTACCGGCTCGCACAGCCGGCCGCGGCCCCGGTCCCGCCCGAGGTCGCGGGGTGCTTCGACGCCGCGGGCGAGTACGGCCGCTACGTGATCTCAGACGGCCCGTACATGCTGCTGGGGTCGGACGGGCTCGACGTCTCGTCGTGCGACACGCTCGAGCCGATCTCCGGCTACGACCCCGACCGGTTCATGTACTTCGTCCGGAACCCGGCGTACGACCAGTCCACGGACGACAACCGCGAGAACCACATCGACGGGTTCGCCTACACCGTCAACACGAACATCGACGACATCTACAGCCGGGTCCTGAACGGCGACACCGACCTGGCGCACGGCCCGCCGCCGGCGGCCTTCCTCCAGCAATACCTGACCAACCCCGACCTCGAGGACAACCTGAAGACGGACCCGGGCGACCGGACCGCCTACATCACGATGAACGTGCTGGTCCCGCCGTTCGACGACGTGCACGTCCGCAAGGCCGCGAACCTCGTCGTGGACAAGGCCGCGCTCCTGCAGGCGACCGGCGGACCGACGAGCGGCGTCGTGGCGACGACGATCGAGCCGCCGGCCGTCCTGCCCGACACGGGCACCTTCGATCCGTACCCGACGCCGGACTCCGCGGGCGACGTCGACGCGGCGAAGGCCGAGATGGCGCAGTCCAGGTACGACTCGGACGGCGACGGGCTCTGCGACGACCCGGTCTGCGACAACGTCCTCCTGATCAATCGCAACTACGACCCGTGGACGCAGTACTCGCCGATCATGCAGGACAACCTGTCTCAGATCGGGATCAACCTGAAGGTGCGCGAGCTCGACGTCTCGACCGCCTATACGACGATCCAGACGATGAGCAACCTCGTCCCGCTCGCGATCAACGCCTCCTGGGGGAAGGACTACGCGAGCCCGTACGGGTTCGACTTCTTCCTGTTCAACACCGCGGGCGTCGCCTGCGAGGGGGCCGCCAACTACTCGAACGTCGGAATCACACAGGACATGGCCGCCGAGTGCGGCGACAACGTCCTCGCGGCGTACGACGCGGCCGTCGCGACCAACGGGGAGATCCCGAGCGTCGACGACGAGATGGCCGCCTGCGTGGCGACGCCACCTGGCGACGAGTACAACGCCTGCTGGGCGGCGCTCGACCAGCGGCTGATGGAGGAGATCGTGCCCTGGATCCCGTACCGATGGGGATCCCAGAACACGGCCCTGGCCGACTCGGTCGTGAGCTGGACCTACGACCAGTCGGCGGGTTGGACCGCGTACTCACGGGTCGCCGTGGACAACGGTCTGACGATGGAGGAGGTCGCTGGGTAGACCCCCCCGGGCAGGAGGGACCTCTTCCCACGGGGGTCCCTCCTGCCACCGGCGGCAGGCCAATGGATGCCACCACGGTTTGGACTTGACCGGCCGCGATCGGCCCCGATTGACTTCCGGAAACGGCGGAGGGATCGGGGAACGTGGTGGAGTCCTACAGCACAACCGTGCTGATCGTGATCTTCCTCGCCGGGTCTGCCGCGACGTGGGCCGCCGGTGTCTTCCTCTCCGATGCCACCGACGTCGTCGACCGCCGCTTCAACCTGGGAGAGGCGATGGGTGGCCTGATCCTGCTCGGCGTGGCGGGCACGCTGCCGGAGATCGCGATCACCGCGTCCGCCGCCCTGAGCGGACATCTCGGCCTGGCGACCGGGAACCTGCTCGGCGGGATCGCCATGCAGACCCTCGTCCTGGTGCTCCTCGACGCGACCTCACGCAGCAAGACGCCGCTGACCGCGCTCTCCACGGTCCTCGAGCCGATCATCGAAGCGATCTTCGTCGTCATGCTGGTCACGATGGCCCTCCTCGGGCCCCTCTTGCCGGCCTCGGTCGCGATCGGTCCGGTCAGCCCGATCTCGATCCTGATCGTGATCACGTGGTTCTTCGGGCTTCTCGTCCTCAACCGGCTCCGGAAGAGCGAGCGCTGGAAGACGGTGGCCAAGACGGTCGACTCGCACATGGTCGCTCCAAGCCCGGGCCCGGTCGAAGGGGTCCGCCCCAACCGGTTCGAACGCTCCGGGACGCGGAAGGTCGTGGTCGCCTTCCTCCTGGCGTCGGGTGTCACCCTGGTGGCGGGCGTCGTGCTCGAGCAGAGCGGCAACGCGCTCGCGAACGACTGGGGGATCAACGGCGTGATCTTCGGAGCCACGATCCTTGCGGCTGTCACGGCGCTGCCCGAGATCAGCACCGGGATCCGCGCCGTGCGTCTCGGTGAGGTCGGTCTCGCGATGGGCGACATCTTCGGTGGCAACCAGGTGCAGATGACGCTGTTCCTGATGGCCGACCTCCTGGCCGGCAAACCGGTCCTCCAGACGGTGAGCGCGAGCTCCTCGTGGCTCGGCGGGATCGGTGTGGTCGTGACGGCGGTGTTCGCCGGAGGGCTCGTCATGCGACCCCCGCGCAAGCTCGTGGGGGTCGGCCCCGATTCGTGGTTGGTGGTGATCTTCTACCTCATCGGGCTCGCCGGCCTGCTTCGGATCAGCTGACGGAGCTTCGATCGGGGAGTTCCACGTGGCCGAGGTCATAGACGCCGTGTCGGGTACCCGCGGCCATCGCCCGATCGGTCGCGGGTCACGCTCGCGGCCGGCGAAGCAGCTTCCAGATCCCTACAACAGCGACCGTGATCACCACCACGAACGCCACGACGATCCACTCGGGGCCCATATCCCTCCCTCGAGGTTCTCTCGAAGCGTACCCCTGCGAGCCTCGGGTCTGATGCCGAGCGGTCGCGAGCACGCGGCACCCTCTGCTACCCGACCCTCGAGGAGGTGCGGACCGCCCGGCTGGCTACGCGATTGCGCCCCTTCGAGCGGAGAGTCGCGACGGCAACGGCTGGTCGTGGTGAACCACCAGGTAGACGACGGTTGCGACCCCTCCCCCGGTCAAGAGGATGACCAGGAACCAGCCGATCCTGTCGGTGCGCCACGCGTGAACGAGCGCATACAGGTTCACCAACACGATCGCCGCAAGCAACAGGACCACCCACGCGTGGGCGACCAATCCAACGAGAAGCGTGATGACATCGGAGATGGCTTCATCCACGGGGGCACCCTCCGGGGCCGTCCATGCACGAGCGTAGACCTGCAGCCCGACGCCAGGCAAGAAGTCCGATCTCGAGGACCACCTTCGAGCGTTCTGCTTTCGATGGCTGCGGCATCGATCGCGTGGTCGGCGTATCGCGACCTCGTTTGAGCACCGTGGCAAGAGCTCCACGTGCCCCGGCACGGACCGCAATCCGCGGATTCGATCCGAGCCGGCGGTCGGATTCGAACCGACGACCTGCTGTTTACAAGACAGCTGCTCTACCCCTGAGCTACGCCGGCGCAACAGCGAGTCTACGTGCCGCCGTTCTCCCGGGGGGGAAGGACGAACGCGTACAGCACGGCCGCGAGCGAGGCGGAGGCGTTCAGCGAACCCACGCGCCCGCGCATCGGCAGCGAGACGAGCACGTCGCAGGCCTCGCGCGTGAGCCGAGCCATCCCGCCGCCCTCGGAGCCGAGCACGACGGCCACCCGGCCTTCGGGCGGCTCCGCCTCGTACACGCTCGTCGGCGACCCCTCGTCGAGCCCGACGACCATGAACCCGACGTCCTTCAGCCGCTCGAGCGCGCGCGCGATGTTCGCGACCCGGGCGTGCGGTAGATGCAGCAACGCTCCCGACGAAGCCTGGATCGCCGCCGGTGTCACGTCGGCGGCACGACGGGTGCGTGTCACGATCATGGCTGCGCCAGCAGCTTCGGCCGAGCGCGCGGCCGCCCCGAGGTTGTGCGGGTCCTCGATCCCGTCGAGCACCACCACGAGTGCGTCCTCGGCGAACGCCGTCATCGCGAGCTCGCGCTCGCCGATCGGCTCGCGCGGTCGCACGGTGGCGACCACGCCGTGGTGATCCGCCGCCAACGCGTCGAGCTCCCGCCGGTCGACCTCGCGCAGGGAGACCCCCGCGCCGCCGGCCGAGTCGAGCAGCTCGCGGAGGCCGGGCGTCGTTCGCGAGCCGCGGCCGATCAGGACCTCGGTCGCCAGACCCGCTCGGACTGCCTCGAGCACCGCGCGCCGGCCGGCGACGATTCCGCTCGAGCTCAACGCTGACGCAGGACGGCGAGCGCCAGGCACCCGATCCCCTCACCGGATAGGCCGAGCCCCTCGGGCCGAGTCGCCTTGACCGAGACGCGCTCGACCGGCACGCCGACGACGCCGGCGAGGCGTTCTCGCATCTCCGCACGGGCGGGCCCGATCGCGGGGCGCTCGGCGATCACGGTGACGTCGGCGGCGTCCGGCTCGAACCCCGCGGCGCGAACCGTCTCGACGGTCTGCGCCAGCAGGTCGAGGCCGGCGATGCCGGCGATCCCCGGGTCGGTGTCGGGAAAGTGCTCGCCGATGTCGCCGAGCGCGGCCGCGCCAAGCATCGCATCGGCGAGCGCGTGACACACCGCATCCCCGTCCGAGTGGCCGGCGAGGCCCTCCTCGCCGTCGAAACGCACCCCACCCAGCACGAGCGGCCGGCCGGCCGCCCACGGGTGGACGTCGAACCCGAGTCCGGCCCGCATCTCACTCACGCGCGAGCTCCGACACCAGCGGCTCGGCCCGCGCGAGGTCCTCGGCGGTCGTGATCTTGAAGTTGCCCGGGTCGCCGGCGACCGCGCGCACCCGGTAGCCCGCGAGCTCGAGCGCCGCCGCGTCGTCGGTCACCGCGACGCCCTCGCGCTCGGCGCGGGCGTGCGCGTCTCGAAGCGCCGACGCGATGAACGCCTGCGGCGTCTGCGCGAAGCGGAGGCCGTCCCGAGCCTCCGTGCCTTCGACTTGCCCGTCGCGAACGCGCTTCACGGTGTCGCGCACCGGCACGACCGGCACGACCCCGTCCCAGCCCTCGAGGGCCTCGATCACCCCGTCGAACAGTCCCGGCGGGGCGAGCGGCCTGGCGGCGTCGTGGCACAGGATCACTCGGGCGTCCGGCGCGACCGCCCAGAGCGCGGCCCGGACGGAGGCCTGTCGGGTCGCCCCGCCGGCGACCACGACGCACGACCCGAGCGGGGCCACCATCTCCCGCGCTCGCTCCTCCCACCCCGCGGGAACGGCGACCACAACCTCACCGATCGCCCGGCAGGCGCGCGCGGACGCCACCGCGCGGGCGAGCATGGGACGGCCCGCGAGCGGGACGAAGGCCTTGGGGATCTGCAGACCGAGCCGGTCGCCGGTGCCGGCGGCGAGCACGATCAGCGCGGCGCGCTCCACGGTTGCGGAGCCTACTGGAGGTTCGCGAAGACCATCCGGCCCGTCGTCGTCGCGATCACGTTGCGCACGACGACCACGACCTCCTCGCCGATCCGGTCTCGGGCCGACTCCACCACGACCATCGTCCCGTCGTCGAGGTAGCCGATGCCCTGCCCGTGCTCGCGCCCCTCCTTCACGAGCTCGAGCTGGAGCTGCTCGCCCTGGATCACCGGCACGCGGAACGCCGCGGCGAGGTCGTTCAGGCCCGGAACTGGCACCGAGAGCGCTTGGGCCACCTTGGCGAGGTTGTGGTCGGTCGTGATCAGCGAGGCCCCCCGGTCGCGGGCGAGCGCGAGGAGCGCCCCGTCGACGTCGGAGATGCCGTCCTCCTCGACGAGGTGGACGTCGACGGTCGCCGAGCGCTTGAGCTGCGCCACCGTGTCGAGGCCATGGCGCCCGCGTACGCGCCGCTTCGGGTCGGAGGAGTCGGCGATCGTCTGGAGCTCTCGCAGCACGGCGGTGTGGATCAGCAGGTCGCCCGAGAGGAACCCGGTCTTGACGAGGTCGAGCACCCGGCCGTCGATCAGCGCGCTCGTGTCGATGACGCTCACCTCGCCCCGCGCGACGCCGGCGGCCCGAGGCTTCAGCCCGATCAGCCCGAACAGCTCCTCGCTCTTGGTTCGCCCGACCCGGAAGCCGACGTACCCGAGCGTCACGTACATGAACGCCACCGACGTCCAGGCCGCGAGCGGCGGGAGGCGGAACACGGGCACCGAGAGCAGCGCGGCCATCGCGAGCCCCATGATCAGCCCGGCGATGCCGGCGACGACCTCGGCCGCGGGCACCCGTCGGAGCTCGGCCTCCATCGTCTTCACGGCCGTCGCCGTCTGGCGCCCGAGGACCCCGCCGAGCACGAACCCGGTCGCGGACCCGAGCACCATGGCCAGGATCGTCTTGGACGTGGTCGCGTCCCCGATCTGCGTTCCGATCGTGTACCCGGCGACCGTGAACAGGAGGACGAAGAGGAGCCGGACGAACTCGACGAGCCTCCCCCGGGGGAGGCGCTGTCGGTCGTCCGCCACACGCGCGCGCAGGCGGCCGGCCTTGGACCGGGCACCGTGGACGAGCATCTCCCTCAATGCCTCGACGCCGGCCGGTGCAGACTTGACCGGAGCCACCCCGATTCCGGCCGTTCGAGCAGGCCGGAGGCGGACCTCAGGCCTGTGCCATCACCCGGGTGCCGTGGGACTCGTCCAGGACCTTGTCGATCATGGCCTCGGCCTTCTCCTCGTCCCCGCCCGTCGCGTAGGTGAGCTCGGAGACCAAGATCTGCCGAGCCTTGGTGATCATCCGCTTCTCGCCGGCCGAGAGGCCACGCTCGCGCTCGCGGATGGACAGGTTCCGGACGACCTCGGCCACCTGGTAGATGTCGCCGGATCGCAGCTTCTCGATGTTGTTCTTGAAGCGGCGGCTCCAGTTGGCGGCCATCTTGGACTCGTCCTCCCGCAGGACGTTCAGCACCTTCTTGACCTCGTTCTTGCTCACCACGGAGCGGAGGCCGACCTCCTCGGTGCTGTCGATCGGGACCATCAGGGTGAGGTCCCCGTAGGAGACGCGGAGCTTGAAGTACTTGCGCTTCTCCCCAAGGAACTCCCGGACGCAGAGGTCTTCGATCACTGCTGCGCCGTGTTCCGGATGCACAACCGTGTCGCCTTTGCGGAACACAAGACCCCCTCGGATCGACGGCTGGTCGGGATGAGCTTGTGCCAGGGTAACACGCGGACGCCTTGCGCCGCAAATGAAAAGCCCAGGTCAGAGGGCATTTCCGCCCCCTCGAGCCCTATGTCGAACGGGCCGCCCTCCCGCCAGTCGCCCAGGTCAGGGCCTCTTTGAGGTGGTGGACCGGCACCACCCGAAGACCGTGCTCGGAGCCCGTCCCCGAGGGCGCGAAGACCGTCTCGATGCCGACGGTCCGAGCCGCCGCCATCCGTTGCCCCATGGCGGGGCCGGGACGCACCGTTCCCGTGAGCCCGATCTCCCCGACGAACGCCGACGCCCGCGGGGGGGCGACACCGGAGGCCGCCGAGGCGAGCGCGGCCGCGACCGCGAGATCGCAGGCGGGGTCGTCGACGCGCACGCCGCCCGCCGAGGCCCCGAACAGATCCGCCCGACCCACCGGGACCCCCGCCCGGTCCAGGACCGCCGCGACGAGCTGGAACCGCCGCAGGTCGAGCCCGGTGACCTGGCGCCGAGCCGGAGCCTCGGTCCGCGCGACGAGCGCCTGCACCTCGACCGCGAGCGCCCGGCGCCCGGCTCGGGGGAGAGCGACGGCCGCCCCCGCCTCCCCCTGCCCGGGGACCAGCAGGTGGGTGGGGTCGAGCTCGCGCAGGCCGCCCCCGGTCATCTCGAACCAGGCCACCTCGCCCTCGGCACCGAACCGGTTCTTGCCGCCCGTGAGCATCCGCAGCTCCGATCGAGGGTCCCCGTCGAAGGTCAGGACGACGTCGACCGCGTGCTCGAGCGTCCGGGGGCCAGCGACGTCGCCCTCCTTGGTGACGTGGCCCGCGAGGACGACGGCGATCCCCTCGGCCTTCGCCAGCCCGACGAGGGCGTCCGCGCAGGCCCGGACCTGCGCGGGTCCGCCCGGGACCTGCGCCGCCACGGGGTCGCGGAGCGCCTGGATCGAGTCCACCGCGAGGAGGGTCGGGCGGGCGGCCGCGGCGGCGTCCAGGAGCCCGGGAAGCTCGCGCCCCGAGACGAAGGAGACCGTCGAGCCGTCGAGCCCGAGCCGTCGAGCCCGAGCCGCCACCTGGCGACGCGACTCCTCGCCCGAGGCGAGCAGGCAGGGGAGCCCGGCAGCCGACAGGTTCGCCACCAACTGGAGGAGAAGGGTCGACTTGCCGATGCCGGGCTCGCCGGCCAGGAGGGCAACGGTGGCGGGGACGAGGCCCCCGCCGAGCACGCGGTCGACGCCCGCGAACCCGGTTGCGATCCGGCGCTCGTCCTCGGGCTCGTGCGCGAGGGTTCGAAGATCGATCCCGGATGGTGCCGTGCCGACGGCCCGGTCCTCGATCGTCCCCCAGGCCCCGCAGCCGGGACAACGACCTGCCCACTGCGCCAGCTGCTGCCCGCAATCGCGACACACCCGAAGCGTCCGCACCTTGCCCACGTCGCGGACCCTAGCGATGGGGTCTGACACCGACGCCTCGGGGGTGTCGGCACCGAGGGATACGGTCGCCATCGGCCCTAACCCGCCCCGCCGCGGAAAATGCCCTCCCTCGACCATGTGCTCGGCCCCCGGAGCGTCCGACACTTCTTGGAAGGAGGGACGAGATGCAGGCCATCGAGCCGAACGGCCGCAGGGAGCCTCGCTCACGCCGTCTGGACGACCTCGAGCCCATGGCCGTCGCGGCGCCAAGCCCTTCGCCCGAGTACCCACTCGTCCTGGTCGAATGGCACGACGCCTGGTTCGACCTCGATCAGGCCGGCCCGGACGACTGTCGTCCCTGCTACCCGGTCCGAACGGTCGGGTTCCTCGTCGGGGACGGCCCGGGGGTCCTCTCGATCGCACAGGAGATCCTGCCGGACGGAGAGGGCTTCCGCGCGGTGACGCACATCCCGGTCTCGATCGTCGAGCGGGTCCAGCGGCTGTCGGCGCACGAGTCATGACGCCGTATACTCCCCGGGTACGTCGGTCGAGCGCTCGAAGGGAGGGATGACCACATGGCCGCGATCTCCGTCGCCGTGATGCCGCATCCCTCGCGGAGCGTGCGTTAGCCGGGCCACCGCGGACCCGCGACGTTCCTTCAGCCGCCCCGAGGGGCGGCTTTCTCTTTGCCCGGGACGGAGCATCGCCGTGTCCGCGAAACGGCTGCACCGCAAGGTAACGCACACATCGACCGAAAGGAACTCGCGTTGAACGACATTGAGAACCAGCAACGGGGCGCCATCGAGCATTTCCTCGACGAGGGACTGATCGCCGGCGTCGTGCGGATCATCAAGACCGGGAAGGAGGCGTCGGTCCATCTGTGCCGGGCGAACCCCTCCGCGACGGGCGAGGACCTGCTCGCGCTGAAGGTCTACCACCCGCTGAACCGTCGAGACTTTCGCGACGAGTCGCTGTATCGAGACGGCGAGTGGATCAAGGAGCGGCGGATCCGCGTGGCGATCGAGAAGAAGACGCGGTTCGGCCGCGAGGTCCAGGGGGCGATCTGGGTGAACCGCGAGCGGGAGACGCTCCAGGCGCTCTCCGGCGCCGGCGCGCCCGTGCCACGACCTCTGGCCGCCACGGAGGACGCGATCCTGATGACCTACATCGGCGACGAGGCCCACTCGGCGCCGCAGCTCCGCGCATACCGGCCCGATCGCGAGGAGGCGGACGACCTGTTTCGCCAGGTGATCCGCGCGATCGAGTCGATGCTGTACCGAAACGTGATCCACGGCGACCTGTCCGCCTACAACGTCCTCGTCTGGGAGGGTCGGGCCACCGTCATCGACTTCCCGCAGGCGGTCGACCCGCGGAAGAACCGGCACGCGCCCGCGTTGCTCGAGCGCGACGTGACCAGGATCGGCGATCACTTCGCCCGCTGGGGTGTTTCCTCGTCACCGCAACAGATCGCGGGCGACCTGTGGACGGGATGGGAGCTCGCAGACCTGGTGCCCGAGGAGCTGCGCGTCGACCTCGAGCTCGAGCGCTAACCCTCGCGCGCGCCGCGGAACTCGAGCGAGTAGGTCCACGCCGAGCCGTCCTCGGCGTGCTCGAAGCGGAGGAGACGTCCCTCCTCGCCGCCCGGAAGCACGACGGGGAGCCCGACGTGCTCCTCGCCCGGCCAGAGGTGATCTCGAGCGCGCTTCTCCATGTGCACGAGCGTCATCGGATGATCACCCTCGGCCTCGAGCGGCTCGCTCCACTCCGGGTCCTCGATGGGGTGGAGCTGGCGGAAGCGCACGAATCGCGGCGCGGCGTGCAGGAGCACGGGCTCGCCGGGCGACTTCCAGGCCCGGCCGAAGAAGCGCCAGCGCTCGCCGTCCTTCGACGTCTCGACCGCCCAGCACTCCTCGTTCCCCAGCACGACCGCGAGCGTACGCGGTCGCTCCGACGGGCGACACCCAACCGCGGCCCGTTCAGGTCGTGGCGGGCCTGCGGGCGGGAAGCGTGCCGCCCCCGGAGCGCCTGGACCACCATCGACGGGCTCGCGCGGGGGGCGCGGCCTCACCGTGAGGTCCCCGGACATCGGACCGTTTGCGGGAAGGGATGGCGTCGCGAACGATCACCTCGGCCACCGTGAGGGCCGCGAGTGGGTGGGTCATCGGATCGCTCCTTTCGTGGGTTCGACTCCCACGAACCTACGGAACCAACCGAGTGCGCACGAGCGAGTATCCCCTCGACCTCCCTCCCCAACCCCTACCCGGGACCCAGGGGGGCGTCCTCCTCAGGCACTACGAGTCTGCCCTCGGCCACCAGCCCGGCGAGCTCACTCCGCGTTCGCACACCGAGCTTCCGATAGGCGCGCGTGAGGTGGGACTCCACGGTGGCGACCCCCATGAACAGCGTGTCGGCGATCTCGCGGTTCTTGAGCCCCCGCACGACGAGCCCGGCGACGCGGAGCTCGGTCTCGGTGAGCCGCCCTCCGGCGGAGCCCGGGGCGGCGCGATCGAGCTCCTCGGTCGCCCGGGCCTCCCAGAGCGCCGCGCCCATCTCTCGGAAGCGGCCCAGCGCCTCGGCCAGGACCTCGGCGGCCGCGACGCGATGACCGGCGGCGAGCAGCGCTCGGCCTCGCTCGAGGACGGCCCGAGCCGCGTCCGGGCGATGGCCGCGCCGGTCGAAGGTGCCCGCGGCGTCCTGGAACGGGGCGATCGCGGCATCGGGATCCCCACCCGCGAGCGACAGGACGCCTCGACTCCGCAGCACGGCGGCCCGGGCCCACTCGTGGCCGAGCGCGCCGGACTGTTCCTTCAACCGCACCAGGACCGCCTTCGCAGCCGGTAGGTCGCCGGAGCACGCCAGCGCCTCGACCAGGTCGGGGAGCACGGGGAGCGCGCCCGGATGCCTGAAGCCCCAGCGCTCCAACAACCCGTCGGCCTCGACGAGCTCGCGAGCGGCGGCCTCGGCGTCGCCCTCCGAGAGCGCGAGCATCCCGAGGACACTCCTCGCTCGGGCGGCCCCGGGGAGTCCGCCCCGGCGCCGCTCCCAGTCGAGCATCCGGTGGGCGGCCGAGCGAGCGCCGTCCGCGCGCCCGAGCCAGGCCTGCGCGAGGGACTCGGGGTACCCGAGCCACCCCTCGGCGTCGGCATTGTCGGCGTCGCGGGCGGCCTCGATCCCCTGGCGCGCCAGCGCCAGGGCGGCCAACGGGCTGCCTCCGGCGCACTCAACGAGCGCGAGGTCGTAGAGGCGGTACGGGCGTTCGAGCTCGTTGCCGGAGCGAATGTCCTCGTCCAGAACCGCGTCGAACAGGGCCTTCGCCGAGGGAATGTCTCCGGCCCAGAGCAGCTGCTTGGCCTGCCACGCCCGCGGGCCGCCCCCCAGACGGGGCCCGCCGATCTCGTCGGCGAGCGCCACCGCCTCGGCCATGCGCTCGGGCCGGGGCGACCCCGACAGGGCCTGCATGTGGGCGAGATGTGCGATCGCGAGCATGCGAAGCCCCGCATCGCCGAGCCGATCGGCGATCTCGACCGACCGACCGGCGCACTCGATCCCGCCGCGCAGGTCGCCCCGGAACATGCCGCGCAGCCAGCCGAGCATGTCGAGCACTCGGCCGCGCAACAGGTCGTCGTCGCCGGCATCCTCGAGCGCCCGCTCGAGCAGCGCGTCGCCACGCTCGAGGTGGTCGTCGCCGACGTAGAAGCGCTGGACGAGCGCCTCCGCCCGAGCGGGACCGGCGGGAAGCGTCGCCACGAGCCGATCGACGAGTGAGAGGGCCCGCCTCGCCTCCCCGGCGGCGGCGAGGTCGACGATCTCCGCCACGGCGCGGCGCCGACTCGCGTCCTCGTCTCCCGCGGGCGTGAGGCGAAGGCTGTGCCGGGCGAACTCCGCAGCGAGGTCGGAGGCGCCACGGCTCCTCGCCCGCTCAGCGGCCTCCTCCAACAGCGACGCGATCCAAGCCGCGGGCTCGTCCGTCGAGAGCGCGAGGTGTCTCGCGCGCCGGTCGGCGTCGATCGCGCGATCGGCGAGCTCCGCGTGCAGCGCGCGTCGCTCCAGCGGGCTCATGCGGCCGTAGACGGCGGAGCCGACAAGCGGATGCGAGAGACGAACCTCGAGGTCTTCCTCGACGACGACGAGGCCTGTCTGCTCGGCGACCTCGAGCAGGTGATCCACCTCGAGGCCGGGCAGGGTCTCGCGAAGCTCCTTCACCGACGCCGGCCCGAGCGCCGAGGCGGTTCGGAGCAGCGGCGTGAGCTCGGACGGCATGCGATCGAGACGGCGAGCGATCGCCCCCTGGAGCGAGTCCGGGAGCGGCACGGCGCCGTGAGCGCTCGCGACACCTCCGTCGGGCTCGAGACCGCGCGCGAGCTCGATCGCGTAGAGCGGGTTGCCACCGGAGACCTCATGGATCCTGCGAAGGGTCGGCCTGGAGATCGACGCGACGGTGCCCGCGAGGACCCGGCGCAGGTCCTCGAGCCCGAGCGGCCCAAGGTCGAGCACCTCGTAGCGCTCCGGCGGCAGACCGGCCGACAGAGCGAGCGGGTCCGACGCATGCGACCCCGGGCGCACGGTCGACAGGATGCCGATCGGCTCGCTCTCCATCCGGCGAAGCGCGTACCGAAGGGCCTGCGCCGACACAGGATCCAGCCATTGGACGTCGTCGATCGCGACCACGGTGGGGGCGCGGTCCGTCAGCGTTCGCAACGCCTCGAGCACGAGCCGGCCGCGCTCGAACGGGTCGTCCTCTCCGCGCAGCGCCGCGAGATCGAGCTCGACGTCCTCGAGCAGGTCGACGAGGCCGACAAGATCGAGGGCCATCTCCTCCTCGGCGGGCCTGGTGACCTGCACGTGGAACCCGGCCGCGCGCGATCGGGCGACGGCGTGGCGCCACAGCGCCGTCTTCCCGATGCCGGCCTCGCCGCGGATGACCAGCGCCCTCGGCCCCTGGGCGAGAGCGGCAGCGAAGGCATCCACCCGCGCGAGCTCGCCTTCGCGGCCGACGAGGTCGGATGCGCGGCCGGGGGAGGAGGGCGCATCCCTCATCGCCCGATTATGCGCAGGATCAGGTTCGGTCGCGCGTGTCGACCTTGACGCTGCCGTCGGCGACCAGCCGCGCGAGATCGCTGCGGGACCGGATGTCCAGCTTGCGATAGATCCGCGTGAGATGAGCCTCGACGGTCGCGACGCCGATGAACAGGGCCTCGCCGATCTGCCGGTTCTTCATCCCGCCCGCGACCAGCTGGGCCACGCGCTGCTCCGTCGGAGTGAGCCGCGCGTCGCTCCGCTCGGCGCCGGCCCGCGCGAGGTCCTCCGTCGCGCGCGCTTCCCAGAGCGGAGCGCCCATGCCGGCGAAGCGATCGCGAGCGTCGGCGAGAACCGCGGTCGCCAGCGAGCGCTGACCGCCACGCAACAGCGCGCGACCGTGAGCGAGAACGGCGCGGGCGGCGTCGGGTCGGTACCCCAGCCGGTCGAAGCTCGCCGCGGCGCGTTCGAGCGACGCACCGGCCTCGTCCACCGCTCCCCGTGAGAGGAGGAGCAACCCACGACAGCGGTCGACCGCAGCCCACGGCCAGGCGCAGTCGAGTGCGGCCGCCTGTTCCTCGAGCCGACCGAGCAGCGCCTCCGCGCCGTTAGCGTCACCGGAGTGCGCAAGGGCTTCGACCGCGTCCGGGAGCGCCGGGATCGCGCCCGGGTTGGCGACGCCCATCTCGTCGAGCAGCCGCACCGTCTCACCGAGCACGGGCGCGGCGGCCCCGGCGTCTCCCTCCGACAGCGCGAGGAGCCCGAGCACGCTCTGGGCGCGAGCAACCCCCGGTCGCTCGCCCCGCCTGACGGCCTCCTCGCGGCGGCGCCCCGCGATCGCTCGCGCCTCCGCGGACTGCCCGCGCCAGGCGAGCGCGAGCGCGAGCGGGTACAGGAGCAGTGCCTCTGCCCACGTGTCCTCGGCGTCGCGCGCGGCCTCGATCCCCTCGCGCGCGAGCTCCTCCGCCGCCGCCGGGTTCCCGCTCGAGCATTCGGCCAATGCGAGGTCGTACAGGCAGTACGGGCGCAGGCTCTCCTCGCCCGCGCGAACGGCGTCCGCGTGCACCGCGTCGAACAACGTACGCGCGGACGAGAGGTCACCGGCCCACAGGAGGTCCTCTCCGAGCAGGGCGCGCGAGCTGTCCCACAATGCCGGCTTGCCGATCCTCGCCTCGAGCTCAACACCCATCGCCAGGCGGTCCGGCTGCCGAGAGCCCGCGAGCGAATGCATGATGGCGCGAGCGCCCGAGAGCATCTGGAGCTCGACGTCGCCGGTCCGTTCCCCGATCGCCGTGGCTTCCTCCGAGTATCGGAGACCTCCCCGCAGGTCGCCCCGGAACATGCCGCGGGCCCAGCCGAGCTGGTCGAGCACATTGCCCCGGAGCCAGTCGTCATCGCCCGCCTCCTCGAGCGCCTCCAGCAGTCGCGCCTCGGTCGTGTCCTGGTCCTCGTCCTCGAGGTAGGAGCGCCGGAGGAGGGCCTCCGCTCGATGCCGCCCGTTCGGCAGCATCCCGACCAACCGATCCGCGAGCGCGAGCGCCTCGCTCGCTTCGCCTCCGTGATGGTGGCCATCGATCTGCAGGAAGGCGCGGCGCTTGACGCTCTCGATGTCGTCGGGAGGAGTGAGCCGGAGGCTGTGGCCCGCGAAATCGGCGGCCAGGTCGAAGGCCCCCCGCCGACCGGCGCGCTCCGCGGCCGCCTCGAGCTCCATCGCGACGCTGGCGTCCACGCCGTCCGTCGACAACGCGAGATGCCGCGCCCGGACGTCGGGTTCGACGGCCCGGTCTGCCAGGCGCCCGTGCATCGAGCGCCGCGCCAAAGGGCTCATGGCGCCATACACGGCGGAGCCGATGAGCGGATGCGGGAAGCGCACGTCGAGATCCTGCTCGACGACGAGGAGCTCGTGCCGCTCGGCGGCCCCGAGCAGCCGTTCGACGTCCGAGTCCGGGAAGACCTCGCGCAGCTCCTTCACCGAGGTGCGGCCGAGCGCGGATGTCGTCTCGAGTAAGGGAGCGAGCTCCGGTGGAACACCCTCGAGGCGCTCCGCGATCGCGCCCTGGAGGGAATCCGGGAGCTGAAGAGGGCCCGCGGAAGGGCCTTCGTGGTGAGCTCCGATGCCGCGCGCGAGCTCGATGGCGTACATCGGGTTTCCCCCCGAAACCTCCCAGATCCGCCGAAGCGTCGGCCGCGAGATCGCGGTGACGGTCCCGCTCAGGACTCGGCGAAGATCTTCCAGGCCAAGCGCTCCCAGGTCAACGACCTCGAAGCGCGTCGATGGCAGGGGCCAGACCGCGTCGAGCGGATCGTCCCGATCGGAGCCGAGCCGAACGGTTGCCAGAACGCCGACCGGCTCGTCGTCCAACCTGCGGAGCGCGAACCGAAGCGCATGCGCGGACGCCGGGTCGAGCCACTGGACGTCGTCGACCGCGACGACGGTCGGCTTGATCGCCGACAGGCGCCGTAGCTCCCCGAGGATGGCTCGCCCTCGTGCAATCGGATTCGCCTCGGAGCGAAGCGCGTCGACGTCGAAGTCGGAGTGCTCGAAGAGGTCGAGCACGCCGCTCAGCGCGAGCGGCATCTCCTCCTCGGCGGGCCGCGAAAGCCGGACCTCGAAGCCGTCGTCGCGACATCGGTCGACCGCGTGGCGCCAGAGGGAGGTCTTGCCGATGCCCGGCACTCCCCGGAAGACAAACGCCCGGGCGCCATCGGGAAGCGCGCTTGCGAATGCGCTGATGCGAACGAGTTCGGCTTCGCGGCCGACGATGGTCGGCGCTCGCGTGCCTCTCGCGAGTTCGTCGCTCATCGCGCGATGATAGGTCCCCGGGCGGGACGCGGTCGTGGCCGCGGACGACGCGGCTCGTCTACCCGTCGCGATGCTCGACGGCCGAGGACACAAGCCGTGTCGAATCCGTCGGGGAACGGAACAAGGCCCGATTCTCGCTTTCCGTCCCGATTGCTCCGATGCGGTCCCGGCGATCGCCCACCAGGCAGAAGACGGTCGCGATCGTCCCGAGGATCGCGAGCGGAACGAGCTCGCTCAGTGTGAACGCCAGCCGCTGGCCTTCGAACCCCGCCGGGAGCGACGCGTCCGGGTCCGCCAAGCCGAGGCCGGGGAAGAGCACCGCCGCGATTGCAAGCAGGCACCATGCCGTGGAGAGCCCACTCGCGAGCCAGGCACCCACCGCCCCTCCGGGAACGCGGAAGGGGCGCGGAACGTGCCCAAGGGTACGTCGCAGCCGAACGAGCGCGGGGAACACCAAGAGGTTGGCAAGCGCGAGCAGGGCGATCGAGAGCCCGAGAACCATCGCGAAGTACCGGTCGGCGTCGTTGCCGGAAACGGCGAAGGCCGCGACCGAGACCAGCGTGGCGACGAGGCCCGACACGAGGATCATGGCGACCGGCGTCCCGGTCCGCTCGGAGAATCGGCCCAGACGGCGGGGTCCCGCACCGTCGAGACACGCGATCGCCTGATTCCTCGCCGAGCTCATGACCCAGGCGAGCCCGTTGGTGAGCAGCACCCACACGAATGCTGCGGCGGCGAGGCTTCCGAGCAGGTGCCCGGCCCCCGTCAGCACCGGCGTTCCGTCCGACGCCATGTAGCCCCCGTACACGGTGAACACGCTCCTCATCGCGTCGATGAGCCCGCCGAGTCCGGTGATCCGCTCCGTCGGCAGTACCAGGAGGATCGCGAGCGTGGGAACGGCGTACAGGATCAGGGTGAGCGTCCCCGCGCGCGCGATCGCTCCGGGCACATCTCGCATCGGGTTCCTCATCTCCCCCGCCGCGGAGGAGGGCAGCTCGAAGCCGATGAAGCTGTAGACGAGCACGGGCGCCACGACGAAGAAGCCCGTCCACGCCGGCGCGAGGTCACCGGCGGCGATGCCGTGCACCCCATGCCTCGCCGCGTAGATCGCGGCCGAGACCGTGAAGAACGCCAGGAGCAGCACCTGGGCAACCGCACCGCTCGCCGTGAACCACTTGCCTTTGTTCACCGGCAGGAGCGCCACGAGGATCGTCGCCCACACGAAGGTGAGCGCCACCGCGAGGCGCCAACCGCCCTCGAGTGGACCGACGAACTGGTGGATCACGGTCACCGCGACGATCGCGAGCGATCCTCCGAGCCACACCGGCGCCTCGACCCAGTAGAGGAAGGCGTTGAGCGCGCCGACGAACCGGCCGAAGGCCAGTCGAGCCCAAACGTACGGACCGCCCTCGTCCGGAAACGCCGTCCCGAGCTCGGCGACCACGAGGGCGGCGGGCACGAAGAACAGGACCGCGACGATCCCGAGCCACGTGAGGGCTCCGGCCCCGCCCCTCGCGACCGCACCGATCGTGTCGATCGCGACGATCCCCGTGATGAGCAGACACACGGTGTCCACGCGGCCGAGCTCCCGGCGGAGCTTGGGCCTGACGACTTCCGCGAACTCGAGATGCTCGAGATGCCCGGCGCGCCTCGGTGCTTCGAGCTCGGCGTTCACCATGCGTCGACGTTAGGAGTTGACCGGTGATGCGAGTAGCGGGACTTCCCTATCGTCGCTGGGCCGATGCCCTAGAACGCTGGGGGAGTCTCGTCCTTTGGCAACGCGACGCTTCCGTCGGCGACCAGACGCGCCAACTCGGTCCGAGATCGGATATCCAGCTTACGGTAGATGCGGGTCAGGTGTGCCTCGACGGTCGCGACGCTCAGGAAGAGAGCCTCGGCGATCTGACGATTCTTCATGCCCCGAACGACGAGGGCTGCGATGCGTCGCTCCGTCTCACTCAGGTCGCCGCCAGGTCGCCCCGGGGCGGCCCGCTCGAGCTCCTTCGTGGCTCGAGCCTCCCACAGCGCGGCGCCCATGCCCGCGAATCTGGCGCAGGCGTCCGCAAGGGTCTCGGTCGCGAGCGTCCGATGGCCGGCGCGCAACAGCGCCGATCCGCGAATGAAGACCGCTCGAGCCGCGTCGGGCCGGAACCCGAGGCGATCGAAGCTCACGACCGCCGCCTCGAGGACCGGGCCAGCGGCTTCCGCCTCGGCGCGCGCGAGCATCAGCGCGCCACGACATCGTTGAGCCGCCGCCAACGCCCAGGCGCTCTCGACAGCGGTCGCCCGATCCTCCAGCCGCTCCAGCAACGTGGCGGCCAAGGCCTGGTTCCCCGAGCCCACGAGCGCCTCGATCGCATCCGGTAGCACCGGAAACACCCCGGGATGCGCGAAGCCCATCTCCTCGAGCGACCGAGCGGCCTCCGTGAGCTCGAGCGCCGCCGTCTGCATCTCGCCGTTGGAGAGCGCGAGCAGCCCGATCACCCTTCGAGCCTGAACGACGGCGGGCGGCTCCCCCTGCCGCTCGGCCTCCTCAAGAAGCCGTCGCGCGGTGGCGAGCGCTTCGGTGGTGCGACCGAGCCAGGCCTCCACGAGCGCCATCGGATACCTGAGCATCCGCTCCCCCACCGTGTTCTCCGCGTCGCGGGATGCCTCCATGCCTCCACGGACCATCTCGTCCGCGATCGGGAAATTCCCGGCCGCACATTCGAGGAGCGCCAGGTCACACAGGCGGTAGGGGCGCTGGAGCTCGTTGCCCGAGCCGACGGCGGCGGCAAACTCCTCCTCGAACATCGTCCGCGCGGAGGGGAGATCCCCGGCCCAGAGCAGCTGCCTGGCAAGCAGCGTGCGCGCGTTCTCCGACAACGGCGGCCTGCCGACTGCCCTTTCGAGCGGCACGGCCGTCGCGATGAGTCCGAGTCTGGGTGAACCCGCCAACGCCTCGAGCTGGCCGAGGCTGGCCGCCGCGCGCGCCCGGAACTCGGGGTCTCCGATCGCGTCAGCGATCGCGGCGACCTCCCGCGCGCACTCGATCGCTCCGCGGACGTCGCCCAGGAACCACACCCTGAGTGCTCCGAGGTCGTGGAGCACCCGGCCCCGGAGCGGGAGGTCCTGGCCGGCATCCTCGAGCGCCTTCAGCAGGAGGGCCTCTGCCGTCCGGGCATGGTCGTCCTCCAGATCGGCGCGATACAGGAGGGCCTCCGCACGACCGGACCCGCGGGGCAGCGCGGCGACGAGCCGATCGGCCAGCGCCAGCGCCCTGCTCCCTTCCCCAGCGTCGGCGAGATGACCGATCTCCGCGAGCGCTCGCCGAAGCGCCGCGTTCGCATCCTCCGGGGCCGTGAGACGAAGGCTGTGACGGGCCAACTCCGCCGCAAGGTCGAACGCCCCGCGCGCGCTCGCGCGGGCGGCTGCTTCCTCGAGCAGCATGGCGATGCCGGGGTCGACTCCGTCCGTCGACAACGCGAGATGACGCGCCCGGACGTCGGGGTCGACCGCCAGCTCGGCCAGGCGCCCGTGGAGCGACCGGCGCGCGAGTGGGCTCATCCTTCCGTACACGCCTGAGCCAACCAGGGGGTGGGAGAACCGCACCTCGAGGTTCTCCTCCATGACGAGGAGCCCATGCTGCTCCGCGACCTCCAACAGCCCGACCACGTCCGAGCCCGGAAGGGCATCCTGAAGGACCCGAACAGGGGCGGGGCCGAGCGCGGAAGCCGTCTCGAGCAGCGGACCGAGCTCGGCGGGCACGGTCTCGAGCCGCTTCGCGATCGCCCCCTGGAGCGAGTCCGGGAGCGGGACGCCGGTCGCCGAGCGATCGATCGCGCCTCCGGCCGCGATCCCGCGCGCGAGCTCGATCGCGTACAGCGGGTTCCCGCCCGAGACCTCGTGGATCTTCCGCAGGAGTGGCCGCGAGATCGCCGCGACGGCCCCGACCAGCACCCGCCGGACGTCCTCGATGCCGAGCGGTCCGAGGTCGATCGCCTCGTGCCGACCGGGAGGCATCGTGTTCGCAACAGCGAGCGCATCGTCCGCGTCGGCACCGGGGAGGGCGGTTGCCAGCACGCCGACGGGCTCAGCGTCGAGTCGTCGAAGCGTATGGCGAAGTGCGCGCGACGACAACGAGTCGAGCCATTGGAGGTCGTCGATCGCGAGGACCGTAGGTCGTTCCTCCGCCAGCCGCCGGAACACCTCGAGGACGGCATGACCGCGATCGAACGGATTGCTCGCGGCGTCGAGAGCGGCGGGGTCGACGTCGACGCGGTCGAAGAGGTCGACGAGGCCGGAGAGAGCAAGTGGTGTCTCCTCCTCTGCCGGCCTCGCAACGAGCACGTGGAATCCACCTCGCTGGCACCGCTGCACCGCATGCTGCCAGAGGAGGGTCTTGCCGATGCCGGGCTGACCACGGAAGAACAACGCACGGGCACCTTGCGGCACGGTCGCCACGAACGCGTCGACGCGAGCCCGTTCCGCTTCCCGCCCGACGACGTCGGGGGTGCGGCCGATCGCGGACGGTCTCTCGTCCATCGACCGATCATAGGGCGGATACCGAAGGGCC
>CAVOUQ010000045.1:0-47733 GCA_963699635.1 uncultured Actinomycetes bacterium | reverse complement strand
ACGGGCTTCAGCCCCTCGGGGCCGACGATGATGTCGTCGTTGGAGGAGCCGGCCGGCACCATCGGGAAGCACATCTCCTTGAAGTCGACGCGGAAGTCGATGACCACGCTTCGGTCGGTGATCGACAGGGCCTTGTCGATCACAGCGTCGACCTCGTCCGGGTGCTCGGCGCGCAGCCCCACGGCGCCGTAGGCCTCGGCGAGCTTCACGTAGTCGGGAACGTCGTACGACAGGTAGACCTGCGAGTAGCGCTCCTCGTAGAAGAGCTCCTGCCACTGGCGGACCATCCCCAGGTGCGCGTTGTTGATGATCGCCGTGACGAACGGGATCTTCTCGGTGGTGCTCGTCGCGAGCTCCTGGGCGGTCATCTGGAAGCACCCGTCGCCGTCGATGGCGATCACCCGCCGGTCGGGCCGGCCGGCCGCCGCGCCGAGCGCCGCCGGGACCGCGAACCCCATCGTTCCGAGTCCCCCGAGTTCACCCACGTGCGCGGCTCGGTGAAGCGCCAGAACTGCGACGCCCACATCTGGTGCTGGCCCACCCCGGCGACGACGATCGCGTCGCCCTTGGTGTGCTCGTACAGGCGCTCGATCGCGAACTGGGGCTTCAGCGGGCCGTCGGCCGGCTGGTCGTAGCGGTAGGGATACGTGGTCTTCCACCCCTCGAGCGTCGAGAGCCACTCGGAGCGGTCGGGCACGCCGCCGGCCTCTTCCTGGAGCCGGACCAGCTCCGCGTGGAGCTTGGCGATCACGTCGCGCGCGTCACCCACGATCGGGACGTCGGCGGTCCGGTTCTTGCCGATCTCCGCCGGGTCGACGTCGACGTGGATGATCTTCGCGCCGGGGGCGAACGAGGCGAGCTGGCCGGTCACGCGGTCGTCGAACCGCGCGGCGAGGGCCACCAGGAGGTCGGCCTTCTGCATCGCGGTCACGGCCGTGTAGGCGCCGTGCATGCCCGGCATCCCGAGCGCGAGCTCGTGCGTGTCGGGGAACGCGCCGCGCGCCATCAGCGTGGTGGTGACCGGCAGGTTTCCGTCGGTCGCGAGCCGGAAGAGCTCCTTGCTGGCGTTGGCCTTGATCACGCCGCCGCCGACGTAGAGCACCGGCCGCTTCGACTCCATGATCATCTTGGCGGCGCTCCGCACCTGCTTGAGGTTGCCCTTGGTGGTCGGCTTGTAGCCCGGGAGATCGATCGTCTCCGGCCAGCTCCACGTGATCTCCTGGAGCTGCACGTCCTTGGGGATGTCGATCAGGACCGGCCCGGGCCTCCCGGTGCTCGCGATGTGGAACGCCTGGCGCACGGTCTCGGCGATCTCGTTCGCGTCCTTCACCAGGAAGTTGTGCTTGGTGATCGGCATCGTGATCCCGCAGATGTCGGCCTCCTGGAAGGCGTCGTTGCCGACCACCGGCGTCGGGACCTGTCCGGTGATGGCCACCACCGGGACCGAGTCCATCTTCGCGTCCGCGAGCGCCGTCACCAGGTTGCAGCCCACCGGGCCCGAGGTGGCGATCGCCACGCCCACCTTCCCGGTCGCCCACGCGTATCCCTCGGCCGCGTGTCCGGCCCCCTGCTCGTGCCGGCAGAGCACGTGGCGGATGTTGGCCTCGATCAGCGGGTCGTAGGCGGGCAGGATCGCGCCGCCGGGGATGCCGAACACGAGGTCCACGCCCTCGCCCTCGAGGGATCGGAACATCGCCTGGGCGCCGGTGACCTTCATCTCGCCGCCACCGGGGAGTCACGCTCCTCGACGGGACCGGTCGGGACGCGTCGGACCGAGGCCCCGAGCCGGTGGGCCAGGTTGCGCACCTGACGCTCGAACTCCCAGGGCGTCCAATCGCGGCGCCGGGTGGTCATGCCCTCCTCGTTCATCCCGCCGCCGAAGTCCCTGCCCGCGTCCAGGTAGGCCACCTCCTCGCCGAAGAAGCGGTCGAACTGCGGGCGGTCGGCCGGGTCGGCGACGTCCACCGATACCTGGCCGGGGCCCTCCCACAGCACGCTCGCCAGGGTCCTGCCGCCTCGTTCGAACTCGTATCGCATCGCTCGCTCCTCTCTCATCGGGTGGGCCGGATCCGGGGTAGAAAAAGCCCCTCGCGCGGCGAGGGGCATCTGGCGCGGGACCCGGGCCTCCTGGGCCCCGCCGCGCCTACGCAATAAGTACGAGGACCTGCTGCTTCCCGAACGCAGTCCTGGTACGCCTCATGGTCGTGCCAGTCTAGAGGCGTCACCGCCGCTGTCAACCGTCCGGAGGGGACTCGAGGCTCCGCGCGGCGAGGCGGGGCTCGGCACCTCGTGCATGACGATGACCCCGCCGCTCGAGGCGATCGACGGCACCCCGGTCGTGGACATCAAGCGGTCATTTGACCCGCCGATCGCTCAGGTTCGATCACACTTGACCGCAAACGAACAGCGGGTCTAGCCTGCGCCCCGATGGAGCGGGATCCGGATCTCGCCCGCGCGATCGCCGCGGTGAACGAGTGGGAAGGCCTGCGCCCCGCGGTCACGCCGATCGAGGCCGGTCGAACGAACCGTAACTTCCGCGTGGAGGTCGCCGGCGACACCTTCTTCCTTCGCCTGGCGGGCAAGCAGACGGAGCTCCTGGGCATCGACCGGACCGCCGAACACCGGGCCGCGGTCGCGGCGGCGGCGGCGGGCGTCGGCCCGGACGTGGTGGCCTACCTGCCCGAGCTCGGCTGCCTCATCACGCGCTGGGTGGCGGCGCAGCCGCTGGCCGAGGGCGACATGGAGCAGGAGGCCGTCCTGGCCGACGTGGTGGGGGTCGTCCGCGCGATCCACTCGGGCCCGGAGCTGCCGTGGTCGTTCGACCCGTTCCGCATCGTCGAGGACTACCGGCGGATCTCCGAGGAACGCGGCGTCGAGGTCCCGGGCGCGTACGAGCAGGCCCGCACACGCGCGGCCGAGATCGAGTCGGCCCTTGCCGCCGCGCCGCTCCCGCTCCTGCCGTGTCACAACGACCTGCTGGCCGACAACTTCCTCCGCAACGCCGGCGGCACGTGGCTCGTGGACTACGAGTACGCGGGGATGGGCGATCCCTTCTTCGATCTGGGGAACCTCTCGATCAACAACGGCCTGTCGGAACCGGCCCAGGAGTCGCTGCTCGGCCGCTACCTCGGCGAGGTGACGGACGCGCATCGTGCCCATCTGCAGCTGATGCGGATCATGTCCGACTTCCGCGAGGCGATGTGGGGCGTGGTGCAGCAGGCGCTGTCGAGCCTCGACATCGACTACGTCGCGTACGCGACCAAGCACTTCGAACGCCTGTCGCGGACCATGGCCGACCCGCGGTTCGAGATCTGGCTTGCCGACGTCGCGAAGGGGGCCCTGAGATGAGCGCCGACCGCGCGCGCGTCGTGATCGTGGGGGGCGGCGTAGCCGGGACCAGCGTGGCGTTCCACCTCGCCCGGTTGGGCTGGACCGACGTCCTGCTCGTCGACCGCTCCGAGCTCACGAGCGGCTCCACCTTCCACTCGGCGGGCCTCGTCGCGCAGCTCAGGAACTCGGTGAGCCACACCCGGATGATGATGTACGGGGTGGAGCTCTACCCCCGGCTCCGCGAGGAGACCGGGGTCGACCCGGGCTGGCACGAGGTCGGAACCCTGCACCTCGCGACCTCTCCCTACCGGCTCGAGGCGCTCGCGAGGATGGCCGGGTGGGCCGAGTCGTTCGGGCTCCCGATCGAGATCGTGTCGCCGAAGGCGGCTCACGATCGCTTCCCGCTGATCGACCCGAACGGCGTGCTCGGCGCGGCCTTCGTGCCGACCGACGGACACGTCGACCCGTCCGGCCTCACGTACGCGTTCGCGGAGGGCGCCAAGGCAACGGGTATCCGGATCTCCACGGGCACGCGCGTCGTCGAGATCGCGGTTCGCGACGGCCACGTCGCGGGGATCGTGACCGATCACGGGGACGTCGAGGCCGAGGTCGTGGTGATCGCCGCCGGGATGTGGGCCCACGAGGTCGGCCGCCTCGCCGGCGTCGAGATCCCGGTCGTGCCGATGGAACACCAGTACCTGATCACGAGGCCGATCGAGGGAGTGCGCGCCGACTTCCCCACGCTGCGCGACCCCGACCACCTCGTCTACGTGCGGGAGGAGGTCGGCGGGCTCGTCGTCGGTGGATACGAGCGCAACCCCGACCCCTGGCACGTGGACACCCCGATCCCGCAGGACTTCAACCACCGGCTGCTCCAGGAGAAGTGGGAGCGGTTCGAGCCGATCGCCGAGGGCGCGTACGGCCTGATCCCGGACCTGCACAAAGCCGAGGTCAACCGCTTCATCAACGGCCCCGAGGCCTTCACGCCCGACGACGACTTCCTGCTGGGCGAGACCGAGGTCTCCGGGCTGTTCGTGGCGGCCGGGTTCTGCGCGCACGGCGTGACGGGAGCCGCCGGCATCGGGCGGTGGACGGCGGAGTGGATCGTCGAGGGCGAGCCGTCGATGGACCTGTCGAAGATGGACGTTCGCAGGTTCGGGCGCCACTACCGCAGCCGGGAGTACGCCCTCGCCCGGGCGGTGGAGATCTACTCGACGCACTACGACGTCAAGTACCCGGGCGAGGAGTACCGGGCCGGACGCCCGCTGCGGATGTCGCCCACGTACCCGAGCCTGGAGGCGCTCGGCGCCGCGTTCGGGGAGAAGGCGGGCTGGGAGCGGGCGAACTGGTTCGCGTCCAACGAGGACGAACGGTTCGAGGAGCTCCGGCCCCGCGGGTGGGCGGGCGAGAACTGGTCGACCGCCATCCCGGCGGAGCACCTCGCGACTCGCGAGCGGGCCGGCCTGTTCGACGAGACGAGCTTCGCGAAGATCGAGGTCTCCGGGCCGGGAGCGCGCGGGCTCCTCCAGCGCCTGTGCGCCAACGACATCGATCGGCCTCTCGGGACCGTGACCTACACGCCGATGCTGAACCGGCGCGGCGGGATCGAGGCCGACGTCACGGTCACCCGGCTGGCGCGGGAGCGGTTCCGGATCGTCACCGGTACCGCCTCGGGGACGCACGACCTGGCCTGGATCGGCAGGCAGGCCCGGGACGCGCCGGGCAGCGTCGAGGTCCGCGACGTGACGTCCGCTTCGGCCTGCTTCGGCCTGTGGGGCCCGCGGGCGCGCGAGATCCTGTCCGGCGTCTGCGACGACGACCTGTCGAACGAGGCGTTCGGGTTCATGCGGGCGCGCGAGATCGTCGTCGGAGACGTGCCGTGCCTCGCGCTGCGCGTCACCTACGTCGGCGAGCTCGGGTGGGAGCTCTACCCGCCGGTGGAGTTCGCCGCGGCGCTCTGGGGCACGCTCGTCGAGGCCGGCGCGCCCCACGGCATGGTCCCCGCGGGCTATCGCGCGATCGACTCCCTGCGGCTGGAGAAGGGGTACCGCGCGTGGGGCTCCGACGTCACGGGCGACGACACGCCGTTGCAGGCGGGACTCGGGTTCGCCGTCGTGCTCGACAAGCAGGAGGACTTCGTCGGGAAGGCGGCGCTGCGCGCGGCCGCGCGAGCCGAACCGACGCGAACGCTCGCCTGCCTGACCCTGGACGACCTGCGCTCGATGGCGCTCGGCAACGAGCCGGTTCGCCACGACGATCGCGTCGTCTCGCGGGTGACGTCGGGCGGCATCGGCTACGCGGTCGGCAAGAGCATCGCGTACGCCTACCTTCCGCCCGAGCTGTCCGCGCCGGGCACCGAGCTCGCGGTGGACATCTTCGGCGAGCGGGTTCGAGCGATCGTCGCGGACGACCCGCTGTACGACCCGAAGGGCGATCGGATCAGGAGCTGACGGGCGGCGGGAGGCCCGGGTCGACGAACACCGAACCGTTCCAGTAGGCCTCGAGCCGATGGGTGCCCGGGCGCCACCCCTTGCGATCGAGTTGCAGCTCCTCGGGTGGATCCAGGTTTCCGAAGTCGTAGTGCACCGTGATGCCGTCGTTCTCCATCATGCGAAACCGCCGCGGCCGCCGCGAGCTCCGGGTAAAGCTCGTGCGTCTGCTCGTGCGCGGCGGCTCGGCGTGAGCCTCGAGCCAGACGTGGGAGCCGACCAGTCCACGGTGGGGGTCGAGCCAGACCCAGACGTTGCCGCCGTTCGACGCGATGTACTCCGCGGCTCTCGGGGTGGTGACCAGCTTCATGCCCGCCGATGATGCCACGAGACGCGGAACGGGGGCAGCCGAGGCCACCCCCGTTCATGATCCGCGCGATGCTTCACGCGACGCTGACGATCCCCGACAGGTCTTCGTCGGTCGGCGCAACCACCGCCTCGAAGGGCTTCCTCCGCTGCGCGGCGAAGTAGTAGATGCACCCGATGATGAGCACGACGGAGAACACCAACCAGATCAGTGGGATCTTGTTCAGGAAGTCGACCTTGAAGTCGACGAGCTGGTCCCCCTCGGCGTACCAGTCCGTCTGGGTAGCCTTGGGGTTCGCGAAGACCCGCAGGTACGAGGCTCCGGAGGCAGTGCCGGGATCGAGCCCCGACGTCGCCCCCGAAGGGGTCAGGAAGTTCACCATCATCGTGAGCCCCCACAGGATGGCGACGACGTTGACGAGCTTGCCCCACCGTCCGAGCGAGAACGGAGCCTTGCTCTTCGGCCACCCGCGCGTCCGCGCGCGCATCACGGCGATGTTCCCGAGCAGGTAGCTCAGGTAGATCGACGCCGTGGCACCGACGGCGATCACGGTCGGCCCCGAGAACTGGATGAACGGGATCGCCGACAGCAACCCGATGATGACGCAGGTCGCGACCGGCGTGTGGAGCCTCGGACTCACCTTCGCCATCGTGCTGGAGAAGGGGAGCTGGTTGTCCCGGGCCATCCCGAACGCCAGCCGGATCGTCGATGTGAGGATCGACATGCAGCACACGAAGATGGCGGCCGACACCACGAGCAGGTAGATGACGCTGAGGGTGCTGGAGAGCACCTCGTCGATGATGACCGGCGGACTCGCGAATCCCGCGACGGCGTCGGCCATGTTGGGCACCGCGATGAGCAGTCCCCACAGGAAGATCACGCCGATCACAAACGCACCGGCGACGGCGCCGAGCACCGCCTTCGGCGCCTCCGTCCGCGGGCTCCGGGTCTCCTCAGCCAACGTCGAGGCGGTATCGAACCCGTAGATCACGTACAGGCTCATGAACATCGCGACGAGGAAGTACGGGAGGGTGACCGGTGCCGGGAACTCCAGGAAGTTCCCGGTCTTGGCCGAGTCGACGATCACGCCGACGCCCTGATTGTTGTGCGCGACGGCGAGGACGACCGCGAAGACGACCATGCCGAGGATCTCGAAGACCACACCCGTGTTGTTGACGATCGCGACGAGCTTCACACCGTAGATGTTGAGCACCGTGATGAGGACCAGGGTGATAACCGCGACCACCGCCTGGTCGGCACTGCCGAGGCTGGTGTTGAACTCCGCGTTGAACATCGTGTTCAGCATCGGCAGCAAAGCGAGCGGGAGCGTCGCGCACACCGAGGCCACGGTGAGGATCCCCGCGATCACGTAGAACCAGCCGGTGAACCACGCGTACGTCCTGCCCGAGAGGTATTTCGTCCATTGGTACACCGAGCCCGCGAGGGGGAAGTGACTCGAGAGCTCGGCGAAGTTCAGCGCGACGATGAACTGCATGAGCGCCACCACCGGCCACGCCCAGAACAGGTACGCTCCCATCGCCGCCATCCCGAGACCGAACAACGTGAAGATCCCGGTCGACGGAGAGATGTAGCTGAACGCCACCGCGAACGAGCTGAACGTTCCGAGCTCCCGCTTCAACTCCTGCTTGTAGCCGAAGCGTTCGAGATCCGCGGTGTCACGTTCGACCTGTGACGCCGGATCTTGCGTGGTCGCCATCCATTCCCTCCTTCGTGCGACTCGAATCGAGGCCGGCCGATCGGCCGGTGAGGTGCGCGCGCTCAGCCGTCGTCGGGGGCGACGACGGACGGCGCGCCGGCCATCACGACCTCGACGCCCGCCTCGGTCAGGTCGCGCACGTAGTCGCGCGCGATCCCAGCGTCCACGACGAGGGTGTCAACGCGGTCGAGGGGCGCGATCACGAAGTCGGCCACGGTCCCAATCTTCGAGTGGTCGGCGACCACCACGACGCGACCCCGCGTCTGCTCGATCATGAGGGTGGCGATCTCGGCCTCCAGGGCCGCAGGTGTGGTAAGCCCCGCGCTCATGCTGACCCCCTCGACGCCGATGAAGGCCTTCGTCGCGTGGGTCCGGCGGAGCGCATCGGTCGCGAACGGCCCGACCACCGAGTTCGACGGGGCGCGGTAGTGCCCGCCCACCAGCAGCAGCTCGATCTCGCGGTCCGCGGCCTCGAGCGCGATCGCCACCGAGTTGGTGATGACCGTGACCTCGGAGGTCCGCAGGTGCCGGAGGACGTGCGGGGTCGTCGTTCCGCCGTTCAGGTACAGGGTGTCCCCCGGTTCCACGAGCGACGCGGCGAAGTGCCCGACCAGTCGCTTCTCCTCCGGGTACGAGGACGCGGCGGCCAGGTACGTGGGCTCGGTCCGCATCCGCTGGGCGAGGACCGCCCCACCATGGGTGCGTTCGAGGAGCCCTCGCCGCTCGAGTGCCTCCAGGTCACGGCGGATCGTGACCTCGGAGACCCCCATGAGCTCGGAGAGGGCCGAGACCCGGACCACGCGGCGCTCGTGAAGGAGCTCCTGGATCCGTCGATGGCGTTCGGCCGGAAACGGTTGCTCCAAGGCCCTCTGCGTCCCCCCTCAGGCACGTTTGACGACCGTGATCGAACCGGCGCGAGTCTGTTCCTTTCCGTTCGTGAACGCAAACGGGATGTCGCTCGCGCCGGGGGTCAGCGAACGCGCGAGGCCGTCCAGCGGCCGTCGTCTCGACGGATGGAGAGCGCCAGGCCGAAACAGGCGCTGGCGAGCTCCCCGGTGAGGACGTCGGCGGCCGCTCCCTCGGCAAGCACGAGGCCGTCGCGAAGCAGCGCGACGTGCGTGATCGTCGTCGGTAGCTCCTCGAGATGGTGGGTGACGAGGATCGTCGGGACGTCGGCCAGGTCCCCGGCCGCCTCCATCGCGGCCACGAGCGCCTCGCGCCCCGGAAGATCGAGGCCGGCCGCGGGTTCGTCCAGGAGCACGAGCTCGGGCCGTCCGAACAACGCCCGGGCGAGGAGCACGCGTTGGCGCTCCCCCTGGCTGCACGCCGAGAGCGACTGTCCGTTCAGGTGGGAGCAGCCGAGCCGCGCGAGGAGCTCGTCCGCGCGAACGCGATCCCCCTCGTCGTACTCCTGGAGCCATGGGACCAGCGTCGCCCGCTTGCCGGTGAGGACGACCTCGGACACGCGCAGCCCCGGAGGGAGCCGATCGGCGACGGCGTGGCCGACGAACGCGATCCGCTCGCGCACCGCGCGGACGTCGACGCGTCCGAGCTCCGCGCCGAGCACGACGACCCGACCGGCGCTCGGCTGGCGGATCGCGCCGGCGAGCCGGAGCATCGTCGTCTTCCCCGAGCCGTTCGGGCCGAGCACCGCCCACCGCTCGCCCGCCCGGATCGCGAGCGTCACCGGCCCGAGCACGCACCGGCCAGCGATGCGAACCTCGGCCCGCTCGAACGCGACGACCTCGCCCATCGGGTTCGAAGCCTAGCCGCGCCCGGCGCTCCGGCCGGCCGCGGTCCCTGGTCGGCGGCGTCCTACCCGATCAGCACCCGGAAGACGAAGTCGTACTCGGCGCCGAGGGCGTCCCGCGCGATGAGGCGCATGCTGCCACGCGCCCCGCGGAACTCTCCCGTGCCGCCCGTGATCGCCAGCACCGACGGCGAGGCGTCGAAGAACGGTCCCTCGACCGTGATCGACCCCACCTCGAACGTCGTCACCCAGCGGCATTCCCAGCTGACGCCGACCTCGATGCGGACGCAATCGCCGTGGCTCGTCCCGATCACGGTCTGGTTGTCCGAGCCGAAGACCTCGTTGTGGAACGTCAGCAGGTCACCGGTGGAGTCCCCGTTCGCGGTCAGGTCGACGACCGTGTCCGTCGTCGCGTGCTCGATGGCGTCGATCCGCTCGATGTTCGGTCCCGCGACCGACGCCGTCACCCAGGACGCCATCAGCGCCGTCGCCGACACGAGCGCCGCAGCCGCCCACGTGGCTCGCTTCCCCATGTGCTCCTCCTCAGGTCGCAGACGCGCTCAGTCTTGACCCAGGAGGCCTCGGGCGCAAAGCAGGGTCGTGAGTCCCCGGGCTCGGGCGCCCCGCACGAGCGGAGTCGCATCGGGGCGACCCGAAGGTCGCCCCGATGCTGGCCGTCCCGCATGGATCGGGCCCGCTCTACGCCGACGTGGCGCTGGATGTCGCGTCGCCGCTGCTCGTGTCCTCGAGCGGACAGTCCGCTCTTGAGTGCGAGGTCGAGGGGTCGGACGAGTCGCGCTGCGACTGACTCGGCGTGGCGGTCGAGTCCGACTGCGCCCACGCCGTTCCGATCCCTCCCACCACGAGCGTGCTCGCGACGATCGTGCCCGCGAGAACCGTCCTGCGGATCTTCGACGTCATCTGGTCACCTCCTGTCGGGTCGCTCCCGGGTTCGCCGCGCCGTTCGACGCGGTCGACTCGATCCCATCAACGGAGGCTGAGGAGACGCTGTGGCCGGCCTGAAGGTTGGATCAGAATGCGAGGAAGAATTCGCGGCGCCGCCCGGTTCCTAGCCGTGGGCGGGCAGCGCGCCGTCGTCGACCACGATCGAGAGGAGATCCACCATGCCGGTCACCCGCCTGAACCACGCGGTCCTGTTCGTCCGGGACCTGGAGCGGACGGTGAAGTTCTATGCGGACGCGCTCGGCTTCCGCGTGAAGTTCGACGTCCCGAAGCGGGCCGCGTTCCTCCAGGCGGACGGGAGCACCAACGACCACGACCTCGGGGTGTTCGCGATCGGCGAGGGCGTCGTCGACTCGCCCGCCGGACGGGGCGCCGTCGGGCTGTATCACCTCGCGTGGGAGGTGGACACGCTCGACGAGCTCGAACGGATCGGCGCCCAGCTCGCATCCCTCGGCGCGCTCACCGGCGCCACGGACCACGGCACGACGAAGGCCTACTACGGCAAGGATCCCGACGGGCTCGAGTTCGAGGTCTGCTGGCTGGTCCCGGCCGACCTCCTCACCGACGACATCGGAATCGGCAACCGCCCGCTCGACATCGCCGCGGAGAAGGCCCGCTACGGCGGACAGACCCGCGGCGGCGTGGGGATCAGCTCGCCGGCCGCCGTCTGAGCGAGCTACCGCGCGCGCATGCGATTGCTTCTCGGCTGGTGCTCGACCTCGGCGAGCCCCAGCGCCTCCATCACCGGGGGCACGTAGTTGCCGAATCGGCCGCGGAGGCCCTTCTTCAGCCCGTACCAGCCGCCGACCGGGTTGCCCTCCGAGCGAGCCCACGCCTCGACCGTTCCCTCCGCGGCGGGCTTCTGCTCGTCCGCGCTGCCGAGCGGCACCCAGTCGCCGTGCTTCTTCAGCATGCCCTCGAGATCGTCGAGGCAGCGCAGCTGGTAGCGGAGCTCGGTCTTGCCGACCTGGACCACCAGCGCCGGCGGATCCGACCCCTCGTCGCGGTAGGCCTGGAACTCCGACCCGCCGCTCGGCGTCTGGAGGACCCAGGGCTGGTCCCGGGTGCCCGCTCCCCTCACCGTGCCCGCCATCGCGACTCCCTTCGACCGGCGTGCCTCGACTGGCGAAGCTAGCACGTCGGCCGCGCCGACTACGCCGACTCGACGCCGAGGGTCATCAGGCCGAGATAGCCGTCGCCGTCCTCCGAGAGCGTGAGCAGCAGCCGGTCGTCGTAGATCCCGTCGGTGTCGTTGAACGAGTCGCGTCCGGCGTGCTCCGCGTAGGGATCCTGGGCGTAGACGGCTTCGGTGACCGCCTCGTCGAAGAAGAACTGCGTGGTCAGGGCGGTGGCGCTGTCCAGGTGGACCTTGCCGTGGATGTGAACGGTGCGGCCTCGGTACCAACCCGGGTAGATCGTGACGAATTCGACGATGCCGTCCGCGTTGGTGACCTGGGCACCGCGAAGGTAGGTCTCGTCGTCGGTCGGACCGCCGCCCGCGGCGCCTCCCGTCGACGCCGACTCGAACCCGGAGTACCGACCCCCGGCGTCGCAATGCCAGACGTCCACGACCGCGTTCGCGATCGGGGTGCACGCCGCGGCGTCCTGCACCCGGACGGCGAGACGGAGCGTCGTTCCGTCGCGGTCTTCGCGGATGTCACTGCGGATGGAGTCCACGTCGAAGTAGTACGGCCCCTCGGTCTCCTCGGGCGTCAGCGTGCATGAGGCCGCGTCGTCGAACAGATCGGCGAGCGCGGCGCTCGACGAGGTCTGGGGCTGGACGCTCGCGGTCGTGCCCTCGCTCGTCGACACCTCCGCGCTGGTGACGGCGTCGTCCCCGCCCCGCTCGCACGCGGCGAGCAGCGCCCCGAGGCTCACCCCGCCGAACGCGGCCAGCGCCTTGCGTCTGCTGATGGTCTCCGGCATGTCCGATCTCCCTCGTCTGGGCGGCCTCGACGGTATCGAGTGGACCAGCGAAAGCTGAGCGAAGGCTGTGAGCCGCCCTTCACGCCGAGTGGGAAAAGCGCATACTCGACCCATGGCCGGGACGGCGCCGGCCGGTCGCAGCCGGCTGAGCGCTCGGGAGCTCGCCGCCGCAACGCCCGCCACGCGGAACCGCTACGTCGACCTGCTCCGGGTCGTCTCGATCGTCGTCGTGGTGCTGGGGCATTGGTTGATGGCGGTCCTCGGCTTCCGCGACGGAGCCTTCACCGGGAAGAACCTGCTCGAGATCGCGCCCTGGACGCACATCCTGACCTGGGTCTTCCAGGTGATGCCCGTCTTCTTCATCGTCGGAGGGTTCACGAACGCGGGCTCGTGGCGATCCGCCAGCGAGCGGGGAGTGCGCTATGCGGACTGGCTCCGCGCCCGCTCCGCGCGATTGCTCGGCCCCGCGCTGATCTTCGTGGGGTTCTGGACCGTGCTACCGATGCTCGCCGTCGCGGTGGGGCTGCCCTCGGGCGTGGCGCGCACCGGCGGGCGCGAGGTGGCGCTCCCGATCTGGTTCCTGGCCGTCTATCTCCTCACGGTGGCGGCGGCTCCGCCGCTGCTCGCGGCGCACCGGCGGTTCGGCGTTCGCGTCATCGTCGTCCTCGCCGCGGCCGCGGCCGTGGTGGACGCGGGACGATACGGGCTCGACCTGGGTCGCATCGGCGCCTTGAACTACGCGCTCGTGTGGCTCGCCGTGCTCGAGCTCGGGTTCCTCTGGAAGGACGGGGCGCTGACACGGCGCCGCTTCGTCCCCTGGGTCATGGCCGGCGGCGGACTCGCCGTCCTCGCCGGGCTCACGACGTTGGCGGACTACCCGGTCTCGATGATCGGGCTGACCCACGCGGAGCGCTCGAACACCCTTCCCCCGACGCTCGGCCTGCTCGCGCTCGCCGTGTGGCAATGCGGGGCGATGCTGATCCTGCAACCCGCGGCCAACCGGTGGCTCGCTCGGCCGCGGGTCTGGCTGAGCGTCGTCCTGGCCAACAGCATGGTCATGACCTGCTACCTGTGGAACATGACTGCGGCCGTGCTCGCGGCGGTGATCCTGCTCCCGACCGGGCTGGCTCCGCAGCCCGAACCCCTCACCGCCGCCTGGTGGTGGCTGCGGCCGGGGTGGATCGCAGCGTGCGCGATCTGCCTCGTGCCCTTCCTGTTCGGCTTCGGGTGGGCGGAGCGACCCGGCGCGCCCTCACCCCCGGCGCGCCCCGGATGGATCGGACTCGCCACGTCGGTCGGCGGGGCGATCGCGGCGGCGGCCGGTATGGCGATCGTCGCCGGACAGGCGTTCCCCGTCCAGGGCGAGATCGTCCTGCTCCCGGCCGTGGGCGTCGTGTGTCTTGTGGCCGGCGCGCTCCTCCTTCGCGTCGATCCGTTCAGCCCGCTACGGCGGAGCGCGCAGACGCGGCGCTGACCCTCGCCCCGGGGCGAAGGTCAGCGCGCGCGTTGCCGGTATCAGGCGGCGGCGAACTGCATGGACAGGGTGGCCGTCTGAGTGATCGAGTGGTTGATGGCGCAGACGTCGAGGAACGCGTAGGCGCCTGGGCCGATGACCTGGTCGACGGAGGTCGCGGTGACCGTCAGCGGCCGGATCGAGCGCAGCAGGCTGAGATCGCCGTTGAAGACGCGCACGAACCACGTCACGGCGACGTTGGACGTCGCGGTGAGACGGCCGCTCGTCTTGGTGAGCTCACCGCAGACCGTCCCGTTCGGCCCGAGCACCGACGTCGTCGGCCCGAGGTTCGACCCACCGCTCGCCCCGCCGGCTCGCGGCGTCACGAACACGTGCGAGAAGGACTTCGGCGACGCCGTCGTGTTGGCGAGACAGATCCGGTAGAACAACGTCCCGGCGTGCGGCGCCGCGACGTTGGTGCCGGTGACATCGTACGTCACGGCCCGGAAGATCTCGGACTCGGCCCCGCCGGCAGTCTCGGCGACGCGAACCGTCCACGTGACCCTGGCGCCCGGGGAGGAGACGATCCCGCCGAGCGTCACGCCATTGGTCGATCCGACCTGATCGGTACAGACGCTGCTGCCCGCGGGCAGCGAGCCCCCAACGCTCGACGCGTTCGCGATGCCCGCAACCCCCAGCAGGATCACCCCGAACGCACCGACGAGCGAGATGCACACCCTCGCGGCAGCGCGCCTCGGCGCTCGTGAACCACGGTAGTTCCCCATCAGCTCCCCCTTCCGGAGACGGCCTGCGTGCGACGGGGACTACCGGTCGATGACGCATCGGAGATGTGTCGCGTCCGGAATTCGCCGGATCTTCTCGCGCGGGCTACGCGATCGCGGCGAGGAACTCGGCGAGGTCGGGACGAACGTGGTAGCTCTGCTCGAGCGTTCCCTCGAGGGCCTCGACCGTCTTGTAGCCGTTGCCGGTGACGAGCGCGACCGTCTCTTCCTCCGGCCTGATCACGCCGGCCTCGGCGAGGCGGCGCAGCACCGCGATCGTGACGCCGCCGGCGGTCTCGGTGAACACCCCCTCGGTCTCGGCGAGCAGGCGCACGCCGTCGAGGACCTCGGCCTCCGTGCAGGCGTCGATCTCGCCGCCGGTCGACCGCGCCGTCTCGATCGCGTACCGGCCGTCGGTCGGGCTGCCGATCGCGAGCGACTTGGCGATCGTGTTCGGCTTCACGGGGCGGACCTCGTCGGCTCCCCTCGCGAATGCCTGCGCGACCGGCGAACAGCCCTGGGCCTGGGCGCCGCTGATCCGGCACGGGCGCTCGGCGACCGCGCCGATCGCCGCGAGCTCGCGGAACCCCCGGTGCACCTTGGTCATGAGCGCGCCGCTCGCGATGGGCACCACGACGTGATCCGGAAGTCGCCAGCCGAGCTGCTCGGCGACCTCGAACCCGAGCGACTTGGAGCCCTCCGCGTAGTACGGGCGCAAGTTCACGTTCACGAACGCCCACGGGAGCGCCTCCGCGACCTCGGAGCAGAGGCGGTTCACGTCGTCGTAGTTCCCCTTCACCGCGACGACCCTGG
This sequence comes from uncultured Actinomycetes bacterium, assembly GCA_963699635.1. Lineage (GTDB taxonomy): Bacteria > Actinomycetota > UBA4738 > UBA4738 > HRBIN12 > CALGFI01. The sequence continues at coordinate 32,203 of CAVOUQ010000045.1, read as the reverse complement.
CCCCGTAGGCCTCGGTCGCGAGGATCTTCGCGCGCTCGAGATCGTCGGGGACGAACACGTAGCACGGCATCCCGACCTTGGCCGCGGCGGCGGCGGCGGCGTTCGCGAGGTTCCCGGTCGAGGCGCAGCTGATCGCCTCGAACCCGAACGCCCGCGCCATCGTGATCGCGACGCTCACGACGCGGTCCTTGAACGAGTTCGACGGATTGACGCTGTCGTCCTTGATCCAGAGCGCGTCGAGGCCGAGGCGCTCGGCGAGACGCTCGGCTCTCCGAAGCGGCGTGAACCCGGCACCGAGGTCGACCCGGGGCACGTCCGGCCCGCCGGGCAGGAGCAGCTCGTAGCGCCACAGCGACGGAGGTCCCGCCTCGACGTGCTTGCGGAAGTCGACCCCGTCGATCGCGGCGAGGTCGTACGCGGGCTCGAGCGGCCCGAAGCACTCCTCGCAGATCGTGAGCGGCTCGACCGGGTAGCGCGCGCCGCACTCGCGGCACTCGAGCGCAAGCGGGCTCGTGATCACCCGGTCACGGCTCCCTTCGAGGCCGACCCCACGAGCTTGGCGTACTTCGCGAGCGCGCCGGTCGCGTATCGCGGAGCCGGCGGGAGCCACTCGCCGCGGCGGCGCTCGAGCTCGGCGTCTTCGACCGCGAGGTCGATCCGCCGGTTCGCGGCGTCGATCACGATCTGATCCCCCTCGCGCACGAGGCAGATCGGCCCGCCCACGACGGCCTCGGGCGCGATGTGTCCGACGCTGTAGCCCTTGGTCGCGCCGCTGAACCGCCCGTCGGTGATCAGCGCGACGTCGGCGCCGAGGCCGGCGCCCGAGACCGCGGCCGTCACGGCCAGCATCTCCGGCATCCCGGGCGAGCCCTTCGGCCCCTCGTAGCGGATCACGATCACGTCGCCCTGGTCGATCCGCCCCTTCGTGACCGCCTCGAAGGCGTCCTGCTCGGAGTCGAACGGGCGCGCGCGGCCGCGGAAATCGAGCGAGGCCGCTCCGGCGATCTTCATCACCGAGCCCTCGGGCGCGAGGTTCCCGTACAGGATCGCGGTGCCGCCCTCGGCGTGGATCGGGTCGCCGAAGCGGTGCACGACGGTGCCGTCGGGGTCCGGGGGCGCCACGTCGGCGAGGTTCTCCGCGATCGTCTTGCCGGTCACCGTCATCGGATGACCGCGCAGCAGCCCGGCGTCCAGCAGCTGCCGCATCACGACCGGCACGCCGCCCACGCGGTCGAGGTCGCTCATGACAAATTTCCCGGCGGGGCGGACGTCGACGAGGTGCGGCACCTCACGGCTGATCCGGTCGAAGTCGTCGAGCTCCAGCTCGACCTGTGCCTCGTGGGCGATCGCCATCAGGTGGAGCACGGCGTTCGTCGAGCCGGCCAGCGCCATCACGACGGCGATCGCGTTCAGGAACGCGTCCCGCGTCATCACGTCGCGCGGCCGGATCTCCGCCTCCAGGAGCTTCGTCACCGCGATCCCGGACTCGCGCGCGAACACCTCGCGGCGATAGTCGACGGCGGGCGGGCTCGCCGCGCCCGGCAGCGACATGCCGAGCGCCTCGGCCGCCGCCGCCATCGTGTTCGCCGTATACATCCCCGCGCACGAGCCGGTCGTCGGGCACGCGGCGCGCTCGATGCCGAGCAGCTCGTCGTCGTCGATCGTGCCCTTGGCGTGCGCCCCGATCGCCTCGAACACGTCCTGGATCGTCACGTCGCGCCCGCGATAGGTGCCCGGCAGGATCGTGCCGCCGTACAGGTAGACCGACGGCAGGTTGAGCCGGGCCATCGCCATCAGCATCCCGGGCTCGGACTTGTCGCAGCCGGCGATCCCGACCAGCCCGTCCATCCGCTCGGCGTGCATCACGAGCTCGACCGAGTCGGCGATCACCTCGCGGCTGATCAACGAGGCCTTCATCCCCTCGTGGCCCATCGCGATGCCATCGGAGACCGCGATCGTCGTGAACTCGATCGGGACGGCGTCGCCCTGCCGCACCCCTTCCTTCGCGTGGGCCGCGAGCTTGTCGAGGTGGTAGTTGCACGGCGTGACCTCGTTCCAGCTGGAGGCCACGCCCACCTGCGGCTTGCCGAAGTCCTCCTCGCTGAACCCGACGGCCCGAAGCATCGCGCGAGCTCCGGCGCGCTCGGGACCTTCGGTGATCTGCCAGCTGCGGGGGCGCTTCGGATCGGAGCCCATCGGGTGACCTCCCAACCGTTGGGTCAGAATGGGCTTGGCACGATACCGCACACACCAACCGTGAGGACGGCCGCGATGTCGAACGCACCGCGCCAGGCCACTCGTTCGTGGTGGCTCGAGGAGGCGCTTGCCCACCCCGAGTTCGCGGGCGAGCCGTGCCCGCCGCTCGACCGGGACGTCACCGCGGACGTCGTCGTCCTCGGGGGTGGGTACACGGGGATGTGGACCGCCTTCTTCCTCAAGGAGCGCGACCCCGGCCTTGACGTGGTCCTGCTCGAGGCCGACATCTGCGGCGGCGGGCCGAGCGGACGCAACGGCGGCTTCTGCGACGGCTGGTGGAGCCACCTCAGCGACCTCGCTCGAACCTACGGCGACGCCGCCGCGATGGAGCTGCTGAGGGCGGTCGGCCCCTCGCCCGCGGAGATCGGCGCGTGGTGCGAGCGCCACGGCGTCGACGCGTGGTTCCGCCACGGCGGCGACCTCGCCATCGCGACGAGCCCGGCGCAGGAGGGCCGGCTCGCGGGCGCGCGGGAGGTCGCGACCCGGCTCGACGTCCAGGACGAGCTCGAGCTCCTGTCCGCCGCCGACGTCCAGAAGCGGTGCGCGTCGCCGCGCTTTGGTTCCGGGCTGCTCGTCCGCGACGCGGCCACGGTGCAGCCGGCGCGGCTCGCGCGGGGGATCCGCCGCGTGCTCTTGGAACGCGGCGTGCGGATCTTCGAGGGGTCGCGGGTAACGCGGTTCGGGTTCGGGTCGCCGGTGGTCGCCGAGACGCCTCGCGGAACCGTTCGCGCCGGCGAGGCGGTCATCGGGTTGGGCGCGTGGGCGACGTGGTGGCGGGCGTTCCGGTCGAGGCTCACCGTTCGGGGCTCGTACATGGTCGTGACGGCACCGGCGCCCGGGCGGCTCGAGGCGATCAACTGGACCGGCGGCGAGGCGGTTCGCAACCTCCGCTCGTCGCTGCACTACCTCCGGACGACGCCCGACGGTCGGATCGCGTTCGGGCTCGGTGGGCTCCAGCCCGACCTCGCGCGCAGGATCGACCACCGCTACGACTACCTCGGGCGGTATGCGAGCCGGGTCGCCGCCGACCTCGTCCGGATGTTCCCGAGCTTCTCCGGCGTGCCGATCGAGGCCGCCTGGGGCGGACCGATCAACGTCTCCGGCTTCACGATGCCGTTCTTCGGATCGCTCGCGCCGGGCAACGTCCACTACGGGCTCGGCTACACGGGCAACGGGGTCGGACCCTCGCACCTCGGGGGGAAGATCCTCGCCGCGCTCGCACTCCACGCCGAGGACGGGTTCACGCGGCTCGCGGTCGTCACGCGCGAGCCCAAACGCTTCCCTCCGGAGCCCATCCGCTCGCCGGGGATGCTCGTCGCGAACGCGGCGATCCGCCGCAAAGACGATCTCGAGGACGCCGGACGGACGGTCGACCCGCTCACGCGGTTCGTGGCACGCCTTCCGCGGCGGCTCGGCTACAACCTGGGGCCCCGCTGAGGTGAGAGAGCTCCCGCGCCAGGCCGAACGGAGCTGGTGGCTCGAGGAGGCGCTCGCCCTCCCCGAGTTCGCGGGCGAGCCGTGTCCCGCGCTCCACGAGGACGTGACGGCAGATGTCGTCGTGATCGGCGGCGGCTACACGGGGATGTGGAGCGCGTACTTCCTCACCGAGCGCGAGCCCGGCCTCGACGTCGTGCTCCTCGAGCAGGACATCTGCGGCGGCGGGCCGAGCGGACGCAACGGCGGGTTCGTGAACGCCTTCTACGACGAGCTCGGGTTCCTGGTGGAGCGGTTCGGCGAGGAGGGGCGACGCGCGGCCGAGCTCGCGGCCACGTCGATCGACGAGCTCGGGGCGTGGTGCGAGCATCACGACGTCGACGCCGGGTACGCGATGACCGGCGACCTCGGGATCTCGACCTGTCTGGCGCAAGACCGTGAGGTGGACAAGACGGTCGAGAAGGCCCGGGCGCTGGGGCTCGAGGAGGTGTACCGGCCGCTGGACGCCGGCGAGGTCCGCGAGCGGTTCGACTCCCCGGTCGCCCGCGGCGGCGTGCTCGTGACCCACGCCGCGACGATCCAGCCGGCGCGCCTCGCGCGGGGACTCCGGCGCGTGCTGCTGGAGCGCGGCGTGCGGATCTTCGAGCAGACGCCGGTCTCCCGGTTCCGGGCCGGGTCGCCCGCCCTCGTCGAGACGCCGGCGGGAACGGTGCGCGCCGGCCACGCGATCCTCGGTCTCAACGCCTGGGCCATGGCCTGGCGGGAGCTCCGGCGCCGCGTGATGATCCGCGGGACGTACCTCGTCGTGACGGCGCCGGCGCCCGAGCGGCTCGACCGGATCCGGTGGACGGGCGGCGAGGGCGTGTACGACTTCCGCACCACGCTCCACTACCTGCGGACGACGCCGGACGGCCGGATCGCCTTCGGGGGCACGCCGCTCCGGGTGGGGAACAGGCAGATCGGCCCGCGCTACCGCTACGACGAGCGCTCGGTCGCCTGGCTCGCACGCGACTTCCGACGCTGGTTCCCCGAACTCCACGACGTGGCGCTGGAAGCGGCGTGGGGCGGCCCGGTCGACGTCTCGGCTTCACACCTCCCGTTCTTCGGGACGCTCCCCGGCGGCTCGGCGCACTACGGGCTCGGCTTCACCGGCAACGGCGTCGGCCCGTGCCACCTCGGCGGGAAGATCCTGTCGGGGCTCGCGCTCGGGATCGAGGACGAGGCGACCTCGCTTCCGCTGGTGAACGCCGAGCAGAAGGCCTTTCCCCCCGAGCCGCTCTTCACGCCGGGCGAGCGGCTCGTGAGCGGCGCGATCCGTCGCAAGGAGACGCTCGAGGATCGAGGCCGGCGCCCGGATCCGGTGACTGGCGCGATCGCGCGCCTGCCGAGGAGGTTCGGCTACAACCTCGGGCCGTAGGCTGGTCCGGCCATCATGGACGTCATCACCGTCGAGCGCCTCACGAAGTCCTACGGCAGGCGACGCGGCGTGGTCGACCTCTCCTTCTCGGTGGCTCGGGGTGAGGTGTTCGGCTACCTCGGACCCAATGGCGCCGGCAAGACGACGACGATCCGGACGCTCCTGGACTTCATCCGCCCGACCGCAGGGCGGGCGAGCGTGTTGGGCCTCGACTCGCGCGGGGAGGTCGCCGAGATCCACCGTCGCGTCGGGTACCTCCCCGGCGAGTTCGGCCTCTACGAGCGGCTCACCGGCCTCGAGTACCTCACGTACCTCGGCTCGCTGCGGGGCGGCCTCGACGAGCGGCCGGTTCGCGATCTCGCGGAGCGGTTCGACCTGGACCTGTCCGCGCGGATCGTCGAGCTCTCGCACGGGAACCGTCAGAAGGTCGGACTCATCCAGGCGTTCGTCCACCGGCCCGAGCTCCTGATCCTCGACGAGCCGACGCAGGGACTCGACCCGCTCATGCAGCAGGAGTTCTACGAGCTGCTGCGCCAGACACGCGAGGCGGGAGGGACGGTGTTCCTCTCCTCGCACGTGATGCCCGAGGTCGAGCGCACGTGTGACCGCGTCGGGATCATCCGCGAGGGACGGATCGCGGCGATCGAAGACATCGGCGAGTTGAAGGCCAAGGCGATCCGGAGCGTCGAGATCCGCTTCGCCCGACCGGTGAGACCCGACGCGTTCACCTCGGTGCCCGGCGTCGGTGGCATCACGGCAGACGGGGAGCACCTCCGGCTCCAGGTGATCGGCCCGATCGGCCCGCTGATCAAGGCGCTCGCGTCATTCGAGGTCCTCGACGTCGTGAGCCACGAGCCGAGCCTGGAGGACGTCTTCCTGACCTTCTACGGCGCGGGAGCACCCGATGCTGGGTAGCGTCTTCGCAAAGACCATCCGCGAGCAGCGCCGCGCGCTCGCGTGGTGGGCGTTGGGGCTCGTCGCGGCCTGCCTGCTCACCACGGCCTTCTACCCGAGCGTCAAGGACAACGCGGCCTCGCTCTCGAAGGTGATCGACTCGCTCCCCATCGGGCTGCGGCGGGCGCTCCTCGGCGCGAGCGGCGATCTCTTCACGGCCGACGGCTACCTGCAGGCGCGCCTGTTCTCCATCTTCGCCCCGCTGCTGCTGCTGATCCACGGGATCGGCGCCGGCTCGCGCGCGATCGCCGGCGAGGAGGAGCACAAGACGCTGGACATCCTGCTCGCGACGCCGGTGCGGCGCCGGCGGGTCCTGCTCGACAAGGCCGCCGCGATGCTCCTCGCGACGGCCGGGCTCGGCCTCGTGCTCTGGATCGCCCTCGTCGTCACGAGCCCCCCATTCGAGATCTCGATCCCGGTGACGGACCTCGCGGCCGCCGTCGCGAACACGGTGCTCCTCGCCTCGGCGTTCGGCACGGTCGCGCTCGCGGTGGGAGCGGGAACGGGGCGGCGCTCGCTCGCGACGGGCGTGGCGAGCGGCGCGGCGGCCGCGTCCTACCTGATCGACGTGCTCGCGCTGTCGGTCGGTGGCCTGGGGTGGCTGCAGCGACTGTCGATCTTCTCCTACTACCGTTCGTCGGACGCCCTCACTCGAGGGATCGACCCGCTGAACGCGCTCGTGCTGACCCTGGTCACGGTGGCGACCCTGCTGATCGCGTTCGTCGCCTTCGAGCGTCGCGACCTCGCCGCGTAGGCGGCGAACGGGCCACGCCCAATCAGCCGGGGCACCATGCCGTCGAGCGTGGCCGGGGTCACTGCCGGAGCCGGAGCGACGTCATCCCGCCGTCCACCGCGAGCACGCTCCCGGTGGTCGAGCCGGACAGCGGGCTCGCGAGGTACGCGACGGCGTGGGCCACCTCCTCCGCGGTGACGAGCCGGCCGATCGGCTGCCGAGCCTCCAGCGCGGCGCGCTCGGCGGCGGGGTCGGGGACGGATTCCAGGAGCCGGCCGATCCACGGGGTGTCCGCCGTGCCCGGCACGACGGCGTTGACGCGGACGCCCTCACCGGCCAGATCCGCGGCCATCGCGAGCGACAGCGCCAGCACCGCCCCCTTGCTGGCGCTGTAGAGGGCCCGGCCGGGAACGCCGACGATCGCGACGGCGCTGCTCACGTTGACGATCGCACCTCGGGCCGGGCGCAGGTACGGCAGCGCCGCCCGCGTGACGCGCGCGACGCCGACGACGTTGACGTCGAGGACCCGTCGCCATTCGTCGTCGTCGTTCGCCGCCACGTCGCCGACCGCTCCGATTCCCGCATCGTTGACGAGGACGTCGAGCCCGCCGAGCTCGGCGGCCGCCTCATCGACCGCGGCGCGGACCGACGCGTCGTCGGTGACGTCGGCGACGAACGCCGAGCCGCGCTCCGGCGCTCGGGCGGGTTCCCGGTCCACGATCGCGACTCGGGCTCCACGGTCTGCGAGCAGCGCGGCGGTCGCCGCCCCGATGCCGGACGCGCCCCCGGTCACCAGGGCCACGAGGCCGTCGAAGTCCTTCATCTCCTCGTCCTCCTCACCCGGCGAACGGAACGGTCGGCATCCCGGTGACGCGCGCGTCGCAGGCGTAGAGGTCGCCCCCGGTCCCGTCCTCGTCTCGGGCCGTCGTGATCACCAGGCGATCCAGCCCGGGCCCCGCGAAGCAGCAGCTCGTCGGCTTGGCGACGGGCATCTCGAGCGTCGCGACGTGCCTTCCGTCGGGCGCGAACCGCAGCACCGCGCCGCCGCCGTACATCGCCACCCACAGGCATCCGTCGGCGTCGACGGCGAGGCCGTCGGGGAGGCCGGTGAACGCCCCCGTGTCGACGAACGTGCTCCGCTCCGATGCCGACCCGGTCTTCCGCTCGAAGGCAAAGGCGTCGATCCGCCGCTTCGGGCTGTCCACGAAGTACATCCGCCGATCGTCGGGGCTCCACCCCATCCCGTTGCTGATCGTCGTCCCCTCGAGCACCCGGGTGAGGGTGAGGTCGGCACCGACGCGATAGAGCGCGCCGTGGGGAACGTCGCCGGCGTCGGCCATCGTGCCGAGCCAGAGCCGTCCGTCCGGGTCGCACTTGGCGTCGTTCGTCCGGTGCTCCGGACGTTCCGCCTCGATCTCCAGCGCGAGCGGGCCCTCTCCGTCCTCGTCCGCAAGCCGGAGCCCGCTTCGGCACACCACGACGGTCCCGCCGGCGATCCTCGGGATCCAGGCGCTCGTCGTCTCCTCCACGCGGCGTGTCGTGACGGTCCCCGCGGCCCAGTCGAGGGCGTGCCGGCGGTGACCGGGGATGTCGACCAACAGCACCCGCGCGTTCCGTTCGTCCCAGGCGGGCCCCTCGAGCAGGGTCCCGCCGATCCGGGCGAGGACGTCGACGCCGAGGGTCGCGCTCATCGGGCGGGATCCACGAGCGTCTTCGGGGCGCCGGAACCCGAGGGCGGGGACCCTCCGGCGAGCACGTCGGCCACCCCCTCGAGGCCGACGACCCGGGCGACGAGCGGCGCGGTGCGGATCCGCCCGGAGGCGAACAGCTCGATCGTCCGGTCCAGCCCGGCCGACGCCGCCAGGATCCCCACGACGGTCACGTCCCGGAGCACGGCCCGCCGGGTGTCGAGGAGGCTGGGCTTCTCGGCGATGCCGACGAGGACGACACGGCCGGATGGCTCGACCGTCTCGACCGCTCGCGCGGGGGAATCCGCCGAGGTCGACATGTCCAGCACGGCGTCGTATCCCTCGCCGGGCACACGGTCGGGGACATACGTCTGGCGCGCGCCGAGCTCCCGCGCGAGCGCGAGCTGCTCCGGCCGAACCCCGACCACGTCCACCACGGCCCCCTCGGCGACCGCGAACTGCAGGGCGAGGAGGCCCAAGGTGCCCGACCCCCACACGCAGACGCGGTGACCGGGCGCGAGCTCGGCGGCCCGAACCGCGCGCAGCGCCGAGCCGCCCGGCTCGACCAGGGCGGCCACGTCCGGGTCCATGCGCTCGGGCAGGCCCCGAAGGGCGGCTTCAGGCACGAGCAACCGCTCCGCGAGCGCCCCCGCCAGCCCGTCGCGGACGCCGAGCTCCAGGCGCCGGTCGCACACGTGGTGCCGGCCACGCCGGCACCGGTCGCACCTGCCGCAGCCCACCATCGTGTCGCCCGTGACGAAGGCCCCGAGCCACGAGGGGTCGACGCCGGGGCCGATCTCGCTCACGCGCCCGCACCATTCGTGCCCGATGCGCAACGGATAGGTCGCGGACCCGTCGTGCAGGTACGGCATCGACCCGGTGAACAGCTCGACGTCCGTCCCGCACACGCCGGCCCGCAGAACGTCGACCACGACCTGTCGCGCATCCGGGTGCGGCTCCGGCACCTCGCGGACCGAGGCCTCGCGGGGACCGGTGATCACGAAGGCACGCACCGACCCTCGCGTCACGCCGTCGGCACGTCGAACGGCTCGTAGCCCGGCGCCACGAGGGGCCACGGACGCGCCCGCTCCCAGGCCGCGGCGAACTCCAGGACGAGGTCGTCGCGCCACCGGGGACCGACGATCTCCAGGCCGAACGGCAGTCCGTTCGAGCTGATCCCGGCCGGCACCGACAGCGCCGGGTGTCCGCTGAGGTTGAACTCGCCGGTGTTGTAGCCCTCCCCCGCGGCGACGCGGCCGGTTCCCGGCAGGGTTCCCTCGGCGAGCCAGCCCTCGTACCCGTGGGTCGGGCAGACGAGCACCGCGTCGTCGCCGAGCAGCCGGTCGAGGTCGAGCGTGCAGGCGAACCGGCGGTGGCGCGCGGCCAGGTAGTCCTCCAGCGTGAACCCGAGCGCGTTCTCCATGTCGCCCCGGAAGGCGGGGCCGAACTGGTCCAGGCGGGCGATCACCCACTCGCGCCCGAGCCAGTGCAGCTCCTCGACGGTGACCGTCACGTACCAGTCGTCGCGAGACTGGCCCGCGCCGTACGCGGCCGTCGGGAACAGCGCTCCGGGCGAGACCTCCTCGACCGGCAGCCCGAGCTCGCGCTCGATCCCCTCCAGCGCGTCCCGGAACGGCCCCTCGACCTCGGGCGGGAGCGGACCGAGGTCGCGAGAGCGGGCGGTCGCGATCACCCGGCTCGGCATGCCGCCGCGGTAGGACCAGGACGGCGCGGCCGAGGGGTCGCCCTCGGCCGGCCCCCGCATCACCTCGAGCAGCAGCCGCGCGTCGGCGACCGTCGTCGCCATGGGCCCCTGGGTCGAGGTCTCGAGCCACGACGGGATCGGCCGGCGGCCGATCAGCCCGGCGGTCGGCTTCAGCCCGACGAGCCCGCAGAACGCGGCGGGCGTGCGGATCGAGCCGCCGCCGTCAGTCCCGGTGGCCAGCGGCGCCAGCCCGGCCGCGATCGCGGCGCCCGAGCCGCCGCTCGATCCCCCCGGCGACCATTCGAGGCCCCACGGGTTTCGGGTGGCGCCGTAGAGGTCGTTATCGGTGTACCCCTGGAACGCGAACTCGGGGACGTTGGTTCGCCCGACGATGACCGCTCCGGCACCGACCATTCGCTCGACGGTCCGCTCGCTTCGTTCCGCGGGCGCTCGGTCGAGCATCGTCCGCGAACCGAAGTTCGTCACCATCCCGACCGCGTCCGTGTTGTCCTTCACCAGGAGCGGCAGCCCGGCGAGCGGCCCGTCGGCGCCGCGGGCGTCGAGCGCCGCGGCCTCGGCGAGCGCCTCCTCGGCCCGCACCAGGGTGACGGCGTTCAACGCGGGGTTGAGCCGCCCGATCCGCTCGAGTGAGGCCGCGACGAGCTCGACCGCGGAGACCCGCCTCGCGCGGACGGCCTCCGCGAGCTCGATCAGCATCAGCGGCCGTCGCGCGTCCTCGCGCGCATCATCGGCCGAGGTTCTTGAGGCGGTCGACGAACTCGCCGCGCTTGTGGTCGCGAAGAATCACGCTCGCGGCGTTTCGCCCCGGCACCCCCATGACGCCGCCGCCCGGATGCGTGCCGGATCCGCACAGGTACATCCCCGCGACCGGCGTCCGGTAGTCGCCGAAGTTCGGGATTGGCCGGAAGCTGAACATCTGATCGGGCGTGAGCTCGCCCTGCATGATGTTGCCGCCGATCAGCCCGAACCGCTCCTCGATGTCGCGCGGCGCGAGCACCTCCACCTGCTCGACCGAGTCCTGCAGCTTCGGCGCGTACTCGCCGATCGCGGTGAGGGCGCGCCGGGCGAACTCCTCGCGGCCGCCGTCGTCCCACGACCCCTCGCGCAGCTCGTACGGCCCGTACTGCGCGAACCCGAGCATGAGGTGCTTGCCCTCGGGGGCGAGGCCCTCGGGTTCGTGCGCCGTCGGAAACACGACCTCGATGTACGGGTGCTCGGACATCCGCCCGTACTTCGCGTCGTCCCACGCACGTTCCAGGTACTCGATCGAGGGCGACACGGCGACCAGGCCCTTGTGCGGCTCGCCGCCCTGATCCCACGACGGGAACTCGGGCAGATCCGACAGCCCGACGTTGAGCTTCACCGAGCCCGACCGGGTCCGGTACCGCCGCACGTCGCGAACCACGTCGCCCGGCAGGCGCTCCTCGCCCACCAGCGACCGATAGGTCGTGATCGGGTGCGCGCACGACACGACGCGCTGCGCGCGGATCAGCGACCCGTCAAGGAGCGCCACCCCGATCGCTCGGCCGTTCGCGTTGATCGCGACCCGGTCGACCTCGGCGCTGGCGCGGACCTCGGCGCCGGCGGACTCGGCGGCCCGCGCCATCGCCTGCGCGACGCCGCCCATGCCGCCCTCGACCCAGCCCCACGCTCCCGCGTGTCCGTCGATCTCGCCGATCCAGTGGTGCATCAGCACATAGGCGCTGCCCGGCGTCATCGGTCCGCACCAGGCTCCGATGATCGCCTGGGTCGCCATCGCGCCCTTGATGCGCTCGTCCTCGAACCACTCGTCCAGGAAGTCGGAGGCGCTCATCGTGAACAGGCGGACGGCCTCGTGGATGTCGCGACCGCTCCACTTGCGGAACCGCCCGGCCGTCGTGGCCCACTTCGGGACGTCGCGCAGGTTCAGGTTCGGTGGCACGACGAACAGCAGGTCCTTCAGCAGCCGGGCGACGCGATCGAAGTAGCGGTCGAACTCGACGTAGCGCTCCGCGTCGGCGGCGCTGAACCTCGCGATGGCCTCGGCGTCGCGTTGCACGTCGCCCCAGAGCGTGAGCGAGGTCCCGTCGGGGAACGGGACGAAGTAGTCGGGCGTGATGATCGAGACCGCGTAGCCGAACCGCTTCAGGTCGAGCTCGCGGACGATCTGCGGCGGCATGAGCGACACGACGTAGGACGCGCTCGAGACCCGATACCCGGGCCAGGGCTCCTCGGTCGCCGCGGCCCCGCCGAGCACGTTCCGCTTCTCGAGGACGAGGACGTCCAGTCCGGCCTTCGCAAGGTAGGCTGCGCACGCGAGGCCGTTGTGGCCTCCCCCGATGATGACCACGTCGCGTTCGAACACGCCCAAGGGAGGCCGAGGTTACCGGGCGTACGCGCACGCCCGCAAACGGCCGGCGCGGGACGCATGACGCTCGATCCACTCCGGCGTCGGGCGCTGATCAACGGTGGGATCGCGGCGGGCGTGACGTTGATCGTCGGCCTCGGGCTCCTCGCGGGCCTGACGGCCGGCGAGGAGGAACCTCCTCCCCCGGTCTCCCCCAGCGCCTCACCCACGCAACCCCCTGCCTTGTGCACTCCGGTCTGGGAGCTCGTGCAGAGCGCGGACCCGGGCGAGCTCTCGAACTGGTTGTCCGGCGTGACCGCGCTGTCGGCCGCCGAGGCCTGGGCGGTCGGCGGCTCGGGCGATCCCGTCGCCACCGTCGAGGTCCTGTTCGAACGTTGGGACGGCACCGCGTGGACGGCGGAGGAGGGTCCCAGCCCCGGGTCCCAGGCGAACGAGCTGCGGGCCGTCGACGCGGTCGGACCGAACGACGTGTGGGCGGCCGGGCGGACGGCGAGCGGCTTCGGCGACCGGCCGCTCGTCCTGCACTTCGACGGGACCGAGTGGCTGGAGGTGGAGCTGCCGACCGAGGTGACCGGCGTCCTGAACGGCGTCGCCGCGATCGCCGCCGACGACGTGTGGGTGGTCGGGTTCACCGGCGATCCGGACCTGTCGCTCGAGAAGTCCCTGATCCTGCACTGGGACGGGCAGCTGTGGGCCGTCGTCGAGGCGGGTCGCGCGGTCGGAAGCGGCCGGAGCGCGCTGCGAGACGTCGAGGCCGTCGCCCCCGACGACCTGTGGGCCGTCGGGTACCTGCACAACGAGCCCCTGATCGTCCACTTCGACGGCGTGGCGTGGTCGCGCTCGGAGACCGAGGTCTCCGGCACGGCGAACGCGATCGAGCCGCTGACCCTGACCGACGCCTGGGCGGTAGGGGCACCGATCCAGCGCTTCGACGGGACGACCTGGACCGAGATCGCCGGCGTGCGCCCCGGAGGTGAGCTGCTCGGCGTCGCGTCCGTGACCCCGAGCGACGTGTGGGCCGTCGGGCTCGTCGCGGCCGCCAAGGAGGGGGTCTCGAGGGCGCTGGTCCTGCGGTTCGACGGAAGGCGGTGGACGGCGGTCGACGGCCAGGGGATCCCCGGCTCCGAGGCGCTCACCGGGATCGACGCGCTCCCCGACGGCACGGTGCTCGCCGTCGGCTACCGGGACGTCGTGACCGGCCGACGTACCCTCACGATCTCGGGCACGACCTGCCCGCCCACCTCCTAGGCGGATGCCGTCCATGGACCTGCGCCTGGACGCCGCGGACCTCGAGCTGAAGCGGCGCGCACGCGCGTTCGCCGACGAGGTCCTGATCCCGCTCGAGCTCGAGTGCGAGGAGCACGACGGCCTCCTTCCCGAGAGCTTCGCGAGGGCCAAGGCCGCGGTCATGGACCGGGAGTTCAACGCGATCAACCACGCTGAGGGCGACGGCGGCCGCGGCTACGACACGTTCCAACAGATCCTGATCGAGGAGGAGTGGGGCAAGGCGACGAACGCGCTCTGGGACATCCCCTGGCGTCCTTCGATCCCGTTGCGGATCGCAACCGAGGAGCAGAAGGAGCGCTACCTGCGTCCCGCGAACCGCGGCGAGCGGCGCGACGCGTACGCGATCACCGAGTCGGGCGCCGGCTCGGACCCCACGATGGTCCAGACAACGGCGGTACGAGGCGGCGCCGGCGCATGGGTGCTGAACGGCGAGAAGTGGCATGTGACCTCGGGCGACGTTGCGGACTTCTTCCTCGTGCACGCGCACGTGGACGGCGATCCGGGCAAGGCCACGGTGTTCCTCGTCGACAAGGACGCGCCGGGTGTCGAGCTCGTCCGCACGCCGAAGTACACGCACACGTTCGTCTTCGAACACCCGATCTTCGCCTTCCGCGACGTGCGGCTGGGCGACGACGCGGTCCTCGGCGAGGTCGGGCAGGGGTTCGAGCTCACGAAGGACTGGTTCGTCGAGGAACGGATCATGATCGGCGCCCGCACGATGGGGGCCGCGACGCGCGCGCTCGAGCTCTCGCTCGCGTTCGCGAAGGGGCGAGAGCAGTTCGGGCGGCCGATCTTGGACTTCCAGGCGGTCGAGTTCATGCTCGCCGACATGGCGGCGGAGATCATGGCCGCGAAGGCGGCGCTGTACCGGGTGGGCTGGCAGGCGGCGCGGGGCGAGATCTCGCGCCGGGAGCTCCACGCGCTCGCGTCGGCGGTCAAGCTCGTGTGCTCGGAGACGGCCGGGCGCGTGGTCGACCGGGCCGTACAGATCCACGGCGGGCGCGGCTACATGCGCGAGCAGCCCGTCGAGCGCCTGTGGCGCGAGCTCCGCGTCGACCGGATCTGGGAGGGCACGTCGGAGATCCAGCGCTCCGTCATCGGCAACGAGCTCCGCAAGCGGGGACACGAGGCCTTCACGGGTTGGCCGACCTGAGCCGACCGGGGGTTGCCTCCGCCGCACCCCTTGCGGGAACCTAGGCCGGTCGAAAGGCGGGGCGCATGTCCGAAACGTTGTTCGAGCACGCCGCTGCCGAGCCCGAGCGCGCTCCGTTCGGTGAGGCGCCCGCGTACTGGCTGCCCCGCGTGGGCGTGGTGCTCGCGGCCGGCCGCTCCGAGCGCCTCGCCGGCATCACGGGCGGCGGGTCGAAGGCGCTCGTGCGCGTGGGCGGGCTCTCGCTCGTCGAGCGCGCGGTGCGCGCCCTGTTCGCCGAGGGCGTCGAGCGCGCGATCATCGTCGTCGGCTATCAGGCCGGTCCGGTCGCCGCCGTCGTGAACCGGCTCGCCCCCGGCCGCGTGCGTGCGGTGTTCGCCGAGGACTGGGAGCTCGGGAACGGCGCGTCGCTCTCGGCGGCGGAACCACACCTGGTCGGAGAGGACCTGTTCCTGTTGGTCACCACGGATCACGTGTTCGGCGGGGGCGCCCTCACCGCGCTGGTGCGGAACGCGGCGCCCGGCGTGCTGGTCGACCACGCCCCGGATGCCGCCGCGTGGGCTGAGGGCACGCGCGTGCGCCTGCACGAGGAGCGGGTCGTTGCGTTCTCGAAGCAGCTCGGCGACCCCTCGATCGACTGCGGGGCGTTCCTGTTGCCACTTCACGTCTTCGACGCGCAGCGCCGGGCAGCGTCGCGCGAGGACGGCACGCTCGCCGGGGCCGTGACCGAGCTCGCGCGCTCGCAGCCGCTCGCCGCCGTACCGCTCCCTCACGACGCGTGGTGGCAGGACGTCGACACGCCGGAGGATCTCCGGCGCGCCTCCAAGATGCTGCGTCGCTCGCTGACGAAGGACTCCGACGGCCCGGTCTCGCGCTACCTGAACCGCCCGGTGTCGACGCGCCTGTCGATGGCGCTCGCGCACTTGCCGATCCATCCCGACGTGGTATCGCTCATCGCGTTCCTCATCGCGTTGGGTGCGGCGTGGAGCCTCGGGCTCGGCATGGCGATCCTCGGGGCGATCCTCGTGCACGTCTCGTCGGTGCTCGACGGCGTGGACGGCGAGATCGCCAGGCTCCAGACTCGCGCGAACCCCGCGGGCGCGCTCCTCGACGGCGTGCTCGACCGGCTCGCCGACGCGGCGGTCATCGCGGGACTCGCGGTCTGGGCGCTCGAGACGACCGATTCCCCTGAGGTGATCGCGATCCTCGCGGTCGCCGCGACCGCCGGGGCGATGCTTTCGATGGCCTCGAAGGACCGGATCGCCGCCCTCGGGATTCCCGCCGCGCCGGAGCGGTGGATCGGGTTCCTGCTCGGCGGCCGAGACGCCCGACTGCTGTTCGTCGCCGTGGGCGCGCTGCTCGGCCGGCCGGGCGTCGCCCTCGCGATCGTGGCGGCGACCTCGGCCCTCAGCCTCGCCGTCCGGCTGCTCCTCACGCGCGCCACGCTCCGGGCATGGTCCGGACCCGGCTGACATGGGCAAGCTCACGGTGGGCGTCGACATCGGCGGCACGAAGATCCAGGTGGCGGCGATCCGGGAGGGCGGCGTCGTCGGGGCGCACCGGGCCGCAACTCCGCAGCAGGGTCCGAAGGAGCTCGTCGCCGCGATCGGCGCCGCGATCGCGAGGGCCCTCGCCGAGGCCGGCGCCGGGACCGGCGACCTCGAGGCGGTCGGCATGGGCGTGCCGGGCGCGGTGGACGGGGCGGCCGGGTCCGTCGCGAACGCGAACAACGTCCCGGGCCTGGAGGAAGAGGAGCCCGTACCGCTCGCCGCGATGGTGTCCGAGGCAGCCGGCGGAGCGACGGTGCGGCTCGAGAACGACGTGCGGGTGGCGATCCTTGGCGAGTGGAAGCGCGGGGCGGGACGCCCGTTCCGGAACCTCCTCGGCGTGTGGGTGGGGACCGGGGTTGGGGGCGGCCTCGTCCTGAACGGCGAGCTCGTCGAGGGACGGGGCGCCGCGGGCGAGATCGGCCACACGATCGTGAAGCCCGGGGGACGCATGTGCTCCGACGGTCGGCGCGGGCACCTCGAGTCCTACGCGGGCCGCGGACGCATGGAGGCGCGCGCGCGAAACCTCGTCAAGAACGGCAGGACGACGATCCTGTTCGAGCTCATGGAGAAGAAGGGTCGGACGCGCTTGTCGTCGGGGGTGATCGTGGACGCCCTCGAGCGCGAGGATCGCATGGCCCGTGAGCTGATCGACGACGCCGTGTGGGCGCTCGGGATCGCGCTGTCGTCCGCGCAGAACCTGCTCGCGCTCGAGGCGATCGTGATCGGAGGCGGGCTCGGGGATCGACTGGGTGCCCCGTTCGCCGCGCGGGTTGCCGCGGAGATGCGGCCGCAGCTGTTCGTGCCCGACCGGGCTCCGGAGATGATCACCTCGGAGTTCCGTGAGCTCTCTGGGGCGGTGGGCGCTGCGGTGCTCGTCGGCGGGTGACGCGGTTCAGGTGGCGCTGAGGCAGCCGGCGACCTGCTCGGGAAGCCCAGGGATCGTGAGGCCCTCGCCGCCATCCACGAAGTCGTAGGCGATGCCCGACCACAGGCCGGGCAGACCCTCGTACACCCTCGGCTCCGGATCCGCGCTGTCGTACTGGAAGCCGATCCAATCGGGCGAGCGGAAGCCGAACGTGTCGTACGGCGCGACGGCCACGAGCCCGCGCCCGAACCGCCGCGCCTCCACCAGGAACCGGCCCTGGAACGAGAGGTCGTCCGCGGCGTACAGCCTCACGTACCAGCGCTGCACGACGAGGAGGTAACCCTTGTCCGACGGGGGCGACTCCGGACCCTCGAAGTAGCGCATGTCCACCACCTCGAGCGGGCCATCGACCCCCGTCGTGCGGCGGATGATCCCGAGTGGCTGAAGGAACCGGGGCGAGTCCTCCCGGGGCGTGACCCACCCGTTCACGCAGTCGAGGGCGACGCCGCCGCGCGTGAGCGGCGGCTCGTCGGGCAGGGCCGGTGGCGTGGGCGAGACGGTCTGGCTCGGCGACTCGACCGGCGTGATCGAGGGCGGCGTTGTCGACGCGTCGGTCGCGCCGTCACCCTCCGCGCCGTCGTCGCCGGTACACGCGACGAGGACGAGGGCGAGCGCGATCGCAACGATGGAGAACCTGCGCGTATGCATCGGACCTCGGGTCGGACGGGACCCGGCAGGATACTTCCTTGATAGGGTCGGGCGCCGTGCCCGAACATCCTCCCCGATACGAACGCCCTCATCACGAACGCTCGCCGTTCTTCTCGCGACGCTCGTTCCTGAAGACGTCGGGCCTCACGCTGGCCGGCGCGACCCTGTACGCGTGCACCGGCGGCGAGCGGAAGGCTCCCGTCCTCGTGCCGAGCGCGACCGCGTCGGTCGTCGCGACCGAGACGCGATGGCCGATCAAGCGGGTGATCTACGTGATGCTCGAGAACCGGAGCTTCGACAACCTCTTCGGACGGTTCCCGGGCGCGAACGGCTCGACGACCGGCGTCAAGTTCGGAACCGAGGTGGAGCTCCTGCCCGCGCCGCACTGGCTGCCGGGCGACCTCCCGCACGATCGCGCCGCGCACCTGAACGACGTGAACGGGGGCGCCTACGACGGGTTCGGCCAAGGACAGTTCGGCGACCCGTGGGCCTACACGGCGTTCGAGGGCGACAAGGTGCCCGTCTACTGGCAGCTCGCGAGCGACTACGTCCTCTGCGACAACTTCTTCGCGTCGGTGGGCGGGCCGTCGTACCCGAACCACTTCTTCTTCGTCGCCGGCCAGTCCGGCGGTGCCCTGGACAACCCGGAGAACATCGAGGTGCGGATCGAGGAGAATGGCAAGCGGTTCAAGAGCTGGGGCTGCGACGCGGTCGGCGACAACGTCTTCGTCCTCGTGAAGGACGACCTCGGGAACCTCGCGAAGCACGACTCGTGCTTCAACTTCCGCAGCGTCCCCGAGCAGCTCGAGGACGAGGGCGTGTCGTGGGCGTTCTACTCGGCGAGCCCCAACCAGAGCGGCTACTTCTGGAACGCGCTGAACGGGATCTCCGGCGTCTATCACACCGACCTGTGGCGCGACGAGACGATCCGTCCGGTCGATCGGATCGTGAAGGACGTCCAACAGGACAAGCTGCCGTCCGTGACGTGGGTCACGCCGCGGTTCGAGCTCTCGGACCACCCGCCTGAGAGCACGTGCTTCGCGCAGAACTGGCTCGCTGATCTCACGAACGCCGTGATGCAGAGCGACGGCTGGGAGCACACGGCGATGTTCATCACATGGGACGAGTGGGGCGGCCTGTACGACCACGTCCCCCCGCCGGAGATCGACGACATCGGGCTCGGCTTCCGCGTCCCGACGATCGTGCTCTCGCCCTACGCGAAGAAGGGCTACGTCGACGACGCCGAGGCGGAGTTCTCCACGCCGCTGAAGTTCGTCGAGGACAACTGGGGTCTGCCGTACCTCACATCGCGGATCGAGCGCACCCACAACTTCGAGCACGTCTTCGACTTCGCGAAGGACCCACGGACGGACGCGCGACCGCTCCCGGCGATCGAGGGCTGCTACGGCACCCCGTGGGAGTACCCGGGCGACGACTACCCGGGCTGGCCCGCCGAGACCGAGCCGGACCCGACGACGTTCGTGTAGGCGGGAAGCTCTCCTCAGCCCTGAGCCGAACCGTGCCACCTCGTCCGAGCCGAGAGTTCAGGGAAACGTCGGCCGGTCAGCAGCTCGAAGGTGTCGACGAGCTGCTGGGGAGCGTTGTTCGGGATCGACGGCATGAGGACCCCTTCTCCTTGATCGCCGATCGCCCACGCGATGATCTCGGCCCCCTGCTCGAACCCACGCTCATCCCACGGGACCTGCTTGCCGTTCCAGGTCGTCAGTCCTCTGAGCGCGAGGAACCGGTCACGCGCCACGCCCGTGACGTTGACGTCGAGCCACCCGTGGGCCATCTCGTGCAGGAGGCTCCGGGCAGCCATCGGGTCGGCGTGGACGTAGCACATGTCGGCGACGCCGCCCCCGTAGTACGCGAGGTGACCGTGACAGGAGTCGTGGTCGACGTGAAACCGAATCTCGATCCGCGGCAGGGTGAGCCCCACGGCCTCGAATCGACCGATCGCCCATTCCGCCATCTCGTGCTGCTCGGCCGTTGCGCCGGCGATCGTGACTCGCGGGTCCGGCTGGCCCGCGAGAAGGTTCGCAACCGCGACCGCCGCGACCACGACCCGTCCGACCCTCCCAAACGTCCACATACGCGGACGGTCGGATCCGGCTCATGAATCCAGGGTGCGAGGCGCATGGAGATCGCTGGAAGCCCAGGTCCTTCAAGCGAATTCCACGCGCCCGCGTGCACCCTCATGACATGGGCGACCGACCGACACGCACGAGCCTTTCCAGCCGGATTCGCCGGGCGTACCGTCCGAGGATGCGGTTCCTCGTCCTCGGCCCCCTCGAGGTCAGCGCGGAGACCGGACCGATCGTCCTCGGGGGACCGAAACAGCGGGCGGTGTTGGCACATCTCCTGGTCCGTGCGAACCAGGTCGTGCCCGCCGAGGCCCTGATCGACCAGGTCTGGGGCGAGGAACCGCCGGAAGCGGCCAGGAACACTCTTCAGAGCTACATCTCGCACTTGCGCAAGGCGCTGGGGGCGGACCGGCTCGAGGGACGGACGCCCGGATACCTCCTCCACATCGAGGCCGACGAGCTGGACGCGGCTCGGTTCGAGCGGCTCCTCCACGAGGCCAGGGACACCAACGGCCAGGCTGACAGGGCGGCGGCGATCCTGCGGGAGGCGCTCGGCCTCTGGCGAGGCCCGGCGTTCGCCGATCTCGCCGGCGAGGAGTCGCTCTCGGGGGAGATCGCCCGACTGGAGGAGCTCCACGTTCAAGCGTTGGAGGAGCGCCTCGCGGCGGACCTCGCGGCCGGCCGCCACGGCGACGTGATCGCCGAGCTCGAGTCCATGACCCGCGAGCAGCCGCTACGCGAGCGGCTGTGGGCGAGCCTCATGCTCGCCCTGTACCGCTCGGGACGCCAGGCCGACGCCCTGGCCGTGTTCCAGCGAGCGCGCCAGATCCTTGCGGACGAGCTGGGAGTCGATCCGTCACCCGACCTGGTGCGCCTTCAGGAACGGGTCCTTCGGCAGGATCCCGACCTCGAGATCCAAGGCGAACCCCTCAGGGGGTACCGGCTCCTCGAGCAGATCGGCGAGGGCGCGTTCGGCGTCGTCTACCGCGCGATCCAACCTCAGGTGGGGCGAGAGGTCGCCGTGAAGTCGATCCACCCGGAGCTCGCGAACCAGCCCGACTTCGTTCGTCGGTTCGAGCGCGAGGCGCAGCTCGTTGCCCGCCTGGAGCATCCACATGTCGTCCCGCTCTACGACTACTGGCGAGAGCCCGACGCCGCGTACCTCATCATGCGGTTTCTTCGAGGCGGCAGCCTGGAAGATCTCCTGGGGGAGGGTGGGCTCGACGTCGATCGCGCCGCGGGGATCCTCGACCAGGTGGCGTCGGCGCTCGCCGCCGCGCATCGCCAGGGCGTTGTCCATCGCGACGTGAAGCCGGGCAACGTCCTCCTCGACGAAGACGGGAACGCCTACCTGTCCGACTTCGGCGTGGCGCTCGGGGTCGGAGTGCCCGAGCAGACGACCGGGACCATGATCCGAGGAACGCCCGCCTACCTCTCGCCCGAACAGATCCGCCTGGAGTCGCTGACGCCTAGCTCGGACATCTACTCGCTGGGGATCGTGCTGTACGAGATGCTCACGGGCGCCCATCCCTTCCCCGACGGACCGATCAACGTCATGCTCGAGCAGCACCTGCAGCAGCCGTTGCCGTCGGTGCGCGGGGTGCGCCCCGAGCTGCCGCCGACCGTCGACGCCGTGATCGCTCGGGCGACGGCGAAGCACTCGGACCAGCGGTTCTCGGACGCCCTCGAGTTGGCGGCGGCCTTCCGCGCCGCCGCGGAGCGCCATCCCCTCCATGCGGCCGCGGTCGGCGAGATCCGCAATCCGTACAAGGGGCTCCGCGCCTTCCTCGAGGCCGACGCCGCCGACTTCTTCGGGCGAGAGACCCTCGTTCGGCGACTCGCCGAACGACTGGCGGAGCCCGGAACGCGGTCACGCTTCCTGTGTGTCGTCGGCCCCTCCGGGTCGGGGAAGTCGTCGGTCGTCCGCGCGGGCCTG
The DNA here is from genome assembly GCA_963699635.1 of uncultured Actinomycetes bacterium. Taxonomy (GTDB): domain Bacteria; phylum Actinomycetota; class UBA4738; order UBA4738; family HRBIN12; genus CALGFI01. The sequence continues at coordinate 10,065 of CAVOUQ010000045.1, read as the reverse complement.
GTTCCGGCGCTCCGGCGAGGAGCGGTCGCCGGCTCGGAGCGTTGGTACTTCGTCGACATGCTGCCGGGGCCCCACCCTCTCCGCGAGCTCGAGTCGGCGCTGCTGAGCATCGCGATCCAGCCACCGCCGTCGTTGCTGGACGACCTCGAACGCGACGAGCTCGGACTGGCGCGCGCCGTCGACCGCGTTCTGCCCGATCCGGACGCCGAGCTGCTGATCGTTCTCGACCAGCTCGAGGAGGTCTTCACGCTCGTCGAGGACGACTCGGAGCGCTCGCTCGTGCTCGAGAGCGTCCGAGCGGCGGTCGAGGCTCCAGGCAGCCGCGTCCGCGTCGTCGCGACGCTTCGGGCGGACTTCTTCGACCAACCGCTGTCGGTGCGCGGATTCGGAGACCTGCTCGCCGAACGCACCGAGGCGATCACCCCGATGTCGCCCGAACAACTTGAGCGCGCGATCGCCGGACCCGCCGAGCACGTCGGGCTGGAGGTCGAGCCCGGTCTCATCGCCGCGATGGTCACCGACGTCGCCGACCGGCCCGGCGCCCTGCCGCTCCTCGAGTTCGCTCTCACCGAGCTCGCCGAGCGAGAGGAGGGCGCGCTCACCCTCGATGCCTACCGGCGGATCGGTGGAGTCTCGGGCGCCCTGGCACGCCGCGCCGAGCAGATCTACGGGGCGGCGGATGAGGCCGGCCGCGACGCCGCCCGGCAGCTCTTCCTCAGGCTCGTGACCCTCGGGGAGGGGGCCGAGGACACGCGGCGCCGGGTCCGCCACTCCGAGCTCGACGCGCTCGAGGTCGACCGCGCTTCGATGGACGCCGTGATCGAGGCCTTCGGCCGGTACCGGTTGCTCTCCTTCGACCGGGACGAGCTCACCCGCGAGCCGACCGTCGAACTCGCTCACGAGGCGTTGATCCACGCGTGGACGCGGTTAGGCGATTGGATCGACGAGGCGCGCGAGGACGTCCGTACGCATCGCCGCCTGGTCGCGAGCGCCGACGAGTGGGCCGGCTCCGGCGACGAGCCGAGCTTCCTCCTGACCGGCGCGCGGCTCGAGGGGCTCGCATCCTGGGTGTCGGAGGCTCCCCTTGCCCTGGGCCGAATGGAGCGGGCATTCGTCGAGAAGAGCCTCGCGGCACACGAGGCGGAAGCGCAGTCCGAACGCGCGAGGATCGCTCACGAGCGGTCGCTTGAGCGGCGCTCGGTACGGCGCCTGCGCGCGTTCGTCGCCGTGCTTGCCGTCGCGTCGCTGGTCGCTGCGACCCTCACGGCTATCACGGTGAACCAGAGCCGGGAAGCCGCACGCAGCGCCGACCGCGAGATCGTCGGCCGGTTGACCGCGGGTTCTGTGGCGAGCCTCGACACCGATCCAGAACTGAGCCTCCTCCTCGCGTTGCACGCGGTCGAGGAACGCCCGTCCGCCGACCCGGTCCCGGCGGCCCTCGTGGAGGCACTCCACTGGGCGATCCAGGAGACCGGGGGCCAGTATCCGGACGGGGGAACGACGGTGCTCGTCGCCGCGCCGGATGGCGTAAGGGGCGTCTTCGACCTGCCATTCTCGCAACTCCTCGAGCTCGCGCGAGCGCAGATCACACGAGCGCTCACACCCCAGGAGTGCCAGCAGTACTTCGCAAGGGCCGCCTGCCCGTCCCTTCCGGCCTCGTTCGCCCCGGACATTCCTGCCGATCCAATCCGCATAGTGGATCCGCCTGCGCCCGACCAGCCGCTCGCAGGCACCACGGTCACGCTGTTCGGGGGAAGCCTCGAAGCCTCGGCAACGACGCCCGCGTTCCATCGGGAGCTCGAGAGATTCACCGCCGCCACGGGCATCGAGATCGAGGTGGTCGACGCCATCGCCGACTTCGAGATCGGACTCGGCGCCCGCGTCGCGGCGGGAGATCCGCCCGACATCGCCTTCCCCCCGCAACCGGGGGAGGTGCAGGCGTTCGCGCAACGGGGCGACCTCATCGACCTCGGGAGGTACCTCGACGTCGAGCAGTTGCGACGCGACCAGGGTCCGTACCTCTCTTCGTTCGGCACCGTCGGCGCCGATGGATCGTGGCCCTCCAGCGAGGGCAATACGTACGCGGCCTTCACAGGCCTGAACGTGAAGAGCCTGATCTGGTACCCGGCCTCGGCCTTCGAAGAGGCAGGCTATGCCGTTCCGAAGACGTGGGCGGAGCTGATCGCCCTCAGCGACCGGATGGTGTCCGACGGTCGAACCCCATGGTGCGTCGGGTTCAACTCCGGTCCAACGGGTGATGGGTGGCCCGGAACGGACTGGATCGAGAACCTCCTGATCGCGGGCGCCGGTCCCGAGGTGTACGACCAATGGACGTTCCACGAGATCCCGTTCGACAGCCCCGCGATACGAGCGTCGTTCGCGCGGCTGGGCGAGATCCTGTTCACCGATGACTACGTCCACCAGGGCATCGATGGCGCCCGAAAGACCTTCGTGCTGGACGCGCCGAATCCGATGGTCCAGGACGATCCGCCGGGGTGTTGGCTCGACCAGGGACCGAGTTTCCTCGGGGATCAATTCGCCTATTTCGCGCCGGGGTCGGTGGGGACGGACTTCGATGCCTTCCCCTTCCCCGGCCTCAGGGTGCAGTCCGTCCACAATGTGATCGCGGGCGGGGAAATGCTCCTCGCGTTCGCCGATCGACCCGAGGTTCGAGAGGTCGTTCGCTTCCTCCTCAGTCCCGAGTACGGCGCGGAGATTGCGGCGAGCGGGCACGGCTGGATCTCATCGAATCGACGATTCGACCTCGACAACTACCCCCCGTTCGTTCGCCGGCAGGCGGAGCTCGTCGCCAACGCCCTCGCGGCGGGCACCCTCCGCTTCGACGCATCCGACCTCATGCCCGCCGAGATCGGGCAGGGTCTCTTCTGGGACGCGATGATGACTTACCTCACCGAGGGACCCGACAGCCTCGACCGTATCCTGGCCGAGCTCGATGCGGCGTGGCCCGACGGCTGACCTACCTGCGCCGCCGCGGGATCACGAGCGCGTCGACGGCGACGCAGCCGTCCGCCCAGCAGATCACGGGGTTCGCGTCGAGCGCCTCGATCCGGTCGCCGACGTCGTGGGCGAGCCACGACATCCCGACGAGCGCGCCCGCGAGCGCGTCGACGTCCGCCCGCGGTTGTCCGCGGACGCCGTCGAGGAGCGGCCGTGAGGCCAGCGCGTCGATCAGCCGTCGCGCTCGCGCCTCATCGAGCGGCGGCATCGCCGGTCGCCGATCGCGCAGCAGCTCGACCAGCATGCCGCCGGCGGCCACCAGCACGAGCGGGCCGAACTGCTCGTCGCGCACGATGCCCAGGTGGATCTCGACGCCCGGGGGCGCCATCGCCGCGACCGCGACGCGCGGGCCGAGCCTGCTCGAGACGTCCGCGTAGCTCGCGCGCAGCTCGTCCGGCGTCAGCAGGTCCAAGCGCACCCCGTCGACGTCCGACTTGTGCTGCACGTCCGGAGCGGCCGTCTTGAGCGCCACCGGCCAGATCCCGTGGGCCGCCGCGAGCGCCTCCTCGACCGACTCGACGACTCGCGCGGCCACGACGGGAACCCCCCAGTCGGAGAGCAGCGCCAGGCCCTCGACCTCTCCGAGCGGCTCCCCGCTCGACAGCCGCGCCCGCCACCGCTCTCGGACCTCGTCGCTCGCCGGCGACGAGCCCGAGCGCGGAGGCAACGCCCGATGGTCCCGGTAGTCGAACAGGTGCTTGAACGCCGCGAGGCCGGTGAGGGTGCCCTCGAGCACCGGGATCCCCGCGTCCTCGAGCAGCGCGACGTCGCCGCGGTCGATGCCGCTCGAGAAGTTGGAGAGCATGGCGTAGGGCTTGTCGGTCTCGGGGAAGGTGTCGCGCGCCATCCCGATGTACCCCATGTCGGGGCTGTCCTCGGTGGTGAGGTCGACGGCGAACGCGAGCGCGGCCACCGAGGGATCGTCGAGCAGGGCGCGTACGCAACCGGTCACGACGTCGTGCGCGTCTCTTCCCGTCCCCCAGAAGTCGAGCGGGTTCACCGGAGGCAGCCCCGGGTCGAGGAGTTCGGCCATCCGCGCGGTCGTCTCCGCGGAGATCGCCGCGAGCGGCACGCCCACGGACGCCGCCGAGTCGATGAGCAGCGCTCGCTCCCCGCCCGAGTCGTGCACGCTCGCGAGCGCGCCGGGTCCCGCCCGGCGCCCCGACGCGAACAGCGCGAGCGCGTCCGCCATCTCGTCCAGGCTCTCGACCCGGAGCACGCCGAACGCGTCGAACAGCGCCTCGTACGCCCCGTCCTCGCCGGCGAGCGCGCCCGAGTGCGCCTCGACCATCTTCCGCGTGAACGCCTCGCGCCCGACCTTCAGGGCAACGACCGGCACGTCCCGCTCCTGCGCGAGCCGTACGGCGTCCACGAACCCCGCCGGGTCGCGGATCGTTTCGATGAACAGTCCGACGACGTTCGTGCTCTCGAGCCCGAGCGCGTACGCGAGGTAGTCGGCGACGGTCGTCACGAGCTCCTGCCCGGCCGAGACGGCCAGGTTCAGGCCGAGGTTCCGGCGGTTGTGGACGACGGCGCTGAACGCCGACCCCGAGTGGGAGACGAACGTGATCCCGCCGATCCGCACGTCCTTCGGCTCGTAGAAGCCGAGCGCGCGCACGCGCTTCTCGAAGTTCGCGAAGCCCATCCCGTTGCCGCCGCAGACGGCCATCCCGGCCTCGCGCGCGATCGCCGCCAGGCGCTCGAGGAGCGGCGGAACCCCGTCGACCGGCTCCTCGTACCCGCTCGCGAAGATCACGGCGGATCCGGCGCCGATCGACGCCGCCAACCGGAGCTGCTCCTCGAGCCTCGCGTTCGAAATCGCCAGGATCGCGAGGTCGACCGGCTCGTCGAGATCCGCCAGCGACGCCACGCACGGGAGCCCGAGGATCTCGTCGTACTTCGGGTTCACGGGGTAGACGACGCCGTCGAAGCCGCCCTCGATCAGCTCGACGAGGCTCTGATGCCCGACCGATCCCTCGCGGACGCTCGCGCCGACGACGGCGACCGACCGCGCCTCGAGCATGCGCTCGAGCGCCGAGCGCGAGTCCTCCGAGGCCATGCCGGTGAGGCTACTTCTTCGAGCCGACCGCTCGGTCCTTCTTGGCCTGGCGGAACGCCTGCCACCCGGGGATCCCGCAGACGCCGCCGCCGGCGTGCGTCGCGCTCGAGCCGTGGTAGAGCCCCTTGATCGGGGTCCGGTAGTCCGCGTACCCGACCGCCGGCCGCATGTGGAAGAGCTGATCCACCGAGAGCTCGCCGTGAAAGATGTTCCCGCCGATCAGGCCGAGGTCCTGCTCCATGTCGTACGGGCCAATGACCTGTCGCGCGATCACGCTGGCCTTGAAGTTCGGCGCGAGCTCCGTGTAGAGGTCGACGATCCGGTCGGCGTACTGCTCAAGCTCCTCGCGGTGCGGCTCGAGGTTCCAGTCGTCGGGCACCCACTGCGTGAACATCGAGAAGTTGTGCACGCCCTCGGGCATGAGGGTCGAGTCGAGCGTGGTCGGGATCACGCCGTCGACGAACGGGCGCTCGGCCGCCTTGCGCAGGAAGTGCGCGTCCTGAAAGGCCCTCTCCGCGTACTCCGAGCTGAAGCAGAGCTCGACCGAGCCCGTGTGGTGGTCCTGCTGCTCCCTGCCGGGGTCCGCGATGAAGTCGGGCAGCTCGCTGATCGCGAAGTTGACCTTCACGACGCCGCTGCGGGTCTTGAAGTTGCGGATGTCGCGGACGAAGTCGGCGGGGAGGTCGGCCTCGTCGATCAGGTCGAGGAACGCGATCTTCGGGTGGATGGTGGTGACGACGACCGGAGCCCGGAGCTCGTCGCCGCTGTCGAGCACGACGCCCACGGCGCGGCCGCCCCGCACGAGGATCTTCGACACCTTGGCGCTCGTTCGGATCTCGGCGCCGAAGGACTCGGCGGCGCGACGGCAGGCGTCCGAGACGCCGCCCATGCCGCCCTCCTGGTACCCCCAGGATCCGAGGTGGCCGTCGCCGACGTCCCCGATCGAGTGGTGGAGCATCACGTAGGCTGTCCCGGGCGAGTCCGGCCCGGCCCACGTGCCGATCACGCCGTTCACCGTGAGCATGCCCTTCACGGGATCGGACTCGAACCACTCGTTCAGCAGGTCGCTCACGCTCATCGTGAACAGCTTCGTGACGTCGCCGACGCCGCGGACGCCGAGCCCTCGCGCCCTCCAGGCAACCCGGAGCTGGTCGAGCAGGTCCTTGATCTTCATCGACCCAAGCGGCGGCGGGACCTGGAGGAGCAGCGGCCCCATGACGTCGGCCACGCCCGAGAGCCACGCATCCCACTTGGGAATGGCTTCGGCGTCCTTCTTGCTGAACTGCGAGATCGACTCGTAGTTCTTCTTCGCGTCGTCGGCGTAGATCTTGATCGAGCGCCCGTCGGGATACGCCTGGTAGTACGGGCCGAACGGCGTGACCTTGTAGCCGTGGCGCTCCAGCTGGAGCTCCTTGATCACCGTCGGCGGCATCAGGCTCATCACATAGGAGTAGGTCGTGACCTTGAAGTCGGGGTGCTCGGGCCATGGGCTGCTGGTGTCGGCGGCGCCGCCGGTCTTGTCCCGAGCCTCGAGGACGACGGTCCGGGCCCCGGCCTTGGCGAAGAACCCGGCGCCGATGAGGCCGTTGTGCCCGCCCCCGATGACGATCGCGTCGTAGACGTTGGCCATGGCGGTACGCGCTCCTTGCGGTCGGATGTGACGCCAATCCTTCCATGAGTTTGAACGGTCAGTCAAGCGAGGGCGCGCAGTCCCGCGGGTTGACAGCCCTGCTCAACCCGCTAAAGTCGCTTGAACGATGATTCAATCGATCACCCGAACGCGGGCTCGCCTGTCCGGCGTTCAGGAGGTGGATCCGAGCGCATGACCACCGCGAACCCGAAGCACGCGAAGGATCGGCACCAGGAGATCCTCGACGCGGCGGCCCGCGTCATCACCGAGCGCGGGCTCGCGGAGACGCGCATCTCGGACATCGCCGAGCAGGCGGGCGTCTCCCCCGGGCTGATCCTCTACTACTTCGAGTCCAAGGATCGCCTCCTCGCCGAGGCGCTCACGTTCGCGAACGACCAGTTCTACCTGCGCACCTCGCGCGAGATCCGGCGCCTACCGAGCGCGGTCGACCAGTTCCGCCGCCTGGTCGAGCTCTCGATCCCCGGCTACCTCCCGGAGGACGGGCCCCTGGACGAGTGGGCGCTCTGGATCGAGGTCTGGGTGCGGGCGCTCCGCGACGCGGAGATGGCCAAGGACCGCGAGGTGCTGGACGAGCGGTGGCGTGCGCAGATCGCCGACATCGTGCGGGGCGGCAAGGAGGCCGGCGAATTCACCACCGACACCGAGGTCGACGACCTCGCGCTCCGGCTGGCGTGTCTGATCGACGGCCTCGCGATCCAGGTCGCGCTGAAGGACTCGAAGGTCACACCCGAGCGCATGCTCCGCACGTGTCTGGAGGTCGCTTCGCACGAGCTCGGCTTCGAGCTCGAGCCGGCGGCGACCGCGTAGCCTCAGGCCACGGGCGAGCCGGGTTCGACGTCGCGATCGGGGGAAGGTCCCCCTTCCGGGAGTGCGTCGCCTGCGCGCTCGACCGCCGCGTCCCTCGGGGACCAAAGTCGACGGTGAGCCGGTAGGCGGGCTTGCGGGCCTCGGGAAAGTCCTCGACCTCGGTGACCACGCCGACCGCGAGCTCGAGACGCTCGAACTCCTCCCACGTGGCGCTCATCCGACCAATGGGCGCACGCCGCGCTTCGCGAGCTGGTCCGCCACGATGTTGCGCTGGATCTCCGAGGTCCCCTCCCAGATCCGGTCCACGCGCAGCTCGCGGTAGAAGCGTTCGGCGACGTTCTCGCGCATGTAGCCTCGGCCGCCGAAGACCTGGACCGCCCGGTCGGCGACCCGGTTCGCCATCTCGCTGGCGTAGAGCTTGGCCATCGAGCACTGCGCGTGCTGCACCTTGAGGTCGATCCCGCGGTCGATGCCCCTCGCAAGCTCGTACGTCATGAGGCGCGCCGCCCACAGCTCGACGAGCGAGTCCGCGAGCATGTGCGCGATCGCCTGGAACTCGATGATCGGCCGCGCGAACTGGACCCGTTCCTTGGCGAACGCGGTGGCCTCCTCGATCAGCCGTTCTGCGGCGCCGCAACATCGCGCCGCGATCATCAGGCGCTCGTAGCGGAACCATTCGTAGGTGAAGTCGAGCCCGTCGCCCTCCGCGCCGATCAGGTTCGAGGCGGGCACTCGCACGTCCCTCCAGCGCGACGATCGCGTGGTGGTCGGCGTACGTGTGCGAGTACGCGGGCTCGCGCACGAGCCTCACCCCGGGGGTGCCCTTGTCGACGAAGAACATGGCGTGCGCGCCGGCGTTCGGGCCGCCGGCGATCTTGGCCTGGACGAACAGGTAGTCGGCCGAGTTGAACGAGGTCACGTGCCACTTGAGACCGTCGAGGACGTAGTCGTCGCCCTCGCGACGGGCCGTCGACGCGATGGCATCGACGTCGGAGCCCGCGCCCTCCTCGGTGATCGCGTAGCACTCGTGCCGCGTGCCCTTGATCGTTGGGACGATCCAACGCTCGAGCTGCTCTGCGGCTGACGACCTTCGGCGCCCACGCGGCCGGGGTGTGCACGCACCAGCCGAGGGCGTTGGTGACGCGCCCGAGCTGCTCGGAGACCAGGACCTGCTCGAACGTCGTCATCCCGCCGCCGCCGAGCTCCCTCGGCATGTTCATCGCGTACAGGCCGAGGTCGATCGCCATCCGGTGATGGCGCTCGCGAAGCTCGTCGGAGAGCCGACCGTCGTGCATCTCGGCCTCGACCTCGTGCGGGATCAGCTCCTCGTCGACGAATCGCCGAGCGCGCTCCTGGATCTCGCGCTCGTCGTCGAGCATCGCGTACGGGCTCACGGGCGGCAGGCTACACCCCGGTTGAATGGCCGTTCAGCGCGGCGGGTGCGGGTGTTGGTGTCAAGACCTTGACGCGGGGGAAGGGCACCCACCCGGTTGGGTGTCAACGTCTTGACGCAACGCCGACGGCGGACGCCGCTACGAGATGAACTCGAGGCGATCGCGGTTCGACTCGATCTGCGCGAGCGATTCCGGGTCGACGGCGTGGTCGCGATCGGGGCTGTGCACGTCCGGGCGCTCGCCGAACAGCTCGCCCGACAGATACCGCTGGCCCGTGTCCGGGACCACCGTCACGATCCGCGTCATCTCCGGGTGCTTCCCGGCGACCTTGATCGATGCGACCACATTCATCCCGGACGACGGCCCGCATAGGATCCCCTCCTCCCGCGCCATCCGGCGAGCCATCGCGAGCGACTCCTCCGTGCTGACGGTGACGATCCCGTCCACGCAGGACAGGTCGAGGTTGTGGGGCACGATGCCGTCGCCGATCCCCGGCACGCCGTGGGTCCCCCATCGCTGCTTCGAGATCAGCGGGCACTCGGCGGGCTCCACCGCATACGCGCGCACGCGCTCGTCGCGCGCCTTCAACGCCCGCGCCACCCCGGTGATCCAGCCGCCCGTGCCCTGCGAGGCGACGACGGCGTCCAGGTTTCCCTCGAGCTGCTCCCAGATCTCGACGCCGGAGGCCTCCTGGGCGGCCGGGTTGTCCGGGTTCTCGAACTCGCCGGGGAAGAAGTAGCGGTTCGGGTCGGTGGCGACGATCTCGCGCATCTTCGCGAGCGCGAGGTCGATGTCGGTGCCGGCGCCGGGTGTGAGGACGAGCTCCGCCCCGTAGGCCTCGATCATCCGCTTGCGCTCGGGGCTCATTCCTCGGGCATCACGATGACGCACGCGTACCCCATGATCGCCGCCGCGGCCGAGCACGCGATGCCGGCGTTGCCGGTCGTGCACTCGATGATCGTCATCCCCGGCCGAAGCGAGCCGCGCTCCTGCGCGCGATGGAGCATCTCGCGGTAGATCCGGTCCTTCACCGAGCCGGTCGGCCCGTACCACTCCACCTTCGCGAACACCTCGAGACCCTCGGGCGCCACGCGGTTCAGCAGCACGAGCGGCGTGCGTCCGACGGCCTCGAGCAT
>CAVOUQ010000044.1:0-8982 GCA_963699635.1 uncultured Actinomycetes bacterium | reverse complement strand
AGCGGATCAGGGACGCCGAGTAGGAGCTGGGGCCGGACCCGCGATTCCCTTTCACAGGCCTGTCGCCGCTCCAAGGGCTCGATCGACGGATCGCACCTGGGCCGCGAGCAAGACGGTCGGTCCGTCCACGAGGCAGGCGTCAGCCCCAGAGTCGAGTGCTTCAACGATCTCCGCCACGGTGGCTCCGAACGGCAACCGAATCACGAGCCCCGCGTCCGGATAGGCGCGCCGGGTCTCCGCGAGCTGATGAAGACCCTCGAGGTCAGCAACCACGATGTCCGGTCTCTCTGATGACCCGGGGGAAACAACGCTGTATCCGGGGCCGAGAGCCTGCCGGAACTCCGCGTCCGCGGCGGGTATCTGCAGGACTCGCCGTCGGCGAGGAACCGGCGCCGAAGGGTCTTGCTGTCGGGCCGGTCTCGCCCCGCCGCCAGTTGGCTCACCCTGCACCCCTATGACGCCTTCCGGAACAGGAGGTTCATCTCCACGGTCCCGACGTCGGCGATCGACAGGACGAGGAACCCCGTCGGCGGCGTGATGTCGTAGTCGGCCAGTGCGACCTCGAAGCTCGCGACGACCTCGATTCGCTCGCCCGTCCACCGGGCTTGGATCGGAACGGTCACCTCGCGGGTGACGCCGTGGAGCGTCAGCTCCCCGGTGGCGTCGAGCTCGAGGATCTCGCCTTGCTCCGGAGTCTTGCCAACCTCGATCGGCTCTGTCAGCTCGAAGGTGGCCGTCGGGTAGACCTGTGTCTCGAGCCCGCGCGTTCTCAACGAGTTGTCGCGCCGATCGTCGTCGCTCGTGAGCGTCGTCATGTCGACCTCGACCGAGACAGCCGTGATCGAGGTCCCCTCGATCCGCAGCGACCCACTCACGTCAGGGGTCCGACCCACGGCGTTGTTCGTTCCCACGCCTCCGAGCTCCTCCTGAACCCGATAGCCGGCGAACGTCGAGGTGAAGTCCTCGAACGATCCCGATTGGGTGTCGATCGTCCACGTCCCATCGAAGGACCCGTCTGAGGCGGCGGTGGAATCACCCTGCAAGGCACCACCGGGCGAAGGGCTCGCGAGCGCCACCTCCGCTGGACTCGAGCCGCCGAACACATACCAGTACGCCCCGCCGAGGAGGGCGGCGATGAGCGCCGCCCCGCCCAGAATCCACCGTCGCTTGTGCCGCATCCTCGCCTCACTCCCGCTTGGCCGACCGTCCGAAGGGACGGGCCTCATTGGAGCGCCCAAGGCTGAGAACCTCCTCAGACGAGTCCAAGAACCACCTGTGAGCCCTTCACGGAAGGATCCGCGATGATCTCGTCTCCTGGACGTGGTTACGCATGGCCGGCCAGCGCACGCCTTGTCGGTCGGCTCGGCAACGACTCAACGTCCAGCGTCGGGGCGGATGCCGGTCGTCCCCGCCGCGGCCATCACGTCGGCGCCGACCCCGTGGTCCCAAGGGATGAGGACCTGGAAGCGAGCGCCGCCCGCATTCCCTCGGGTGCAGGTGGCCACGCCATCATGCGCCTCGGCCAGCGCGGCGACGATCGATAGGCCGAGGCCGGATCCCCCGGTCTCGCGAGAGCGTGAGGGGTCTGCGCGGTAGAACCGCTCGAAGATGTGCTCGGCGTCGTCCTCGCCGATCCCGGGACCCTGGTCCTCGACCTCGAGCACCGCCCCTTCCTTGGATGCGTCGACCCGCACCCAGACCGGCGAGCCATCGGGGGTGTGGTGGATGGCGTTGGACAGCAGGTTGTCGAGGATCTGCCGGATCCGGTCGGCGTCGACAACGGCGACGACGTGCTGAGCCGCCTCGAGGTCGAAGCGGCGTGCCGGGTCCGCAACCTGCGCAGCGTCAACAGCGGCCGCGGCGATCTCGACGAGGTCGACCCGTCGCCGTTCGAGCGGCCGCCCCTGATCGAGCCTGGCCAGAAGCGACAGCTCGTCCACGAGCTCGCTCATCCGGGCGCTCTCCTCCTCGATCCGGATCATGGCCTTTGCCAGCTGTGCAGGATCGTTCACGGCGCCTCGGCGAAAGAGCTCCGCATAGCCGCGGACCGACGTGAGCGGTGTGCGAAGCTCGTGGGAGGCATCAGCCACGAACCGGCGCAACCGTTCCTCGCTGGCCCGCCGCTCGGCGAAGGCCTCCTCGATCTTGGAGAGCATCACGTTCAGCGCGAGGCCCAGCTTCCCTGTCTCGGTTCGCCGGTTGCTCGGCTCAACGCGGCGCGACAGCTCACCGGCTGCGATCGCCCCTGCCGTCTGTCCCATCCGCTCCAGCGGTCGGAGCCCCAGGCGGACCAGCCACCAGGCGATCGCCGCGACTCCCAACAGGACCACCGCCGAGACGATGAGCTCGATCGTGACCAGGCGTCCGAGCGTCTCCTGCACGTCGGTCAGCGGGATGGCGACCACGACCGTCTCGTCCTGGTACCGGGTCGCCAGTACCCGGTACTCGGCATCGCCACGTTTCGAGGGGACGTCGAAACTCACGCCTGCTTCTTGCTCGGCGGCGGAGCCGGGCAGCTGGTCCGGAAGGGCGGGCGGCGACGGGACGTCCTGGTCGAACCCAAAGACGAACTCGTCGAGCACATCGCCACCAGCGTCCAGCACGGCGGAGTACGTCCCGGCGGGGAACAGCGCCCCGCCGGCGGGTGGCGGCTCGGGCGGGACGAAGGAGGGCGGCGCAGTCATGACGCGGCGCGCCTGGCCGCTCGCGATGGACAACTGCTGGTCGACTCGGTCGATGAGGAAGGTGCTCAGGGCGCGGTAAGTCACCATGCCGGCGGTCAGCAGGCCGGCCGTCACAAGGAGCAGCATGGAGACGAGCAGCCTGGCCCGCAGGGACACGCCTACTCCTTCGGGAGCCGGAGGGAATATCCGACGCCTCGTACCGTCTGGATCAACTTCGGCTCGCGGCAATCCACCTTCCGTCGCAGGTAGCTGATGTAGGTGTCGACCACACCGGTGGCACCTCCGAAGTCGTACCGCCAGACGTGGTCGAGGATCTGGGCCTTCGACACGACCCGCTTGGCGTTCAGCATCAGGTATCGGAGCAGGTTGAACTCGGTGGGCGACAGTTCGATGTCCTCTCCGTCGCGCCACACCTCGTGCGTGTCCTCGTCCAGCTTGAGGTCGGCGAAGACCAGACGCCCGGAGGCTGATTCCTCGACGCCCGCCCTCCGGAGCACGGTGCGAACCCTGGCCACGAGTTCCTCGAGGCTGAAGGGCTTCGTGACGTAGTCGTCCGCACCCATCGTCAGACCGCGGACCTTGTCCTCGGTCCCATCGCGCGCAGTCAGGAACAAGACGGGGGTCCGCGTGCCGTCCGCGGCCAGACGCCGCTGCACCTCGAACCCGTCCAGGTCGGGCATCATGACGTCCAGCACGAGCAGGTGCGGTCGGAACGACGTCACCGACGTTAGGGCCTTGCGGCCCGTTGCCGCGGTCCGAACCTGGAACCCCTCGTAGCGGAGCACGGTCGCGACCAGCTCCGTGATGGCCGGCTCGTCGTCGACCACGAGGACACGGTGGGCCCGCGCCGCCGCCTCGGGCTGTGGGCTCTCCATGGCGCGCGACCGTATCGGCGGTCTCATAGAGGGACCTGCGAATTTCCTGAGAATTCCCCAAGAGCCTCGCCTTCTTCACCGAAGCCGACTCTTGGCGACTTCCCCACTTGTTCCAAGGCTTCTCACAGAGCCCGTCTCCAGCATGGCGGACATGAACGAGAAGGGAATCAGCGTGGTGGTGATCAACCTGGCCCTGGTCGTCGTCCTCATCGCGATCGGAGTCGGCGTCTACCTGGTCATCGGCGGCGGTGGCGAGACGGCGCAGGGCCAGACGACGACCACGACGGTCACGCGCGGCACCGTCCGCTCGACGGTGTCGGCCTCCGGAACGATCGAGAGCGCCGAGACGGCAGGAGCGACCTTCACGACGAGCGGAACCGTCACCGAGGTCCTCGTCGAGGTCGGCGACCATGTTCGCCGTGGCGACGTCCTCGCCAGCGTGGACGACGCGAGTGCCCAGTCGGACCTGCAGTCGGCCTCGGCGAACGCATCTTCCGCCTCCGCGGGGGTCAACTCGGCCCAGGCCGGCGTGTCCTCGGCTCAGTCGGGGGTCACGTCCGCGCAGGCGGGCCTCTCGGCCGCGCAGGAGAACCTGCGAGAGCTCCGGCATTCGGAGGAGACGACCGACGCGCAGATCGCCGACGCCGAGGCCCAGGTGGCGTCGGCGCAATCCCAGCTCCAGCAGGCGCAGGCCTCGGTGACCTCGGCGAACGCCCAGGTCACGCAGGCGCAGGCCTCGGTGACCTCGGCGAACGCCCAGGTCACGCAGGCGCAGGACGCCCTGGACGACACCGTGCTTCGGGCGCCCATCGCCGGGACGGTGGTCGAGGTCAACGGAACGGTCGGTCAGAGCTCGAGCACGACGGGAACCTCCGACACGAGCTCGGACTCGAGCAGCTCCGACACCTCGGGGTTCGTCGTCATCAACGATCTGAAGGACCTCCAGGTCTCCGCGAACTTCTCCGAGACCGACACCGCGAGCATCCGCGTGGGACAGCGGGCCACGGCGACGCTGAACGCCCAGCCCGACGTCGAGCTCGTGGGCAAGGTGATCGCGATCGACGAGACGTCGACGACCGTGAACCAGGTCGTCAACTACGGCGTGACGATCCAGCTGCAGGACGCCCCCAAGGGCGTGCGAGTCGGACAGACCGTGGTCGCCGAGGTCGTCACCGGACGAGCGCGGGACGTGCTGCTGGTCCCCTCCGCGGCGGTCACGACCGCCGGAGGGCAGACCACGGTCACGGTCGTGGAGAACGGCGAGCAGGTCGCAACCCCCGTCGAGATCGGCCTCGAGGGGGACCAGTTCACCGAGATCACCTCCGGACTCTCCGAGGGCGACGAGGTCGTGATCGCCACGGCCACGGACGCCGGCGATCTCGGTGGCTTCCCCGGCGGCGGCTTCCCCGGCGGCCTGGGCGGCGGACCCGGCGGAGGGGGCCCGTGAGCCAGGACCCCCAGCCGTCGTCCGCCCAGGCACGGCCGCCCGTTATCGACTTCGAGGACGTTCACAAGACGTACGGAGCGGGCGAGACCGCGGTGCATGCGGTCCGCGGCGTGACCCTCCGCGTCGAGCACGGGGACCACCTGGCGATCATGGGGGCGTCCGGCTCGGGCAAGTCGACGCTGATGCACATCATCGGGTGCCTCGACGTCCCCACCTCGGGTCGCTATTGCCTCGACGGGATCGATGTCGGAAGCCTCGACGAGTCGCAGCTGGCGCTGGTCCGCAACCGCAAGGTTGGCTTCGTCTTCCAGGCATTCAACCTGCTCCGGCGGATCAGCACCGTACAGAACGTCGAGCTCCCGCTCGTCTACGGCGGGATGTCACGATCGGAGCGGCGGAGGCGCGCGATGGCCGCGCTCCAGATCGTCGGCCTGACGGACCTCGCCGGCCGGGTGCCGCGGACGCTGTCCGGTGGACAGCAACAGCGCGTCGCGATCGCCCGTGCCCTGGTGACGAGTCCCTCGCTGCTGCTCGCCGACGAGCCCACCGGCAACCTCGACAGCGAGTCCACCCAGGAGGTGCTCGAGGTCGTCGACGGACTCCATGCGCGGGGCAGCACGATCGTCGTGGTCACGCACGAGCACGAGGTCGCCGAACGGGCTCGGAGGATCGTCACGGTCCGCGACGGGCACGTGATCGACGACCGCACCACCCGGCCGCTCGACCATCCGTCACGCCCCCTGGCACCGGCGGGTGAGCGATGAAGGCCGCCGACGTCGTTCGGTTCGCGCTCGGCGGCATCGCCATGAACCGCCTGCGGTCGGTGCTGACCACGCTCGGAATTCTGATCGGAGTCGGCGCGGTCATCCTGCTCGTCGCGGTCGGCAACGGGTCGGCACAGCAGATCCAGGAGAACATCCAATCGCTGGGAACGAACACGCTCACGGTGTTCAGCGGCCAGTTCGGTCAGGGAGCAGCGACCGGAGGCGAGCTTCGCAGCCAGAACCAGGAGCTCACGGTCGACGTGGCGAGGGCGCTCGCCGATGTCGACGTGGCCCCTCACGTCAAGAGCGTCTCCCCCGAGGTGACCACGCAGGCCACCGTCACGTACGAGGGAGCAACCCATGACCTCGGTCAGCTGGTTGGCACGTACCCGAGCTACTTCGAGGCGAGCAACAGTCCGGTTGCCGAGGGGACGTATTTCACGAACGACGACGTCCTGAATGCCCGCAAGGTCGTGGTGCTCGGGCAATCCGTGGTCGACGATCTCTTCGGCAGCGTCGACCCGATCGGAAGCCGGGTCTCGATCGACGGCATCCTGTTCGAGGTCGTCGGCGTGCTCGACGACAAGGGATCCACGGGGTTCCAGGACGCCAACGACGTGGCGATCGTGCCGCTGTCGACGCTGCAGCAGACGCTGACCGGCTACGGAGCCGTGTCGCAGATCCTCGTCCAGGCCACCTCGGCCGAGGACGTCGACGCCGCTCAGGCCGAGATCACGGAGATCCTGGACAACGAGCTCAACGTCACCGACCCGACGAACACCCCCTACCAGATCCTCAACCAGTCGCAGCTGCTGGAGACGAGCTCGGAGACGACCCAGACGTTCACCGTTCTGCTCGGGGTCGTGGCCGGTCTCAGCCTGCTCGTCGGGGGCATCGGGATCACCAACATCATGCTCGTCGCGGTCACGGAACGAACGCGCGAGATCGGCATCCGCAAGGCCGTCGGGGCGAGTCGAGGGGCGATTCTCGCTCAGTTCCTGCTCGAGGCCACGCTCCTGAGCCTCGTGGGTGGTCTGCTCGGGGTGGCCGCCGGGGTGATCGGCAGCCGCTTCACCATCGTCGGCGTGGAGCCGCTGATCGCACCGGGATCCATCGTTCTCGCGTTCGGCGTGTCGATCGCGATCGGGCTGTTCTTCGGCAGCTATCCGGCGGGACGCGCGGCTCGGCTCTTGCCGGTCGAGGCGCTCCGCCACGAGTAGAGATCGAGTCCTACATCTCGGAAAGGAGAGCACCAATGGGACCACATGAAGAGACCGGCACCGGCCGGGTCGACGGGTCGGCGGACGAGCAGTCGGCCGAGGAGATCCTTGCCACCGAGCCGTCGACGAAAGAGCTCGACTCGGCGCTGACCAAACCTCCCCGCCAGGGCCGCGGCCTGAGCTCGACGATGATGCTCGTCGTCGGCGTGTTGATCGCCGTGGGGTTCGCGGGAGGTGTGTTCGTTGGTCGAGCCACCGCGCCGGAGACCCAGACGCCGGCGTTCCCGGGCGGGGGCAACTTCCCCGGCGGCGGCATCGGCGCCGGCGGGGGCAACGTCCCGGGCCTCGGGGGCGGCGGGTTCGCCGCCGGGACCGTGACCCGGATCGACGGTGACACGATCTACGTGCAGGCCGCCGACGGTGAGACCGTCCAGGTCCGTACGAGCGGGGACACCGACGTCCAGGTGACGTCCGAGGGATCGGTCGCCGACCTCGCCGAGGGCGAGACCGTGGTGGTTCAGGGCGATACCGGCGACGATGGCTCGATCGACGCCACCAGCATCGTCGAAGGCGGGCTTGGCTTCGGCGGCGGATTGCCTGGTGCGCCGAACGCGAACGGCTGAGCCTCAGATCGGCGACCTCGTCGTCAGGCGACGAGCCCCGGCATGCCGTGAGCGAGAACGGTGGCGCCGTCCGGCCGGCCGGACCATATGCGGGGGCCGGCGGACCGTCGAGGCCAAGTCCCATTCATGACGACGGCGCACGAATGAGTCCGCGTCGGTCTGCCGCGGATCGGATCCTCAGGGTCTTGGTGGCCGACGACAACGCGCTCATCAGGGAGGCCCTCGGCGAGTGGCTCACGCACGAGAGCGGCGTCGAGGTCGCTGCGCTTTCATCCTCAGGGTCGGAGGCCGTGACGATGGCCGAGGCCGCGGGGCCGGACGTCGCCATCGTCGACTGGACGATGCCCGACATGGATGGGCTCGAGGTCGCCAGACACATCGCGGCGCGACAGCCGGAGCTCCCGGTGATCCTCTACACCACGAGGCGGCCGCCCCTATCTTGGACGCTACGAGCGAGCCAGCGGTCCGAGGGGTCGTACGCAAGGAGGACGATCTCGACTTCCTGCTTGAGGCGATTCACGAAGTTCGTGGCGGGCAACGTCGCGTTCCCTCCCCCGACCTGATCCAGCGGCCGGCCGAACTCCACTTCCCACCCGCTCAGGTGACCTCTCCCCGGAGCGGACGACCACGGGACAGCCCCATGACCCCGATTCCCCGCCGAACACTCGTCAGCCTGGCCGATTTCCAAGGACCGGCACACGAACCTCTCATGCATCGATGCCAGGCTCCCCTGCGGATTCGAGAGGAGGCACCGGGTGCAAGCGCTCGACAACGCCTCGTGCTCGCGCGGACCGCGTACGGCGTTGGCTGCGCCCGCCGTCTCCCTCGTGACGACGTGTTGCCCCAGCGAGGTTCATGGGCCGTTCTCCCCTTGAGCAACCGACATCCGTCACCAGCGCGCGGAACTGCGATCGGAAAGTCGCCTTCGCCTCGTCGTCACTGTGGAACGTGAAGCGAAGGATTCGCGAAGGCGTATCGGGAGCCGCAGAGGCCCGCACCCTGCTTGCTTCCCCTGGTCGGAGGCGTTCCTTCCTAGTGGGCGTTGATCCCTGGCATCGGCTAGTGCAGCCACCCTGCTGACGCCACTGGCGTCGGAGGTCAAGACTCCAGCGTTGCGAAGCTCGCTCAGGTTCCTCAGCTATTCGAGCTGTCATCGGACACAGCCACTCATGTCGATCCGCGGGTTGCCATGCGCGCGCGTATCGCCTAGCGACGTGCTCAACGTCTTCTCTTTGCCCACTCCCAGGGGGGCAATTTGGGGGCACGACATCGTGCGTAACGGGACCGGGATCGAAGGGTGTGAGGACCGGGCCGTGCTAAAATCCCTGGTCAGGAGCCCAGTTTGTTCGCAGGCTCGGCAGAGGAGTAG
>CAVOUQ010000043.1:0-4654 GCA_963699635.1 uncultured Actinomycetes bacterium | reverse complement strand
GGCGCTCCCGACGGGTCCGGGTGGGAAGTGCCATGCTGCAGGTCGGCGACCAGGTCCCGCGATGCGTCGTGACGACGCTCGATCCGTCGACCGGTGTGCGCGACTTTCCGACCTTGCACGTGATCAAGCAGTACCGCGGTGTCTCCGCCGACGGCGACCTCCCGTTCGGCGTCTACGCGGACGTGGTGGAGCCCGGCACCGTCCGCGTCGGCGACCCCGTTGAGCCTCTGTGATCGGGAGGGGGCGGCCGCCTCGCAGCCGCCCCGTTGCCCACGGTCGACTGCCGGATGACCAGCTCGGTCGGGAGGATCACGCGACGCGGTCCCCCTCCCGGGTTGGCCAACAGCTGAAACAGCGTATTCGCCGCCTCGACACCCTGCTGCGGGACGAACTGGCGGACGGTGGTGAGCGGCGGGCGGAGCCGCGCCGCGAACTCCAGGTCGTCGAACCCCGCGAGCGCCACGTCGTGCGGCACCCGGAGCTTGCGCTCGTCGATGATCTCGAGGGCGCCCTCGGCCGTGGCGTCGTTCGCGCAGAAGATCGCGTCGACGCCTCGATCCAACAACTCGACGGCGGCCGCCGCCCCTCCGGTCCGATTGAAGCTCCCCTCCACGACGAGGCCGTCGCTCGGCAGCGACGCCCGTTCCATCGCGCGTCGGTAGCCCGCGATGCGATCCTCGGCCGCCACCGTTCCGCGACTGCCCGCGATGTGTCCGATCCGCTTGCGCCCGAGGCCGACGAGGTGAGTCGTGACCGCGTCCGCAGCCTCGATGTTGTCGACGTCGACGTAGCTCGCGCTGCGATCGGCACGGCGGTGCCCGATCAGCACGGTCGGCAGGTCGGAGGAGAGCAGCCCGTCCACCAGCGGGTCGTCCAGCTCATTCGCGGTCACGATGACTCCGTCCAGCAGGCCCATCCATCGGATCCGATCCAGGGTCTCTTCGCGCGACCGGTTCCCGAGCCAGAGCATCATGCCCCCCGCCTGCTCGGCGAGCGCGTCCGTGACGCCCTGCAACAGGCTCGAGAAGTACGCGTCCTGGAACAGCAGGTGCGGGGACAGATGGATGACGACGCCGACGACGCCGGTCCGTCCGGAGGCCAGAGCACGCGCCGCGAGGTTCGGCCGGTAGTTCGTGCTCGCGAGCACCGCGAGCACCCGCCGGCGCGTGCTTTCCGACACGGGACCGCCGTTGATCACCCGAGAGACCGTTGCGCGCGAGACCCCGCTCAGCGCCGCGAGCTCGTCCAGCGTCCGTGCCACGCCTCCCCTTTCGAGCAGCGCACCGGTTCGTTGAGAGCGCTCTCAGCTTAGGGCGCGCGCTCGGAGCCTGTCAAGAAAGCGCTCTCACCCGTGCCTGCGACGCCGACTCAGCCGCGCGGCCAAGAGAAAGGGGCGGCCCCGCGGATGCGGGGCCGCCCCTTCGTCGAGCGGTGGAACCCACGACTAGCGGTTGTCGACCTCGACGAGGGTGAGCCCGATGACGCTGCTCCCCTGGTTGTGCGACACCGCCCCGAGGAACCACTGGCCGAGCGTCGCGCCAGTCCACGACACGTCCACGGCGCCGGTCTGGCCGAGCGTGGCCGACGTCGGCGCGCTGTCGATCGACAGACTCCCTCCCGGCGTCGCCGAGACCGCCCAGCTGTACATCGTGTAGTCGGAGTCGCCTCCCGGCGTCGACCAACCGTGGACCCAGACCGTCCAGGTCCCGTCGTCCGGGAAGTCGATGTCGACCTGTTCGTCCGTCCCGCCCTTCGTGCTCGAGGCCACGAGCGTGCCGCTCGGGTCGAAGACGTAGACGTCGAGATCGGCGTCGGCTTCGGTGGCCTCCGGCGGAATCGCGACGCGGAAGTGCGCCTCGCCGCTCAGGTCGAACGTGTGCGAGTCCGAGAACCCGTCGGTCGGATCGAAGTTCTGATCCGGATCTTGCACAACATTGTCGACCGTCAGCGTGGCGGGCTCCAGCCCGTGCGAGGCAGCCGAGTAGTCACCGGTGTACCCGAACGAGACGTTGAAGCTCTCCGAGCCGCTCTCGCCGCTGCCCGTGATCTCGTCCGGCGCGTTGAACAGCGCCGCACGGACCGCGATCGGACTGTGCACGGAGAAGCCGCCGCCCGAGTCGATCCAGTCCAGCGAGCCGAACCGCCACTCGCCGAGCGGCCCCGTCTGGTTCTGGATCGTCACGGTGTAGGTCTGGCTCGCCCCGGGTGCCAGCGAGAACGACGAGGGCGAGACGCTCACCGTGTAGCCGTCGGGTGCGTCCACCGACGCCGTGTAGGTCCGACGCTGTGGCCCGACGCTGGTGACCGTACGGGTCACGACCTGCGTCCCGGCCACCTCGGCGACCCCGATCGACGGGTAGTTGAGGTTGAACGACTCCGTCGGGACCCCGGCCCCAGCGAGTTCCGCGCAGAATTGCTCAGGGTCAAGGCCGAAGAGGCCGAAGAAGTCGGGCTCCGCATCACACATGAAGCCGGCGTAGTCCAGGAGTCCCGCGTCGTACACGAGGCCCGGTCGGAACGCCGAGCCCGACCTCGAGGGATTCCCGGGGTTCACGTGGCCCGAGCCCATCTCGAACGGCGTCGCCTGGCTCACCCGGTCGTTGCTGAGCACCGACTGGTTGGCGGAGGTCATGAGCGCCGACTTCGCCATCGCGGCGCTCCAGTCCGGGTGTGCCTGCTTGAGCAGCGCGAACAACCCGGCGACGTGCGGGCTCGACATCGAGGTGCCCGCGATCGCCTGGAACAGCTGACCGGGCACGTTCCCCGGGTCCGGGAACGGCGACGCGCCGGCGAGGATCTGGATGCCCGGCGCCGTCACGTCCGGCTTGATGATGTCCTCCGCAACGGGGTCCGGCCCGCGCGAGGAGAAGTCGGTCATCGTTGGCGCGTTGGGCCACTGCGAGATCTGCCCGGTCACGAGTCGCGCCGAGGGGTTGGCGCTCGAGGCGATGTAGGCCTTGATCGCGAGCCCCGGCGTGGCGTCGACGTGCACCGACGGAACCCAGTGCGTGTCGGTGAACAGGTTCCCGGTGTCGGTCGGGTTGTACATGATCATGCCGACGCCGCCGGCCTCGATCACCGCTTCGCTCTTCTGGATACGGTCGACCACGCCGCGCAGACACAGGACGATCGTCCCGGTCACGACGGAGGGATCGAGCTCACCGGGCTCGCAGATGTCGCTGCCGGCGTTTGCGGCATCGACCAGCGGCGAGGTTCCGATGCCGTGCGTGATCGAGGCGCCGGTGTACCGGGCGCCGTTGCCGAGCACCACGCGGCCCTGGAAGAACCGGCTCTGCGTGCTGGCGCCGACAGACGTCAGCCATGGCGCGGACGCCGGACCGCCGATGGTGCCCGCGCCGGGTCCGGAGTTGCCGGCCGACGTCGCCACGAACACGCCCGCGTCGGCCGCGAACAGAAATGCGATCTCGTCGCCACCGATGAGATCGGCGCCTCCGCCGATCGAGTAGTTGATGACGTCCACGCCGTCCTCGACGGCCTGATCGATGGCCGCGGCGAGGTCGGACGTGAAGCCGCCCAGGTTCCCGAGCGCCTTGTAGGCCACGACGTACGCCCTCGGCGCGATGCCCGAGAGCGGCCCGACGCCGACCGGCTGGCCGAGGATCGAGGCGTGCACGCCGGCGTTGCCTGCGGCCGTCGAGGCCGTGTGGGTCCCGTGCCCGTCGTCGTCGCGGGCCGAGTCGAACTCGTCCGGATCAGCCCCGATGATCGCTCGGTAGGTCGCGAGCTCCTGTCGCGCGCCGATCAGCTTGTTGTTGCAGGTGAAGGGCGCGTCGTTCGGGTTCTGGGCCGTGTTGCCGAACTCACAGGGCAGCGGCCCGATGGGCGGCGGCGCGTAGCTGCCGTCGTCGGCGAAGCTCGGGTGCTCGGGCCAGATGCCCGTGTCGATCACGCCCACGACGACGCCCTCGCCCGTGAGTCCGCTCTTGTAGGCACCGCCCTTTGCGGACAACCCGAGGAACTGCGGGCTTGCGTCCGTTTGGGCCTGGCGGAGCTCGTCGGGCAGCACGAGGACCACGTCCTTGCGCGCCGCGAGCGCGTCGGCCTCGTCACGCGACAGCAGCGCGGAGAAGCCGTTCAGCGTCACGGTGTAGTCGTTCAGGATCCGGGCGTTCGAGCCGATCGCCTGGAGCACGCGCAGGTGGCTCGCGCGGAGCCGATCCTGCCGCACGAGCGCCTGGCGGCTCGCGAGGCGCGCCCGTCCCTCGGATACGACCAGGGGGTCGGCCCGCATGATGACGACGTAGCTTCCCCACTTGCTGTACGCGACCGTGTGGGGCGCAACGCTCTTCGTCGCGCCGTGGCCCTGCGACGCTCCCGCGACGATGGTCGGCGGCAGTGCCAGACAGGCCAGGACGATCGCGCCGACGATCGCGAGCGTTCGTCGAGACGCGCGTTGCACAGACATGCACACCCTCCCTCAACCGTTGGCTCTGGCTCGGTTGCCGGCGAGTCCACCCCCTCCGCGAACGCGCACCAACGCTTCCGCCGGTCGAAGCGGAAGAAAGCCTAGGCAGCCGCTGCGCCGTGGAACAATGGGGCGTCGGCCGTAGGGGATCTGCGTTGACCGCACCCCGATGGCGTGCCTTTCCTGCGGTTGGGCTGTAGGACGATCGAGCTGCGCCGTGCGGCGATC
>CAVOUQ010000042.1:0-37010 GCA_963699635.1 uncultured Actinomycetes bacterium | reverse complement strand
GGGTTGTGGTCGACTGCAGGGATCCGCGAGCGCTCGCGAGGTTCTGGTCGGCGGTCACCGGCTACGACGTCCACAGCGACTTCGAGGAGTGGGCCTCCGTGCTCGGCGAGGGCGATCGCGCGATCCGGATCGGATTCCAGAAGGTCCCCGAAGGCAAGGTCGTGAAGAACAGGGTCCACGTCGACCTCGTTGCCGCGGACGAGGAGGTCGAGGCGCGGCGCATCGAGGCCCTCGGGGCGACGAGGCTCTGGGTCTCCGAGGACCCGGAGGATCCGTTCGTCGTGCTCGGCGACCCCGAGGGCAACGAGTTCTGCGTGGTGCGCGGGCCCGGCTAGCGCCGACCGGCGACCAGGCCGAGCTCCTCGAGCGTCTGCCACGGGATCGCGTGGCAGTACGGCGTGTGTCCGTTCTTGTCGTAGTACCGCTGGTGGTAGTCCTCGGCCGGCCAGAACTCGGTCGCCGATGTGATCTCCGTTGCGATCGGGCGGTCGAACCGCGACTGTGCGTGGTCGCGAGAGGCCTCCGCGGCGTGTTGCTGCTCCTCGGAGTGCGTGAAGATCGCGCTGCGGTACTGGTCGCCGACGTCCGGTCCCTGCCGGTTCACCTGCGTCGGATCGTGCATCGCCCAGAACACCTCGAGCAGCTGCTCGTAGGTGACGACCGCGGGGTCGAACTCGACCTGCAGGGCCTCGGCGTGCCCGGTGGTGTGGGAGCAGACCTCGCGGTAGGTCGGGCGCTCGGTGTGGCCGCCGGCGTAGCCGACCGACGTCCTCAGCACGCCCGGCACGCGCTCGAAGACGTACTCGACGCCCCAGAAGCACCCGGCGCCGAACGTTGCGGTCTCGGTGGTCATGCTGGCGATCCCTCCTTCGGTGGGTTCACCCCTACGGTGCGGACGCTCGTGCCCAACGTTACGCCTCATCCCTCGAACGAGCGGGCCGCCCCCAGGACGCGATCGACCTCCGCGGCCCCGTGCTCGGTGCCGATGCTCCACAGCTCATAGCCCGAGGGCGGCAGATAGACGCCGCGGCCGAGCAGGTGATGGAAGAAGCGTGCGTAGCGCTCGTGGTCGGCCGACCTCGCGCCGGCGAAGCCGCGAACCGGACCTTCGGAGAAGAAGACCGAGAACATGGACGCCGCCCGGTTGATCGTGGCCGGGATCCCGCGCTCCGCGAACGCGGTCGCGAGCCCGTCGACGATCGCCTCGGCGGTCGCGACGAGCCCACCGTAGGGATCGAGGTCCCGCGCGAGATCCAGGGCCGCGATGCCGGCCGCCACCGCCACCGGGTTCCCGCTCAGCGTTCCGGCCTGGTAGACGGGACCGACCGGCGCGAGGTGCTCCATCACGTCGCGCCGTCCGCCGAACGCCGCGCACGGGAAGCCGCCGCCCATCACCTTGCCGACGACCGTGAGGTCCGGCGCGACGCCGAAGAGGGACTGCGCACCGCCGTACGCGATGCGGAACCCGGAGATGACCTCGTCGAAGATCAGCAGCGCGCCGTGGGCCGAGCAGCCGGCGCGGAGACCCTCGAGGAACCCCGGCTCAGGGGGCACGACGCCCATGTTCGCGGGGACCGGCTCGACGATCACCGCCGCGATCCGGTCGCCGCGCGCCGCGAACGCGGCGTCGACCGCCTCGACGTCGTTGAACGGGAGCGTCAGGGTGTCGCGCGCGGCGCCGTCGGTGATTCCCGGCGAGCCGGGGATGCCGAGCGTGGCGACCCCGGACCCCGCGCCCTTCGCCAGCAGCGCGTCCGAGTGGCCGTGGTAGCAGCCGTCGAACTTGACGACGACGTCTCTGCCCGTGAACCCGCGCGCGAGACGGATCGCGCTCATCGCGGCCTCGGTGCCCGAGGAGACGAGCCGGATCATCTCGACGGACGGCATCGCGTCCCTGATGCGCTCGGCGAGGCCGACCTCGGCCTCCGTGGGAGCTCCGAACGTCGTCCCGTGGGCCGCCGCCACGACGGCCGCGTCGACGATCTCGCGCCGGGCGTGGCCGAACAGGAGCGCGCCCCACGACTGCACGAAGTCGAGGTACCGGGTGCCGTCCGCATCGATCAGATACGCGCCCTCGCCGCGAACGGCGAAGCGCGGGACGCCCCCCACGGCGCCGAACGCGCGAACGGGGGAGTCGACGCCGCCGGGGATGACCTTCCGCGCGCGATCGAACAGCTCGTCGGAACGGCTCACGAGCCGGATGCTACCGGCGCGCCGTTCACTCGCCGACCGGCCAGTGCTCGACCGTGAAGCCGTTCATGGGAAGTCAGAGCCGGGAGCGCCAGGCCGTCACCCAGTCGGGGCCGGCGGCCGCGATCCGCTTCTTCGCGAGGTTCTGCTTCATCACCCAGAGAACGTCGCGATCCTCGCTCGTCATCCACCGCTCCATGAGCGGGCGGCCGGCACCGGGCGAGGCGGCGACGGCGACGCTCCAGCAGTAGGCGAGCGCCTTGCGAAGGGCGTGGAAGCCCTCGGACCTGCGGTCGCGCGAGCGGGACAGGCCGTCGGTGACCCGGTCGAGGATCGAGAGCACCGCGGCGACGTCCCGCTCGTCGTGCAGGAGTGCGGGCTCGCACGGGCCGGCGACGGCCGCGCGCCGCTCGAGGTCGTTGCCCCGAGTCCAGCTACGGCACTCACGGAGAAGGGCTCGCATGTCCGCCTCGCCGATCCGCTGCAGGCCCATCGCGACGGCCTCGCGGACCCGCCATCTCGGGTCCGACGCCTGCACGCGCAGTTCGGCGAGCGCCGCGGGATCGCCCTCGGCGGCCAGCTTGCCGAGACCGACGGTGCCGCAGAACGCGAGGAACTCCTCGCGAGTTCCCACCGGCGCCCGGTCGGGCGTCCACTTCAAGAGGCGATCGAAGCGTCTGCGGTCGCCGACGTCGGCCGCTGCCTGCCCGAGCTCGATGTTCCCCCGGGGTCCGGGGAGCCCGGAGTGCTCGAGGAGGTACGGCTCCCAGGTCGGCAGCCGTCGGAGCTCGCGCCGGTAGTCGTCGATCTTCGACACCGGCGGATCAGGCGTCGCCGAGCCAATCCGCCGCTTCCTTTGCGTGGTACGTGAGGACGAGGTCGGCGCCGGCGCGGCGGATACCGGTCAGCACCTCGAGCACCGCCTTGCGCTCGTCCAGCCAGCCGTTTCGCGCGGCGGCCTTCAGCATCGAGTACTCGCCGCTCACGTGGTACGCGGCCATCGGGAAGTGGGTGCGGTCCTTCGCGCGCCGAATGATGTCGAGGTACGGCAGCGCCGGCTTGACCATCACGATGTCGGCGCCCTCGTCGATGTCGGCCTCGATCTCGCGGATGGCCTCGTCGGCGTTCGGCGGGTCCATCTGATAGCCGGTCCGGTCGCCGAACCGTGGGGCGCACTCGGCCGCCTCGCGGAACGGCCCGTAGAAGGCCGACGCGAACTTCGCCGCATAGGCGAGGATGCCCACGCGCTCGAACCCGCCGCCGTCGAGCGCGTCGCGGATCTCGCCGACCTGGCCGTCCATCATCCCGCTCGGTCCCACAAGGTGCGCTCCGGCCCCGGCCTGCGCGAGCGCGATCCGCCGGTACCGCTCGAGCGTCGCGTCGTTGTCGACGTGGCCCTCGGCGTCGAGCACGCCGCAGTGGCCGTGGTCGGTGTACTCGTCGAGACACAGGTCGGCGACGATCACGTGCTCGTCGCCGAGCTCCTCGCGCAGGACTCGGATCGCCCGCTGCGCGATGCCCTCGGGGTTCCACGCCTCCGAGCCCTCGGGGTCCTTGCGCGCGGGAATGCCGAAGAGCATGAACGCCAGCACGCCGGCGCTCGCGATCTCGGCCGCCTCCTTGCGCAGCGACTCGAGCGTGTGCTGGGACTGGCCCGGCATGGACTCGATGCGCGCCGGCTCGGCGATGCCTTCCTTCACGAACAGCGGCGCGATCAGGTGGCGGGGCGAGAGCTCGGTCTCCCGCACGAGCGCGCGAAGCGCCGGCGTTCGGCGAAGCCGACGTGCACGGTGGCGCGGGAAGGTCATGCGGCACGATGATAGATGGTCTGAGGGAGAGCACCGGAGGGGGAGATGGCCAGCCGGATGGTGCGAAAGGTCTCCTTCGCGGAGCGGATCGAGGGCCCCTCGACGCCGGGGATGGATCGGTTCACGGCCTTCGAGGCCGGTGGGCTGTGGGCGGGAGGGGCTCGGACCGAGCCCGGCTCCATCTCGGGGTGGCATCACCACGGCGAGCAGGAGTCGGCCGTCTACGTCCTCTCGGGGGCGCTGCGGATGGAGTTCGGCCCGGGCGGCCTCGAGACCTTCGACGCCGGCCCCGGGGACTTCGTCCACGTCCCGCGCGGCGCGGTCCATCGAGAGAGCAACCCCGGCGCGGAGCCGGCGGACATCGTCGTCGTGCGCGCCGGCGAAGGCCCGTCGCTGGTGAACGTCGAGGGCCCCGACCCGGCGTAGCGACGGAGGAGACTCAGCCCGCGAGTGCTCCTTCGAGCACGCGGCCGACGGCGTCGCGCTCCCAGCGGCCGTGCATCGTCCGCGGCAGGTGGCTCGGGTCGAACCACTCGGTCGCGTGGTCGCTGCTCGCGTCGCCGTCCACCTCGACGAGGTAGTGGAAGACGACGTGCCATCCGCGACGGCCGCGAAACGACTCGACGTCGTGGAACGAGAGCCGCGAGACCTGCAGAGCGGGGAACGTCGTCTCGAGGAGCCGTCGAGCCCGCTCGTCCGGATGCTCGTAGGCCTCGAGGTCCTCGCCGGGAAGCCACCAGCGCTCGTCGTCGTCGTGGTAGCGAACCAGCAGGACGCGTCCGTCGGGGCGACGCACGACGAGGTTGGCGATGAGCTGCACGTCCGTCGGGTGCTGCATGTGCTCCTCCTCTCCGGCCGCCTCGGCCAGACCCATCGACTCGATCCACCCAAGCTCGGCCTCGGCGAGCGCGGCGTGCCGCGGCACCAGCTCCGGCGCCGGTGCCGACCGCGCAAGCGCCCGCAGGTCCCGGAGCCGATCCCGCAACGCGTCGGCGCGGCGCCCGAGCAGGCCGTCGATCTCGTCCTCGGCAAGCTCGGGGCGGGCCGCGAGGGCGAGGTCGATCGGTTCCCCCCGCTCGGGCAGACGGACCCATGCCTCCCGCAACAGGTCGCCCAGCGCGGCGCGTCCCTCCCCCGTGATCTCGTAGCGGCGGCGCGGCGGTCGCGCGCCCTCCCGCTCGAGCGCCGTCTGGCGAACCAGGCCCTCGCGTTCGAGCGTCCGAAGGACCGCGTACACCGACCCGTACTCGACCGAGAACCAGAACCGCAGCGCCTGGTCGTCGAGGGTCCGCTTGATCCGGTATCCGTGCATGGGCGCCTCGGACAGCAACCAGAGGATCAGCAGCCTCGTGAGCATGAGAGGCGAATACTAAACGTTGAGTATTCGGCCGGTCAAGTCGCTCCGAGGGCCCGCTCGACCGCCTCCACCAGGCCCTCGATCGTGTGGGGCCTCGCGACGGCGTGAACGGCGAACCCGTGGGCCCGAGCCTCGCCTGCCGTGACCGGTCCGATGCAGACCACCTTCGGGGTTCCCCTCGTGGGGCCGAGGAGCCGGACGAAGCCGCGCACCGCCGATGCGCTCGTGAACGTGACCGCGTCGACGCGCCCGTCCCGAAGCGCGGCGCGCGCCTCGTCCGGGAGCGAGCGGGGGACGCGCGTGCGATAGGCGTCGACGCGGGTCGTGGTCCAGCCCTTCCTAGCGAGCGCGGCCTCGAGCCCCTCGGGCGCGACGTCCGCCCTCGGGCAGAGCACCCGGCCCGAGCCCCGCGGGAAGGCGCGCGCGAGCCCCGAGGTCGTGAACGTCGCCGGCACGAGGTCGGGCTCGCGACGGGCCCACCGGCGAAACGCCTCGCGGGTCCCGTCTCCGATGGCGGCGACCCGGGCTAAGAGGTCGCGCGGGCGGATCCGGTCGGCGAGCGCGGCCACGGTCCGCGGGCTCGTGATGGCGATCCAGTCGAACCGGCCGTCGGCGAGCTGCGCGAGCGCGCGGGTGAGCGCCGCGGACCGGGCCGGGACGATCTCGATCGACGGCGCCGCGATCGCCGTCGCGCCGCGCCGCCGCAAGGCCCGCGCGAGCTCGCCTCGCGGTTCGGCGGGACGGGTGACGAGCACCGTTCGTCCCGCGAGCGTCTTCACGGGCGGACCGCCGACAGGATCTCCTCGGCCCCGCCGGCGACGAGCTCGCTCCGAGCGAGCTCCGCGACCACCGCGGGTGTCGGCGCCTCGACCTCGGCGCGGGCGAACCGCCCGCCGTCCGGCGTGAGCGCGATGGCGACCATGCGCATCCCGGTCGCCGTGCGTTCGGCGAAGGCGCCGAGCGGGAGCGCGCAGCCACCGCCGAGCGCCCGCATCAGACCGCGCTCGGCGTCGAGCGCGTCGCGGCTCGGCGGGTGATCGAGGGCGGCGAGGGCCTCGAGCGTCACGCCGTCGTCCGCCCTCGCCTGGACGGCGAGACAGCCCTGACCCGGCGCGGGGACCATCTCGGCGACCGACATCGGCGCGGTGTGCTCGGGGACGACGCCCAGTCGCAGCAGCCCGGCGGCGGCCAGGACGACCGCCTCGACCTCCCCGTCCGCGAGCTTCCGCAGCCGCGTGTCCACGTTGCCGCGCAGGTCCTTCAGCAGCACGTCCGGCCGCCACCGAAACACCTGGGCCTGCCGGCGCAGGCTCGAGGTCCCGACGCGCCCCCCGGGCGCGAGCTCTCCCTCGCGCGTGACCAGGACGTCGAGCGCGGACGCGCGCTCGGGAACGGCCGCGATCGCGAGTCCCTCCTCGTCGTCGGCGGGGAGATCCTTCGCGGAGTGCACGGCGAGGTCGACCTCCCCTTCGCGGACGGCGCGTGCGATCTCGGCGACGAACAGTCCCTTGCGGCCCGCGGGGTCGGCGAGCGCATCGGCGCCGCGATCGCCGGCCGTGGTCATCGGCACCAGCTCGATCTCGTGGCCGTCACGCCGAAGCGCCGCGGCGACCTCCTCGGCCTGGGCCAGCGCGAGGCGGGAACGGCGGGTGCCGATCCGGAGCTTCACTCGGCGGCGGGCTCGATGCCGAACAGGTCGGCCAGGAGCTTCGCGTGCGCGTCGCGCGTGCCCGGCGCCGACCGCTCCTTCAGCCGGACGATCGGCTCGTGCAGGAGCTTGGCGACGATGCCGCGGGCGAGCGCCTCGACGGCCTCGCGTTCGGCCGGGTCGAGGGTGGCGAGCTCCGAGCGGAAGCGCTCGAGCTCGGCCGCGACGACCGCCTCGCCGCGCTCGCGCAGCGCGCGGATCAGCGGCGCGAGATGCTCCGATCGGCGACGGAGCGCGAAGCGGCGAACCTCCTCGCCGACGATCTCGTGCGCGCGCCCGATGTCGGCCGCCGTCTCGGCGGCGCGAACCGCGACCGAGGCGCGCAGGTCGTCGAGGTCGACGAGCGTGACGTCGGGCAGGCGGCCGGAGGAGGCCTCCACGTCGCGCGGCACCGCGAGGTCGAGAACGAACAGCGGGCGTCGCCGGCCCCGGAGCATCGGTTCCCGGACCACGATCGCGGCCGCGCCCGTCGCCGAGACCAGCAGGTCGGCCTCGGCGAGCGCCTGCGGCAGCGCCGCGAGGTCGCCGTGCTCGGCCTCCGCGCGCTCGGCGAGCGCGCGGGCGCGCTCGAGCGACCGGTTCAGGATTCGGACCGTGCCGAGGGCGCGGTCGCGCAGGTGCTTGACGGCGAGCGCCGCCATCGGCCCGGCGCCGATCACCACGGCCCGGCGGCCCTCGAGCGAGCCGATCGTCTCCTCGGCCAGGTCAACCCCCGCGGCGACGAACGCGTCGGGCGCCGTGCCCACCGAGGTCTCGGTCCGGACCCGGCGTCCCGCGCTCGAGGCCGCGTGGAAGACCTCGGCGAGCTGTCGGCCGGCGGCCCTCTCGGCCTCGGCCTGCCGCAGCGCCTCGCGCACCTGGGACAGGATCTGCGGCTCCCCGAGCACCATCGAGTCGAGGCCGGCCGCGACCGTGAACGCGTGTTCCGCCGCCTCCAGCTCGAAGTGCGAGTAGAGCGGGTCGGCGATCTCGTCCGCCGACACCTCTCGCGACTCGCACAGGAGGCGCTTGAGGGCCTGGAACCCGGCGTGATAGCTCGGCACGCTCGCGTAGATCTCGACGCGGTTGCACGTCGACAGGATCACGGCCTCATCGATCGCCGGATCGTCGAGCGCGCGCCGGTAGGCCTTCGGGAGATCGCCCTCCGTGAACGTGAGCCGCTCGAGCAGCTCCACGGTGGCGCGACGATGAGAGACGCCGAGCGCGAGGATCGCCATGCGGCCGCCAGTCTAGCCTCGCGTCCGTCGCCCGCCGCCGGGGGAGGACGAGCCCACGCGCGATAGCATCGGCCGCCGCTCGAGGAGGGATGGGATGCAACGAGGCAGGGCGCGCGAGCTGGGGATCGCCATCGGCACGATCCCGACGGGACCGGGGAACGCGATCACCGACGTGGCCGGCGTTCGTGTCGGCCACGCAACGGTCGTTCGCGACCCGGGCCCGAACGGCGGGGGGGCGGTGCGCACCGGCGTGACCGCGGTCTTCCCGCACGAGGGGCTTCCCTGGGTCGATCGCGTGTACGCCGGCACGCACGTCCTGAACGGCTACGGCGAGATGATCGGCATCAACCAGGTGAACGAGTGGGGCCTGCTCCACTCGCCGATCGTGATGACGAGCTCGCTCGCGATCGGGCGCGCGTACGACGCGACCGTCCGGTGGCGGACCGAGCGCCACGCGGTCACGACGAGCCACGGCGGCGACATGCCGCTCGTGACCGAGTGCGACGACTCGTTCCTGAACGACGTGACGACGTTACCGCTCGCCGACGCCGACGTGTATGCGGCGCTCGACGCGGCCGCCGGCGGTCCGGTCGCGGAGGGGTGCGTCGGCGCCGGAACCGGGATGCAGTGCATGGACTTCAAGGGGGGAATCGGCACGGCCTCGCGCCTCGTGCAGGGCCGGTTCACGGTCGGGGTCCTCGTGCTCACGAACTTCGGCGAGCGCGAGCTGCTGCGCATCGACGGCGTGCCCATCGGGCGCGAGATCACGGACCTCATGCCCGAGGGCCACGAGGAGGGGTCGTGCATCGTCGTCGTCGCGACCGACGCCCCGATGCTGCCGCACCAGGCCCGCCGGCTCGCGCTGCGCGCCGGGCTCGGCCTCGCGCGGTGCGGGTCGACCGGCCACAACGGGTCGGGCGAGCTGATGATCGCGTTCTCCACGGCGAATCGCATCCCGCTCGACAGCGACGACGGGCTGCTCGACGTCCGCGCCGTGCTCGACGGCGCGGCGTGGGAGGGGACGAACCCGATCAACGACCTGT
The DNA here is from genome assembly GCA_963699635.1 of uncultured Actinomycetes bacterium. Lineage (GTDB taxonomy): Bacteria > Actinomycetota > UBA4738 > UBA4738 > HRBIN12 > CALGFI01. Next base: position 27,687 of record CAVOUQ010000042.1, on the reverse strand, counting down.
TCGCGGCGACCGTCGAGGCCGTGGAGGAGGCCGTCGTGAACGCGTTGTTCACGGCGACGACGACCGTGGGCCGCGACGGCCACGTCCTGCACGCGCTCCCGCTCGACCGGACGCTCGCGCTGATGGAGCGGTACGGCCGCCCGGCCACGCGCTGACGTCTAGGCGAAGCGGCTCGGGCCGACGAACGCGTCGTAGTCGAGATCCGACCGGTGCTGGTACTCGCGCCAGCGGTCGATGCGGCCACCGCGAAGGTGCACGAGGACCACGCCGTGGTACTGGTTCTCGCCACGGAAGGTGTACTCGCCGGCGCCCACGTCGCCGTCGACGACGAGGTGGTGCCACACGAGGTCCATCGGCGGGGGGTCGTCGCCGCCGAAGAACTCGTACAGCTCGTCGCGCCCCTCGTAGCGCTGCTCGTCCGGCGGCTCGAGGTAGACGCAGTCGTCGGTGAAGCACGCCAGCGCTCGCGGCGTGTCGCCCGCGATCCAGCTCGCGCGGATCTCCTCCATGAGCGTCACGAACTCGGCGTGGTCCATCAGGCGGTGCTCCGCGCGAATCGGTGTGGATCGAACGGTGCCGGGTCGAACGGCGGCTCCTCGCCGGCGACGATGGCTCGGACGAGCTCCGCGGTCCCGCCGCCCAGGATCACGCCCTCGGAGCCGTGGCCGCTCGCGATCACGAGCCCCTCGGCGAGCTCCCCAACGAGCGGGCGCTCGTCGGGCGAAACCGGACGAACTCCCGACCAGGTGCCGACCACCGGCGCGTCGGCGAGCGCCGGGACGAGCCGGCTCGCCTCGCGCGCGACGGCGCGCGCAACGTCGAGCCCGTGCGCCTCGGGTGCGATCGCCGGCTCTCGCGACGTCCCGGTGACGATCGACCCGTCGGGCGCGGGTTGGATCATCGGCGCCACGTCGACCGTCTCGCGCGACTCGACGAACGCTCGCACGGAGAGCGCGGTCTCCGGCGCCTCGGACGCGCGGGCGGATCCCGTCCCGGCGAGCAGCCGGCGGGCGCCGCTCTGGATCCACCGGCGGACGAGCGGGCGTCCCGGCGCCGTCTGGACGAGCCATCCGCGCGCCCCGGCGATCGGCAGCGAGATGCCGAGCGGCCGCAGCAGCGAGCCCGACCACGGTCCCGCCGCCAGCAGGGTGACGTCGGCGTGCACCGGCCCGTCGTCCGTCATCACGCCCGTCACGTGATCGGCGTCGCGGAGGAGGCGCCGCACGGGCAGGTGGTGGCGGATCTCGGCGCCCCGCGCTCGCGCGGCGGCGGCCAGGGCGACGGTGAGCGCACCGGGGTCGACGCGATGGCCCTCGTCGAGCAGGAAGGCGGCGAGCACGCCGGGCGACAGCTCCGGCTCGAGCTCGCGCACGCGGTCGGCCCCGACGTCGTCGACCCGCACGCCGATCTCGCGCGCCGACTCGACCCACGCCTCGAGGTCGTCGAGCTCGTTCTCGTCCAGGGTCACGGCGAGGGTTCCGAGCGCATCGCGATCGAGGAACACGGGAAACGGCGACTCCTCGACGGCCTTCCGATACAGCGGCAGGCTCGCCCGGGCCATCGGCGCGAGCACGGGGTCCTTGGAGGTGTCGAGGTAGCCGAGGTTCCGCCCCGAAGCCCCGGCCGCGAGCTCGTCCCGTTCGAACAGCGTGACGGCCATCCCGGCGCGGGCGAGCTCGCGGGCACACGCGGCGCCGATGATCCCCCCGCCGACGACGACGACGTCCGGCACGGGCGAAGCCTACCCGCGGGCCGGTTCCGTAGAATCCGCCTCGGAGACGTGGCTGAGTGGCCGAAAGCAGCCGCCTGCTAAGCGGTTAGGGGGGTAACACTCCCTCACAGGTTCGAATCCTGTCGTCTCCGCCACTAGAGCCCGTGTCTCCGTCCCGATTCGTCCCTTCGGTGCCCATGGAGAGGACAGGGGCCCTCGCTGCCAATGAGCGTTCGCCGTCAGGGATGGACGAGATCAGGTCAGCTCCATCGGACTCTGACGTGCTCTCGTCACAGCACCGGCAACTCGCTATTGCCTTCCAGCCCCAGCCCTTCGGTGCCGCGTCTGTTCCACAGCCACACGTAGAGATCCGAGATGGCCTCGGGCGCCGGACGGTCCTAGGCCCTGCGGTGCATCCGCCGGCGGTCGAGCTCGGGGGGCGGGACTCCGTCGGAGAGCTGGGCGCGAACTGCGGCCATCGAGCGCTCGACCGACAGGCAGACGACGATCAGCATCTCCCGGAGCACGAGGGCCTCGATGCCCTTGTGCCAGGCCTCGTCCTCGGCCTCGGCGAGCTCGCCGGCGACCTCGGCCGCACGATCGGCCCGCTCGACGGCGCTCCCGATCCCGCCGCTTCGCAGGCGATCGGTCGCCAGGCGCTGGTTCTCCGCGCGCAGGCGTTCGATCTCCGCGTAGGCGGCCGTGAGCGCGACCTCGTTGGCGGCGTTTCTCCTGCGAAGCGGAAGGCTCATCGATCCCCTCGATCCGGGTGGTGGCGTGTCGGATTGGCGCGCGGGCCGTCGTTCGTCGTCCGCCGCGCGGGGGATCCGCGCGCGAACGTGAGCCGATGGTGACAAAGGGCTACTGCAACGTCTGTGCGGGAATGCCCGCCATGCCGACACGCGACGGGGTCCACGTCGATTGCGTGACGAGAGGTGGCGAGTCACCTCCGCTCGCGCACGAATCGACGATGCGATGCAGGACCATCGAACGCCCTAGGCCGCACGAACGAGGAGCCCGAATGGGTTTCGTCGACGCCGGGCGCCGCCAACATGAGCTCCACCCGAGCGGAGTGGGGGCACCGTCGGCCGCGACGTGCTCTCTGCGCTGCGCTGATATTCAGTCGCGCGTCGCTCGGTACAGGCGCCACCGGTCGGGGACGCCCTTCAGCTCGTGCTCACCGGCATCCTCGAACACGAGCCCCGACCCGGCGACCAGGTCCTTCACGGTTTGCGAGACGAGAATCTCCGAGGGCTGGGCTGTTGCCGCGATCCGCGCAGCTGTCGCGACGGCGATTCCGCCGACGTTGCGGTCGATCGTTTCGACCTCTCCCGTGTGGAGGCCGGCGCGGATCTCGATCCCGAGCTCCTTGACCGCATCGACGATCTCGAGCGCGCACCGGATACCGCGCGCGGGACCGTCGAATGAGGCGAAGAAGCCGTCGCCGGTCGTGTTGTGCTCCCGTCCGCGGTGTCGGGTGAGCAGCGCGCGGACGCGTCGGTGATGATCCTCGAGCAGCGCGGCCCACGCGCGGTCGCCGAGTTCGGCCGCGCGATCCGTGGAGGCGACGATGTCGGTGAACAGGACCGTGGCGAGAGCCCGGTCGGCCTCGACCGGCGCTCGCGCGACCCCGGCGAAGTCCTGGACGGCCTCCACGATCCCGTCCTGATCGCCCACCCACGCCATCGCCCCGCCGATCGCCGTGACCGAGGTTCGGTCCCGAGTGGGCAGACGCAGGAGCCGGGAGTCCGGAATCAGCCCGGAGACGTACTCGTCCTCCTCGGGGTCGCCCCATTCCCGGGCGATCACGAGGGTGGGCACCCTGATGGTCGGGAGCACGTGCCGGATGTCGAGCTCGTAGAAGTGCTCGGCGAACGCCGCAGCGGCGCTCGGTGCGACCCAATGCCGGTTCAGCTTGGCGTACCAGCGCACGAACTCGCGATCGCCGACCATCGAGGGTGTCTCGATCGCGAGGATGAAGGCGGCGTACGCTTCCGTACCCCACGTCGCCGACGCCATGGCGACGTCGCGCGCGCGCACGTCCTCGGTGAACCCCCATGGATAGTCCGGAGCCCAGGCGGTCCGTGCGTGCCCGGCGAGCAGGATCAGTGCACGGGTGCGGTTCGGGTGTGTGCTCGCGAACAACGCAGCGGCGTAGGTGCCCCAACCGACGCCGAGGATCACGGTGGACTGGGACGCGGCCGTGTCGAGTACGGTCCGGATGTCATCGATCTGTGTCTCGAGGGATGGCAGGGACGTGGCGCGATCGGACAGTCCCGTTGCTCGGCGATCGTGGTAGATCAGGCGAGTCGACGAGGCGAGCTTGCCGAAGAACGACGCGAGCAGGGGTTGTTCCCACATGACCTCGAGATTGCCCATGAAGCCGGACAGGTACAGGAGGTCGACCGGACCGTCTCCGATCTCCCAATACGCGAGGCTGAGCCCGTCGAGGGTTCTCGCATAGCGGGTCTCGGGTGCGTCCATCAGGAGACCGCTCCCCAGTGCAGGCGCCACCCCTCCAGGACGAATCTCAACTCGGTCTCCTTGACGTGCATCGCTCCGTGGGACGGTCACCGTCCGACGATTCGTCCCACCACCATGTCCGCCGTCTCGAGCGCTCCCTCCACCCAGCCCTGCGACGCCGAATAGGCCTCGCCACAGAAGTACACGTCCCAACCCGACACCGGCTGCACGATACGCGGGATGACCTCCCAGGTCTTCGCGCCGGCGTTCCACCAATGCCACGCTCCGCCGAACGGGGCGCGGCCCCAGTCCATGAACGCGGCCGCGATGGGGTCGGGGATGTGTTGGAGGTCGTGAAGGGCCATCAGCTGACGTTGAGCGGCATCGACCAACGATCCAAATTGGGAGGGATCCCATCGCCTCCCGGGATCGGATCCACGCTCGTCGTCGAGCGTCGTGACGCGGTCGGTCGTGCTCCGCCAGAATTCCCCGCTGGGACCGTCGCTGAAGCTCGCCAGCAGGAGTGACGGCTCCGATGGCGCGCCGAGATCTTGCCGGTCGAGGAAGTACGTCTTCCTGAGCTGGAGGTCGCTCACCGAACGAAGACCGAGAATGCCTCGATCCCGCCACCAGGCGCGCTCGTAGCCCAGATAGAGCTTCACCGCACCATGCGGCGTCACGGACGAGGTGAGCGTCTCGACGTCCGGCCGCTGGAGGAATGGCGTTCGCATAGCGAGAGCCTCGATCGATCGAACGGGCATCGCAAGGACGAGGCGGCGCGTGCTGACCGATGCCCCTCCCTCGAATTCGAGACGGTAGACCGTTGCGCCGACGCCGTCGGACTCGCGCTCGAACGCGAGGAGACGATGCCGCAGCGCGGTTCGGCCTCCCGTTTGCTCGAATCGAGAGATCAGCTCCCTCGGCAATCGGTCCATGCCGTCGACGAGGGTCCGGTTCTCCGATTCGGGTCGAGCGTCCACGAGGAACCATGGGAGCGCGTCCGCGGCGTTTCGATCCCCGAAGTCCGAGTAGTAGCCGAACCCATCGACGACGAACTCGTACGCCTCGGCGCCGAGGACGGTGAGGAGGAGGTCGCGAAGGCCCCATTCGTACAGGTACTCGCCCTCGAACCGGTGCGTGCGCTGGACGACGCTCCACTCCTCAGCCGTGAGGGTGGATGCTCGCGGGACGATGGTCTCGAACGCGTCGAGAAGGAGCCCCTCGGGCGACCGGCCCTGATGCCGGACGTCGAGCCGGTACGGGACGTGTGATGGGTCGGCAAAGTCCGGCGCGCGCAAATGAACACCACGGAGGAAATAGCGATTGTCCTCGTGGGCGATTCGAAACGGCCGGGTGTCGAGGGCGAGCTCATCGACGATGCCGCAGATCAGGGGTTGGCTCGTCCGAAACCGCATGCCGCCGAGCTCCGCGCGAACGTCCGGCGTCCCGGATGGACGGAGGGAAAAGAGGCGGCCGCCGATACGTTCGGAGCCTTCGAAGAGCCCGACGGCCCAACCGGGGCGAGCACGGTTGATTCGGTACGCCACGTAGCATCCGGCGACGCCGCCCCCGACGACGGCGAGGTCCAGCGGGTCCCTGCCGAGCGGTGCCTCTGCCTCCGAAGCGAGCATCCGCTCTCCAGGACTGTCCACCGCCAGGACCATGCTTCCACGCGCGTACGGCGTCAGCAACGTGCGAGCGTCGGGCTCGAGGCCGCGTGCCGGTTGCCTCGCCGTTCTTTGCACGATCCGTAACGAGTGGCACCGTCCTCGCCACGAAGCGCCATCACCAACCCGAAGGGGGACGAGATGGACGGCAGCACGATGGTGGGGGCGGTCTTCGTCCAGACGAACGAGCCCGACAACCGGGTGGTCGCGTTCGCGAGGGCGGCGGACGGGAGCCTCACGGAGCGGGGATCGTTTGCGACCGGCGGCAAGGGCGACGCGGTTCCACACCTCACGTCGCAGGGCTCGGTCGTGCGGACCGGCGACGGTCGGCACCTCCTGGTGACGAACGCCGCGAGCGGCGACCTCTCGGTGTTCGCGAGCTCGGCATCCGGGCTCGAGCTCGTCGCGACCGTGTCCGCCGGGCCCGCACCCAAGAGCGTCGCGGAGCGCGGCGGGCTCGTCGAGGTCCTGAACACCGGCGGGCCGAGCCTCGTCGGCTTCCGCCTGACCGACGGCGGCCTCGCCCCGATCCCGGGCTCCGAGCGGCAGCTCCCCGCCGGGGCCGACCCGGCGCAGGTGAGCTTCTCGCCGGACGGTTCGACGATCGTCGTCACGGAGCGTGGGACCGATGCCATCGAGACGTTCGCGGTGGGCGCCGACGGCATCCTCGGCCAGGGCCGGTCCTTCGCGCTCCTCGGGTCCCACGCCATACGGGTTCGCGATCTCGAGCACCGGCACCCTGGTCGTCACGGAGGCCTTCCGTGCCGAGAAGGGCGCCGCGGCCGCCTCTTCCTACCGGCTCGCGGGCGGCGAGGTCACGGCGGTCACGGCCTCGGTCGGCAACGGCCGCAGCGAGATCTGCTGGGCCGTGATCACGCCCGACGACCGCTTCGCGTTCACGACGAACTTCGCCGACGGCGCGGTCTCTCGGTACGCCATCGCAGCCGACGGCACCCTCACGCTCGAGGATGCGACGGCCGGCATCACCGAGGACGGTCGCCCCGGCCTTCGCGACGAGGACCTCACGCCCGATGGGGCCTTCCTCTACGCGATCGACGCCGACGCCGGCCGCATCGTCGGCTGGGCGGTCGGCGGTGACGGCTCGCTCTCGCCGATCGGCTCGTGGGGCGAGCTCCCCACGACCGCCGCCGGCCTGGCCGCGAGCTGAGGACATCATGCGACTGGAGCCGCTGTACCGGGCCACCTGGACGACCCCGGAGAGCTGGAGCGTCCGGCTGGACGGCGGCACCGGAACCGAGGGGCGGATGTTCCTGATCGCCGAGGGGCGCACCGAGGGGCGCCTCTCGGCGCGGTTCCGCGCCGCGAACTTCCCGCGCCTTCGGACGGACGGCACGCTCACCCCGGACTTTCACGGCGTCCTCGAGACCGACGACGGCGCCGCCGTCCTGTTCTCCCTCTCCGGCTACGCCCGCGTCGGGGACGGCGGGATGCGCGAGCTGGTCGGCAGCGTGACGCACGTGGCGGAGGACGAGCGCTACCGATGGTTGAACGACCGGCTGTGCGCGATCGCGGGAGAGGTGCGCGAGCGCGACGGAGGGTTCGAGGTCGTCGTCGACGTCTCGGAGCTCGTGTGGGAGCCGCTCGGGAGCTGATCCGGCCGTCTCTGCGAGCGAGGTCGCTAAGCTGATGCGCCGTGAGCGAGATCGAGCTCGTCGCCTCCCCCGAGGATCTCGCGTTCGTCGAGCGGCTTCGGGCCGGCGACGAGGAGGCCTTCATGGTGCTCGTCGAGCGACACATGGGCCCGATGCTGCGGATCGCCCGGATGTACGTGTCGTCGCGCGCGGTCGCCGAGGAAGTCGTGCAGGAGGCGTGGCTCGGCATCCTCCAGGGGCTCGATCGCTTCGAGGGCCGCTCGTCGCTTCGCACGTGGATGTACCGGATCCTCGTGAACATCGCGAAGACGCGCGGGCGGCGTGAGGGGCGAAGCGTCCCCTTCTCCGCCCTGGCGGGCGACGACCTCGGCGAACCGGCGGTGGAGGATTCCTGGTTCCAGGGTCCTGGCGGCGAGTGGCCCTCGCACTGGTCGACGCTGCCGAACGACTGGCGCGGCGTTCCCGAGGACCGGCTGCTCGGCGCCGAGACCCTGCGGGTGATCGGCGAGGCCGTCGCGGCGCTCCCGCCGATGCAGGCCGAGGTCATCCGACTGCGCGACGCGCTCGGCTGGACCTCCGAGGAGGTGCGTAACGCCCTCGAGATCTCGGAGACCAATCAGCGGGTCCTGCTGCATCGTGCGCGATCGAAGGTGCGCAGCGCGGTGGACGCATACCTCGAGGGAGCGCAGGCGTCATGAGCGAGCCGCTGATCACATGCCGCGAGGTGGTCGAGATCGTGACCGCCTACCTGGAGGACGCCCTGTCTCCGGCCGATCGGGCGCGGTTCGAGGAGCACGTCGCGGGCTGTGACGGCTGCACGAACTACCTCGGCCAGGTGCGCGAGACGATCCGGCTGACCGGCTCGCTCACCGAGGAGCAGGTGCCGCCCGAGCTGCGACGCACGCTGCTCGGCGCGTTCCGCGACTGGCGGGCCGAGCGATGACCGTCGAGGACAACGCGCGCGTCGTCCTGCGGTTCTCCGAGGAGCTCTGGAACCATCGCGACGACCTCGGGCTCCTGCAACAGCTCGGGGTCGCGGTCTTCGCGGGAGCCGCGCCCTCTCCGGACGAATGAAGGCCGAGGCGACGGACCGAAACGTCCGCGGCGTTCGGCTCTCGGTGACCGAGCGGGGCGGGGGCCAGCCCATCCTGCTGATCCACGGGACGGGCGGCTCGGCGCTCGGGTGGGGCCGCGGGGTGGAGCGGCTCGAGCCGCTCGGTCGCGTGATCGCGTACGACCGCCGCGGATGCGGGAACAGCGAGCGCGCCGGTGACGCTTCGGTGCGCGAGCATGCCGAGGACGCCGCGGCGTTGCTCGAGCTCCTCGACGCGTCGCCGGCCGCCGTGATCGGCCGGAGCTACGGCGGCGAGATCGCGATCGACCTCGCGCTGCGGCATCCGGGGTTGCTCCGGGCGCTCGTCCTGCTCGAGCCCGCGGTGCTGAGCCTCGTGCCCGAGGCCGTCGCGTGGGAGGCGCGGCTTCGTGAGCGGGTCCGGGCGGCGGCGGCCGAGGGGATCGACCGCGTCGGCGAGGCGTTCATCGGCGAGGTCCTCGGCCCACGAGGGTGGCGCGGGCTCCCGCGCGACCTTCGGATCTCGATCACCCGGGACGGCCCCTCGATCCTGGCCGAGCTCGACGGCGACCGCCTGGACGTCGAGCTCGCCGACCTCGGCTCGATCGCCGTGCCCACGCTGGTCGTCGCCGGCGCCGACTCGCCGCCGCCGTTTCGCCGCGTGAGCGAGCTCGTCGCCGAGGCGATCCCGGGGGCCGAGCTGGCGATCGTCGAGGGCGGTCACCGGGTCGACCCGGCCGAGCCCTCGGTCCTCGAGTTCGTGGCGCGCGTGTCCACATGACGACGACCACCCCGGACGTGCGCGCCTCGGCGAATCCGACGGCCCCTCCCCGACGAACCCCCGGCATGGGGATCGTGCTCGGGCTCGTCACGCTCGGCGTCGGGATCGGCGTCGCGCAGCTCGTGGCGGGGCTCGTCAACCCGGACGCCTCGCCGATCGTCGCGGTCGGCCAGGCCGCGATCGACGCCACACCCGAGTGGCTGAAGAGCTGGGCGATCCGCACGTTCGGCTCGAACGACAAGACCGTCCTGCTGATCGGGATCGGCGTCGTGCTGGCGGTCGCGGCGATGGCGCTCGGCGTCGCGGCGCTGCGACGCCCCTGGGTCGGGTTCGCCGGCGTCGCGCTGTTCGGGGCGATCGGGGTCGCCGCCGCGCTGTCGCGGCCTGGGAGCACGGCCTCGGACGCCCTGCCGGCGATCGTCGGGACGCTCGCCGCGGCCGCCACGCTGGCGCTGCTCCTGCGGGCGGCGTCGCGGACTCCCCGGCTGGTCGAGCCCGAGCCGGACGAGGACGTCCCGCGCGCGTTCGACCGCCGCCGGTTCCTCCTGGCGGGTGCGGCGGGGGTCGCCGTCGCCGCGGTCGCGGGTGGAGCGGGCAACCTGTTCGCGCGACGGTTCCGCGCCGACGCCTCGCGCGCCGAGGTCCGGATCCCGGCGCCGGCGAGCCCGGCGACCGCGGTGTCAGGCACCGATCTCCACGTCGCCGGCCTGAGCCCGTTCCGAACGCCGAACGAACGCTTCTACCGCGTCGACACCGCGCTGCTCGTCCCCGCGGTCCTCGCCGAGGACTGGGGGCTTCGCGTGCACGGCATGGTCGATCGGGAGATCACGCTCGACTACGCGCAGCTCCTCGCCCGTCCGCTCATCGAGCGCGACATCACGCTCTGCTGCGTCTCGAATCCCGTCGGCGGCGGGTACATCGGCAACGCGCGATGGATCGGCGCCCCGCTCAAGGACCTGCTCGATGAGGCGGGCGTGCAGCCTGGGGCCGACCAGATCGTGGGGCGCTCGGTCGACGGGTTCACGGTGGGAACGCCGACCGCGGTCGCGATGGACGGCCGCGATGCGATGCTCGCGGTCTCGATGAACGGCGAGCCGCTGCCGATCGCACACGGGTTTCCCGTCCGGATGATCGTGCCGGGCCTGTACGGGTACGTCTCGGCGACGAAGTGGATCGTCGACCTCGAGCTCACGACGTTCGACGCCTTCGACCCGTACTGGATCGAGCGCGGGTGGGCCAAGCGCGCGCCGGTCAAGACGATGTCGCGCATCGACACGCCACGCGCGGGCGCCGACCTCCGAGCCGGAACCGTCCCGGTCGCCGGGGTCGCGTGGGCGCAGCATCGAGGCATCGAGCTCGTCGAGCTCCGCGTGGACGAGGGGCCGTGGATCGAGGGCGAGCTCTCGGCCGTCGACACGATCGACACCTGGCGGCAGTGGGTGGTCCGGTGGGACGCGACCCCGGGCTCGCACCGGCTCGAGGTCCGCGCGACCGACGGGACGGGCGCGACGCAGCCGTCCGAGCGCGTCCCGCCGTTCCCGAACGGCGCGACCGGCTGGCACGCGATCCAGGTCACGGTGACCTGAACGGCGGGGGTCGAGTCAGGGAAGACGACTCGGTATGCTGGGGGGCCGGCGCCGGTAGCTCAATGGATAGAGCATCTGACTACGGATCAGAAGGTTGGGGGTTCGACTCCCTCCCGGCGCGCTAGTGGAGGAAACGCTTCCACCCGTTCTTCCGTCGCCCGAGGTATTCGTGCACGGTGCGAGAGGCGGCCTAGCATCTTCCCGAGAGGGGGCCTCATCTGGCATTCGACCGACCCGCGTACCTGGCGCAGGTCCGGAGTGTTGCGCGTTGCAGGGTTCGCGGCTCTAATCCCCGGAGTCTTGGCCGCCGCGTCTGACACGGGGACCAGCTACGTCCCTCCCACGTTCATCAATCCCTCGCGCCAGTCGACGAACGTCGTGCCCCTTCCCGCGGACCGAGGGCTCGATCGGGTGTGGCTCCCACGCCAACATGCCTGGCAGAATCCGTTCTCGGAGACCTGTTGCCGCAGCGCGGCGGCCCCTTGAGTGGATCTTTAGCTCTCGAGAAGGACGCGGGGGCAGGCTCTCGTTCGTCAGACCTGAATGGAGAGGATCACGATGACGAACTGGTCGAACAAGGGTGACCGTCGATGACAGGTAACGCGGGGAACCCTGCCGCGATGCGAGCCGCCGCTTCGACGCTTCGGATGCGCGCCGAGGCGCTCGTCGAGCTGTCGGCCCGGCTGCGGGATCAGATGGAGGCTCTCGAGTTCGACGGCCCCGCCGCCTCGGAGTTCCGAGTCGCGATGCTCGCGAGGGAGCAATCGGCAAGCGGCGTTACTTCGCAGCTCAACGCGGTCGCGGACGAGATCATACGCTCGGCCGCCGGGGTCGAGGAGCAGCAGCTGACCGCCGGAGGTGAAGCATGACGTGGATTCTCCTCGACCCGACCGGACTCGAGGACACGGCCGGCGTGCTTCAGGAGACGTCGACCGAGTGGGAGCTCGTCGCGACCCAGTTGTCGGCCGACGCGGCGCCCTGGTGCATGCCTCCGGACGTGGCCGCGACCGTCGAGCACGCGGTGGGCGCCGTTGCCGTGCAGCTCCGGCAGCTGTCGGTGGAGTGCCTGGCAGATTCCTCGACCCTGATCTGGCGGGCCGGCATCGCCGAGTACGGCGAAAATCCGTCGCTTTCGGCGGTTGCCGAGGCGATGTTTGGGCCGGAGGTCATCGCGGCTGGGCTGTTCCTGGTCGGAGGCTCGGCTGCCGATCCGCAGCTCGAGCCGGGCGGCGGATTCTCCCCAATCGGCTGCCTCGACTGCTGGAACGGCCCCGCGGTGCTCGGTCAAGTCTCGTCGATCGAGACCACGGTCGAGTCATCGGGTATCAGGAGCGGCTCGAGCACCTACCAGACGCTGTACGAGGACGCCTCGGGGAATACGGTCGTGATCGGAGGCCAGCCTCCCGACCCCGAGGTCATCGTGTTCGATCCGCCGACGAGCGACCCCAGCGCTTCTCAGCCCTCCGTCCTGACGTTTCCCGGCCTCGATCCTGGTGTTGTCATCAGCGATGCGGGATCGTCCATCCCTCCCGGGGGCAGCCCTACGCTTCTGACCTTCCCTGGTATCGACACGGGTGCCGTCATCGTCGATCCGGGGGCCCCCGTACCACCGGGGGGCAACACGGCGATCATCTCGGGGGATCCGTTGCCCGATATCCGCGACTTGACCCTTCCCGATCCGTTCCCGTGGCCCGACGTCCTCAACAACGTGAACAACCTGCCGCCTTACTTCCAGCCACACACGGGTGATTGGGCGACCCCGAATTTCAGCGACTGGACTTTCTAGACGTCGACGGACGCAGGCATGAGCAGGTCCGGGCTTGCTGCGCCATGATGCCGCGATGAGCGATCTGGTCAATCAGGGCGGGCCCCGGTACCGGTTCGAGGCCCTGCTCACGGCGGAGATGCCACCAGGCTGGATGGCCAGGGAATCCATCGAGCTCCTGTCTCGCGAGGCCGGGACGCACGTGGCGGCGTCCGGCGAGCCCCTCCCGCCCGCGGTCGTGCTCGAGACCTACGTGCAGCGATACGAAGAAGCGCTCGAGCGACAGCTCCCGACCTACCGGCAAACCTCGCTCGAACCGGTGGAGCTCTTCGGCGGGCGGCCGGGCATGATCCGGCGGTTCCGATGGAACGTGCCCAATGGCGATGAAGTCCGCCAGGTCCAGGCGTACTGCATCGTCGACCACTGGGGGTACGTGCTCACGGCGACCTTGCCGCCGACGGAAGAGGACGAATCGTCGGTCATCGAGCTGCTCCAGGGGATCCGGATTCGACCTCGTCCGGCGGGCGCCGTGGGTGCGAGCATCGAGGGAGCGACGTCGCCGTTCGATCGCTACGCTCGGGGCGAGGTGCATTTGTCGCTGGCCGACGGCGACGACGCGGCCGTCGCTGGCGATCCGTGGGAGACCGCCCGCCATGGCTGGTCGGACACGTTGGACGAGCACCGGTGACGGTCGTCGGGGCGGGATCCGTCGACTGCACGATCGAAGAGCTGACGGCCCTGGCCTTGCTCGTGGGCAGGCCTCGCTTCCCGGGAGCGGGATCGATCGCGCCGACGTTGCCCGAGTCACCGGATGGAGACGCGATCGTCGGCGCCGCCCGTCGTTCGCTGGTCTCTCGGGGGCTCGTTTCGGTCGACGCCGAGGGCCGCGTTGCGCTCGACGATTCCTTCCGAGCGCTCTTCCGCGCGGCCATCGAGCCGGAGTTGTTCGCCCGTGCCCATCGCGAATCCGTTGAGGGCGCCGAGGTTCGCGTCTACCTGGCTCGCCCGGATGTCGCCGTCGAGCAGCAAGAGCTGGTTCCCGGTGTGGTGCGCCTTACGCCCTTCCCTGCGGCCGAGCTGCTCGCACGATTGATCGCCCTCACGTCGCTCGTGGCCCGGCCGGAGGCGCAAGGGGGCATGTTTTACGGTCGACGTGGCCGATCTCGCCGCCCTTCGCGAGACCACGTTGGAGACCACCGGGGCCGGAGCCCTCACGGTCTCGAAGGTCCTTCGGCGCCTCCGGGGGTCCTATCGGTCGACGTCGATCGTTCGCCTCCTACACGGCCGAGGCACCTTCCGTGGCGGCGATCTTGCCTGGATCGATTTCGGAGACCAGGGCCTCTGGCAGCTCGCGTTCCCCTTCCCAGCATCGAACGCCCAGGTCATGAGGGCCACGCTCCGGCCCTCGTCGGCGGCCGCGATCGCCGCGGAGCTCCACTCGCTCCTTCCTCGGGGATCACCCGGTGCCACCGCCTGAAGCGCAGACAGGCCGCTCCTTCAGGCGCCCTTTGGCTGTTGTTAGGCCGGGGGGCGCAGCCTGCTGTCCACGAAGGTCGGTGGGCTGGCAGAAGGAGGAATCGATGGAGCGGACCGATTGGATCACCCGGGGGTACTCGCCCTCGCAGGCGCGATTCCTGATGGCGACCGAGATCACCCACCATCGCTTCCACTCGGAGCTGTGGGGGGAGCAGGGCGTCCAGGATCTCCTCGATGAGCTCCTGGAGATCGACCGGACCGCGATCAAGGTCGTTCGCGAGTACCTCGAGAACGCGGTCGCCGCCCAGGCCGCCACGCTGGCCGCCTGAACTTGTGCAAGTGACTAGCGTCGAAGGAGAATCCGCCGCGATGACGACGCGATGCCCTCGGACAACGCGCAACCGGTGCCAGGGCGTGCACTGTCGCATCGCCGAGATGTGCGAGGTTGGCTGATGTTTCTTCGGTTCGAAGGTGACGGCAGTCGGGGGACGCCGGTCGAGCTGCTCCCCGGAGGCCTGTTGATCGGTCGAGACCCCGCGTGCGACATCGTCCTGGCCGATCCCAAGGTGTCGCGGCGACACGCGTACGTCACCGTGGCGGCCGATGGAGCCGTGACCCTTCAGGATCTCGGATCCGCGAACGGAACGTACGTGGACGAATCGCGAATCGGTTCGCCCGTCCGGCTGGTCGGATCCGAGGCGCTGCGGCTCGGCGACACGCGCGCTCGCGTCTCGTCCGCCGGAGCCGGCGCGAGTCGGAGCGCGGACGTCCGGATCGGCTCGACCATCGGCGCCTACGTCGTCCAGGGCGTCGTGGCCGAAGGGGCGATGGGGATCGTCTACCGAGCCAGCACACGCGAACCGGCCGTCCGGTGGCGCTCAAGGTGCTGCATCCTCGGCTGTTCGCCTCGGAACGGTCAGCGAGCCCGATTCCTCGAGGAGTCGCGGGCTGCGGGGACTCTCGAGCACCCGTCGATCGTTCCCGTCTGGGACGCCGGCGAGGATGGGGACGTGCTGTACCTGGTGATGCGATACGTGCGTGGGACCGATCTCGGCACGCTGATCGAACGCGACGGCGCCTTCCCGCCCGACCGTTCGCTCGCGATCCTCGCACAGGTGGCCGGTGCGCTCGACGCTGCGCACGCGGCTGGTCTCGTGCATCGAGACGTCAAGCCGGGCAACGTCCTGTTGACCTCGGCCGATGACCCCGACGGCGAAGGCCACGCCTTCCTATGCGACTTCGGGATCTCCAAGGATCTCGCGTCGGATCGAGCCCTGACGGTGCCCGGGTTCGCGCTGGGCACCCGCGACTACATGGCGCCCGAGCAGTTCAAGGGAGAGGACGTCGACGCGAGGACCGACGTCTACGCGCTCGGTTGCGTCGTCTTCGAGATGCTGACCGGCGTGCGGCCGTTCCCGCGCGACTCCGAGGGGTCGCTGATGTTCGCGCACCTCGAGCAGCCGCCGCCCCGGCCGAGCAGCATCCGCCGGAGCTTCGCCGCGCTCGATGCCGTGATCGCTCGCGCCATGGCCAAGGACAAGCGCGATCGCTACGCGAGCTGTTCCGAGCTCGTGCGCGACGTCGACCAGGCTCTCCAGGTCCCCCAAGCCCAGGCTCCCGTCGAGACCGCGCCGACGGTGAGCGAGTCGCCGGCCGGTCTTCCCTCGACGATCCTCGAGACCGAAGGTCCCGTGCCATCGGGACCCGCCGGAACGGCACTCGAAGACGCGGGCATGGAGGCCGCCACGGTACCCGGGCGGCCCAGACGTCGCCGGATCACTCGGATCGCCTCCGACGGTGCCCGAGGCCGAGACGGGGCTCGTGGGCGCCGCGGCGACGGTCGCCGAGGTCGGATCCGACGCCGCCGGGAAGACGGTCTCGGAGAGCTCTGGTGCGCGGGCGAAACGGTGGTGGAGCGCGGAGCAGGCGAGACTGTCCGCCGACCTGACGCCGGTCGCGGGCGCGCCCACGGGGCCGACCGTGGCCGATCTCGATCCGATCCCCCCGGCTCCACCGGCGCCTCGCTGGAAGAGCAGGCCGGCAATGGTGGTCGGGGCGCTGGTCACCGCCCTGTTGCTGCTTTCCTCATGGGCCATCAAGACCGGGGCCTTCTCATCGGATGGGGACTCCACGAACTCTCATCCAAGCTCGTCGCCGAGTGAGTCCGTCACTCCCGCGCCGCTTCCACCGGAGCCGGTCACTAGCTCGCCGCTCGTAATGAGACGAGAACATCGGTTGAACTGACGTGGACATTCCCCGTCGGACGCGGCGTCGGATATCTCGCTCTTCCGCATTCGCGGAAAGGGGGGGACGAAGACCCTCTCGCCCAATGCACGAAGCATCACGATCTTTCGGCTGACCTCGGGAGAGACCTACTCGTGGAGCATCGTCGCCGTCGGAAACGGGGGGGAGAGTGAGTCGCGCACTGTGACCGCCACGACGGCGGACCCGCCGCTGTGGCAGGCTCGGCTCCAAGGAGACTGGTCGATCGACATCACCTATCGCAGCGCCTACGGCTGGACGGACTCGAGCGGCATCGTGGCGGGCGCGCACGAGACGAGGACCTTCAACTTCCAGCCGACGTGTGCATCGGGGCCGTGCGATGTGACGATGCGATTCAAGTACTTCACGTCGGCGCCTGTCGGCAGGCTGGAGTGGACCGGCCCGCCTCGCTACGAAGGACGGCTGACCGAAGGGGCATACGCCCTCTGCGATGACGCCCCGAAGATCTCCGACTATCAGGATCTGATGGTTCGGATTACCGAGGCCGAGATGCGTGGTGGCGTGTGGCGCGCTACGCGCATCGAGGGGACCTATACCCAGTACTCACCGCCTGGCTTGGGATGCGGCGGTTCGCAGTTCGTCGCAACCCTTACGGGACTCCCGACATGATGACCGGGGAGATGCGAAGCTCGCGCTCGAGCGCAGTCGGTAGAGGTCGGAAGGGTCGCTCATGTGGCTGATCGTCCGCTCCGGGTCGATCGTGGCTCGGCGGCTGGAGATCACGGGATCGCGGATCGTCATCGGGCGCGACGAGCACTGCGACGTCCCGATCGATGACGTTCGCGCTTCGCGCAACCACGCGTTCGTCGAGACCAGACCGGACGGCTCCGTGGCGATCGCGGACCTCGGGTCGACGAACGGGACCTACGTCGACGGGCGTCGGATCACCGAGGCCACTCCGCTTCGAGGCGGCGAGGAGATCCGGATCGGGGGCACGTCGATCTACGTGGCCCGATCGGAGTTCGAGCCCCTTCCCCCACCTTCGTCGCAGGCCCCGGCCCCGAGCCCGGGCCCCGCGACGCTTGAGCGCCGGATCCTCCAGCGCTCGGTTCGCCGCTCGACGATCCTGGCCGCCGCGGCCGTCGGTCTGGCGGTGATGGTGATCGCGCTGTTCGCGACCGGGGTGCTGCCACCCGAGAGCACCCCCGCCCCGAGCCCCTCGGCACCCTCCCTCGAAGAGATCGTCCGGGCCGCTCGGCCATCCGTCGTCCTGGTGCAGACGTACGTGGGGGGGCAGCAGTCGGGATGGGGCAGCGGATGGGTCTACGACGCCGAGCAGGGGCTCATCGTCACGAACGGCCACGTCGTCAACGGCGCCGATGAGTTTCGAGTCGGGATCGCCGGCCAGGACGGGCTCGTCGACCCGGCCGACCTGCGGTCGGCTGAGGTCGTCGCGGTCGCGCCCTGCGACGACCTGGCCGTCCTGCGAGTGGAGGACACGTCCGAGCTGAAGACGATTCCGATGGGCTCGCAGGACGATCTGGAGCAGGGCGCGAAGGTCACGTCGCTCGGCTTCCCCGACACCTTCACTCGAGGGCACGTGTACCAGCAGTCGGACGGGACGGTGGCAGTCGTGAAGGAAAAGGCGCTCGGAGGTCTCGACATCCCGGCTTACCCGAACATCATCCAGACGACCGCCGCGATCAACGCCGGCAACTCCGGAGGCCCACTCGTCAATCTCTCGGGCCGAGTCGTCGGCGTCTCGTCGGCGTCGACCATCGCGGACGTCGCGGAGAACCAGGGCTTCGCAATCGGCGTCGATCGCGTCAAGGAGCTCCTCCCGACCCTGACCAAGGGCGAGTCCATCGGCTGGAGCGGTGCGTCGCTCGAGTGGGAGGACGGAGCCACGTACATCACCGGGGCGGTTCCGGGCACGCCCGCCGCCGAGGCGGGCTTCGACGACGTGGTCGTTCGGCTGCTCGAGATCGACGGGCAGACCGTGCGCCCCACGCTTCCTGGGTACTGCAAGGTCGCGGGCGGGATCTTGTCCGGCGAGAGCGCGGTATTCCGCGTCTGGGACGGATCGACCATCCAGGACATCCGAGTGGGGTTCCAGTAGGCGCCGTGTCGACGATCTGGACGATCCGCACGGGGCTCGAGGCGGGCCGTCGGATCGAGGTGTCGGAGGGGCTCGTCGTCGGTCGCGATCCGGCGAGCGGGCTGCCCCTCGCAGACGAGCAGGTCTCCCGTCGCCACGCCGTCGTCGAGCGCGCCCCCGAGGGTCTCCGGCTTCGAGATCTCACCTCCACGAACGGGACGTTCGTGAACGGGCGGCGGGTGGAGTCGGCCCTCCTTGAAGGGGAGCAGGAGATTCGGGTGGGCAACGTCCTCATCTCGTCCTCGACAACCCAGGGCGCATCGCACGCGCCGGCCGCCGCCCCGATCCTTCCTGCGGTTCTGCCGGACCCGGTCGCGGCCACGCCGCCTCCGATCCCGCCGGCCGCCGCCCCGATTGTTCCCGCCACACCTGCGCCGCCCATTCCCCCGGACGACGTCGAGAGCCCACCCCCCGTTTCGACGCCGCCGATGCCCGCCGCTTCCCCGCCGATCCCGGTCGCGGCCGGCTCGGTGCCTTCGGCGTCGAGCGCACCCGGCCCGCGGTCCGGATCGAAGAGGGGGGCGCTGCTGGGCGCCGGCATCGGCGCCGCCCTCGTCGTCGTCGGGATCCTCGTGTTCGTGTTGCTGTCGGGCGGCGACGAGGGTGATGAGGGACCACCAGCCACGGGAACGAGCCCGTCCTCGAGCGCCTCGCCGACGCAGTCCCCATCGGTGACGGAGCCGGTTTCCTTTGCCGGCGAATGGTCGGGCACGACGTCCCAGGGCAAGGCGATCTCCCTGTCGGTCACCGACGAGGGGATCGTCGCGGTGGACATCGAGGCGGAGCTGACGTCGACGAGATGCGGCACGCTGACCTACACGAAGAACGTCGAGATGCCGCCGGAGGACCTCGCGGAGGGAGGCGCGTTCCACCTCGATCTCGCCACCGACTCGGGCAGCTCCGAGGTTCTCGAAGGCACCCTGGCTCCGGATGGGACGTCGTCGGGCACCTTTGCGTTCACGGTTGAGAGCTCGGTCGCCGCCGCCAACTGCGGCATGTACCGGGCCGAGGGAACGTGGGAGGCCGAGCGTCGATGACGGCTCGCTTCCGGCGATGGTCGGGAGTGGCGCCGGGGCATCCTGCTCGCTACGCTCCCGGGCGTGCCGGCTGAGGAGACCGCGCGGCGTCCATTCGTGAGGACCCGGCGATTGTGGCGGTCGTACGGTGACGAGCGACGCCACGTTCGGGTTGTGGCGACACTCGTAGACCCCCGGCAGAGCGCTCGGCCGTGAGAGCTCGGTTCCGAGTCGAGCTCCCGGGCGATACGTCCGGCGACGTCGTGCTCGAGCTCGCGCCCGAGACCCCGGTTCACGGGATCGCCGAGGCTCTCACGCAGCACTTTCGCCTGCCGGTCGCGGCCGATGCTCGGGTCTGGGCCGTGCACTCGCCGCGAATCGGACGTTGGCTTGAGCCCGGAGAGCCTTGGAGCGCAA
This sequence comes from uncultured Actinomycetes bacterium, assembly GCA_963699635.1. Classification (GTDB taxonomy): domain Bacteria; phylum Actinomycetota; class UBA4738; order UBA4738; family HRBIN12; genus CALGFI01. The sequence continues at coordinate 7,739 of CAVOUQ010000042.1, read as the reverse complement.
CCGGCATCCGAACCGGCGATCAACTGCGACTCGGTCTGCGCGACGCGCCGACCGCCGGGGTCCAGGGTTCGACGGCGGGCGTGGTGCGGTTGGTGGTTCGCGAGGGGCCCGCGATGGGGAGGCGCATCGACCTCGGTCCGGGATCGCATGTCGTCGGCCGAGGCGCCGATGCGGACATCGTGCTGGACGACCGTTGGATGTCGGCGCGCCATCTTCGGTTGAGCATCGGCGCCGGGACGGCGGAGGTCTCCGACCTCGGGTCGAGCAACGGAACGCGTGTCGGCGACGTTCGGATCACCGGGTCGCGTTCGCTCGGCCCGGGAGAGCTCGTGAAGGCCGGACACACGACCTTCTCCATCGAGGGGATGGGGGTCCGTCTCGACGGAATGGCGCCTCCGGCCGCCGCGGAGCTCGTCATCCTCACCGGTCCGGCCAGCGGTCGCACGTTCCGCCTCGCGGACGGAGATCATCTCGTCGGTCGCGACGCCGGATGCGACGTCCGGATCGACGATCCGTACCTGTCCGGTCTCCACGTCCGCCTGCGCGTGAGCGGCGCCGGCACGTCGATCGTCGCGGCGCCGGGCCGAAACGGGACGCATGTCAACGGGCGCCCCGTCTCGATCCCTCACGCGATCGCGCCGGAGGACGTGATCAGGGCCGGCCGATCCTCGTTCGCGATCACGACGACCGGTCGAAGCGCCGTTCCCGCCGGGACCCGCGGGACCATCAGCGGGGGAACCGTCGAGGCGGCCATCGCGGAGGACGGCCACATCCCGTTCAATCGGCCTCCGCGGATCGGCCGCTCGTTCGACCCGCCCAAGCTCTCGCTCGAGGCGCCCCCTCCGGATCCGGAGAAACCGCGGCTGCCGATGATCGCCGCCCTGTTGCCGCTCATCGGAGGGGCCGCCTTCATCATCATCTACATGCTCACCAAGGAGGAGGGCAAGGCGATTCCGCCGTTCCTATGGTTGGGGGTCATCTTCATGCTGCTCTCGCCTGCGATGGCCGTGGGATCGACCCTGGAGAGCCGTCGCAGTGGCAGGGTGAAGTTCCGAGAGAAGGAGGCCAAGTACCGAGACAAGATCGCCGCCGTCGAGGCAGACCTGAGCGCGCAGTGGCAGCAGGAGCAGGCCGAGCGCGTCCAGGGCGCGCCGGCCCCCGAGGACGTCTTCGATCGTGCGATGCATCTCCGCTCCAACCTGTGGGAGCGGAGGGCCGACGACCGCGACTTCCTCCAGCTGAGACTGGGGACCGCGGACCAACCGTCCGAGCTCGCGGTCGCCATCGCCTCCGGTGGCAATGAGGCGCTCCGCGAGGAAGCCGAAGCGGCGTTCTCGAGATACGCGACGGTCCCCGGCGAGCCGGCGACCTTCGAGATGACGACCCTCGGGCTGGTCGGCATGGTCGGGGCTCCGGAACTGCTCGCGGGACCGGCGCGATGGCTGCTGGTACAGGCGGCCACCCTGCACAGCCCTCGCGATCTCGTGATGGCCGTCGCCGTTCCGAGGGACCGGCGGGCGCACTGGGAATGGGTGAAGTGGTTGCCGCATGCCAGCCCTGAGTCGAGCCCGACGGGACGGGCTCTCGTGGCCGCCGACGCCGGCGAGGCCGAAGCCCTTGCGGGTCAGCTGATCGGGCTGATCCGCGACCGGCAGCCGATGGCCCGCGAGTCGTTCGGCGGCGAGCGCCAGGTCTGGCGCCCGTGCGTGCTCTTCCTGCTCGACGAGTCTGTCGCTCCCGATCTCGCGATCGTGGACGAGCTCATGTCCGAGGGCCCGCGGCACGGGGTGTACACGATCTGGCTCGGCGCCCGGCGTGCCAGCGTTCCCGGTCATGCGGGCGCCCTCGTCGAGATCGCGACCCCGGCCGAGGCGACCGTGACCTATGCGCTGACCGGGACGCGACTCGAGCGCGTCGCCGTGGAGTCGGCCGATGCGACCACGGCCGATCGGGTCGGCATCGCCCTCACGCCGATTCGCGACGCGACCGCCTCCGCGGCGGAGGCCGGGCTCCCGCGGCGAGTCTCCCTGCTGGAGCTGATCGGCGTGACGGATCTCACTGCCGATCGGATCCTCGAGCGATGGTCGGAGGCGAAACCTCAGCTCGCGGCGACGGTCGGCGTCAGCGCGGCCGGGCCGCTCGTGATCGACCTCGAGCGCGACGGGCCGCACGGCCTGATCGCGGGAACGACCGGGTCGGGAAAGAGCGAGCTCCTGCAGAGCCTCGTCGCGTCGCTGTCCATCGCCCTGCCGCCGAGTCGGGTGACATGGTTGCTCGTCGACGCCAAGGGCGGGGCCGCGTTCAAGGACTGCGCGCAGCTCCCGCACACGGTCGGGTACGTCACCGAGCTCGACGAGCATCTCTCGCGACGGGCCTTGATCTCGCTCGAGGCGGAGGTCCGGCGACGGGAGTCCGTCCTGCGCGACGCCGGCGCCCGGAGCGTGCAGGAGCTGGCCGTGCGCGACCCCGAACGGGCGCTCCCGAGCCTAGTCTTGCTGGTCGACGAGTTCGCGACGCTAGCACGCGAGATCCCGGAGTTCGTGGACGGAGTCGTCGACGTGGCTCAACGGGGCCGGAGCCTCGGGATTCACATGATCCTCGCGACGCAGAGCCCGGCCGGCGTGGTTACGGGCAAGATTCGCGCCAACACGAACCTGCGGTTGGCGCTGCGCACTACGAATGCGGGCGAGAGCAGCGACGTCATCGAGGCCCCCAACGCGTCGAACATCCCTCCCGAGCTTCCCGGTCGGGCGTTCGTCCTCACCGGCCGAGATGCGGCGGGGCGTGCCCGACTCGCCGAGTTCCAGTCGGCGTTCGTCGGCGGCACGACACGGGCGACCGCGAGCTCGAACGAGATCGTCGTCTCCGACTTCGTCTTCGGTGCGCCAGCAGACGTCCACCGCAGCGTCTGGGGGCGACAGCACCTCACCGAGGAGGACACCGACTTCGAACGGATCGTGGGTGCCATCCGGGGGGCGGCCGCGCGAACGAAGCTCCCGCAGACGCCGACGATCTGGACGATCCCCCTCCCCGAGGTGCTCCCGCTCGGCGAGGTCGACGTCGCCCACGGCCCGGACTCGGATCCTGCGAGCGTCGCCGCGATCGGCCTGATCGACGAACCGGCGCTCCAACGGCAGGACCCGTATCGCCTGGATTTCGAGCAGGACGGGAGCATCCTCGTGTACGGCACGAGCGGGGCCGGCAAGACCACTCTGCTGCGCACGACGGCGGTAGCCCTTGCGACGCAATGCTCTCCGGAGGACGTGAACATCTACGGACTCGACTTCGCCACCCGAGGGCTCAAGATGCTCGAGGCGCTTCCGCATTGCGGCAGCGTCGTGCTCGGGGAGGAGCAGGAGCTCGTCGAGCATCTGTTCGGGATGGTGCGGGGCCACATCGCGCGACGGAAGGAACTGTTCATGCAGGCAGGCGTCGCGACGTTGGGCGAGTATCGGCGCCGGGTTCCGGAGGGGGCCAAGGTCCCTCGGATCGTGGTCCTGCTGGACAGCTACGCGGGGTTCGTGGCGGCGTTCGATCGCGTCAACGTCGGCGAGCTGATTCAGGAGCTCCCACGGCTGATCGGCGACGGCCGTCCGCTCGGCATTCACTTCGTGATCTCGGCCGATCGGCGGGGTGCCGTCCCCGGCGCCGTCGCGGGGCTGATCCCTCGCACCGTGGTGCTCATGCTGGCCGACGAGAACGAGTACGCGATGCTGGGACTGCGCCCGGCGGCGTACCGAGGTGTCGCGCTTCCGCCGGGCCGGGGATTCGTCGAGGACGGGCTCGACTTCCAGTGTGCCGTGGTCGACGCGGATCCGTCGGGAAGCGGTCAATCGGCGGCGATCGATCGGATCGGATCGACACTGCGGGAGCGGTTCGGGGCGCTGGGAGCCCCGCCGGTCCGGACGCTCCCGCTCAGGTTCCCGCAATCCCAGCTCGGTGTCGCGTCGGCGCCGATGCGAGCGCTGGTCGGTCTCGGCGACGAGGACCTCGAGGCCGTGGAGATCGATCTCGCCGACGGTCACTTCCTGGTCAGCGGGCCGTATCGGTCCGGTCGGTCCACGGCGCTCGCCACGATCTGTGCGTCGCTGCGCGACGTCGCGCCGGACCTCGAGATGGTGCTGCTCGCTCCCCGCCGCTCGCCGCTAACCGACCTGGACCTGTGGACGTCGATCGCCCGAGGCGTCGAGGAATGCGACCGCTCGGCGACGGATCTGGCCGAGAGGCTGGATCGGTCGCCGGAGTCCCCCGCTCGTCCGCTCGTCGTGATCGTGGACGACGCCGACGAGCTCGTCGAGACGCCCGGCGCCCAGGTCCTCGAGCGCGTCGTCAAACGCGGCCGAGACGCCGGGGTCCACGTCGCGGCCGCCGGCGAAACGCACGCCCTCCACCGTGTGTTCAGCGGCTGGATCCGAGAGCTGCGGAAGGACAAGAACGGCCTGCTGCTGGTTCCCGATATGGACGTCGACGGCGACCTCGTCGGGGCGCGACTGCCACGCCAGGCGAAGCGGATCTATCCACCCGGCCGCGGGTTTCTCGTGGTGCGTGGCTCACCGAAGCTGATCCATGTCGCCGATCATTGGTACGTCGATCCTTCGTGAGCGGGTGCGTCGGCCCCCTTTCCCCGACGCACCCGCGCGCAGGTATACCGGGAGACCTAGCCGCCGGCCTGGACGAAGGCCTGCCGGCGCTGCTCAACCTCGCGGCCCAGCTCGTGGAGAGCCTGCTCGAGCTTCTGGAGGCCGGGAGAGAACGTGCCATCCCACTCGCTGCGAAAACGCTCTGCGGCACCACCCAGCCAGTTGGTCTGGCCAAGCTTCGAAGAGATCGTGTTGCGCAGCGTCGCGGCGGCCTCAGCCTGCCGCCCGAACTCCTGCGCCAGGACCTCCATCTCCTCTACCGTGATTCCGATCTGTCCCATCTTCCCTCCTTTCGATCAGATCGCTGCGGCATCCTAGGGTGCCGGGGCCCGAGCGGTCCAGGCGCGTCCGTCACCGATCCATCATGACGCCGGCCACCTCGCCCCGGTGGCGGGCGACACACCGACGGCCTCCCTTCATTGCTTCTCGTAGACGTTGCCGTCCGGATCGGTCAGCCGATCGCCTTCGATCGAGCCCTCGCCGACGCGTTCCTCGTCGATGAAGAACGTGATCGTGGTGCCCTCGATCTCGTAGGTGCCGTTTGCCGAGCTGCCGGACTCCTGCTCGATGCTCCACGTCCCGTCGGCGTGAAGCTCGATCGTTCCCTCGACGGGGTGCACATACGTACCCACGGCGCCGTCGGAGCCAGACGAGCAGGCGGGAAGGCTCAGCGCGCCGACGATCGAACCGAGAACGATCCATCGGACGACATGCCGTGCAGCGCCCGCGGCGCGACGGACCCTCAGGAGCGCCCCCTCCCTTCGGGGCGATCATGCCCAAGCCGATCGCGGGCTGCAACTCGGGCTTGGAACGCCCGCCCGCGGACCTCGCCCGTTCGTGCCGGAACGCAGCCGGCCATCGTGACGAGCAACACCGGCGGCCCACCCACATCGATCTAGGCTCTCGGCGTGGAGATCGAAAGCGGGGACACGGGGTGCACGGCGCGTGGATCGCGATTCGCCGAGAATCGCGACGTCCATGCGCGCTATGCTCCGGCGGCCGGGGTTGAGGGGGGGCCGGTGCAACGATGATCGACGTGCCTGGCGATCCTGCCGCGATGCGCTCGGTGGCGTCGATGCTCCGCATGCGGGCGGAGACCCTGGCCGAGGTGGCGGCAAGGATCGACTCCCAGACGACCGCTCTCGCCTTCGAGGGGCCGGCGGCCGAGGAGTTTCGTGCGGCCATGGTCACCCGGCGCCAGACCGCCGAGGGGGTCGTGAACCAGCTCCTGTCCCTTTCCGACTACGTCCTTCGGGCCGCGGCCGAGGTCGAGCAGCAGCAGCTGATGGCCGGTGGAAGCCAATGACCGAGATCCTGCTGGACCCCGCGGGCCTCGATGGCACCTCGGTCCTGCTCGAGCAGGCCTCCGGCGAGTACGAGATGACCGGCGTTAAGCTCCAGGCCGACGCCGATCCCTGGTCCATGCCGCCGGAGGTGGGGGCGTACGTGCAGGAGACGGTCTCGGCGATCGGTTCGAACCTTCGAGCATAAGCGGCACCACCGTGCCGTGGCTTTTCCGATGATATCACCACAGACTTTAATACCTCGCTGATCCTGGCGGGCTGGGTGCTGGGCATTAACCAGCTCACGGCCACCGCGGTCATGCCGCTGGGCGGCAAAGCGGGGAAATCTTCGGGGGCAAGAAGGTTTACCTGGTTTCCATCGCCGTTTTCACCATCGGCTCTTTGATATGCGCCGCTGCCCCAACATCCGGCATCCTCATACGCGGCCCGTTTTTACAGGCGACGGGCATGCCGGCAGCTTTTACCGCTGGCCACCTCCATCGTCAGCGACGCATTCCCCGAATTCGCGCCGCAAGCAATAGGACTTTTCACCAGTATTTTCCCCGTCGGTACCATCATAGGGCCGAACATCGGCGGCTGGCTGGTCGAAGCTTACGGATGGCGTTCGATGTTCTGGCTGAACATCCCGATCGGCGCAGCGTATTCTCGCCGCATTCTTTTTATGGCTTTTAAAACCCATAAAAAGGGAGGGGGGACATTCGACCTGCTCGGTATCGGATTATTTACCGCCTCGCTCTCCTCGTTCCTTATCGCCCTAACCAGTGTCGGCAATAGGAGCGTACCTGCGTCCTGGGTGGTGGTGGTCTATTTTCGCGGCAGCGGCGGTGCTCAGGATAGTTTCTTCCGGCGCGAGAAACCAGAACCAAAAATCCCGATCATCGACCTGCAGGTCATGAAGGAAGACCGTTCCTGGCGGCTAACGTCTTTAACCTACTCTACGGCGTGGCGGTCCTGGGAGTCATGTCTTTTTCCCGCTTTTGCGATAACTGTCTACGGCATCAGTCTACGCAGGGAGCGGCTTCATCCTGACGCCGCGCTCGATGGGAATGATGGTCGCATCGATAGTGACCAGCCTGATCCTGCCGAGGTGGGGATACCGCATGGCCGATGCTGGTGGGTACCGGCGTCATCGTTTTCCTGAGCCTGTCCTGATGGGCTGGAGCCACTGACGTAAGCGTGCCGGATTACACCTCGGAGCAGCGCGGTCGTTGGGGATACATTCTGTTTGTGATACGGGGAATCGGCATGGGAATTACCGCCCCGGCGGCCAATAACGCCTGCATTGACTTCTGCCGACGCGGGTGGCAACGATAACAGGCGTGCGCGGCATTTCCGGCGAGGCGGCAGCGCTATCAGCATCGCGGTCACGGCGGTGGTGCTGCAAAGCTTCAGTAATATAGGGCAGGGCTTTGTCGTGGTGTATCTACGGACTGTCGGTGATCACGTTCTGTACCGTGCCTTTTATCTTCGCGATGCCGGCATGAGCTGCGGATGACGGTAAACACACCGGAAACTAAAACAATCGCGTCGAACCCCTGATCATTCCTCTAGAAACGGCAGCGTCCAGTTGGGGCCGGAGTTATTCAGGAAGAAACCTCTTACCGAACTCCTGCGCCAGGTAAGCCGACAGCTTCAAAGCCCGTGCAGTGCGAAACGCCGAGATACTGCACCCCCATCTCCCTCAGATCCACCGCCGTCTTTTTCCAACGCTCCGCCCGGCGTTGAGAAGGTGCGTCCCGCCGATGGCGGCGTAAATCAGCTCCTTGCCCGTCAGCTTTTGAGCGTGGCGCAGGGT
>CAVOUQ010000041.1:0-42179 GCA_963699635.1 uncultured Actinomycetes bacterium | reverse complement strand
GCTCGGGGTGGGCGGTCACGGCGTGCGCCGCGCCCGTCCGTTCGACGATCGCCCGGGCCGCTCGCTCGGCGTACGCGAGGCGCTCGGGATCGATGTCGTGCAACGCGATCTCGAAGGCGCCGTGCAGCTCGGGCCAGGACGAGAGGTCCGCGACGATGTTCCGGGTGAACTCGACGCTCCCGGCCCCGACGATCGCGATCTTTGCCATGACGATCAGCCGGCCCGGCCGGCTCGACGCGCCGGGAGCGCGTCGAGCGCCCGCTCCGCGCTGTCCGCGAGGCGCCGGAGCATCTCGCGCACGCGCTCTTCCTCCTGCGGCCCGAGCTCCGCGCGGAGCGCCTGGTACGCGCGCTCGAACGAGGCCGCCGCGCGGCGGTGCGCGCGCAGGCCCTCGGGAGTGAGCGTCAGGAGCGTGGCTCGCTGGTCGGTCGGGTGGGGCTTGCGGCGGACGTGGCGCCGCTCGGTCATCGCGCGCACGTGGTCGGCGGCCGTCGTCACCGGGATCCCGAGCTCGGCCGCGAGCTCCGAAAGCGTGACCGACCCCGCCTCGAAGACCACGCTGTAGGCGGCGTAGGCGTCGGGCCGCAGCCCCGCGTCGCGCATCGCCTCGGTGACCAGTGCTCGCGTGCGCTGTCCCAGGACGTAGACGTCGAACAGGATCGAGGTCCGCTTCCCGGGCTGTGGACGCCACCCGGCCGTGTCGTCGACGCGTGCGGAAGCGGATCGCCGTGGAGTCATCGAGCCGCACGGTAGCACGCGGTCGCACGGTCTTACGGATCCGTGGTAGATACTACGAATCCGTAAGAGTGGGAGGACCTGAGGATGCGGCGAGCGCTCGGGTTGGCGATCTCCCTGGTGCTGGCCGCGACCGCGTGCACCGCGCAGGGAGGTCGCGACGCCGATGCTCCCTCGGCGTCGGTATCTCCCCGGGAGGAACGCTGGGCCGAAGACATCGCCTACCTCGTCGAGCAGATGGAGGCCGTTCACCCGGACCTCTATCACGGGGTCTCGCCCGAGGAGCTCCATCGGGCGGTCGACGACCTCGTCGTCGCACTGCCGACGCTGGACGACGACGAGGTCCTGGTCGGGATCATGCACCTGGTGGCGCTCGTCAGCTCGGACGGGCGCGACGGGCACATGGGGGTGTGGCCGCCCGACAACCCCGAGGCCGTGCGGCGGTTCCCGATCCGCGCGTGGGAGTTCGACGACGGCATGTTCGTCACGGCGGCCCGCTCGCCCGACGAGGACCTGGTCGGCTCGAGGATCCTGGCCGTCGACGGCGTGCCCCTGGACGAGGTCCTCGAGCGGCTCGATCCGGTCGTGCCTCGCGACAACGTCTCGAACCTGCGCGCCGCCAGGACGGTGTTCCTGACCAGCGCCGAGGTGCTGGCGGGCCTCGGCATCGCCGGCGATCCGGCCGTCATGGAGCTCGAGGTCGAGGCCGCCGATGGCGTGCGGCGGACGGCCACGGTCGACGCGGTCGACGCCGAGACGTACGCGCGCTGGGTCGGCGGCTGGGAGCTCCCGCTGCCCGCGCGCGATGACCTGCTCTTCCTCCGCGACCTCGCGGACGAGTTCCGGCTCACGTACCTTCGGTCGACGCGAGCGCTCTACGTGGCGTATCACTCGGTCGGGGAGAGCAGCTCGACGCTCGTCGACGCGATCGAGGCGGCCATGCGCGCACGCGAGGTGGATCGCGTGGTCCTCGACCTCCGCAACAACGGGGGAGGCGAGGCGGGCGGCTACCGGGACCTGCTCCGGTTCCTCGCCGGCCCCGATTTCGACCGACCCGGCCGGCTCGTCGTCCTGATCGGCCGTCTGACCTTCTCCGCCGGGGCGAGCCTGACCGTCCTGCTCGAGCGGCAGGCGGAGCACGCCGTGTTCGTCGGCGAGGCCACCGGCGGCGCGCCCAACTTCTGGGCCGACCCGGTCACGGTCACCCTCCCCAACTCGAGGTTGAACGCGCTGGTCGCCGACCGGTACTTCGGCATCGGCGGCCCGAACGACGCGCGGACGGCCGTCGAGCCCGACCTCGTCGTGCCCTTCACATCCTCGGACTACTTCGCCGGCCGCGACCCGGTGCTCGAGGCGGCGCTCGCTTCGAGCTCGACCCTTGCCCTCCCCCGACCCTCACGGACGGGCGGTTCGAGACGGTGAGGGGCCGGTTGCCCGGCCCCTCACGTCCGTTTCGCGGTGTGGTCTCGGACCGCTACGTCCGGATCGCCGCCGTGTAGATGTCGCTCCCGAATCCGGCAGGCACGAGCGTGCGTGCGTCGTCGCCGGGAGCCGTGCTGAAGGTGAAGATCGGGTTGCGGGCGTCCGTCCACACGGGATGCGCGATCCCGTCGGATCCGACGGCGAGTCCCGTGTAGTCGCCCATGAACGTCGACGCTCCGTTGACGTCGGGGAACTCGTTCGACGACGGGAAGCTCACGTTCGTCACCCGCACGGGCGTGCCGAAGCCCTTGAAGAGGGAGATGTCCATGAATCCGGTCGCCATGTTGTTGCCGAACCTGCGGTCGTAGTAGACGGTGGCGACCTTTCCTCTCGGGGTCAGCGCGGACCACTGCCACCACTGATCGGCGAGCTGCTGGCCTTCGCTGCTCACGGAAGGCAGCTCGCTCACGTCCGTGCTCGTCCCCGTGAAGGTGGCACCCCCGTCGGTCGAGACGCTCCGCACGACGTCGTTGTTGCAGCCGTTGACCTCACCGACGCCGTCATACAGGTTCAGGAACGTGTCGCCGCTGAGTCCGGCGGGCGAGCAGTTCCCCAGGACGGGGTTCGAGTGCTGGTTGAGGTAGCTCCCGAAGTCGACGACGATCTCCGTGTTCGAGACCGCCGCGCCGCTCGGGTAGTTGGTGGCCCGGAAGATGCTCACGCCCGAGAGCGGCGCGGTCGGGACGCACGCCCGTCCGAAGTCGAACCCGGTGTACGTGAAGCAGTCGGGCAGGTCGTAGAAGTCGGTCACCTTGACCGGATCGCCGAACGTGTTGCCGCCGTCCGTCGACTTCACGACGAGCATCTGGTTGTGGTTGTCGTTCGGGTCGCCGGTGCACGGGTCGCCGAACGCTCCGTTGCAGTTGTTGAAGTTCTGGAACACGACGTAGACGTCGCCGTTCGGGGCCGTGAACGGGTCCGAGAACTGGTTGGCGTCGCAGGTCCCCGACGTCGCCCCGGAGAAGTTGATCGGACACAGATCCGTCGAGAACCCGCTGATCGCACCGGTCTGATGCCAGGTGACCCCGTGGTCCTCGGAGTAGGCGAGGTAGATCGGGTCGGCGGAGAAATCCGTGCTGTAGTTCGACCACGACACGTAGATGCGATCGCGGTACGGGCTCGCCGCCGAGATGTCGATCGCCATGTACGGTTTGTCGAGGAGGCCGATGCCGTCAGCGCCGGTTCCGTCGCTGGTCGCGACCGGGCTGCCGGGGAAGCTCCACGACGCCCCGCCGTCGCCCGAGCGGAACAGGAAGATGCCGCTGCCGTCGCCGCCGAGGTCGCTGGTGACCCCGCGGTTGAACGCCAGGCACATGAGGTAGGCCTCGCCGGAGCTGTCGAACGCGCTCGACGGGTCCCCTCCCGCATCCCAGTAGTGGCGCGCCGCGGTGAAGCCCGGCGCGGTGAAGCCGATCGGCGCGACCGTGCTTCCCCACTTCCTGCCGCCGTCGTTGCTCCAGTCGGTTCCGCAGGTCCCGTCGCCCCGTCGGTAGTCGTTCTGGCTCGCGACCACGTTCTTCGGGTTGAGCGGGTTCACGGCGACCGCGGTCTCGTTCTGGGACTGGGAGCGTCCAAAGAACCCTGGCGCGCTCTGGTTCGTGCACTCCTGGTTCACGCGGACGTTGGCTCCCGGGTCGACGCAGCCGCCGGACGTCGTCGACTGGATGGCCGCCGCTGCCCTTGCCGCGGCGGCGGAGCTCCGCGCGCCGACGAGCGGTGTCGTGATCGGGTTGACCGATACCGCGCCGGACGGCGCGAAGCGGTTCGAGGCCTGCAGGTCCCTTCCGGCGGCCGGCACGAGGGCGCCTGCGAGCGTGAGACCTACGATGGCGCAGAGCGATACGGCAATGACGAGTGTTCGTCGTCGCATGGAAGTCTCCCCCTCCGATTCAGGTGCGGGCGAAGGTCACGAGTTCGTCGCCCCGTTGGGGAATCACCTCCTCGCGTCGGGGGCCGCGTGGACGGAACCCATGGCATATTCCTTTTGCGCAACCCGGTCAAACCGGCCGGCCGGGCCGGCGTGCGGGGAACGCGAGGTTCACCGCGCTGCCGATCGCGAGACCGAGCGCGGAACCGCCGACCACGTCCAGGGGGAGGTGTGCGCCCACGTACATGCGCGCGAAGGGCACGAAGGCCGAGAGCGCCTTCAGCCCCACCCGCCATGGGTTCGACACGTGGGGCCACATGACCACGGTGAGGGCCGCCGAGACCGCCGCGTGCCCCGAGGGGAAGCCCAGGTCGCCCTCCTCACCTCCCCGGAGCTCGACGTGGTCGAGCACGCTCGCCGGGCGCCCGCGGCCCACGAGCGGTTTGATCGCCTTCGCCAGCACCCACGCCGCGGTTCCGCCCGCGCCGATCGCCAGCGCGAGCCGGGGCCGTCGGCGGACCAGGGCGAGGGCGGCGACCGAGGGCACGGTCCCGAACGTGCCGTACTGCATCGGCACCCAGACGGCGCGGTACGCCTCGGACGGCAGCCCGTTTGCCGTCCGGAATACGCGGGTCTCGGCGTCGGAGATAGGTCGCCGCGCGAGGGCCGCGGATCCGAGCAGGACGCCGACCCCGAACGCCAACCCGGCGACATTTCGACTCGTGGCAGACATGCCGGGGCAGTCTAGGGCGCACTCCGCCAAACGCGCCGTGGAGGCGTAGGCTGCCGGACGGATGAGTCGGGCGCGTTCGACGACCGCACTCCTCGTCTCCGGGACGCTCGTGGTGCTCGCAGCGTGCACCGGGGCATCGACGGAGGCTCCCTCGCCTTCCACGAGCGCGTCGGCAAGCGGCAGCCCCTCGCCGTCGGCGACCACCGTGACCACGATGCTCGCGAACGGGCAGCCACTTCCCGCCGGCTGCCCCACCGGGGGGGAGGCCGGGGCGCACACGGTGGCCTTCGTCGCCGAGGGGAACGCGTGGGTCCTCGACCCCGACACCGGAGAGGCGACCTGCCTCTTTGCCGCGCCGGCCCCCGGGCCGTTCACGTGGAACCCGCGGGGGGACCGGGCGCTCCTGAACGGGCTCGAGATCCAGTCGATCAGCGGAAAGCAGCTGCGCGCCGAGTCGTCCGCGACGAGCCCGGTGTCGTCGTGGGGCCATCCGATCGGGAAGGCCGTCGTCTACATCTCCGACGACGGGACGCGCCTTCTCAAGATCTATCCGGGCACGCAGCATCACGACGACATCACGCCGGTCCCGGACGTCCACTACCTGAACGTGATCTACCACCCGTCGGGTCTCGCCCTCGCGTTCGTGATCGACACGGGCGAGCGTCAGGAGATCTGGCTCTCGTCCAACCTCGGCGCGGACCCGGTGCGACTCGTGTTCGCCGTCGAGGAGACCACGTTCGGGGCCCTCGGCTTCACGGCCGACGGGACCACGCTGCTGTACGGGGCCGTGCACCGTGACGACGCGCCGCTCCTGCACGCGCTCGACCTCACCGACCCCACGGTCAACCAGGGCCTGTGGCACGGGGAGGCCGGGGATCGGATCTCGGAGATCTTCCCGCAGCCGGCCGAAGACGGGGAGCTGGTCGCGATGACCGTCGGGGCGGCGTGCGAGGACTCCAGGGCGATGCTGTTCCACCGCGGCGAGCTCGCCACCCCGCTCGCCGAGGCGCCGTCACGGAGTGGTGGGCTGGCTCGACGGTCAGACCGTGCTGGTCGCCTCCGGCGGCTGCGAGGGATCTCCCTCGGACCTGTCGGCGATCGACGTCACCCAGGACGCGACGGTGCCCCTGGTGACGGGAATCGACATCGCCGCCGCCCGCACGCCGCTCCTCGGATTCGTGCCCCCGCTTCCCCAGCACATCGAGGAGGAGGTGGGGGCGGGCGTCGGCTGATGATCGTGGGGGCGGCCGGTCGGCCGCCGGGGCTCGCTCGGATCGCCCTTACGGCACGACGACGCTGTCGCTCGTTTCCACGTTCGCCGCCGAGTCGTACGTGAGCCCCGCCTTGATCACCCCGCTCACCGCGAACGTGTAGGTTCCGGATCCCGTCGCCGTCGTCGAGAACGAGGCCAAGCCCCGCGCGTTGGTCGCCCGGGTCAGCGTCGTCTGCGACCCACCCGGCTTCGTGACGACGACCGTCACCGAGGCCCCGGTGACCGGGGCGTTGGCGGCGTCCAGGATCGTCACCGTCGACTGCACCGTGTTGCGCCTCGCGTTGAACCTCGGCGTGACCGCCGAGACGTGCATGGTGGGTGACGTGCACGAGCTGGTCCGGTGCATGGTGAACGTGTTGAAGGTGAAGAACCCGAAGGACTGTCCGACCGTCCACGTCTCGGTCGGCGAGATCGCGGCCACGTCGCTGAGCTCGTCGATGATGTCGCTGGAGTTCGGGCTCGAGACGATCGTCCACGACGTCCCGTCCCAGTGCTGCGTCATCGTCTGCAGCTCGAACCCGGTATCGAAGAAGCCGACGGCCCACGCGTCGGTCGACGAGGTGCCGTCCACCGACCACAGGTAGTTGCTGAACTGGTTCACGTCGGGGCTCGGAACGACCGACCACGCCGTGCCGTTCCAGTGCAGGATCGTGGTCTGGAACACCTGGTTGAACCCGAACACCGCGAGGTGGTAGCCGACCGCCCACACGTCGTTGGCCGAGACCGCGCGGACCTTCAGCAGCTCCTGAGTGAAGGGACCGTCGTTCGGGCTGGACACGACGGACCACGCCGAGCCGTTCCAGTGCAGGATCAGCGTGAGCTGGCTGCCGTTGACGTAGTGCGTTCCCACCGCCCAGACGTCGTTCGCAGCCACGGCGCTGACGCTCCGGAGCCACCCGAACTCGCCCGGGCTCGGCGACGTCACGGTCGACCACGCCGTCCCGTTCCAGTGCACGATCAGGGTCTGGCCGGCCCCGAAGTCGACGGACGTGCCCACCGCCCACACGTCGTTGGCGGACACCGCGGCGACGCCGTAGAGCTCGTTGCTCACGGGCCCACCGCTGAGCGGCGGGGTGGGGTTCGGGCTCGGGATCACGGACCAGGAGCTGCCGTTCCAGCGCTCGATCAACGTCCGGCGGAAGCCCTGTTCCGGCGGGTTCGTGGCGCTGTAGCCGACCGCCCACACGTTGTTGCTCGCCACGGCGTCGGCGTTCAGGAGCCAGTTGACCTCGTTCGGCCCGTTCGGCGTGGGAGTCACGCTCCAGCTCGAGCCGTTCCAGTGCTCGGCGAGCGTCGAGCGCGCCGCCCCGTAGGTCCCGCGGTTCCCGACCGCCCAGACGTCGTTCGGCGCGACGACCGCGAGCGACGAGAGGCCGTTGTCGACCTCGCCGCCCGCGTTCGGGCTGGAGACGACGTTCCACGCCCCGTCGCACACCTGGGCGAGCGCGGTCGAGACTCCCTGACCGGTGACAGCAAGGCTCGCGACCAGGACCGACGTCACGAACCACGACCGGATGCGAACGGAGCGCGCCATGCTCTTCCCCCTCAGCAGGCTTGGGCCGTGGTACTACGCTCGCGGCAGCGCGCCGGATGGCGCCCGGACGGACGGACGGTCCCACTAAGCTCCGGCCGTGATCGACTCGACGCGCCTGCTCCGTCCGACCGCGCTTCGAGCCGGAGACTCGGTCGCCGCCGTCACGCTCTCGTGGGGTGGTCCCGGCGCGATGCCGCATCGGTACGCGGCGGGCGTCCGCCAGCTCGAGGATGCCTTCGGCCTGCACGTCGTCGAGATGACGAACACGCGGGCGGACCCCGAGTGGCTCGCCGCGAACCCCCAGGCGCGCGCCGAGGACCTCATGGCGGCGTTCGCCGACCCCTCGATCGCCGGCATCGTGTCGACGATCGGCGGCGACGACTCGATGCGCATCCTGTCGTTCCTCGAGCTCGACGTGATCCGATCCAACCCAAAGGTGCTCATCGGGTATTCGGACACGACCGTCACGCAGATGGCGTGTCTGCGCGCGGGACTGGTCACGTTCTCCGGGCCGGCGATCATGGCCGGGTTCGCGGAGAACGCTGGGATGCACCGCTACACGCAGGACGGCGTCCGCGCGTCGCTGTTCGAGCCGCAGCCCGACCGGATCTGGCCGGAGAACGATGACGGCTGGACCGTCGAGCACCTCGACTGGGCCGATCCCGACAATCAGGAGCGGCTGCGCGCGCTCCGGCCGAGCACGGGGTGGCGCTGGCTGGGGGGTCGGACGGCGCGCGGGCCGCTCGTGGCCGGCTGCATGGAGGTCCTGGACTGGCTCCGCGGCACGCAGTGGTGGCCCGACCTCGACGGAGCCGTCCTGGCGATCGAGACCTCCGAGGAGGCCCCGCCGCCGCACGCTCTCGAACGGTTCCTCCGGTCGCTCGCGGCCGTGGGCGATCTTTCCCGCCTCGTCGCGCTCCTGTTCGGGAGGCCGGGCGGCGCCGAGCTGCCGGTCGTGGATCACGTGGCGTACGACCGAGCCGTCGTCTCGGTGATCCGTGGGGAGGCCGGCCTGTCGGACCTTCCGATCGTGACCGGAATGGACTTCGGGCATACCGACCCGATGTGGACGCTCGCCGAGGGAATGACCGTCGAGGTCGACCCGGGGCTCAGGGTGGTCCGCTTTCCGGAGGCGGGCGTGATCGCTCAGGGTCGCGGTCCTGCCGCATAGCTTCTGCGCTTGGCCAGACCGGAGGTTGGATGAATGGTATGCTTCTTGCATGTCAGAACAGATTGCGGTACGCATACCAGACCATCTCGCCGAGTCGCTCGAGGACCTCGTGACCCGGGGGAGGTTCGAGACCAAGGCGGAGGCGATCAGGACGGCGCTCGAGGCGATGGTCGACGCGGAGCGGCGGGGACGCATCGGTGAGGTGATCGCCGAGGGCTACCGCCGGATCCCGCAGGACGACGACGAGATCGCCGCGGCGACGCGGGCCGCGATCCGGTCGGTCCAGGAAGAGCCCTGGTGAGCGAGCCGGCCAGGGGCGAGATCTGGTGGGGCGAGGCGCCGGACTCGACGGGGCGCCCGTACCTCGTCCTGACTCGGGACGAGGCCGTGCCGGTGCTCCGCACCATCCTCGTCGCGCCCGTGACCCGGACCGTCCGGGGCATCCCAACGGAGGTCCCGGTCGGGACCGAGGAAGGCCTCCCGGCCGCCGGCGTCGCCTCGATGGACAACGTGTTCGCCTTCCCCAAGGCCATGCTCGTTCGCCGTATGGGCGCGCTCTCGCCGCAGCGCCGACTCGAGCCGTGTGAGGCCCTTCGCGCCGCTATCGACTGCTGATCCGGGTCATCGCGCGGTGGGATGGATGACCGGGCGGTAGCCGTGGCGCAGCACCGCGACGGTGGGCGGCGGGGTGAGCGCGGACGCGTCGCCGGCACCGGCACTGGGCCGGTCGACCGGCGCGCCGTAGCCGGCCGGTGACCACGGGACGAGGCGATCGCCGAGCACGAGCGCCGGACTCTCGTCGACGGCGACGAAGGCCCCGACGGGCAGGTCGGGCCATGCGATGGCGTGACGACGCTGCCGCCTGCCGTCGAGGCGCTCGGCGTGGAGCCGGCGATCCATCGCGTCGACCCTCGGCCGGTCGCCGAACGCCGACGCCCACGCGTCGAGCCAGGCGTTGAAGTCGCCGCGGCGGCACAGGGCGCACGGCCGATGCCCCGCGGCCAGCGCCACGGCCTCGTCCCAGAAGAAGAGCGGCGTCCACCGGCCGGGCTCCCACCTCGGCGCGACCCACCCCTTGTGCTCGAGCGCGCACGTGATCCATCGACGGACCTGCCACGGCCGGACGATGGCGCGATCGCGGTGGATGCTTCCGCGGTTGCCCATGAACAGCCCGCGCTGCTCGATGGCGACGATCTCGCCGAAGGGGGTCACGCGGTTCGGGGCGGGCACGTCAGCGGCGAACGTCGAGGGCGGAGGGCGTGGCGCCCCCTGGCTCGCGCGCCATCGGCCCCGTCGCTACTTCAGCCGGATCAGCGTGACGACCGCGATGACGGCGAGGACGCCGCCGAAGACCAGGAGCCAGATCATGGTGAGGACTCTACCCCGTATGAGGCGCCGCCCGGGAGGGGAGCCGCCTCTCCCGACCGCGTTGCCTCCCGCGTGCTTCGCCTTCGTACATCGCCTCGTCGGCGGCGCGGACGAGGGAGGCCATGTCGCCGGCGTGGTTGGGGAACGTCGCGACCCCCACGGTGACCGTGACGCTCACGACCTCCCCACCGATGGCGATCTCGAACCCCTCCACCTCTTCGCGGAGCTCCTGGGCGCGTCGCGTCGCGTCGTCGAACGACGTCTCGGGAAGCAGCAGGAGGAACTCGTCACCTCCCAATCGGCAGGCCGCGTCACCGCCACGCGTGTGTCGTTGCAGAAGCCCGCTCAGCTCTCGCATCAACGCGTCGCCCGGCGTGTGTCCATGGGTGTCGTTGAACATCTTGAAATCGTCGATGTCGAGCATCATCAGGGAGAGCGGGGAGCCGCTGCGCTCGGCCCGCTTGATCTCGCGCTCGAGCGTCTCCTCCAGGTATCGCCGGTTGAACAAGCCCGTGAGCGGATCGCGGATCGATCGGTGCCGCAAGGACTCGAGAAGGCGGAGGTTGGTCAGGGCGAGCCCGATGTGCTCGGCGACCGACACCGCGAGCGCCTCGACGGGGACCCGCGACGAGGGCCCGCCCCGGTCCCCGCCGACGAGGTGGAACACCCCGATCGCCTGTCCCTGTGCGACGAGCGGCACACACAGGAACGCTTCCAGTCCCTCCCCGACGTGCGGACAACGCGGGGCCGACTCGTCGTTCAGGCTCCCGTGCCGACGCCCCCGGCGGAGCGCCCAGCAGTCGTGGGGATCGAAGACCTGCTCGCCCGCGACGTCGTCGCCCCATGACGACATCGCCTCCACGTGGTTGCCCGACTCGTTGAGGAGGAACAGCGCGCCGGACAGGCCATGGAACAGGCGCTCCCCGAAGCTCGCCGCGAGCCCGAACAGCTCATCGGGCGACTCGACCGCCTGCAGGAGCTCGGCCAGCTCGCCCGCGACCATGAGCTCGGTGTTGCGCCGCTCGAGCTCGGTTTCCGTCGCCACTCGCTCGGTGACGTCCTCCCACGCCGCGACGACGCCGTCGCCGAGCCTGGCCGCTCGCACCTCGAACGCGCGCCGAGACGGCCCGTCGTCGCTCCCCGGGGCCGTGTGGACGATGGGACGCGAGGGGAGCGGCGAGCCGGTCTCGACCACCCGGCAGAGCTCCTCGAAGAGCGTGTCCGTCTCGTAGTCCCGCAGGAGCCCGAGCAGCGTGGCGCCGACCTCGGAGGCTCCCACCTCCCCCGAGATCTTTGCCATTCCCTTCGCGAACTCGACCCGGAAGTCGACGATCCGTCCGGTGTCGTCGCGGATCGCCGTGGAGATGCTGAAGGCGTCGAGCAGGTCCTCGACCGACGTGTGGAATCGCCCCTCGCTCTCGAGGAGCCGCTGCTGCGTCCGCCGCCGGTCGGTCAGATCCTCGATCACCGCGATCGTCTCGATCAGCTCGCCCTCGGCGTCGTGCAGGGGAACGGTGGACACGCTCGTGATGATGTGACTGCCGTCGGCCGCACGTCGAAGGATCTCGTGACCGACGAGCGGTCTCGAGGATCCAAGCGCCTCCCGCACCAGCTCGAAGTCCTCGGCGGAACCCTCCAGGGAGACGGGAAGGGGGTGTCCGAGCAGCTCCTCTTGCGTCCAGGCGAACATGCGCTCCGCGCCGGGACTCCAGAGCGTGACCCGACCCTCCGGGTCGATCGCGACGATCGCCAGCGGCTCGGCCTGGCAGATCGCTCTCAGACGGGCCGCGTCCAGCACAGCCTCTCGGGCCGCGACCCCTCGGCCTGCGCCACGCGAGACCCCCACGTGGCGGCGATCGTCGGTCGCCTGAGGATCCTGGTCTCCGACGTCGCTCTCGGTCATCGGAGCTTCTTCATCGGCAACTCCGGTCTCATCCAAGACCACTTCCGACCCCGTTTCAACGCTGGCGTCATCCCGCGCGCCGAGTGTGGCGGGCGTGTCGCGAACGAGAAGAGGACGACACCGAGGCATTGTCGCGCAGGGGGTCGTCCCTGCCTCTCACGAAGGAGATTCCTGATCTCCCTGGGCGCCGGTTGCCCGGCTGGACCAGGCGCAGCGCGAGTGGGCGGCGGTGGCCGCCGCGATCTCCCGGTTCGAGCCCGTGAAGGTCGTCGTGCCGCCGGACAGCTCGGATCGAAAGCGCCCTCAGGCGCTAGCGCGAGATCGACTCGCAGTCAGCGCCACATGCTGGCTTGGTCGGAGGGTGATCCGTCGTCGGTCTGGGCCGGAACCTTCGGGTTGCCTCTCCAGTCTCCATGCTCCCGGTAGCGATCGGACGATCGGCTCGCCCTGGCGGGGTTGAAGTTGTTCAGGACGCTCCCGACAACCTTGCCTTCCACCTGCTCGAGCTGCTCCCGACCCTCGAGCGCGGCCGTCCAAGTCGTGCTGGTGGCGTCTGCGACGACGAGCACGCCATCGCTCCAAGGGACGAGGACCAGCGCGTCGGAGACCGGAATCAGCGGCGGCGTATCGATGACGACGAAGTCCGCGACGTTCCGCAACTGCGCCACGAGGGCGCCCATCTTCTCGGAGGCCAGCATCTCGGCCGGGTTCGACTGGACCGGACCGCTCGCGATCACTCGGAGGCCGGTCACCCCGGCCACTCGTTGGGCGGCATCCTCCACCGAGGCGCCACCGGACAGGATGGTCGTCAGGCCGACCGCGTTTCCCAATCCGAAGAAGCTGTGAAGGCGAGGGCGACGCAGGTCACACGACACCGCCATCACTCGCTTCCCCGTCTGTGCCAGCGTCACGACGAGATTGGCGACCGTCGTGGTCGTGCCCTCGCCGAGCCCCGGGCTCGTGACCAACACGACGCGCACGTCGGCGCTCCGCGCCAAGAACTGCAGGTTCGTCCGGAGTGTTCGATACGCCTCGGCCGCAGCCTGCCTCGGGGCTTCCAGGGAGACGAGCTTGGCACGCTTTCGCCGCCTCCATCCGACGACCCTTGGCACGACGGCGAGGACGGGAGCGCTCATGCACTCCTCGAGGTCGCCCTTCCCCCGCAATCGATCGCTGAGCCGCTCTCGGAGCAGTGCCACCGCCACCCCGACCCCGAGGCCTACGGCGAGTGCAATCAGAGCGTCGAGGACCGGGTCGGGATAGCCAGCCGACGTCGGCCGCTCGGCCCGATCGATCACCTCTCCAGGATCGATGTCGAACACGGTGAGGGTGCCGATCTGGTTCCGGTAGATGGCCAGCTCGCTCGTCAGGAGGTCGATCTCGCTCTGGGCCTGCAGTTGCTCCGGCGATCCCTCGTCCGCCGACGCGAGCTCGGCGCGTGCATCTCTCATCTGCTCCTGGACGATCTGGATCTGACGCTGAATCCCCGATCGCACATTGGTGAACGCATCGAGCGCGCGCCGCGTCTTGAATTCCAAGTACGCGTCGGCGAACGCCTGGGCTCCGCGTTGGGCTGTCTCGGGGCTGGGATCTGTGTAGGTGATCTCGATGACCTGTGTGTTGGATGGCACCGAGGTCGAGACGTGGTCGAGGAGGGTCCCGGCGTCGACGCCCGATCCGAGTTGCTCCGCCACGATCTGCGCCACTGCGGTGGACGTGACGAGCTCCCGCTCCGTTTCCAGGCTGACGGAGGCGCCAGGCGGCGCATTCCCCAGCGCCTGGAGGGCGGCCGGCGCCTGAACCAGGACCCTGGTGGTGGAGGCGTACGTGGGCGTCCTCGTGGACGCGAAGCCGACGGCCGCACCCACGAACACCCCGGTGATCAGGATGATGCTCCAGGTCCGCCGGAGCAGCGTGGTGAGAATCTCGCGCAGGTCCGACACGGCAAGCTGGGTCGGATATCGCTGCAAGAGATCATCCTCCCCTTGGTTCGTAGGACTCTACCCTCGTCCGCGGAGCCTGATGTGGAGGTTCTCTCCTGAATGAAGGCCGCTCCACCGCATCGTCGAGGGCGCGGCAATCCGCAGTAGGGAGCTTGACCCACTGCACTCCCCCGAGGTGCGGTAGCCGGATAGCTGATTGAAATGGGTTGTTCCCGTGCTACTGTCCTCGTTTGCCGAGAGAGAGCGACGCTCCATCCACCTTCCTCAAGTCGCATGACAAGGAGGAGTGACCGCTGAGTCATGCGCCGACTTCAACTTCGCGTGTTGGCTTCTCCATTGCCGGCACACCCGCGGATCCTCGCGGCGAAGAGAAGGATCCGCAGGAAGATCCGCGACACCAGTACCGGCGACTTGCGTGCTGGATGGTCGCCACAGACGGTTTCGGTATCGCCGTCGCGTTCGTCGTTGCCTATCTCGTCCGCTTCGGGGCGCAGCCACCGAGCGTCGATCTCGCGCTGCTGATCGGCGTCGCACCTCTGGTGGTTATCGGGATCTTTGCAGGGCTTCACCTCTACAGCGCGTTCCGGCTGGCAACGGCGGAGGAGTTTCGCCGCCTGATCTGGGGGATCAGCGTCGGGATCACGTTGATCGCTACCGCCTCCTTCTGGCTGCGATCGTCGCTTCCACGCATGTGGATCGGTCTGTCGTGGGCCTTGTCGGTCGCGCTCGTCGTCGCCGGCCGTCGCTGGTGGCATCACTGGATCGCCGGACAGAGGGCGCGGGGAAAGCTCACATTCCGGACCCTCGTGGTCGGCACGAACGAGGAGGCCGAGCATCTGGCCGATGTGATCCGCGGCGACTCCTTGGGATTCGCTCCCTTGGGGTTCGTCGCGACGGGATGCGACACGAATGGGGGTGGCGAACTGCCGGTCGTCGGGGAGATCGACCGCCTCCGTGAGGCGATCAGGGAAACGCGAGCCGACTGTGTGTTCGTCGCCTCGAGCGCGCTGTCCGCCGATCAGATGCGTCGCGTGGGCAGGTCGAGCCGTTTGGAAGGTGTGGAGTTCCGCGTGTCCGCGAACCTCCTCGGGACCCATTCGACCCGCATCTCGGCCCAGCCGCTTGGGGGCGTGATGACGCTGTCCGTGAGACCGGTGCGGCTCTCGGGCTTCCAGGCCGTCGTCAAGCGCACGCTCGACGTGGTCGGCTCGTCGCTGGTACTGCTCGCGACGCTACCGGCGTTCGCGGTCATCGCTTGCGCCATCCGGCTGAACTCTCGGGGTCCGGTGTTGTACCGACAGGTTCGCCTCGGTCGCCACCTCGGGGCCTTCACGCTCCTGAAGTTCAGGACGATGGTCGCCAACGCCGACGAACTGCGCGACGGGCTTCGAAGTCGAAACGAGGCGTCCGCACCGTTGTTCAAGGTGAGGGACGACCCCCGCGTCAGCACGGTCGGACGATGGCTCCGCCGATGGAGCCTCGACGAGCTGCCCCAGCTCGTGAACGTTCTCAAGGGCGATATGAGCCTCGTTGGCCCGCGTCCGCCGCTTCCACCGGAGGTTGCGCGGTACGAGGAGTGGCACCTCGACCGCCTGGAGGTTCGGCCGGGCATCACCGGCCTCTGGCAGGTGAGCGGCAGGAGCGATACCTCGTTCGACGACTACGTGCGGCTGGACCTGTTCTATATCGAGAACTGGTCCCCCGCGTACGACCTGTTCATCCTGGCGAAGACGCTGCCAGCCGTGTTGTCCGGGAGGGGTTCGTATTGAGCGTCGACACGCGGGCGCGCTGCGTCACCCCGCATCGGCGGACGGCGTCTCGCGTACAAGTAAACGGCGTGGGCATCGACGCGATGCCCTCCGGCGGCGTCACCGGTCTGACGTCGGAGTACCTGCGATGCGGCGACGGTCACGTCGTGCACTTCGTTTCCGCGCACCCGACGGTCCTCGCCCGTGGGAACGCCGAGTACCGCAGGTTGATGAATCGCGGGGACCTGAACCTGGCCGACGGCATGTCCGTCGTCTGGGCCCTGCACTTGGTGGGACTGCATACGGAGCGGATCACGGGATCGGACTCGCTCGAGCTGCTCGCCGCATGGGGCGCGGGCAAGGGCGTTCGCCATTTCTTCTTCGGCGGCGCCCCGGGCGTGGCCGACCGGCTCCGGGTCGAGCTGGAGCGAGCCGTCCCGGACCTCGCTGTCGCCGGGACCGAGTCGCCGCCTTTCGCGTGGCCGTCGGACGAGGATCTTCAGGCGGCCGCGGCGCGCATCCGAGCGCAAGGAACGGACCTGCTGTGGGTCGGCCTCGGAACTCCCAAGCAGGACGTCGTCGCCGAGCGTCTCGCGACGCTTGGCGCCGCTCCGGTCGTGCTGTGCGTTGGGGCGGCGTTCGACTTCCTCTCCGGGGAGAAGCGCCGCCCTCCCGCCTGGATGCAGCGAGCGGGTCTCGAGTGGCTCGGCAGACTCACGAGTGAGCCGGCTCGGCTCTGGCGTCGCTACTTGATCGGCAACGTGCAGTTCGTCGCGGGCGTAGCGAGAGATCACATTCGATCGGAGATCGGTTGGTGACCTGATGCAAACCCTGTCGCAGGACCTGTCGCTCAAGGCGCTCGCCGCAGCGTTCGAGGACCGAACGGTCTTCGTCACGGGAGCGGATGGGTTCCTGGGATCTCATCTCACCGAGGTGCTAGTCGATGCCCGAGCGCGGGTGCACGCGTTCGTGCGGGCGACATCGAGCGGCAGCCTCAGCAACGTCGCGCATCTTCGTGATCGGGTGTCCGTGCACTTCGGCGATCTTCGGGACCGGCACTCCGTGATGTCGGCCCTGTCGATCCTTCGTGACGCTCACGACCGTCCGTACGTATTTCATCTTGCCGCGCAAGCTCATGTAGGCGAGTCATGGCAACGACCGTACGAGACCTTTGAGGTGAATACGCTGGGAACGTTGAACCTCCTTCAATCGGTGGTCGACCTCGGGCTCGAGCTCGAGAAGTTCGACACGGCGGGAACGAGCGAGGAATACGGCAATCTCCGGGAGTCGTTCCAATACGATTTCGACGACGATGGGCACGTCGTGTTTCACGAGCGCTCGCCGATCAACCCGACGAGCATCTACGCGACGTCGAAAGTCGCGGCGGACTTCCTGACCATGAACTACCACGACGCCTACGGCGTGCCGGGCGTGGTCACAAGGATGTTCAACAACTACGGACCGAGGCAGAACCCTCGCTATCTGACGGGTACCGTGATCACCCAGGCGCTCACGAGGCCGCACGTCGAGCTCGGCAACCTGAACCCGATGCGGGACTTTTGCTACGTCCTCGACGGGGTGCGGGGCCACCTCACCGTCGCCCGCAACGGACGGGCCGGAGACACGTACTGCTACGGACAGGGGGAGAACATCTCCGTCGTCGACTGGGCAGGCCTGATCCTGTCCGTAGGAGAGCGCATGGGGGTGTGGTCTGGCCGCCGGGTCGAGTCCGTGGACGAGCGATTCCGGCCGGGGGTGAGCGATGTCATGGCGCTCAAGGTGGGGTTCGAGAAGCTGCACCTCGAGACGGGGTGGGAGCCGACGTTCACCTGGGAGGAGGGCATCGAGCGGACCATCCGCTGGTACGCGGAGAACCCGGAACGGTGGAAGGGGCAGGTGGACTGGCATCTGTATCCCCGGGTGATGGAGCGGGCGTGATCGATCTCGAGAGCGCCCGCGTCATGGTCACCGGCGGAGCTGGCTTCCTCGGTCGACGCGTCGTGGCGCATCTCGAGCAGCGGGGGGCGAAGCCGGTCGTCGTGCGCTCCGCCGACTACGACCTGACACGGCCCGAGCGAGTGCGTGCGGCGCTCGAGGACGCGGACAGTCGTTTCGTCGTTCACTGCGCCGCCGTCGTAGGCGGCATCGGCGCCAACAGAGCGCATCCCGCGAGGTTCTTCTTCGACAACGCGACGATGGGACTGCACCTCATCCATGCCGCATGGGAGGCCGGCGTGGAGAAGGTGGTCGTGGTCGGGACCGTGTGCTCCTACCCGAAGCACACGCCGATCCCGTTTCGTGAACGGGACCTCTGGAACGGCTATCCGGAGGAGACCAACGCGCCGTACGGGCTCGCAAAGAAGATGCTGCTCGTCCAGTCTCAGGCGTATCGCGCCGAGTACGGATTCAACTCCGTCTTCGTCATCCCGACCAACCTGTACGGCCCCGGAGACAACGTCGACCTCGACACGAGCCATGTCATCCCCGCTTTGATCCGCAAGTGCCTCGAGGCCGTGTCGGAGGGACGCTCGGAGATCGCGTTGTGGGGCAGTGGGAAGCCGACTCGGGAGTTCCTTCATGTCGACGACGCGGCCGAGGGCATCGTGCGTGCCCTGGAGCGGTACGACGGGCCGGAGCCGATCAACCTCGGCGGTGGAGTGGAGGTGTCGATCATCGAGCTCGCGCAGCTCATCGCGGCGGCCACGGGCTTCGGCGGCGCGTTCTCGTGGGACGGATCCAAGCCTGACGGTCAGCCTCGCCGTGCCGTCAGCGGGGCGCGGGCACGCTCCCTGCTCGACTGGGAACCGTCCGTCGAGCTGGAGCGGGGCCTTCAGGAGACCACCGCCTGGATCCGGGAACATCTCCGGTCTCCGTGACCGTCACGAGGCACGACGTCGAGCAACTCGTCTCGAGCCTTACGCCACGAGCTTCGGTGTTGCATGGGTTGCCCGGCTGGGATCCGGCGGACGCGGGCGGCGGGGATGTGGACTGCGCCGCTCCGCGGCTCGATCGGAACTGGCCGACTTCGGCTCGCCGACGGCTGGAAGCTCTGCCAGTGCCTGCATTACGACATCACCGGCTGGTACTGGGTCTTGGAGCGCGACGGCGAGGTCGTGCGGCTGGACACCCTCGACGATCCGGAGGGCATCGGCCGCTATGGGGTGCCGACCAGCGCCGAACCGCTAGGCAACGGCACGATGGCGCCAGCGAACGTCCGAGCCGCCTACCTGACGGCGAAGCGTGTTCGCAAAGGGGACCGAAACCCTGAGGCGTGGGCCGGCATCCGGACGATCGCTCGTGACGAGTCGGAGGCCTACGTGCAGGCCGTGTGTGAGGTGTTCGGGGAACGCGTGGGGACCGCACTCGCGGAGGCCGTGATCGACCACGGCTCGCCCTCGGCCGATCTTCAGCGGAGAGCCCGCAGTGCTCAACGACGCCATCGGTTCCGAACACCACTACGGATCGTGGGCATCCCGACCCTGGGGGTCTCGCGCGCGCTCGGCCGGATCGCACGCCCCACTGGGTTGGTGGTGCTCGTCGTCGGCCCGGACGGTTCGGGGAAGTCGACCGTGGCGCGGGCCCTCCCTGGCGCGTGCGATGGCCTGTTCCGCAGGGACGCGCACCTGCATTGGAGCCCGGGGCTGTTGCCCCGGCCGGGCGCTCTCCTCGGCCGAGATCCGAGAGACGTCTGCGCGGCCTCACGCGCTCGCGCCTCACGGGCGTCTCATGTCGCTCGGACTTGCCGGGTACCACTGGCTCGATTTCGAGTTGGGCGGCCTGCTGCGCGTCCTGCCGCTGCGCGCGCGAACGGGCCTCGTGGTGATGGAGCGGGGGTGGTGGGACCTGTCCGTCGACCCCGCTCGCTATCGCCTCGACGTGCCGGCATCGCTCGTGAACTTCCTCGGCAGGTGGCTGCCGCGGCCCGACCTCGCCCTGGTCCTGCAGGCGCCGCCCGACCTCATCCACGCTCGGAAGGCGGAACTGGCGGAGGAGGAGATCGACCGGCAGCAGGAGCTTTGGGGGCGAGCCCTGCCACCCGGGGTCCGCGCCGTCCGACTCGATGCTTCCCGGCCCATCGAGGAAGTGGTGCGGGCGGCCAGGACGGAGATCGTGCGAGCCCTCGAGGCGCGGGCGGCCGGACGAGTCGGTGTCGGTTGGGCAAGTCTGCCGAGCGCACGCCGTCCACGTTGGATGCTGCCGCGAGGACCGCGTCCCGTAACGAGGGCCGCGCCCTTCGTCTACCAACCGGTGACGCCGCGCGGTCTGCTCGGTTGGCAGATCGCCCGGCTGCTCGCTTCGGCGGGCGGGTTCCGGTTGCTCCCTCGGGGCCCGGCCCCGCCCCGCGCTGTCCGGGCCGCGGTCGCCGCCTTCGTGCCTCCGGGCGGCGCGGTCGCCGTGGCCGCGTCGAACCACCCGGGCAGGTTTCTCGCGCTCGTGATCGCGCGCAACGGCGAGTGCAGGTCGGTCGTGAAGGTGGCGTTCGACGAGGAGGGGAAAGGGGCCCTGGCCCGCGAGGCGAACGCGCTCGAGGTGCTCGCGCCCCGCCTTCCGGCACCCCTCCGCGGCCCCGAGATGCTTGCCCGGGAGGACGGCGTCCTCGCCCTGCGGGCCGTCCCGTGGCGCCCGCGCCTGCGACCGTGGATGCTCCCGGAGCGGGTTGCGGGAGCCCTCGGGACCTTCTTCCGCCAGGGGGCCGAGGGCGTCGGCGGCCTGGGTCACGGGGACTTCGCTCCGTGGAACCTGCTGGAGACAGACGGTTCGTGGACCCTCGTCGATTGGGAGATGGCCGCCGAGGATGCCCCGCCGTTCTTCGACCCGTTCCACTACGTCATGCAGTCCCACGCCCTGATCGGCCGGCCGCGAGCCGACGGCGTCCTGCGTGCGCTCGAGGGCAAGGGAGCGCTGGGTGCGGCTCTGCAGGAGTACGCCGGCGCAGCCGGGCTGCCCTTCTCCGAAGCCTCGTCCTGCTTCGTTCGCTACCTGGAAGAAAGCGCCAAGAGCCTCGACCTCACTCGGCCTGACGGACGGGCCGGGTTGCGGGCCCGCCGACAACTGTTGGCGGCGTGGCAGGACGGGCGATGAGGATCCTCGCCTTCGCATATGCGTGCGAGCCCGGCGAGGGCTCCGAGCCGGGGGCGGGTTGGGCCTGGTCGAGGATGCTCGCGAGCCTGGGAGAGACGTGGGTCATCACCCGCGCAAACAACGCATCCGCGATCGAAGCCGAGTTGCCACGCGTGCCGGAGGCGGAGCGCATGCATTTCGTATACGTGGACCTGCCGAGATGGGCGAGGTTCTGGAAGCGGAGTCAACGAGGCGTTCGCCTCTACTACCTGCTCTGGCAGGTCCTCGCGCTGAGGCGGGCGCGGCTGCTCCAGCGAGAACGGCGATTCGATCTCGCGTGGCACCTGACCCTTGCGAACGCGTGGCTCGGCTCGCTCGCACCGCTCACGGGACTCCCCTTCGTGTACGGGCCGGTGGGCGGCGGGGTTCGGACCCCTTGGCGGCTCGCGCCGGCGCTCGGTGTCCGCGGCACGGCCTACGAGCTGTTGCGAGCTGTCGCCCGAGCGGCCGGGCGCTACGCGAACCCCGCCGCGAGGCTTGCCTGGCATCGAGCCGACCTGATCCTGGTCCAGACCGCCGAGACGACCAGATGGCTGCCGCGCGCCCATCGGCAACGGACGGCGATCTTCCCCAACGTCGTCCTCGACGACCCGTATGGCGTGGAGTCTCGTCCCGGCGCCGACGGACGGGGGCCGACCGCGCTCTTCGCCGGACGCCTCCTCCCGTGGAAGGGGGTCTCGCTTGCCATCAGGGCCGTGGCGCTCCTTCCGGACTGGAGACTCCTTGTTGCCGGAAGCGGCGTGGACGAGCGTCGGCTTCGTCGCCTGGCCCGAAGTCTGGGCGTCGGATCCCGTGTCGTGTTCCTGGGGTGGTGCTCGCGCGACCGGCTGCATCGCGTGATGCGCGAGGACGCCGACGTCTTCTTGTATCCAAGCTTTCACGACGACGCGGGATGGGTGGTCGCGGAGGCGCTGAGTTGCGGGTTGCCGGTCATGTGTCTTGATCGTGGTGGGCCCCCGGATCTGGCGGCCCTCGCGGGGCTCGCGATCCCGTCGTCCGGGGGCATGCGACGTGTCGCGTCCTCTCTCGCCGGGCTTCTCGCCAACGGCACGACGCCAGGGCGGCAAGCTGCGCACGAACGTGCTCGGGAATGGCGACTCGACGCACGGACGGACCGGTTGAAGGAGCTTCTGAGGCGGCGCCCGCCGATCCACGTCCAGGACGTACGCGGTGCCGCCACCGTCGCGCGGGGACGAGCGAGCGCCGCGATCGGGCCGATCGCGTCGGGTTCACTCGAAGGGATGGAAGAGCGATGACCAGGATCCTCGGGGTTCACGTGGGACACGACAGCGGAGCCGCGCTCGTGGTGGACGGTGCGGTGGTGGCGGACATGTCGGAGGAACGGGCCACGAGGATCAAGCACTACTCGGGCCTTCCAGTGCGCAGCGTTCAGTTCTGTCTGGATCAAGCGGGGATCTCGATCGAGGACGTCGATCTCCTCGCTGTGCCGAGTGCAGTCGAGGTTCCGGCTCTCAACCATCTCTTCGATCTGCGGGGAAGCCGCGCTCAGCGACGAAGCCGCCTGGGTCGCGCCGAGGACCTCGTCCGAGCTCGGACCCGCCGGGGGCTTCGTAAGCCCCCCCGCTCCTTCGAGCCCATCCCGCTGCCGCACTCGACGGAGATCGTCCATGTGGAGCACCACCTGGCACACGCGGCATCCGCCTACTACACGTCCGGCTCGAAAGACCGACAGGTGATCGTCACGATGGACGGGACGGGCGACGGAGTGTCGGTCGCACTCTGGCGTGGAGAGGCCGGGACGATCACTCCCCTCGCGAAGTATCCGACGACCGCGTCCCTCGGCTGGTTCTACAGCAACGTGACCGAGGCGCTTGGCTGGCAGCATGGCGACGGCGAGGGCAAGACCATGGGCCTCGCCCCCTATGGAAACGCCGACCGAGCCAGGGGCGTGCTGGATCGCTTCTACCCGAAGTTCGCCGGCGGAGACCTCGCCGAGCCGCACGACTTCGGGCCCCTCTACACGTGGAACGAGACCGGTGCCGAGGAGTGGCATCTCGACGAGGCCGACGAGATCGCCGCTCTGGTTCGGGAGCACGGGCAAGAGCACGTGGCGGCCGAGGCGCAACGCGTCCTCGAGGAGCAGGCGAGCGAGGTCATCTTCCCGTGGCTTGATCGCGAAGGGACCAAGGATCTCAGCTGTGCCGGCGGGGTCTTCCTCAACGTGAAGCTGAACCAACGGATCTGGGATACGGGCAAGGTCGCGCGGCACCACATCTTCCCGAACCCCGGAGACAGCGGTCTCGCCGTCGGCGCGGGGCTCTTCGCGCACCATCAGGCCAACCCGGGCAGTCCGATGCTCCCGCTGCGCGACCTGTACTGGGGCCCGGAGTACTCGAACGAGGAGATCAAGTCGCTGCTGGCCGCTCGCAACCTTCCCATCGTGTTCGAGGACGACGTCGCCGGGTTCGTCGCCAGGGCACTCAACGACGGCAAGATCGTCGGATGGTTCGAGGGGCGCATGGAGAGCGGCCCCCGTGCCCTCGGCGCGCGGTCGATCCTGATGAGCCCGCTCCGCCCGGAGAACAAGGACGTCATCAACCAGCGCGTCAAGTTCCGCGAGGGCTTCCGACCCTTCTGTCCGTCGCTGCTCGCCGAGAAGGCGGACGACTATCTCGTGAATCCTCGTGCCGAGCGGTTCATGATCACTTCGTTCTCGGTGACGCCGGCAAAGCGGGAAGCGATTCCGGCCGTCGTCCACGTGGACGATACGGTCCGGCCCCAGACCGTGGATCGCGCCGCCAACGAGCGCTACCACGAGGTCATCAAGAGGTTTGGCGAGCTCTCCGGGGAGAGCGTCGTGCTCAACACATCGCTCAACGTGAAGGGCGAACCGATTATCTGCCATCCTCGGGAGGCGATCCGCGCCTTCTTCGACACCGGGCTGGATCGCCTCGTTCTCGGGAACTACGTCCTATCGAAGGACGGCGGTTGGTGACGAGCTCCACCCTGTTCACGACCAGCTGGGACGATGGGAACGCGCTCGACGCCAGGGTGGCCGGTCTCCTCGAGAGCCTCGGACTCACGGGGACCTTCTACGCGTCGACGGGCGAGGGTGGGGCCCGCACGCTCGACGACGACGCGCTCGCCCGGATCGGCGCGGCGCATGAGCTCGGGAACCACGGCCGGACGCACACGCCGTTCACGCTCCTGTCGCCGGGGCAGATCGAGGACGAGGTCGAGTGGGGCCAGGCTGAGATGTCTCGATTCGGGTGCGTCGCGCCGCTGGTGGCGCCGCCGAAGGGCAAGATGAACGATCGCGCGACGCGAACCCTCAAAGGGCTGGGCTACGGGATCCGCGGCGCCCCCCTGATCGGCACCCGCAGGCCGCCCCCGGGATGGATCGAGCCCTCGTACCACTTCTTTCCGTTCCGCTGGTCCGAGCTGCTGCGGAACGCGGCGCGTAGGCGGCTGCTGCCCGCGACGCCCCTGGTCATCGCCTGGGCGCGTGGGGGCGCGTTCCGCGATCGCTCGGTTCGCCTCCTCAGCGTTGCGGCGCGACACCTCCCGTGCGTGCACGTGTGGGGGCACTCGTCGGACCTCGAGCGGCTGGGTCTGTGGGGGGCCCTCGAAGAAGTGCTCGCCACTGCCGCCGCTCTGCCGATGAGCCCGGTGACGAACGGGGAGCTTCTCGGCGCCGCGGGCAGGAGACGATGAAGACGGAGACCGTTGGAGTGATACCCGACCTCGCGACCCACCGGCGCGTAGGCACGGGCGCCGTCCACGGTCGCATGTCCGACGCCTACCGAATCTCGCGATCGCTGGTACTCGTCCTCGCGCTCCTGGTGGCCGACTACGCCGACGTCCTGGACACGGGCTCCTCTCTGCGGTACCTGATCTTGCTGCCCCCCCTGGCAGCGGTGCTCTCCGTCTGGGCGTCGGTCCGGTCTCCCTTCGTCCGCCGGGCGACGTCTTCCGACCGGCTGCTCCTCGTCCTCTTCGGATGGGGGCTGTTGGGATCCCTCATCGGGAAGGGGCTTCTCGGGACGGAGACGTCCGCGCTGCCGATCTTCCTGCCGATGGTCCTCGGCCTGGTTCACTTCTGGGCGATCCAGTGCCCGACGGACGCTGAGGCAGGCAGGCTGCTGGAGCGGATCGCTCTGGTCGGGCTCGTCTACGTCGGCATCCACGCCCTGGCGAGCTCGGGACTGTTCGCGGGGCTCACGGCGGCAGGCTCCTACAAGCATCCGAAGGCGTTCCTGATTGCGCTCGCCTTCGCGGGTGCCCTGCTCACTCGGCGGCGTGCCCGCCTCGTCCTCCTGTGTGCGCTGGCCGGGGTGGTCTTCTTCGAGTACCCGGCCGCGACCTACGTGGCCGTGGCCGTGACAGTCGCGACCACGCTCTTCGTCACTCGCCCGCAGGCGACTCGAGGCGGCGCGTATGCGATCGGCGCGGTCGTCGTCGCGGTGGTGGTCGTGGGGTTCCTCAACCTCGGAAGGACCGGCGCCTTGGTTGAGGGGTACCTCGAGGACGTCGGAAAGCCGAGCAACGTGGACACGAGGCTGGACCTGTGGCGACAGGGGATCCAGCAGGTTGGGTCGTCGCCCCTGGTCGGGAGCTCGTTCGCAGGTGAGATGACGGTCCCCGTCTCCCTGGATGGCCGCGTATTCGTTCGGCTCGCGTTGCACAACGACTATTTGGAGCTCGCCCTCGGCGGAGGCATCGCAGCGTTGGCGCTCTTCCTCGGGTGGGCGATCGCGACGAACGTCCTGGTGGTGCGCCGGCACGGGATGCTGTGGCGGACGGGGCGGCGTGAACATGCCACGCTGCTTCGCGTCCTGCTCGTCGCCTACAACTCGTGGATGTGCATCGCGCTGTTCAATCCGCTGCTCCAGAGCGTCGGAACGTCCGCGGCGTTGTTCGCGATCTACGGGCTGATGATGCTCGCCGCCGTTCCCGCCCCCGAACCGGGGACGGCGAGGGGATGACGGGCACGACGTGGGCTCTTCGGCCCGGGCTCGTCGCCGTGGCGATGCTCCTCCTCGCGTGCGGATGGGCCCCCGACCGCGCGCCCCCGACCTCCGGCGAGATCACCCCGATCGCCGATGGCGCTTCGACGGGTGTCGGCACGGCGCCGACGCGGATCCTTCACGTCGATCGGAATCATCCGCAGGCCTCCGACGACAACCGGGGCACGGTCGGGCGGCCGCTCGAGACGATCGCCAGATCCGCGGACCTCGCCCAAGCGAACCAGCGATCCGGCATCGGCACGACGATCCTCATCCACCCCGGGATCTACCGGGAGTCGGTGGAGCTGAGCGGGAGCGGGGATGACCCGGCGGCCCCGATCACCTTCCAGGCTTCGGGCGGGCAGGTCGTGGTCTCCGGATCCGACGTGTGGGGAGGCTGGGAGGAACAAGGGGGCGGCCTCTACTCCCACGCCTGGCCCTACCGCTGGGGTCTCGCCCCCATCCCGCCCGGTTGGGAGGAGATCGCGGACGAGCTCACCGAGAATCCCATGGCGCGCCGAAGGGAGATGATCTTCCTCGACGGCAGGCCCATGACCCAGGTCCTGTCTGTTGGCGAGCTCTCCGACCAACCGGGCAGCTTCTACGTTTCCGAGGAGGAGGGACACGTCTTCCTTCGGCCACCGCAAGGGACATCGGTACGGGGAGTCAAGGTCGAGGTGGCGGTTCGTCCCCACCTGTTCCTGTTCGAAGGAATGAACAACGTGACCGTCCGTGGGCTCACGTTCATGCACGCGAACACCCAGCTGAACTCGGGCCATGCCCTCGCTTTCGTCGCCGGCTCCTCGGACATCCTCGTCGAGGACTGCAGGATCGTCTGGAACAACACGGGTGGGATGGGCTTCGCGGAGGCTCGCGACGTGACCGTCCGCCGGACCGTTGCCAACCACAACGGGATCGGGGGCTTCGAGGCGTACCGGGTGAGGAACCTCCTTCTCGAGGACAACGTGACGTCCTTCAACAACTGGCGAGGATACGCGGGCGACTTCGTAGATTGGGCATCGGGGCAGAAGCTGAGCGGGCTGCGGGGGGCGACGATCCTCGGACACAGAGCCATCGGCAATCTGACGCACGGATTCTGGCTGGACTACGACAACGCGGACGTCCTGATCAAAGACATGGTGGCGCGACACAATCTGTTGGACGGGCTCGTCCTCGAGGCGAGTCAGGGGCCCACGATGGTTGAGGACAGCCGGTTCTGCGGCAACCGAAGGGGCATCATGGGCCAGCACGCGGAAGGCGTGGACCTTCGGTGGAACACGATCTACGGCAATCGGGAGTGGGGCATCCTGATCACGGGCAACTCCGACGGCCCGCGCCTGGTGACCGATTGGCAAACGGGCCAGGCGATGAACTTGATCGCTCGCGACTGGTCCCTGCGCTCGAACGTGGTCACCGGGACGAGCGCGACCGAGCTGTTGATCGGGACGAGCCTGTCGCCCGCTGGATCGTGGGCCTCGTTCGTGGACTCGCTCGATTCGCAGAGCAACACGTGGCGCAATCCCGAGACGAACGACGCATTTGGCGTCGCCGGATGGGTGCGGGTGGACTTCGAGGGGTGGGAGGAGCAGACGGGGCAAGATTCATCGTCGCAATTCGATGCCGGCGGGCGCGATAGGGGATGCGCCTCAGCCTCCGATTCGCAAGGAGCTGCCGCATGAGCTTCCGGGACGAGGCGGTCGTGTCGGAGATCGTTTCCGATCCAGCGGCGTCCCCGGTTGGTGACGGGGTCAGCGTGCTGACCCCGTCGCTGAACTACGCGGACTTCATCCGTGATGCCCTCCTGAGCGTGCAAGGTCAGACGGGGCTCTCGTTGGAGCACATCGTCCAGGACGGCCATTCGACGGATGGGACGGTCGAGGTCTTGCGGGACTTCGGCCCCGACGTGCGGTGGCGTTCGGAGCCGGACGAAGGTCAGTCGGACGCCCTCAACAAGGCGCTCTCCCGAGCTGGCCGCGAGTGGATCGCGCTATTGAACGCGGATGAGTTCTATCTCCCCGGTGGTCTCGAGATGTTGGTCGAAGCGGGCGAGCGAACGGGAGCCGACGTCGTGTACGGCGACTGCGTCTTCGTCGATGAGGAGGGCCGCTTCCTCCGACTTCTGGCGGCTCACCGATTCGGTCGCCGAACGCTGCGCTCGTACGGCTGTTTCATCGAGACCTGCGCAACGTTGTTCCGTCGATCGGCCCTTTCCGAAGGCATTTGGGATGTCGAGCTGCGGCGGATCATGGACTGGGACCTGTTCCTGGACTTGCGGCGGAGGGGCGGCGATTCCACTACGTTCCATATCCGATCGGAGCTTTTCGCATGCATGGAAGGCGAGTGACGGCGCGACCCGCCACGGACTTCCCCAGCGAGTACGCCGCGGTGCGCGAGCGACACGGTGTCGCAGCCGGCCGAGGACCATCGGGAAACCCCTGCACCGCGCTCACAAGCTGGTCGAGAGGTCCTTTCGCCGAGAGGTTCGGGCCCGTTCCCTGGCCGGGCGCGACTTCCGGTGGTTCCGTCCCGAGGCCGGAATGGAGGCGTGCCACGGGCTCGTCGACCGATGTTACCGGAAGGCTGGTCGCGGACGTGGCTGAGACTGGCGGCCGACTCGGCTCAGCTCTTGCAGTCATGGACGGTGGTGCAGGAAAGGCGGTTCGGGCACTCCGGATGATGCGCGCGTATCGGAATCCGTTGACCGCTTTGCGGAACCGACTGCGGTCTCCTTCTCGGAGCGTTCCGGTAACCTACCGGCTTCGCTCGGGCCCGGCCCTTCGCGTCGACAATGGCCCGCATGACGTGCGGGTTATCAACGAGATATGGCTCGACCACGTCTACGAGCTCGAATGAGCATCTATCCCTCAACGAGGCTGGTGCGTCGTGGACATCGGCGCTCACAAGGACATCTTCGCTGCCAGGGTGGCTTCGCTCATCGGCCAAGGCGTGACCCATTCCTACGAGCCTGACCCCGATAACGATGCCTTCTTGGTGACGAACATGCGATCGACTTCCAGGGATGGTCTCTTCCTTTATCCGAACAACGTCGGTGTGGGGGCGAGCACACGAAGGACTCTCTGTACCTGCAGCCAGCTGACTCCGGGCGGCACTCCCTGTACCGAGATCGGCTGCGCATGGACCACGGGCACACCGAGATCGATGTGGTTGCCTTGCACGAAGTCCTCGACTCCGTCGGCCGACCGGTGGACCTCTTGAAGCTGGACGTTGAGGGCGCGGAAGCACCAGATCGTGCTCGATTCCCCTTCGCGGACTCTTTCCGCAACATTGCTCGCATCGTCATGGAGTTGGATGACACGGATCCGCGTGGCGGTGGTCTGAACACGGCCTCGCTCACCGGCCGGTTGCACGATCTTGGGTACGAAATTCGGAGGACTCCCCAAAGATCGGTGCTCGCCGCGTGGCGGAGACGCACCTAGCGTGGAGTCGGACTGCGAGACATGCTGCGGATAGGACATGTTCTCGCACACTTTCCGAGCCCAGGCGGAACGTCGTCGATGCTTCGAGGACTGGGTGGTGACAGCCTGCCAGCTCGGCCACGCGGTCTTCGCCTACGGCTACGGGGCGACGGCGGGAGCAAGGGAACCTCAGATCAGTGGATTCGACACTCGGGTCTTCTCCGGGGCGATGCCCGGCCTGCCCGTCAAGTTCAGGGGGCGTCGAACCGAGCTCAGCCAAATGGCTCACCGAGGATCGGGATCGCTTAGACGTCTGCGTGATACACGGGATGTTCAGTCTCACGTCGCCTGGCGTTGCCGAGGCCCTGCAGGCGTGCTGGGGCTTCCTGATCGCATGCCCCCACGATCCGTACACCCGCGAGGTGTTCGACAGTCATCGAGCGCGGAAGGAGGTCTATTGGAGGCTGTATGAGGCCCCTTTCCTGAAACGAGCAGCCGCGATTCACGTGCTGGCACCGTCCCATGTCGGTCGACTTCGATCTCAGGGATCGCCACACCCGCGTTCGTCGTTCCGAATGGCCTAAGGAGTGACGCGCTGCATCCCGTCGGCCTTCCCGCAGCCTCACCGGGGAACGGTTTCACGATCCTCTACTACGGTCGGCTCGACGTCTACAACAAGGGTCTGGATCTGTTGTTGCGCGCGTTCGCGCAGGTTGATCGCCTACGCGAAGAGTGCCGGCTGGAGATCGCCGGGCGAGCGAGCGCGACAGAGAAGGCGGAGGTCGAGCGGTTGATCGCTGTATTTGGTCTCGAGGACCGCGTGACCATGCGAGGATTCGTGCCGAACGACAGGCACTCGTCCACGCTGCTGATGCTGTGGTGCTGCCATCGCGGTTCGACGGGTTCGGCCAGGTGGTTCTCAGTCTCTTGCCCTGGGAACTCCCGTCATCGTGTCTTCGATGGCTGGAGCGGCGGAGTTCTTCGGGCCAGACGACGGTGTCGTAATCGCGGAGCCGGAGGCGTCAGCCCTGGCGGGCGCCCTGCTCCATGCGATGGCGTCCCACGAGGTGCTCAAGGAAGCCACGACGGCCGTTCAGGCACGGCTTTCGACGGAGTTCGACTGGAGGTCGCTCGGCGGCCGCTGGGTCTCCAAAGTCCAAGAGCTCGGGATCGTAGCGTGATCATGAGTCGCACGGAAGACGCGTGGAACGCGCGCGGCTGGATGAGGCTCGTGCCTCGACTTCCGCCGAGGAGTTAGACGTCGACCGCGGGAAACCGTCGGAGGAAGGCTTCCTGCTGTGCTTGTGTCAGGTCGGACCGCTCGGCGATGGGCATCCACCCTTCCTCCGGTGTCAACTCTTGTAGCGGCTCGGTGAGGAACTCCTCTCGCACGAAGAACGCGTTTACGCCTCGTGAGTCACAACCCAGTAGAATGATATCCCTTCTCGCGGCCGAGCCTCGTGAGCGCAGTAAGAGAGGCGCCATGGTAGATGCCCGAAACGTCTACCTCGTAACGGTCGAAACGTGGGTCATAGGGTATCGTCACCGATCGCTCGGGACCGAAGCTGGCGTTGTACTCAATCACGACCACGCGGGGCAAGAGCACGTCAAGTGACTTCCAAACCCAATAGTCGTTCCCATCGATGTCGATCGAGAGAAGGTCGATGGAGCCTCCGAGCCCTTCCTCCCGGAAGACCGGGTTGATGTTGTCCGCGGTCACCAGGGTCGCGGATTCGGACGAGTCCTGCATCCACACCGAGCCATTCATCATAGGTCCGCCGGCGCCCGACTCGGTCAGCCGGTGGTCGGCGTCCAGGAGGAGCCCACCCCAGCCCCAATTCCGGGTGAGGTTTGCCGTATTGCACACTCGGCCGTCCCCCATCCCGAACTCTACGAAGCGGCGATCGGTGGTTCCGACAACCGAGAACACGAAGAGAAGGATGCCGTCCTCTCCGTTCTGAGAGTGGATCCCCAACTCGAAATCCCTGATCCGAGATCTGGGTTCTCCGGTCCCCGATGCTCTCCGCGTAGAGGTGACGGGACAGTAGCGAGGTCATCCACCGCATTCGCTCCTCGACCTCGCTCAGACGCCGAGCCTTGATGGTCTCCCGAACGACCCCGTAAACGGAGCTCGGGATCACGCGGCTCGCCGAAGCGCTTGAGCCTTGTGTTCATGTTGGCAGGATTCTAGCTGCAGCGACTCAGTCCAAAGCACCGGGCGCGTTCGGCGGTGAGGAGAGCATCGTTCTGATCGCCCGCCGCGAGAGATCAGCGAACGTCCAGATCCCCACTCGCCGCCTGACGGCAAGCAGCATCAGGATGTTCTGAACGACGAGCCCGACCGAGGTGGAGATGGCCACCCCGATCATCCCCAGGGGTTGGACGAGCGCCAGGGCGCCAGCGACGCTGAGCACGCCAGACGCGATCGTGATGGTCATCATCGTCCTCTGGTGGCCGGTCATCATAAGGGTGATCCCGCACGGCCCGGCCAGCACGTTGACCAGGTAGCCGGCGCCCAGCACGATCGCGACTGCATCGGCCTGGCCGTAGAACGGGCCGTAGACGGTGCTGAGAATCACTTCGCCCAAGGCGAGCAGGGCCAGGAAGGCGAGCAGGCTGGGAACCGCCACCACGGCGGTCGCCGCTCGGATGGTCTGCTCCAGCTGAGCTCGGTCTCCGCGGGCGTTCAGCGCGGCGATGATCGGCGGCGCGACCGACAGAAGGATCAACATCGGGCTGGCCATGAGGCCGACCAGCCGCACGGCCGCTCCGTACAGAGCCACGTCGCTCTGTCCGAGGTTGGCCCCGATGATCCACACATCGGTCCCAGAGTTCACGGCGAACAGGACAACCCCGGTGACGAGGAACGGCCAGGCCGTCGAGAGCACGCGGCCCGCCGCGAGGCGCGATCCCGATCCCATCGAGCGGACGCGGCGCGCAAGGAGCACGCCGGCGAGGATGACGCTCGCCACGCTCGCGACGACGGACACGCCCACCGCGAGCGCCAACCCGACGTCGCGGGAGCTCAGCCAGAGCCCGGCGAACGCCATTGCCGACAGCACCCCGGTCGCGAGGCCTTCGAAGAGCGTCGCCAAACGGAGATCCTGTAGCCCCCGGAAGATCTCGGCCAGGACCTGCTGGATCGTCATGCTCACGACCCATGCGGCGAACAACAATGAGACGTCGGCTAACAGCGCCGATCCGAATACCCGCTCAGCGATCAGCCGGCCGGCTCCCAACGCGAGAATGCCCCCCGCGACCACGGCTCCGACGACGGCGAGGCGGATGATCGTCCCGACCGCCGCTCGTGCCCGGTCCATGCGTCCCGTGGCCATAGCCTCGGCGACCAGGCGGACCGCCGGTTGCTTGAGCCCGAGCTGCGCCACGGCCGAGCTCATCGTGACGAGCGCCGAGGCGAGGACGTAGCTGCCGAACTCATCCGGCCGCAGGAGTCGGGCGAGCAGGGCGCCCACGACAAAGCCCGCGAGCGCCGAGGCGGTCTTGCCGACCAGGACCCACGCGGATCCGACGATGAATCGTCGGCGTAGGGACGTGGACGTCCACGCCGCTTCCTGGAAGCCCCCTTCGTCCATCAACGCCTCGGGGCTCGAGGTGGCCAACTGGGATGGGGGCTCTTCAGGAGTCTCGAGGTTCGGATCGACATGACGATCCCGTACGCAGTATGAACCGCGTCGGATCCGAGCCGCCGCCAGACCGTCGACAGGCCGTCCAGCTCATCGGAGAGCTGCCGCAGGTCGTATCCCATGAGCGCCAGCCGGTGTGGCCCCAGCCACGACAGATACCGACGGCTCCAGGCCTTTCGGATGGGTCCGGCCAGCGATCGCTTCCACTTGTCCAACGGTTCCTCGCTCAGCGACCCGTACTGCTGCATGCCCCAGAGGTCGCCGCGCCTCGGCCGGACCTCCGAGAACCTCTCGACCATATGAGGATCGAAGGGCAGATCCAAATAGGAAAGGACCCGTCGAAGCTCCGGCTCGGGATCTCGGACGAGGTCCTCGAACCGGATCGCGCAAGCATCGTCGCCGAGGCGTTCGCGCGCGTGCAAGAGACGCTCCAAGCCTTGCAGCAGGTCGGGGGTGTAGTAGTGGACGTTCCAGTGTCCGCGGCCGAAGGATTCCGTTATCGAGGCCACCACCGCCAGCGGGTTCCGCCATAGGAAGACGAACTTGGCCTCCGGGAACAGGTCGATCACATCGTCTACGACCAAGTGGTAGCGAGGGGTCTTGTCCAGGAAGTACGCCTCCGTCGGTGCCAGGGTGTTGTACAGGCCGAGGGCGAGCTGCCGTATCTGCGCGAGGTAGTCGCGCCGCCCATTGGGCAGATCGTCACAGAGATCCCGGATCGCCGCCACCATCGTGCTGTGCCCGTACTCGGCATACGCCCCGGTCTCCCTGAGCGTGTAGAGGTAGGGAAGCAGGATCCACGGCTCCGATGCCGTGGCGATCTCCGCGTGAGTTGCGAGCATCCGCTGCAACAGCGTTGACCCGCTTCTCGGAAGCGAGAAGAGGAAGATGGGGCGGACGCGAGCCGGCCGGTCCAGACCAGTATCTTAGAGTGCTTCACCATCTGGTTGGGGCAGGTCGACGGATGCGAGTCCTGATCCTCCACTCTCGATACCTCTCTGGCAGCACGTCCGGGGAGAACCGGGTGGTGGAGGACGAGACGCGTCTGCTCAGGGAAGGGGGGCACGATGTG
This sequence comes from uncultured Actinomycetes bacterium, assembly GCA_963699635.1. Lineage (GTDB taxonomy): Bacteria > Actinomycetota > UBA4738 > UBA4738 > HRBIN12 > CALGFI01. The sequence continues at coordinate 8,202 of CAVOUQ010000041.1, read as the reverse complement.
GTCGTCTGGGCGCCCTCGCCGTCGGAGCTCGGGGTCGCGGGTCGCCTGAGAGCGGGCGCGAACGCCGTCTGGTCCGCTCGCGCCGCAGCGACGGTCCGACGGCTTCTCCGCCGGCATCGACCGGAGGTCGTCCACTGCCACAACCTGTTCCCGATGCTGTCCCCGGCAGTGATTCGCGTGGCTGCCGCCAAAGCCGCCGTCGTCGCGACGCTCCACAACTACCGCCTGCTGTGCTTGCCGGCCACCTTCATCCGGGACGGTGAGCTCTGCGAGGCCTGCCTGGGCCACCTACCGTGGCGCGGGGTTCGCTACGGCTGCTACCGGGGCTCGACGCTAGGGAGTGGCGCCCTCGCCACATCCCTCGGCCTGCATCGCGCAATCGGCAGCTTCGACGAGGTGCGCCGCTTCCTGGCGGTGAGCGAGTTCGTTCGTGCAAAGCACGTCGAGGCCGGGTTCCCACCGGGGCGGATCACGGTGAAGCCGAACTTCTCCTGGCCCGTCCCCCGACGCGAAGGGCCGGGCGAGTACTTCCTCTATCTGGGCAGGCTCTCGCCGGAGAAGGGGGTGACCACGCTGCTGGAGACGTGGCGGGGTCTGTCCGCCCGGCTGCTTGTGGCCGGGGGAGGTCCGCAGATGGCGTCGCTCCGTCGCGACATCCATCCGGCCGTGAACATGCTCGGCGACGTTCCCCCCGAGGATGTCGGCGGCCTGCTCGCGGGCGCCCGGGCACTCCTCGTGCCCTCTCGCGCGTACGAGGGCGCACCGCGGGCGGTGCTGGAGGCCTTTGCCGCCGGCGTTCCCGTGCTTGCGAGCCGCCACGGCTCATTGACCGAGCTTGTGCGCGACGGGGTGTCGGGACTCCTGCTCAGCAATCGGGAGCCCAGGGAGTGGCGCGGGGCGGTGGAGCGGCTGCTTGACGATGGCGAGGCCGAGCGATTGGGAGAGGGTGCCTGGCGAACGTGGCGGGCCCATTACGGACCCAAGATGGGCCTGCAAGCGCTCGAGGCCGCCTACCGGGAGGCGATGGACGCGGGCTGACCGTGCGGGGTCAGTGTCGATCGGGATGAGGGTGTCGTCGCAGCGGTTGCTCGCGAAGGGTCCGCCGAAGGGCGGTGAACACGAGCGCGGCGAGCGCTACGCCCACAGCATCGGCGACCCAGTCCGCCAACTCGGCATCGCGGCCGAAGAACGTGCCCTGGAGAATCTCGAGCACGCCCCCGAGCAGCAGCATTCCGAGCGCGATCGCGAGCGTCCACCCGTCCGAGCGGCCCGAACCGCGGCCCGGTCTGAACACGACGGCGAGCAGGACGGCGAACGTGTTGACGAAGTACGCCGCGGCATGCAGTCCGTGGGCGGAGCCGTTCCCAGGAGGTGTCGGTCCCATCGAGTACCAAAGGGTGAGCGCGGTAGCGCCGAGCGCGAACGCGAAGATTCCGACGTCGATCCACGCCGATCGCCTGCGAGCTCGCATAGGAATCCAGGTTAGCGGCGAACGAGCAGGGTTCGCGCGCCGCTTCCGCTGCCGTTGCTCCTGAGCGGGGCACGTTGGGTCCCTACGACTAGAGTCTCCTCGAATGGTCGGATCGTGGGTCGTTCGGCTCGGTCTGGTTCGGGACGATCGTGGACCACTGAACGACGAAGAGATCCGTGAGCTGACAGACATGTTGACCGAGCGTCGTGTGTCCCCGTCCATCACACGCGGGGAATCGGGAACCGTCCTCGTTCAGATGACGATCGAAGCGACGGACGACATCGGGGCGAGGGCTGCGGCGGAACGCCTCTTGCGCGACCGCGCGCACGAGCTCTGGGTGACGCTCAGCCTGCCTCCGTTCACGATCACCTTCGTCGAGGCGAAGAAGGCGGCCACGCCGATCGAGTAGCCGGGTCGTTGTCCTCGTCGGTCATTCGTCCTCGCCGATCGGCTCGCTCGCACTGCCGAGGAACCCCCGACCCACCGCGAAGTACACGTGGATCGGCTTCTCGTTCCGAAGGACGTCAAGGACGCTCTCGAACATCGCGGACGGCAAGTGCATCCTGATGATGCCGTCGCTCTCGTAGTCGTCCTCGAAGAACATCCCCGGATCGTTGAACCGGACCCATGCCAGCGTCTGCCCGTTCGCGCCGCTGAGCTGGATCTGAGCGCGATTCGTCTGGTACCCGAGCGGACTTCCGTAGACCAGCAGGCTGTACGAGGTGACCTCGGCCATCGAGAACCTCCTTTCTTGGGTGCGACTCACGCTAGCCCGGTGTGAATGCGACCTCCAGTCCACCCGATGGAGGACGGTGGAGCGGCCGGTGGCGCCTAGACTGTCGCCGGTATGGGAGAGACCTCGCGGCCGGACGTCATCGTCGATCTCGACTTCGAGAGCGGACTGCTCTTTCTCGCCGTCCGGAACATCGGCGACCGTCCCGCGCTCGACGTCACGACCACGTTCAACCGCAAGCTCCTCGGTCTCGGCGGCGACGACGGACGTCTCCGCGCTGCCGCTGTTTCGGAACATCCCGTTCCTCGCGCCGAACAAGGAGATCCGAACGCTCCTCGACACCGCGGGGTCGTGGTTCGCGCGCCGCCGGGCGACGAAGATCACCGCCCGAGTCGCCTACCGCGACGCCGAGGGCCGGGACTATCGGGGGACGATGACGCACGATCTCGAGATCTATCGCGAGATCGCCTACGTGAAGGGGGACTGAGATGGCGGCGCCGTCGAGGCACGATCCTTTCAAGGACTACTCGTTCCTCGTCGAGATCGACGGCATCGCGAACGCCGCCTTCAGCGAGGTCTCCGGGCTGTCCGCGGAGGCGGACGTGATCGAGTACCGGAACGGCGCCGACCTCACGTCCACCCGCAAGCTGCCCGGACGGATTCGTTACGGGAACGTCACGCTGCGGCGCGGCCTCACCACGTCCCGGGAGCTGTGGGACTGGTGGACGACCGTCGTGAACGGGAACCTCCAGCGACGAAACGTCGCGGTGATCCTCCTCGACGACGCGCGCCAGCCGGTCCTGCGCTGGCTCCTCCACAGCGCCTGGATCGCCAAGATCGAGTTCGGGAACCTGCACGCCAAGGGCAACGACGTCGTGATCGAGTCGGTCGAGCTCGCGCACGAGGGCCTCGAGCTCGAGGACTAGCCCGGATCCCGTCTCGGTCAGATCCTCGGCAGGTAGGCGACCTCGGACATCACCGCGGCGCGCAGCGCGTCCCGTTCGCTCGCCTGCGCCGTCGAGACGTCGAACGGCCCCGCGTCCGCGGCGCACGTCGTTCCGGGAAGCGGGGTCGTGCCGTCGAGCAGGTACCGGTTGACCGTCTCGTCGGCACACGTCGACACGAACAGCGAGGTGTGACCCCATCCCGCCACCGTGAGGAGGCTCGAGTTCGGGAGCAGGTCGTGCACGGTCACCGCGCCCTCGTAGCGGGTGGCCGGGTCGAAGAGGTTGCCGACGACCAGGACCGGATTGGCCGTCTGGTGGTCGAAGGGGCCGAGGTAACGGTCCTCGTCGAGCCCCTCCCACACCGCACAGGGGCTGGACGCCCAGGTCCAGATCCGCCCGAAGTACCCGAACTGCTCGTCGGCCTCGGCGCCCGCGACCGACCAGGCGGCGTGGCCCGCGGGGTTCACGCTGTCGGAGCAGGCCACGCCGGGGAACCCCTCGACGAAGTTTGGATAGAGGACCGGACGCTCGCGACGAGGAGTGAGTCCGGTTCGGTCCCGGACCGCCTGGAGTGCCTCGCCCAGCACGGTCGGGCTCGCCGCCGCCTCGATGCCTGCGAGCAACTCGCCAAACGACGGCCAGCTGGACGAGCTGTAGAGCGCGCCCAGCGTGGTGCCGATCAGGTCCGCGTACGTGAGGAAGAAGGCCTCCCCCGTTCCGGGGTCGACGATCTCGATCGGCTCGGTTCGGAGCCGATCGGTGAGGGTGGCGTACCGCCCGGCGGCGTCCCCGCTGAAGGCGCACCCGGGCCCCGCCTCGTCGCACAGGCGGAAGAACTCGTTCAGGGTCGCCATCGCGCCGGCGTCGCTCCGGAGCCGCGTCGAGAACGGCAGCGTGGCCGCCTCGTCGTCTCGGCCGGTCGTCCAGGCGATCGGGTCGAGCACGCCGTCGACCACCACCGCCCGAACGTTGTCGGGGAACAGGTTGGCGTAGGTGACGCCGAGGAACGAGCCGTAGGAGTAGCCGACGTAGGTGAGCTGGTCGTCGCCGACGGCCTGGCGAAGCACGTCGAGGTCTCGGGCCACGTCGGCGGTGGCCATGTGATCCTGGATCGCGCCCCCGCGACGCCGGCATGCTTCGTTCAGCGCCGTGTCGAGGGCGGCGACCAGCGCCTCCTCGTCCGAGACGACGGGGAAGGCGAACGGCGGGAAGAAGCCCAGCGCCTCGTCGAGCGACCGGAAGCAGAGGAGCGGCGTGCTCCGGATGATCCCGCGCGGATCGAACCCGACCAGGTCGAAGCGCGCCCGCACCTCGTCGCCGAACAGGAACGGCCCGGCGCCGAGCACGAAGTCGACCCCCGAACCGCCGGGGCCGCCGGGGTTGATGAAGATCGAGCCGATCCTGTTGGTGGGGTCGGATGCCGGCAGCCGCACGAGGCTGAGCGAGATCTTCGGCCCGGCCGGACGATCGTAGTCGAGCGGCACCTGGACCTTGGTGCACTCGAAGCCGAATCCGGCGTTCGCGTGGCACGGGAGCCACCGCACGCCGGTCACGGTGCGGCTCGCCTGCGCGGCACTGATGGGAACGAGCGAGATCGCGACCAGCGCGGGGACGAGGAACGCGGTCAGCCTTCTCATCGTGCCCTCCCTCGTTGACGATGAGCGTGCCCCCGCGAGTCTATGGAGGGGTGTCGGGTCTGTCGAACGCGAGGTGGTGCCGATACCCAAAACGGTATCGGCGCCCGCGGGGAAGATCCGGAGTCAGCCCCTCCGCGGCGCGTAGCCCTCGAGCACCGTGTCGACGACCCGCTCGGCGAACGTCGCGTCGAGCTCGCCGCCGAACATCAGCCGGAAATAGACGGGGCCGGCGAGCAGCTCGGTGGCGAGGGCGGCGTCCGCGTCGGCCCGAAGGTCGCCGCGGGCCACGCCGCGGCGCACGATCTTGGCGATCTCCTCGCGGCGGGCGCGCACGACGGTCGAGCGGAACGGGTCGCCGAGCGAGGGGTTGATGGCGATCTCAGACAGCAGGGCGCGAAGGACCGGGCCGAACGGACTCTCGACGAGCGCTCGGATCGGGTTGGTGACCGCGGCGAGCAGCTCCGCCCGCGTGTCGCCGACGTCTGCGATCGCAATGTGCGGGGAGGCGAGCTCCAGGAGCAACTCGAGCGCGAGCGCCTCCTTGGTGGAGAAGTGCCGGTAGATCGTCGCCTTGCCGACGCCCGCGCGCGCGGCCACGTGCTCGAGCCGCAGGCCGGCGAAGCCCTCGGTCGTGATCAGATCGCGCGCGGCCTCCAAGATCGCCCGGTGCGCCTTGGCGCTCCGCGGCCGGCCCCGGCGGGGGACTGGGCCAGATGTGGAGGTTTCGAGACGGCCCGTTCCGATTCGTGCCACGGTTGTTATGATACGGACCGGTTCGTATCGTCGGCAAGAAGGTGGAAGGTGAAGGTGATGCACGACAAGGCCCACGTGCTCGACGTCCTCGAGCAGGCGCAGCTCAAGGCGCCGTTCTGCAAGTCGTGCATGTCGCCGACCACCCCGGTGGCGCGCGACGGCGCGATCTGGCTGGAGTGCGCGTCTATGCAGGAGGACCGGCCGTTCTTCAAGAAGCTGCTGAGCCTGGACTTCGGCGGCGCCCACACCCGCCGCGTGATCCTCGAGGACGCGGCCTAGTCGACCCGCGCGGGGCTACCGCTCCTGGAGCAGGTGCTCGGAGAGCTCGGTCGCTTCCTCGAGCTGGAAGTGGAAGTCGATCAGGTCGTTCAGCGAGAACGGCGGCGCCTTCGGGTCCGGGCTGCAGTCCTCGAAGGGGAGATCGTTCTCCGGCGAGCCGGGATCGGTTGTGGCCGGGGGATCGGCTTCGGTCGCGGAGACGCCCGCCGCAAACAGCAGCATCAGGGTGTACCGGCTCGCGCGACGAGTGATCTCCAGCCCACAGACCGGGCAGCTGAAGGAGTAGCTCCCCGCATCCATGTTCAGGCAGATGGCGGCCAGCGCCAGGTCCACGATGCCGCAGGTGTGGCATCTTGCCCGGATCGTCGGCATGCCGGGCAGTATCGGGGGCCGGTCCGAGCGCGAACAATGGCCCGATGGTCGCGTCAACGCTAGTCATCGCGGGCGGTCGTGGCATCCCCCGCGGTTCGCCCGATTGCGACCGTGGCGATCTCGCCCTGGCACCATGCATGCCGAAGGACCACTAGGGTGGGCCCTGTGGACGCCGACGAAGAACGGATCGCGCTGTTCCTGGACTACGAGAACCTGGCCATCGGGGCGCGCGACGCGCTCGGCGGCCTGAGCTTCGACCTCAAGCCCGTGCTCGACGCGCTCGCCGAGCGCGGGCGGGTGATCGCCCGCAAGGCGTACGCGGACTGGTCGGCGTTCGACGAGGACCGGCGCATGCTCACGCGCGGACACGTCGAGCTCATCGAGATCCCGCAGCGCATGGGGGCCTCGCGCAAGAACGCGGCCGACATCAAGATGGCCGTCGACGCGCTCGAGATGGCGTTCGAGCGCGACTACATCACCACGTTCGTGATCTGCACCGGCGACAGCGACCTCACCCCGCTGGTCCACAAGCTCCGCGAGCTGAACAAGCGGGTGATCGGCGTGGGGATCAAGGACTCGACCTCGGCGCTCCTCCCGCCGGCGTGCGACGAGTTCCTGTTCTACGACACGCTCGACGGGGTCGACGTGCCCGCCGGCGCCGGCCGGCGCCGCAGCGGTTCGCGGGGCGGCCGAACGCCGAAGAAGAAGAGCGCGGCCGCGGAGCCGCCGACCGAGGTCGACGAGCCGGTCGCGGAGCAGGCGCCGCGCGACCTCGACGAGCTCGCGGTGCTCGTGGCCCAGACGGTGGCGGGCCTGCAGCGTTCCTCCGGCGGCACCGTGCTCGCCTCGGCGATCAAGCGCGCGCTCCTTCGCAAGGACCCCACGTTCAGCGAGGGCGAGTACGGCTTCCGTGCCTTCGGCGAGCTCCTCCGCCACCTGGCCGAGCGCAACGTGATCGAGCTGAGCGAGGGCTCGGCCAAGGGCGACCCCGAGGTCTCCCTTCCGGTCCACGGCGGGGAGACCGAGGCCTTCGAGCTGCTGCGCTCGGTGGTCGCCGACCTGCAGGCCAAGGGCACGGTGGCGTACCTGTCGGGTCTGAAGAACAAGGTGCGCAAGGTCCAGCCCGGCTTCAGCGAGAAGACGTTCGGCTACGGCGGCTTCCTGCAGTTCGCCAAGGCCGCCGCCACCAAGGGCGTGATCACCCTGGAGTGGGACCCCGAGGACGAGGACTACGTGCTGGGGGTCCCTACGGGCTGAGCGTTACGGCGGCCGCTTCTTCCTCCGACCGTCCTTGAGTTGGTCGACGCGGGAGGAAGAGAGCTCGAGCAAGGCGGCGACGTCGCGCGTCGACAGGTTCTCGCGCTGCGTCAGCTCCCGGATGGAATCGCGGACCACGCCGGCGGCATCCTCCTCCGCGCGTTCGGCACGTTCTCGGGCGCTCATCGCCCGCCGAACGCTTGCGCGCGCCGACGCCGGGAGGTGGACGACCGGGCTAAGCTCGGCCTGCTGCGCGTCCACGACCCACAGCGACAGCGCCTCGCGGATGCGGTTCATGGCTTGGGCGATCGAGCGGCCTTGGGTCTGGGCGCCGGGGACGGCCGGCACCGACGCGACCCACCAGCCACCTCGGTCGCGCTCCAGCTCTACCCGATACGTCGCCCCCATCTCGCTCCCAGATATGGCTCGAGATCTCGTTGATCTTCGACCGCAGCCCCGGCCCGAGATCCTCGCCCGCGTGGATCGGGATCGTCGTTTGGCATGTGCCGCACCTCACGATCACGTGAGACCCGCGCTGGCGCACCTCCTGGCAGCCGAACTGCCGTCGCAGGTCCCGGAGGAGCTCCCGGCCCGTCATGATGCCATCGTCGTCCGAATCTGTCTAGCCGAGTGGACACTAAGCCATCGTCGTTCTGCGAGATCCTCGCACGAGGAGCTGACACGCCCTGCCTGGCCGGGCCTCCGCTGAGCCGCCATTGCCGCTCCCGGCACCCGGCGGCACAATCCCCTGGT
>CAVOUQ010000040.1:0-6479 GCA_963699635.1 uncultured Actinomycetes bacterium | reverse complement strand
ACTGGCGACACTCCTCGTCGGTCAACGAACGCGTGACCTCCCGCCGTGCCATCTCGAGGAGGTCGTCGATGTCGAGGGCCCAGATCCGAACACCATCGCACTCGCTCGCGGAGGCGAGCTTCGTGCCGTCCGGGCTGAAGGCCACACTCTGGACGCCGCATCGATGCCCCCGCAGAACCAGTTGCTGCGCGCCGGTGTTCGCCTCGAACAGCCGAACCGTTCCGTCGGAGCCCGCGGTGGCGACGTGCGATCCGTCGGGGCTGAAGGCGACATCGTTGATGCCCCCCGAGTTGCCGGCGAGCACCGCCACGCGCGTTCCGCTCTCCACGTCCCAGATCTCTGCCTGTCCGGATTGACCGGCCGTAGCGATACGGGAACCGCTGGGATCGAAGTCCACCGGCGACGCGTCGGCGCTGATCGTGCGGACGACCACCCCCCGCTTCCAGTCCCAGATCTTCAAGCGGTATTGATCTTCTCGGACGCGGGCCGCGGTGACGATCAAGCGGCCGTCGGGGCTGAACCGTGCGGCGAAGAGCGACCACCCCTCGTCCGACAGGACACGAATCACGCGGCCTGCGCGATCGACGACCTTCGCCTCCCCGTCCCAGCCCGCGGTGACCACATGCTCCCCATCGGGGCTGAACGAAACGTCGTTGACGTCGAGGCGGTGGCTGATCCGGAAGAGATCCTCCCCGGTCGCCAGGTCCCACGCCCCCACCACGTCGCCGCCGCAGCACTCAGGCCCCGAGCCGCCGGCGGCGATCGAGGCGCCGTCCGGGCTGACGTCGAATGAACCGAAGATCACACCCACGTGGAACCCCACATCGAAGGGTAGGGGTCCGATCGTTCGAACGACCCGCCCCGTCTGCAGGTCCCACACCTGCATCGACCTCCACCCGTTGGTCGTCACCAGCTGCCGTCCGCCCGGCATGAACTCTGCGGGCACGCCAGCGGAGGGAAGGTTCGCCCACTCCGCGCCGGCGTCGGCCCGTAGGTCCCAGATCTTCACGGCGGTGATCCCCGCGTCTCCGGTCATGACCCGAGTCCCATCGGGCGAGAACGCCACCCCCACGATCCCGCTCCTCGTCTCTTGGGTCGACAGCGACCAGAGCTCCTGGACACCCCCCGACCCGATCCGCCACACCTTCGCGGTGCCATCGATGCCGCCCGTGACCAGGCGAGAGGAATCGGGACTCCAAGCCACGCCAAGGACGAGCCCGCTGTGGCCGAACAGGGTGAAGCGGAGCCTTCCCGTCCCCGCCTCCCACACGCCCGCGCCGTAGGGGGTCGTGGCGGCGATGTATCGGCCATCCGGGCTCCAGGACACCCCCCCGTGCACGACGACGATGCTGTTGATGGCTCCCTTCAGTTCGAACGCTTCCTCCCCGGTCTCGAGATCGAACACGGCGCCATTTAGCCAGACGGACGCCACGGCGAGTCGCTTCCCGTCGGGACTGAAGGCGGTGTCGATCGGGAGGGCAAAGTCAAGGGTCCGGACAACGCGGCCGGTGGACAGGTCCATCACTTGGACAACACCCCCGAAGTCTGGGTCCCAGAAGCCGGCTGCGACGAGCGAGCCGTCGGCGCTGAACGAGGGGCCGAACGCGGCGCCGTCCCCGGAGGCGCTCGCGAGAAGGCGGCCCGTGGCGGAGTCCCACACCTTCAGCGTCCCGTCGTCACCGGTCGAGGCGAGCATCGCGCCGTCCGGACTGAACGCCACGTCGTTCACGTCGCCGTCGTGTCCCTCGAACGACAGGATGCTCTGCCCCGTCTCGCCGTCTCTGATGTCGAGGACCCCCGAGTTCTTTACCCCTTCGGTCACGAACACCCCCGTTGGGCTCCAGTCGAGGAGCCCACCCACCCCGGGCACCGACGTCAGGAGCCGGAATGCCACGACGGCACGGTGGAGCGCCTCCTCGGCCTCGGGGAGCACGGAGCCGTCGACGGATCGCGTCTGCTCGACCGCCTCCATGGCGAGCAGGACGCTCAGCTCGGAGTCGACCTCCACGTTGGCGACCGCGGCTGCTGCGAGCTCCCTTGCTCCCGCGATCCTCGCCTCACGCTCAGCGCGCTCGCTCTGGTTCGTGGCGATCACGGTGAGCGAGCCGGCCACCAGCGCCGCGATCGCGAACACGGCGATGAGCGCGCGGGACCGCCGGACCGAGCGCCGTTCGAGCGCGGCCTCGTGGGTCCGCCGTGCCTGCTCGGCCGCGTCTTCCTCGTCGCGCCGGGTGAGGCTTGCACGGAGATACTCATCGTCGGTCGTTGAGAGCGCGACGCTCGTCGTCTCGGCCCACGAGGCCATCTGCTCGAGGCGTTGCCCCCGTAGCAGGAAGCTCTCGTCCCTGTCGGCCGAATCCCACCCGTCGGCAGACCCCGCGAGGACGGTCAACGTCCGAAGGTCGTCGCGCGCCTCTCCGATCCACCCCCGCAACCGCGACCAGACGCCGAGCAGCGCCTCGTGGGCGATCTCGACCGTCGGCTCCCGCGTCGCGGGATCCCGGTCGAACGACAGGAGCCGGTGGCGCCCGAACGTCTCGATCACGCCCTCCATCGCAGCAGGGTCCCCGAGCGGCAGCAGCTCCGAGCGCCGGACGCGCCGCCGCGTGTCCTCGGTTCCCTCGCCGAGCGTCACCAACCGGAGGAACAGCTGGCGGCACGCATCGCGCGCGGCATCGTTCAGTGGCTCGAACAGCTGTTCCGCGCGGCGCGCGAGCGCGCCCGAGACGCCGCCGATGCGCCGATACGCGTCGAGTCGGAGCACGCCCTCCTCGTGGCGCTCGGCGAGCTCGGTGAGCGCGTACTGGAGCAACGGCAGCGCCCCGGGCCGATCGGCCACGTCGGCGATCATCGCGGCGAGGAGCCGCGGCTCCACGACGAGACCCTCCCGCTCGGCGGGCTCGACGATCGCTCGCTCGAGGTCCTCCGGGGACATCGGGGTGATCGCCTCCGTTCGCGCCGCGAGCAGGTCGCCGAATCCGCGGACCGACAGCGGCTCGTCGAAGAAGTCCGCGCGCAGCGTGGCGACGACGCGGACCCGGCTCCCCGGCTCGAGCGCCGCCGCTCGGACGATCGCGAGCAGATGCGCGCGCTCGGCCTCTCTCTCGACGAGGGTGAAGACCTCCTCGAGCTGATCGACGACGATCACGAGCTCGCCGCGCGGGTCGGGCAGCACGCGGTCGACGGCGCGGACCAGCCCGAGCTCGTCGCGCTCGAGCTCGTCCATGAGCGAGGGCGGCGGCTCTACGGCGACGCCGAGGAGCGCGGACTCGAGCTCGCGCAGCGGGTGGGCGCCGGGCAGCAGGTCGACGACGTACCAGCGTTCGGAGCCCGGGAGCGCACCACGCCGCAGCGCCGGAACGAGGCCTGCGCGAACCACCGAGGACTTCCCCGAGCCCGAGGGTCCCACCACCGCAAGGAACCGCGATCCCGGTTCGTCCTCCTCGAGCCGCCGAAGCAGCCGCAGGGTGACCGCCTCGCGGCCGAAGAAGTCCCCGGCGTCGGCTTCCAGGAACGCGCGCAGGCCCTTGTAGGGGTTGCGGATCTCGCCGATCGGTTCGCGGACTTCGAGGGCCCCTTCCAGCGCGGCGCGGAAGGCGGCGGCGAGCTCGAGCGCGTCGGGGAAACGAGCCTCGGTGTCCTTCGCGGTCGCCCGCGCGATCACCCGGTCGACCGCGGGCGGGAGCTCGGGACGAACGTCGCGGATCGACGGGAGCGCATCGGCCATGTGGTGGTCGAGGAGCGCAGCGAGCGAGCTCTCCGGGAAGGGGTGGGCGCCGGCGAGCATCTCGTAGGCCACGACCCCGAGCGCGTAGACGTCGGATTGCGGGGAGGCGGGGTCGAGCCGGATCTGCTCGGGCGACAGATACGCCGGTGTGCCGCGCATCATCGTTCCGGACGACCTCTCCGGCGAGCCGGCGTCCAGGGCGACGCCGAAATCCGTCAGGTAGGCGTTGCCCTCCTCGTCGAGCAACACGTTGCCGGGCTTCACGTCGCGGTGGACGATCCCCTGCCGGTGCGCCGCGGCAAGGGCGCCGGCGATCTGGTCCAGGATCGCAGCCGCTCGGGCGGGCTCGAGCGGGCCTTCGCGAAGCAGGTCCTCGAGGCTGCCGCCGCGGAGGAACCGCATGACCAGGTAGGCCGCGTCGGGCTCTCGCCAGTAGTCGTAGAGGGGCACGATGTGCGGGTGCTCCAATCGCGCGACGATCTGCGCCTCGCGCTCGAACCGGCGGACGAAGTCGGGGTGGTTGGCGAGCTCGGGGGGCACGGCCTTGATCGCCACCTCGCGCCCGATCTGGGGCTGCGTGGCGCGGTAGACGATGCCGAACGCGCCCTCCCCCACCTGCTCGAGCAGCCGGTAGCCGCGAAGCGGCTCGCCCTTCAGCTCGAGGTCCGGATCCTGCCGCAGGATCCGCTCGTGCAGGCGCCGCAGCTCCGGCGATGGGTCGATCCCGAGCTCGTCGGAAAGGACCGCGCGCGCTCGCTCGAACGCCAAGAGCGCCTCTGCCTGTCGGTTCAGCCGGTAGAGGGCGAGCATCAGCTCACCCCACAGCCGCTCGCGCAGCGGGTTGATGCGGGTCAGGGTCTCGAGCTCCGCCACCACCTGGGCGTGGTGGCCCAGATCCAGCTCGACGGCGGTCTTCTCCTCGACGGCCTGGAGATGGAGCTCCTCCAGCCGCGTGATGTCGCCCGAGAGTGACGGCTCGTCGGCGAGGTCGGCGAGCGCCGGCCCCCGCCAGAGCTCGAGGGCCTCGGCGAGCGTCACGGCGGCCGAGCGCGGCTCGGTGACGGTTCCTCTCGCCTTCCGGAGCAGACCCTCGAACCGGAGGGCGTCGACCTCCTCGGGGTCCGCGCGAAGCAGGTAACCCGGGGCCCGCCCCTCGATGGCATCGGATCCGAGCGCCGACCGCAGCCGGGAGACGTACGCCTGCAGTGTTCCGCGCGCTGCCTCGGGGGGCTCCTCGCCCCAGAGGGCGTCGATCAGGCGGTCTGCGGGCACGACCCGGTTCGCGCCCAGCACGAGGTGGGCGAGCACCATCCGCTGCTTCGGGCCCCCGAGAGGGAGCGGGCCGTCCTCCCCGGAGACCTCGAGCGGCCCGAGGACTGCGAAGCGCACCGGCCGACGGTACCCCCGGCCTCCCGCCTGGGGAACCCCTCGCTCGCCCGTGCGGACCGAGCCCATGCGGCCACCGTGCGGGTGCGACCTTGCAGCCCGCTTGCACCCGACGATGTGTGCAAGCGGGCTGCAAGCATGCGCTGGCGGAGTGCAAGTGCCTCGGTCGACCTTGGGGTTCATGAGCGGACGGATGTCGAAGGACCGAGAGACGCCGGACGAGGTCCGCCGACCAGATCGCCGGGCCGTCCGACGCAGGCGCATGCGCCTGGCGGTCACGACGGCGGCCATCGCGATCGTGATCGCCATGATCGCGATCGGCGTCCTGCGGATCGCGTCCGTCTCGAGCGTGCCGTGGGTCCTCCGCAGCGCCGGGAGCCCCGCCGACGAACCCGCGCCGACGCCTACGCCCTCCGGCATCTTCTCGGAGGTCGGCGGCTGGATCGTGTACGGCGACGCGGAGGGGATCTGGGCGGTGGACCCGTCGCATCCCGGGGATCTCGAGAGCCGGATCCAGCTGAGCTCCATCGGAGGGATCCCGCTCGCGTGGTCGAGCGACGGGTCGGAGCTCCTGATCTCGCGCGGGTGGTTCCTCTTGTCGCGACGTCAACTTCGGGATGGGGAGAAGTTGCCGGCTTCGCGGCGCGGCCTGTTCGTGCTGCACGCGGACGGCACGGAGACCTATCTGGTTCGCAACGAGGTCAGCGGCGCCTCATTGAGCCCCGACGGGACGACGGTCGTCTTTGCGCCGTCGCTCGAACTCAGGACCCACCTCGATCCTGGCATCTACCGCATCGACGCCGGCGGCGGCGTGGCGACGGAGCTCCTCGCATCCAGCCGCCGCTACATCCCGGAGCAGCATCGCAGCTTCCGCACAGGGGTGTACTTCCCGACGTTTTCACCCGACGGGCGACGGATCGCGTTCTTCGACGGCTTCGGGGACAACGGCCACAGCCTGCGCGTGGTCGACGCCGACGGGAGCAACCTGCAGGTGCTGATCGACAACATCGAGGCGTACCGCATCAGCAACCTCGTCTGGTCGCCCGACGGCACACGTCTCGCGTTCGGCCGCGTACCCGAAGGGATCTACACGATCGGGGCGGACGGCTCGGGCCTCACGCTCGTGATCCCCGGTGGTGCGTACCCGCACTGGTCGCCGGACGGATCCCTGATCTCGTACCAGGAGCAGAACTACTCCTCCCCGTTCGGCCCACTGCTGATTGCGGCCGCCGACGGGACGCAGGTGGTCGAGTTCCACTACCGAGGCTTCGGGGGGCCATGGAACCCGCTCGTCCAGCCGGAGCCGGAGGTCGCCCAGGTGCCGGCAGCGAGGGAGGGCCTGACGTCGACCTCGGCGCTCCTTCTC
>CAVOUQ010000039.1:0-75768 GCA_963699635.1 uncultured Actinomycetes bacterium | reverse complement strand
CAGCCTCGAGCTCGTCCGGCTCGACGGCCGCAGCGTTCGACGGGGACTTCGACGGCACGTGGACGTTGGTGGCCGGTGATTCCTTCGTCGGCTATCGCGTTCGCGAGGAGCTGGCCTTCCTGCCGGCGCCCAACGACGCGGTCGGCCGATCGACCGCGGTCGAGGGCTCCCTCGAGATCGACGGCCAGCAGGTCGTCGCGACGACGGTCACCGCGGACCTCACGCAGCTGCAGAGCGACGAGTCCCGCCGCGACTTCGCCATCCACATGAACGGCCTGCAGTCCGACACGTATCCGACCGCGACGTTCGAGCTCACCCAGCCGATCGCCTTCGACGACCAGCCGGCCGAGGGCGAGGTCGTCGACGTGCAGGCGGCGGGGAACCTGACCCTGCACGGGGTGACCCGGGAGGCGACGTTCCCGCTCCAGGCCCGATGGGACGGGGGCAGATCGCCGTTGTCGGGAGCCTGAAGATCGAGTTCACCGACTACGGCATCGTCCCGCCGTCGCTCGGCCCGGCGAGGGTCGGCGACAACGGGACGATCGAGCTGGAGTTGGTCTTCGTTCCGTCCGCGTAGGCCCTGCGGTTCAGGGGCAGCGGATCCCCGGCTCTCCCGGGTCGAGCTCGGGCGGCCACCGGGAAGCTCTTGGGCCAGGCCCAGAAGCGGTTCGTGGCGTCGACCCTCGACCGCGGTTCGGGAGTCCCCGGGGGAGGCCTTTGCGCTTCGAGCGGTCGGCCCCATAGGCTGAGGCCCGCACATCCCGCGGGAGGTCGACGACATGATCAAGGCACGTATGCGTCCCGGTCGCCGAGCGCTGTTGGCGGCCGTCGTCGCGGTTGCGCTCGTTGTGCTCGTTGCTCCGGCCGCGTTCGCGCAGGACGACGCCGGCAGCTTGGGCGAAGATGCGGTCGTCCTGACCGGCCGCCTGACGGTGCCGGAGGGGGCGACCGTCGACACGGCCGTCATGTTCAACGGCCCCGTCGTGATCCAGGGCACGGTCGCCGGTTCGCTCGTGGTCTTCAACGGGCGCACGGAGATCCTCGGAACGGTCGACGGCGACGTCGTGGTCTTCAACGGACGCGTGATCATCCGGTCGAGTGCCCACATCGGCGGCAACGTCATCAGCCGGAGCACGCCGCAGGTGGAGTCCGGCGCCACGATCGACGGCTCTCTCCAGAGCATCACGCGCGGGTTCGATATCGGGAATCTCGAGCTGTTCAGCCGGATCGCCTGGTGGATCGCCTACACGGTCTCGACGCTCATCCTCGGCCTGGTCTTGCTCGGGTTCGCCCCGCGGGCTCGACGAGGCGATCGGCGACGCCGTGCGGCGCAAGCTCGGGGCCTCGTTCGGTTTGGGGGCGGCGATGTTCTTCCTCCTGCCGATCGTCGCGGTCCTTGCGATCGCGGTCATCGTCGCGATCCCCCTTGGCGTGTTCCTGCTGCTCGCATACGCGCTCGTGTACACGACGGGCTACGTGGCCGGCGCCCACGCCCTCGGGTCGCTGCTGGTGAAGCCGCCGACGTCCCGGTTCCTCCGCTTCCTCGCGGGCTGGGGCATTCTGCGACTGATCGCGCTCGTGCCCTACCTCGCCGGCGTGGTGTGGGTCGTCGCCGCGCTTCTCGGACTCGGCGTGCTCGTCGTCGCCGCTCGCGCCGGTGGGCGGAGCGAGGAGGGCGCGCCGATGGTCTTCGTTCCGCCGGCTCCCGCCTAGGACGTGTCTCCGAGGAACTCCGAACGGAACGATCCTGGAGGCGGGTGCGGTGCTGTTTCTCGCCGGTGAGGAGATCGGGCTCCTGCTTCGGAACGCCGCCGAGTATGCCGAGGCTCGAATGTTTGCAGCCCACCGAGAAAGGCGCCCCCGGCGATGTTCGGGTGACCGCTCAGGAGCGCCGATCGATGATGGGCCATGTCGATTCAGGGTGTGCCGAACCAGCCGGATAGCGCTTCTCGCAGCACGAGCGCGGCGGTGTCGGCGGGTTCGTCGATGGCTGCGGCCCAGGCGATGTGGGCGTCCGGGCGGATCAAGAGGGCGTCGGCTGGCCGGTGATCGGTCTCGGCGGTGTGGATGTCGATGCGATGCCGCCAATCTCGGGCGGTATCGCGGAGGTCTTCGCGGTCGGCGAGGTCGAGGAGGATTGGCCGCGCGGCGTGCATGAGCTCCGCGACGCTGGTCGTGCCCCGGTCGGTGTGCAGGGCGAGGTCGGGTGCGAAGGTGCCGATCAAGGCATGGTGGTCGCCGCCGGGTAGCGGGTAGCGGATGTCGGTGCCGGCCATGAGTGCTGCGAGGCGGCGTGCCGCCGGCTCGTCGACGAGCAGTTCCTGGAAGAGCTCCCGGAGCGCTTCGGCGGCTGCGTCGTACCCGCGCCTCAGTGCCACTTGGGCTCGGGCGTTGAGCAGCGTGCGATCGCCGGCGAGGTGCCGTTCGTCGTGATACGTGTCGAGCAGGCCGGCCGGCGCCCAGCCGTGGACGGCGGCGGCCAGCTTCCAGCCAAGGTTGACGCTGTCGATCAGGCCGGCGTTAAGGGCCACGCCGGGGGCGGGGAACAGGTGGGCGGCATCGCCGGCCACCAGGATCCGCCCGTCGAGGTATCGCTCGACCTGTCGAGCGTGGAAGGTGAAGCGAACCAGACGGGTCGGTTCTCCCAAGGGGAGATCCACGCCGAGCACCCGGCGGATGCTGTCCCGGAGCTCGGTCAAGGTCATCGGCTCGTCGTCGTCGTAGTCGGCGGACTCCTCCTCGCTGGTGTAGAGCCCCAGGAGCGCAGGATTGGTCGACCCGACGGCGAACTCACCCCGCTCGGTTCGGGTGAAACCGAAGGCGATCCTTCCCACCCCCGCGACGTCGATGTCGCCGTTCTCGAGCACGGTCACCGACTCGGGCACGGTGACCTGGGCGAGCCGCTGAACCTCTGGGTACGTGGTGCCGGGGAACGGGATGCCGGCCAGGTCGCGAACCCGGCTGCTCGCGCCGTCGCAACCGACGAGGTAGCGGGCGGTCGCCCGATACTGCCCGTCCGACCCGCGCACGTCCGCGCTCACCGTGGCCTCGTCCTGGCTCAGCCCGACCACGTCGTGTCCGCGGCGGATCTCGGCGCCGAGCTCGCCGGCGAGCTCCGCGAGCAGTCCCTCGAGTTGCGGTTGTGGGAGCGGCAGCGCCTGCATCGGGGGATCGGCCAGCTGTGTGAAGTCCACGTGCATGCCGCCCCACGGGAATCGGCCGGAGGCCGGACGTGGGGCGGTGCTGGCTGCTTCGAATCGCTCGAGCAGGCCTCGGTAGCGCAACACTTCCAGGATCTGCCCGCTGAGACCGCCGGCCTTCTGGGTCTCGCTGGGCTGCGGCAGCCGTTCCAGTGCCAGCACTCGTACTCCGGCCAGGCCCAGCTCACCGGCCAACATCAGGCCGGTCGGGCCGGCGCCCACGACAATCACGTCGGCGTCCGTCACTGGCCACCCCACTCGCAGTCGTTCGTCGCGTCCCGCTGCGACCCACACGTCGTCAACAACACACGCATTTCACGGCTCCCGTTTCCGTAGGTTCTGGCTTCGGCCGGCAATCATGCGGCACGACCCGGGGCTTGCCGCAAGCCCACCTGCGTGCCATACAGTAAGAGTGGAAGGGAGTGGGCACTCTCCTCTCTCTTCATCGTCCGCTGTGGACGGGCAACCTCCTCGCGAAGCCGCGGCGTCTCATGGAGTTCGTCGCCATGCCAACTCGCTGAGTTCAGCCGAACGCGTCACCAGCCAGATGCTCGCGACCACGGCGCAGCTCTTCGGGGACACGCCTAGGTCCAGGCTCCTGGCGCCGGCGTGTGATCGCGGGCGAGCGCGTCCGCGATCTCGTCCGCGTAGGCCACGATCGCGTCCCAATCCCGGAAGTCCCCCTCGGGAGCCTTCACCATGCGGATGACGTTGCGCTCGACGAAGCCGAGCGTGTTCCCGTCGAGGACGCCGCCGAACACGCGATGATCTCGGGGGTGAACGGACGCTTCCAGCGTCGCCGCCTGCTTGACGGAGACCGCGTGCTCCATGTCGGGTCCGGTGGGACCGCTGCTGAACAGCCAGGTCGGCATCGCGGAGAGTTCCGTCGAGTGGCGGTGCGCGAAGGTCGACGCCTCCTTCATCCACGAGCCGGCGTAGACCCCGCTGCCGAGGACGACGGCGTCGTACTCTGCCGGATCGGTCACGGCGGCGATCGGTCGCTCGTCGACGTCGAGACCGCACTCGCGCAGTCGCTCGGCCAGGCGCGTCGCTATCCCCTGCGTTCCCCCGTGCTTGCTCGCGCACGTCACCAGCACGCTCATCGAAGTCTCCTTTCGCTCGCTCGCATCCAGAAGAGCGGCGGGCATCGCGAGCGGGGGGAGCCGGGTGACCCGGCGAAGCGAGGACGATCGGACCGGAGTTGCTGTCGGGTCCCCGACACGCCCCCGGCGTCGAGACCTCGAGGTCTAGTAGGCTGATGGTCCCGGGCATCCAGCCCGGACTCGCGACGAGCGATCGACGGATCGGCCCCACGAGCGGGGCCCACGCCTCTCGCACCGGTCGAGTGCACCTGCGGGATCAGGAGGCGATCGTTGGCCAGACCGAATCGTGGCGTCACGCTCGGAACGCCCGAGCGCGGCAAGGGGTCGCCGATCCGGGCGCAGCAGGGTCGTCGCTGCGCCGAGCCGGAGTGCACGACGGTGCTCTCGACGTACAACACGTCGAGGACCTGCTACCTGCACACGGCGCCGTCGATGCGAACACCGCTGGAGCGCGCCTGACGAAGGCCGCCGCACGGCGGAACACACCGAGGAGGGTTCCATGGCCGACAGCGCAGGAAAGCGCCAGCGCCGCGACGTGAACGCGCGAAAGGCCGTCGCACGTGAGGAGCGGCGCGTCGCCCGCGCCGCCCGCAAGCGCGATCGCGAGGCCGGGCTGATCGAGGCCGGCCCGCCCATCGGCCCGGCGGAGCAACACGAGTGGCTGCCGGGTCCGGGAGAGCTCGACGCCGCCGAGGCCGAGGTGAGCGAGGCTTAGGCGAGTCGAAGGACCGAACGCACGAGGGCCCGGCGCGAAAGCGCCGGGCCCTCGGTTCGTCTGAGACGAAATGTCAGACGGCTCGAACGTTCGCGGCCTGGGGGCCCTTTTGCCCCTGGGTCACGTCGTACTCGACCCGCTGGTTCTCCTCCAGGTTGCGGTACCCCTCGCCGCTGATCGCGCTGAAGTGCACGAACACGTCGGCGGTACCGTCCTCTGGAGTGATGAAGCCGAAGCCCTTCTCAGGGCTGAACCACTTCACGGTGCCAGTTGCCACGTGCGATCCCTCCTTCCTTCTGCCGTCCGGGCCTGGTTGCTGCCCTTCTCGGCACCGGCCGTGACAGCCGGGAGGGACTGCTCGTAGCCTGAACCGCGATCGGTACCCTCGAGCGCAGGGTAGCAGGTCGGCGCAGAGGGCGAAAACGCTTTCGATACGCCTACCGGCCCTCGAGATGCCGCAGGACAGCGAGCACCCGCCGGTGGTCGGTGTCGGCCGGCTCGAGTCCGAGCTTGGCGAAGATGCTCGTGACGTGCTTCTCG
The DNA here is from genome assembly GCA_963699635.1 of uncultured Actinomycetes bacterium. GTDB lineage: Bacteria > Actinomycetota > UBA4738 > UBA4738 > HRBIN12 > CALGFI01. The sequence goes on along the minus strand of CAVOUQ010000039.1, from coordinate 70,210 downwards.
ACCGCGCCCTCGGTGATCACGAGCCGCCGGGCGATCCCCGCGTTCGACAGTCCCTCGGCCATCAGCCCCAGCACCTCGGTCTCGCGCGCGGTGAGCTCGTCGTGCGGGTGCCGGCGCGCCCGCGCGAGGAGCTGGGAGACCACCTCCGGGTCGAGGGCCGTCCCGCCCCCGGCGACGCGGTCGAGGGCGTCGAGGAAGTCGCGCACGTCCGCCACGCGGTCCTTCAGCAGGTAGCCGATGCCGGTCGTGTCGCTCGAGAGCAGCTCGGTCGCGTAGCGCTCCTCCACATACTGCGACAGCACGAGGACCGGCGTGCCCGGCCACCGCGAACGGATCTCGATCGCCGCGCGGAGCCCCTCGTCGGTGAACGTCGGAGGCATCCGCACGTCGACGATGCAGACGTCCGGGCGCTCACGCTCGACGGCCGCGACGAGGCCGAGGGCGTCCTCGACCGACGCCACGACCTCGTGGTGCTCGTCGGCGAGCAGGCGCGCGAGCCCCTCGCGCAGCAGGACGCCGTCCTCGGCGATCACGACGCGCACGGGAGCTCCACCATCAACACGGTCGGTCCGCCGACGGGCGAGAGCAGGTGCAGCTCCCCGTCGAGCGCCCGGACCCGGTCTCGAAGGCCGGCCAGACCCGACCCCGTCGGGTCCGCGCCTCCGACGCCGTCGTCCTGGACCTGCACGGTGAGCCAGCCGTCCTCGGCGAGCCGGACGGTCACCTGGGCTCGCGTCGCGCGCGCGTGCTTGGCTACGTTCGCGAGCGCCTCGCTCACCACGAAGTAGGCGGCGGTCTCCACGGACGCCGGCGGACGCCGCGAGAGCTGCACGTTCACCTCGACCGGGACCGTCGAGCGGGCAGCGAGAGCCGACAGGGCCGCATCGAGCCCGCGATCGGTGAGCACCGCAGGGTAGATGCCGCGCGCGAGGTTGCGGACGTCGGCAAGCGCGCGCTTGGCCTCCTCGTGCGCCTCGGAGACGAGCTCGCCGGCGCGCTCCGGATCGGTCTCGAGCTTGTCCTTCGCGCGCCCGAGGTCCATCGCGAGCGCGACGAGCCGCTGCTGGACGCCGTCGTGGAGGTCGCGCTCGATCCGGCGCCGATCCTCCGCGGCGAGGTCGACCGCCGCCGCGCGCGTCTCGGTGAGCGTCGTCACCCGCGCGAGCACGTCGGTGCCGAGCATCCCGCGGACCAAGAATCGGTTCGCGGTCGCGAGCCCGCGAAGGATCCATGGCGTTGCGAGCAGGACGAGCACCCCGAGCATGGCCACGACCGTGTAGTCGAGCGGAGTGTCGATGACCCACCAGTGCGCCGCGCCGTTTGCGAAGATCGTCGTGGGCTCGGGAAGGGCCCATCCGTAGATCGGCGTGGTCAGGAGCGCGAGGCCGAGGGACCAGAACGTGACCGCCGCCGTGAACGTGAAGATCCCGATGGGCAGCATGAGCAGGTGGTACGCCACCTCGACCCACGTCGCGGGGTCGAGGAAGCGCGCCACATGGACCCGCCACCATCGGTCGGCCGGGGGGTCGGGCCGGTAGGCGGCCGAGACGTCCGCGTCCAGCAGTCCGTTCGCGCGGGCGCGCTCGATACCGGCCATCGCGCGCGACGCGTAGATCGTGACGACGAACACCGGGATTCCGAGCAGCGTGATGAGCAGCCCGAGCCCGAGGGACAGGCCGGTGACGATCACGGTGAACGTCGTGATCCCAACCGGGAGGTTCAGCAGCAGGTAGAGCGTCTCCTTCCACGTCCGCGCCTCGAAGGGTGACCGAAGGGCGCGGGCGACCGGGCTCGGCGTGCGAATCGGATCCGGAGGCGACGGCAGGGTCATCGAGGTGTCCATGCTCCAAACGCTAGGCGGGTCGGGTCGAGATCCCAATCCTGCCACCGGCCGTCTTCGGAGTGGGGCTAACCCCCGCCCCGGACCGCGTGAGCTTAGGCTTGGCGACGTGACGTCCCTGGAGGTCCCGGCCGGCTACGCGAAGCGAACCCCGTCGGTGGACGACGCCGCGGCGATCGCCGAGGTGGCCAACGCGTGCACGGTCGGCGAGATCGGGATCCCGTGGACGAACGAAGAGGACATCCGTGAGGAGCTCACGATTCCGGACCGGGACCGCGATGACGACGTCCTGCTTCTCGCGGACGACGGGACTCCGGTCGGCTTCCTGCAGGTGTGGGACTTCCTCGCGCCGCACACCGAGATCGAGATGATCTCCTATGTCGTGCCCTCGCTCTGGGGCCGGGGGTTGAACGCGTTCCTGCTGCGCCTCGGCGAGGAGCGGGCGCTGGCGAAAGCGGCCGTCGCTCCCGCCGGGACGCAGGTCGTCCTGCAGGTGCCGATGTTCGTGGGGAACGAGGCCGCGGCGCGGCTGTTCGCGTCGCTCGGGTTCGAGCCCGTGCGGGTCTTCCAGATGATGCGGATGAACCTCGCCGACGAGCCCGTCCCGATCGTCGTGCCCGAGGACGTGGTCATTCGCCTGTTCGAGCCCGGCCGCGACGAGCGGGCGCTGTACGCGGCGTTCGCCGAGGCCTTCGCCGACCACTGGGGGCACGCGTTTCCGTCGTTCGAGCAGTGGTGTCACTTCGAGCTCGAGTCGTCGGCGTTCGATCCGAGCCTGTGGTTCCTCGCCGTCGTCGGCGACGAGGTGATCGGCGGGATCTGCTGCCGCGGGAGCACGGCCAGGGACAAAGGCACAGCTCAGGTACAAGACCTCGGGGTCCGAGGACCCTGGCGCCGCCGGGGGATCGGCCTCGCGCTGGTCCTGACGGCCTTCGCCGAGCTCCGGCGCCGGGCGATTCCGCGCGCCGAGCTCAGCGTGGACGCCGAGAGTCCGACGGGCGCGAACCGTCTGTACGAGCGGGCCGGCATGCACGTTGTCTACGGCTGGGAGTTCTGGCAGAAGACGTTGCGCGAATAGGCGACGGATTACAGCACGGCAGCCACGTCGCGGACGAGCGCGATCGCCGACCCGATGCCGAACGCTGCGAGCGCGATGCGCCCCAGGATCGTCATCGGCCGCGAGGTCCACGCTCGCGCGACCGCCGGCCAGGATCGCCACAGCAGGATCGCTGCGATCACGCCCATCGCGATCGCGATTCCGAACATGCCGACGGCCGCCAGCAGCCCGATCGGGATGAGCGCGGCCACCGCGGCCCGCGACTCGCGAAACCGCGAGTCGAGCGCGAGGAAGCGTTCGGCGAACACACTCACGGCGACGCCGTAGGCGGCGCAGATCGCCACGAACATCGCGATCGCGAGCCATAGCGGCTCGAGCCGCGTGAAGTCGATGCCGCCGGGACGGATTACGCCCGCGCCGCCGTAGGCCCCGGCGAGCGCGCCGAACCACCATCGCCGCGTCCGAGCGGGGAGCCAGGAGCGAACGACGAGATAGAACAGGCCGCCGAGCGCCCCGAGCATCGTCGTCAGCATCAGGAGGAAGATCGTCGAGGTGCTGACGATGCCGATGATGAACCCGTCGTCGGTCTCGAGCCCGCGCAGCGCGGGGTCGGAGGTGAGCCGGAGGACGAGCATCGCGAGCCGACCGCCCACGCCGCCGATCAGGAACCCGGCGATGAGCCCCGCCGCGACGCCGGCCGCGATCGCCCGCGCGGCGACCAGGGGACCGGCCTGGACCGAGGGTCGGGCGGCGACGGCGCTCACGTGCCGAGTCTCCGTTTCCGGGCGCCGGTCCGCAGGGGTGCAGGCACCACGACAGGGAGTGGCGGGCACCACCGCTCAATCCGCGCCCGGTGCGCGTCGAGGGAATCCCCATGAGGCGGACGACGGCGCTCAAGGTGCTGGTCGGGATCTTCGTCGTGCTCGTACCGGCGATGCTCGTGATCGAGGGCCGCCAGGCGGCGCGCGAGGTCCTCGCCGTGGGCCTGCTCGTCGGCCTCTTCGTCGCCGCGGTCCTGTTTCGCAAGCGCGGACGATCCGATCTCATGGGCGCCGAGGCTCGGCGGCTGCGGCTGCGCTTTGCCGCGCGGGATCCGTTCGACCTGCTCGACGAGCCGTTCGCGCTCTTCCAGCACGCCTACTCGGAGATCGACAACGTGCTCTGGGGGGCGTGGCGCGATCTCGAGGTTCGGGTCTTCGACTACGCCTACACGCGATCCGAGAACGACGAGCGGCGGTACAGCTGCGCGCTCGCCGCCATCCCGGGGGGCTGGCCGACCCTCGTGATCCGTCCGGAGACCGCCGTCACGCGGCTGGGCGACCAGGTGGCGATGCCGGGGATCGAGTTCGAGCTCGAGGCCTTCAACCGCGCGTTCGACGTGCGGTGCGACGATCGGCGCTTCGCGAGCGCGGTCGTCGATCAGCGCATGATGGAGTGGCTGCTCGGCCTCGGCAACGAATCGGGGTTCGAGATCCGTGGGCGATGGATCCTCGGCTACCGCGATCAGGTGCAGCCCTGGGAGCTCGAAGGCGTGCTGCGGACGCTGGCGGACTTCGTGCAGCGGATCCCCCGCGCCGCCCGGTCGCTGCATCCCGAGGACCTTCCCGAGCGGCCCGACCGCATCGCCTGACGGCCACCCGCAGATCGCTGCGATGATGCGGCGATGGCGCTCGATCTCGACGCGTATCTCGAGCGGATCGGCCACCGGGGGCCGGTGGAGCCGACGGTGGACTGCCTCGAGGCGATCCATCTCGCGCACGTCACGAGGATCCCGTTCGAAAACCTCGACATCCTGCTCGGCCGTCCGATCCGGCTCGACCTGGACTCGGTGCAGGCCAAGCTCGTGCGCGACGGCCGCGGCGGCTACTGCTTCGAGCAGAACGCGTTGTTCGCGGCCGCCCTCGATGCGATCGGGTTCGCCGTCACGCGGCTCGCGGCGCGCGTGCACGGAGGGACCGGCGGGCGGACCCACATGGTCCTTCGCGTCGACGCGGGTGGGGTGTCGTGGCTCGCCGACGTCGGCTTCGGCGGCGGCTCGATCCTGCGCCCGATCCCGCTCGAGCCCGACGTGGTCGTCGACCAATTCGGCTGGCAGTTCCGGCTGGCCGATGCCGAAGGGGAGACGACGTTGCAGGCGCATCGGCCCGAGGGGTGGGTGGACTCCTACGCGTTCACGCTCGAGCCGCAGCTGCCCATCGACTACGAGATCGCGAACCACTACACGTCGACGCACCCGGACTCGCCGTTCACCCGGACCCTCACGGTGCAGAACTCGTCACCGGAGCAGTCGCTGATCCTGCGGGACCGCACGCTGTTCGAGCTCACGCCTTCGGGGGAGACGGAGACCTCAGTCGCGGAGGAGGACCTGTTGTCGGTGCTCGCCGAGCGCTTCGGGCTCGTGTTTCCCGAAGGGACGCGATTCGTCCCGCTCGAGGCGGACGCCCGCTAGCCGTTCCCGTTGCCCGACGGCGCTCGTTCGTCCCACCGCCGCCGTTCCGCCACCGTTCCCGCCGCGGTCCTCCGACTGTCCCGGCGGCTCGCCGCCGTTACCGGTTCCGTTCCCGCCGCCGTTCCCGTTCCCGTTGCCGGCGGATCCTCCGACTGTCCCGGCGGCTCGCCGCCGTTGCCGTCCCCGTTCCCGTTCCCGGGCGGATCGTCCGATTGGCCCGGCGGATCGCCGCCGTTGCCTGCCCCGTTTCCGTTCCCGGCTCCGTTCCCGTCCCCGTGGGGATCGTCGGACTTGCCGTGGGGCTCGTCCGACTTGCCGTGGGGCTCGTCCGACTTGCCGTGCGGGTCGTCGGCCTGCCCATGCGGGTCGTCCGACTGTCCATGCGGGTCGTCCGACTGCCCGTGGGGCTCGTCGGACTTGCCGTGCGGGTCGTCCGACTTGCCGTGGGACTCGTCCGATTGCCCGTTGGCGTCGTCGGACGTGCCCGTCCCGTTCTGGTCGTCTCCGGGGTCGCTCGACTGTGTGCCATCACCGGTCGGCGACTCGACGTCCTCGGCCGGCTCGGTCGCCTCGTCGGAGGTTGGAACGTCGATGCCGACCTTCGCGAGGACGTCGTGTGCCGCATCCTGGATCGGGCCCGGCAGCACGCCGGCAGCCGCGAGGCCGGTCGTCCCAACCAAGGTTCCGACGACGACGAGCGACAGGACCTTGGCCCGATAGAGCCGAGCGCGCAGCGTCGAGGGAGCCGGCGTGCCGACCGGCCTCGCCGCCGTCACGATGGTCATCGCCGCGGTGACCGCGCCGGCCTCGGCGGCGAGCTCGGAGCTCGTCGCGGGAGCCTCCAGCGCGCGCAGGAGCCCGGCGACCGCCGCGTACCGAGGCGGCGCGTCGTCGGGCGCGAGCCCACCGGTGAGCATGCGCTCGATCGTGTCCGAGTCGAGCCTGGGTGTCGTCGTCATCGTTGCTCTGGAATCGTTCGGGGGGTCGGCTCCGTTACGCCTTCCCGCTCCAATTGCTCGGCGAGCCGCCGAAGAGCGCGGTGTTGGATCACGCGAATCGTGCCTGGCCGTTTGTCGACGATCCTCGCGACGTCGGCGACCGGCAGTCCGCCGAGCACGCGCAGCAGGATCACCTCGGCCTGATCGGGAGGGAGCGACGAGACGAGCGCGAGCGCGGCCTCCGTCGCAAGTCCAGTCATCGCCTCCTCCTCGACGTCGCCGATCCGTCCCTCTTCCGCGACGGACTCCGCGTCGAGGGGGGTGGCCGGATGACGGATTCGCCGCCGCTGGAGGTCCACGAGTCGGCGCCGAGCGATCGTGAACGCCAGCGCCCGGAGTCCGCTCTCGTCCCCCTCGAAGCCGCCGAGCGCGTTGGCGACGTCGAGCCAGGCGTCGGAGGCCAGATCCTCGGCCTCACGCGGCTCGAGGGCGCGAAGGTAGCGCAGGATTCGCGGGTACAGATCGCGGAAGAGCTCGCCGAGGGCGGAGCCGTGACCCTCCCGCGCCTGCTCGAGCGTCTGCTCGAAGTCGTCCGCGAGCGCCATGCCATTGGGAGTATCGGCCAATCGCGGGAGGGCTGGAGTGGGCCGGCCAGGGGTCAGAGCAGCAGAGCAGGAGAACGAGCGGGAGGGCGGCCCAGAGGGGTCGCCCTCCCGCTCAGCCGATGAACCGGCTGGTCTTCCTATTACTCCTCGTCGCAGTGACCGGGTCCGGTCAGCCCCTCGTTGAAGTCCGTGAGGGCGTCGACGAGGTCACTCGTGTCGGCCGGCGCGAGGAAGCCCGAGCCGACCGGCGGCACGACCAGGCCGTCGATCAGCGCGTCCGCGTCGGCGATCGCTTGCGAGATGTCCGTCGGATCCGCGCCGCTCGCGATGTTGAGCTTCGCGGCGATCAGCTGGTGAGCCAGGCTGATGAGCCCGTTGCCGGCGACCGGCTGGTCGAAGATGTCCCCGAGCTGGTCGTCCGTGTAGCTGACAGTGCCGAGTGTGAGCGAGGACACCGGCCAGACCTCCGGGTGGTTCTTCCAGAAGCCCTGAGTGAACGTGCACCCTCCATCCGGAGGCGGCGGTGGGCACGTCACCGAAATGCTGGCGCTCGCGGAGTTGTTGAGCATCTTCGGCGGGCGCTCGTTGCTCGCAGCGACGGTGGCCGTGTTGCCGAGCACGTAGTCGCAGACCTCGGGGTTCGTCGCCGCCTCCACGGTCACGGAGAACGAGGCGCCGACGCCCAGGGTCGCCGCGGAGCACTGCAGGAGGCTGCCGGCCACCGAGCACTCGCTCGAGTCCGGGTTCTCGGCCCACGCGAGCCCGCCCGGGAGCGTGTCCGACAGCGTGACGCCCGTGGCGGCCTTGCCGCCCACGTTCGTGACGGTGATCGTGAAGCTCGCCGTGCCGCCGGCCTCGATCGAGCTGGCCGCCGCGGTCTTTTGCACCGTGACGTCCGCGAACTGCAGGGCCGAGGCCGGCACCGCCGCGAGCCCGAGCGTGGTCGCGAACGCGACCAGCAGGACGAGGCCGCGGCCGAACCGGACGGCCGTGATGGAACGGGTGGATCTCATCGCCCCTCCTTCTCCCGACGGAGGGCGCGTCGAGCGACGACCCTCACTGCTGGGATCGTTCGACCGCGCTCGCACGTTACGAAGTTCGCCCTAGGTCGGGATGGGGGTTCTCCCCCACGTGGGGGTCAGCCGTCCTGGGGTCGGGCCGCGGCGGGCAGATGCCCCGACAGTGTCGTACCGGCGCCAGGCGCCGAGTCGATCTCGAGCCCGCCACCCAGCGACTCGAGCCGGTCGCGCATGTTCGTGAGCCCGGCGCCGCGCAGGATCGTGGCGGGATCGAACCCCATGCCGTCGTCGGCGATCGAGAACTCGAGCGCGCCGTTGGATTGCCGGAGCCGGATCGTCGCCTGCGTCGCTGCCGCGTACTTGGCGATGTTCTGCAGCGCCTCGAGACAGCAGAAGTAGACGGTGGCCTCGACTTCCTGCGCGTAGCGCCCGACCCCGTCCGTGTCGACCGACACGGGAACCGTGGCCTTGCGAGCCTGCGCCGTCACCGCGGCCGGCAGGCCCTTGTCGGCGAGCAGCGGCGGGTAGATGCCGCGCGCGAGGTCGCGGAGGTTCTCGAGCGCGTCGTTCGCCTCAGCCCGCAGCTCGATGAGCGTCGCCCGTGTCCGCTCGTCGGCGGTTCGCTCGGCCAGCCCGAGCTTGATCGCCAGCGCGACGAGCTGCTGCTGGGCCCCGTCGTGGAGGTCGCGCTCGAGCTTGCGGGCGCGGTCGTCCTGGGCGCTCACGATCCGTTGCCGGGAGGCCCGGAGCTCGCCGATCGTCGCCCTGAGCTCCTCGGTGAGCCGGACGTTGCGCAGCACGAGCCCCGCCTGCGTGGCGAGATTGGCGGCCAGGCGCTCGCTCGTCGCGGACAGCGGCTCGCTCGCCGGCATCTCGACCGAGAACGCGCCGAGCAGCTCTCCCTGATGGCGGACGGCGAAGCTGCGACCCGGCATCTCGGGCAGCTCGCCGTCCGCCATCAGCCGGTGACGGGGGGCCGAGGCCGAGTCCGACGGCGATACTGCCGCGGGCCGGAGCTCGTCGCCGAGCAGGAGCCACACGCGGGCGGTCTGTGCGCCCGTCGACGCGCGGAGGATCTCGGCGGTCCTCGGAAGGACGTCCTCGGTCGAGTACGCGTCGCCGAGGCGATCGGTGAACTCGGCGATCGCCTCGTACGGCGTCGCGCGCCGGCCGTACACCGCCCGGTAGGCGAACCGCCGCAGCCAACGAAACGCCACGACGAACGCGAGCGCGACGACCAGCAGGATCGACCCGATGCGGCCGAGCGCGTCCTCGCCGGCCACTCCCTGGCCGATCGCGACCGGTGAGAACAGGAACAGGACCAGGATCAGCCCGAGCGCCAGGCTCGCGACCAGGATCCCGTAGACGATCGTCTTCTTGACGACCACGCCGACGTCGTAGAGGCCGAAGGTCAGGACGGCGATCGCCGTCGCCGCGGGGATGCCGATCAAGACGCCGAACCCGACGACGAGGATCGCCAGCAGGAACACGATCCAGGTGCCCTCGGCCTCGACGCCGGCCGCCGCCACGATCAGCGCGATCGCGGTCGCGCCGACCATCACCGCGAGCATCGTCATCAGCCACTTGAGTTGCTGACGGGCGTCCGCGGTCGCGCGCCGGTGCCGGACGAGGAGGCTCGCGAAGCCGGCCACGGTGGCGCAGCCGGTCAGGACGCCCCCGGCGACGACGAAACCGTCCACCCCGGGGATCGCCGCGACCCATTCCGGGGTGGAGACGAGCCCCGCCGTGGTGGAGCTCGCGAGCAGCCCGAATGTGAAGGTGATGCCGGCAAGGGCGGCCAGGCCAACGGCGGCGCGCCACGCCGGGGAAAGGAGGCGCCCCTCGGGGAACAGCAACAGGAACGTCGGAAGCGCGAACGGAAGGACGAGCGCGGGCACGACGACCGCGAGCACTCCGGCAACCGTCGACCCCTCAGGCGCACCGTTGTGGTTCGCGTAGTGCGCCGCGAACGAGGTGATCCCCAGGCTCACCCCGACGACGACGAAGAGCCAGCCGATCGGGTTTCGCGGGTGCCGGGTCGCGATCAGCCCGCCCACCGACGCGTAGGCGACGGCGGCCAGCAGGAGGAACGTGGCCCACAGGATCGCCGCGACCTCCCACGAGACGAACACGAGGGATCCGAGCCCGAACCCCGCGGCGACGACCACGCCGGCGATGGAGACCGTCCTGGCCGTCGAAGTCGTCACGTGGCCGGCGAGGAATCCCTCGTCCTCATCGCGTCCCCCTTCCCGGGCGCCATCCTCGCCCGGATCGAGGGGTGCACGCACGGCGGCAGGCACCCGAGTGCGGGGGATGGCAGCACCCACGCCGAGGAAGCCGATGGATCAGACGGCGGGGCGGCCCCGTCGAGCCGCCTTCGCCCGGTCCTGTTGGGCGAGCAGCGCCTTGCGGAGCCGGACGTTCTGCGGGGTCACCTCGACGCACTCGTCCTCGCGGAGGAATTCGAGGGCCTGCTCGAGCGTGAGCGTGCGCTTTGGGATCAGGCGGGTGAACTCCTCGGCGGTGGACTGACGCATGTTTGTGAGCTTCTTCTCGCGCGTGGGGTTCACGTCCATGTCTTCCGCGCGGGCGTTCTCACCGACGATCATTCCCTCGTAGACGTCCTCGCCCGGCCCGACGAACATCGACCCGCGCTCCTGGAGTGTGAGCAGGGCGAACGCGGTGGACAGGCCGGAGCGGTCGGCGACGAGCGAGCCGGTCGGGCGCGTGCGGAGGTCGCCGTGCCACGGCTCGTAGCCGTCGAAGACGTGGTGGAGCTGGCCGGTGCCGCGCGTCTCGGTGAGGAACTCGGTGCGAAAGCCGATGAGCCCCCGAGCGGGGACCAGGTGTTCCATGCGGATCCACCCGGTGCCGTGGTTGACGAGGTTCTCCATCCGCCCCTTGCGGAGCGCGAGCAATTGCGAGATCACCCCGAGGTACTCCTCGGGCGCGTCGATGGCCACGCGCTCGACCGGCTCGTGCAGCGCGCCGTTCACCGTGCGCGTGACGACCTGCGGCTTGCCGACGGTGAGCTCGAACCCCTCGCGCCGCATGACCTCCACGAGCACGGCGAGCTGCAGCTCGCCGCGACCCTGCACCTCCCAGCGCTCCGGGCGGTCGCCCTCGAGAACGCGGATCGAGACGTTGCCGACGACCTCCTGGTCCAGTCGGGACTTCACGAGCCGCGCGGTGAGCTTGGTGCCGTCGCGGCCCGAGAGCGGCGAGGTGTTGATGCCGATCGTCATCGAGAGCGACGGCTCGTCGACGCGCGTGACCGGGAGCGGCCGTGGGTCGTCGGGATCGGCGAGCGTCTCGCCGATCGTGATCTCGTCGATGCCGGCCACCGCGACGATCTCGCCGGGCCCCGCCTCTTCGGCGTCCACGCGGTCGAGCGCCTCGCTGACGTAGAGCTCGGTGATCTTCGCCGGCTCGATCGTGCCGTCGGCGCGGCACCACGCGACTGCCTGCCCGCGGCGGATCGTGCCCTGGCGGACCCGGCAGAGCGCGAGGCGGCCCACGTACGGCGAGGCGTCGAGGTTCGTGACGAGCGCCTGGAGCGGGTGGTCCTCCTCGTACGTCGGCGCGGGAATGTGGAGCCGCAACGCCGCGAACAGGGGCTCGAGGTCCTCGGCGAGGGCGTCGGGGTCGGGGCCGCAGCGTCCCGCGCGCGCGTCGGCGTACAGGATCGGGAACTCGATCTGGTGCTCGTCGGCGTCGAGGTCGAGGAACAGCTGGTAGACCTCGTCGACGACCTCCCTGGTTCGCGCGTCGGGCCGGTCCACCTTGTTCACGACCAGGATCACCGGCAGGTGGGCCTCGAGCGACTTGCGCAGGACGAACCGGGTCTGCGGCAAGGGTCCCTCGGAGGCGTCGACCAGCAGCAGGACGCCGTCGACCATCGTGATCCCGCGCTCGACCTCGCCGCCGAAGTCGGCGTGGCCCGGCGTGTCGACGATGTTGATCTTCAGGTCGCCGTGGCGAACCGCGGTGTTCTTCGCGAGGATCGTGATGCCCTTCTCTCGCTCGAGGTCCGTCGAGTCCAGGACCCGCTCCGCGACGTCCTGGTTCTCGCGGAAGGCCCCCGATTGCCACAGCATCGCGTCGACGAGCGTGGTCTTGCCGTGGTCGACGTGGGCCACGATCGCGACGTTGCGGATGTCGGAGCGGATGGGCATCGAGCCCACATGGTAGGGGCGGCGGCTAGAAGTCGACGCGGCCGTCGAAGTGCGTGGCAGCCTCGGGCCGCGTCAACTGGTAGAGCGCGATGCGATGGCCTCCCGGCGTGCGGAACGAGCTCACCGGCCCGTGCGGGATCTCGAAGGTTCCTTCCCGCTCCCACCCGCGCCCCTCGAGGTCGTCGAGCGCCGCAGCCAGATCCGGGACTCGGTAGACGAGGATCGCGCGGTCGCCCTCGACGTGATCGGCGAGCAGGACGAGCGGTGGCCCCTCGGCGAGCTCCACCGCGGCGACCCGGGTGCCCATGCCCTCGACCGCGAAGACCAGACGCCCGCCGAGCACCCGCGTGAAATAGTCGGCGTCCGCCTTCACGTCGCGGCTCGGCGTGTACAGGAAGTCGAGCTGCTCGAACGCGATCCTCACCCCGAGGGGCACCCTACGACCGGGCGGCACTCGTGCGCGGCGCGAGCCGCTTCTCGTGGGGCGCGGGGAACCGCGTCTTGATCCGCACGTCGCCGAGCCAGTCGCGCACCCGGTCCCGTTCGCGGTCGATGGCCTTGCGCGCGCGCGCGCCGACCGGCTCGAGGAGCTCGACCACGACGTCGCCGTCGGCGGTCTGCGCCCACCCACCGACCACGTGGCCGCTCGCCCACACCGTCGGCCCGGCGTTGCCGTTGCTATCGAACAGCTCGGATCCGTGGTCGCCGAGGTACCAGGCGCGCTCCTTCCATCCCATCACCGTCGAGTCGAGCCCCGGGAGTAGCGCGACCCACGGCTTCGGCGCGTCCACCGGCTCGAAATCGTCCGGCAGGACCCACCCCGTTCCCTCGTCGAGCTCCACCTCGACCGCCTCGATCGCCCGCAGGGTGGCCGTCGTGAGCTTCGACGTCCACCCCATCCACCAGCGGATGTCCGTCGTCGTCCCGGGCCCGAACCCGCGGAGCCATCGGCGGAGCAGGTCGGCGCACGCGTCGGCGCGCTCGACCGGCGGAAGCGCGGAGCCGAGCCACGTCTCGATCCGCGCCCATCGGTACTGGCCGGAGGTCCAGGTCCCGAGCGGCCGCCCGCGCACGATCCGGCCCTCGGCCGCGAGCAGGAAGAGCACCCGCGTCGAGACGCCCATCGTCCCGGCCCAGGTCTTGCCCTCGCCGAACGAGAGCTTGGCGCCGAGATCGGGGACGTCGGCGGTCAGCTCTCGGGCCGTCGCCTCCTTCCTTAGCATGAGGGCGTCGAGCGTGGCATCCGCGACGCGTTCGAGCCATCGCTCGCCCGTTCCCGCCTTCGCGACGCCCTGCTCCTCGAGCATTCGGATGAGCCGCGACCGTTCGCCGGGCGCGAGCGCCTGCGTGCAGGCCGCGTCCATGATCGCGGCGACGTCGCGAGGGACGACGAACAGCGTGCGCCGCATGCCGAGCATGCGAACGAGCGATCGGTCCACGTAAAGGGAGTCCTCGAGGTCTTTGGGAGCGAACCCCTCGACCCGCGCGCGGGCGGAGAGATGGACGGTGGCGGGATCGCTCGAGTGCAGGCCGACGAGGGCCGATGCGGCCGCCTCCGGGGTCGCGGCGGCGCCCGCGAGCGCGTGCCGGACGCCGAGCCGTGCCCGACGCTCCTTGTTCCCGATCCGTCTCACGAGGCCGGGGCGGCCCCGCCGGCTGCTTCGGCATGCGGGCGGAGCACCAGGGCCTCGACCGGATACCCCTTCAGCGACAGGTTCCGGCGCTCCAGCTCGTGGTCCGCGAGCGACGCCGCCTCGGCAGCCTGCGTCGTCACGAGGATCTCGCCGTCGGCGGCCTGTGCCGCGAGGTGCGCCGTCACGTTGACCGGGTCGCCGAGCGCAGTGAAATCGCTCGTCCCCTCCGCCGAGGACACGATCCCGACGAACGCGGTCCCCGTGTGCACGCCGGCCCCCAGCGCGATCCACTCGTCCTCGGCCGAGCCGTGTCCCGTCTCGCGCATGAGCGTCTCGGCCGCCTCGAGCGCCCTGCGCGCGTGCTCCTGCCCGGTCATGAACGGAAGGAACAGCCCGACCACCGCGTCGCCGACGAACTTCTCGACGATCGCGTCGGCCGCGAAGAGCACCTCGGTCGCGACGCGGTAGAAGCGGTTCATCAGACGTGTGAAGTCCATCGCCGGCATCTGCCGTGCGAGCTTGCTCGAGCCGCGGACGTCGGCGAACAGCATCGACAGCTCGACCTCGGCGCCGCCGATCTGTTCGTCCTCGGACCAGCCCGGACACTGTCCGGCCTGATCGGTCAGGCCCTTGAGGCACCGGCCACAGATCTTGGGGTTCTTCTCCCACGGCGTGTACCCGTAGCGCCGCAGGATGAAGGAGCCGGGCCGGCCGAACGGCGCCCGGCAGATCTTGCACCGCGGCGAGGAGGGAACGAACCGGAGAGGGCTCCCGTGCTGCAGATGCGGATGCGTCCCCGACAGGAACGCATACCACTCCTCCTCCGGGGTGGCGTACTCCATCGTGCATCGAGCCTACGCCGAGGGGAGCGGGCCGGCGAGCGCGGACGCGCCTCGGTCAGCCGGCGAGGTGCCGAAGCTTGTCCGGGTTGGCGACCGCGCGGATGGTCTGGATCTGATCGTCGGCGATGTCGAGCACCACGATGAGGACGGTCGCGCCGTGCTCGTCCGAGAAGACCGCGCCCGGCTGCCCGTTGATCTCGGCGTTGCGCCATCGCACGAACGGCAGCCGATCCCGGCGGTCGCGGAGCGCCGCCAGGAGCCGGCCGACGGGCTCACGGCCGTAGACGGGTTTCGGAAACGCCGGGGCCTTGCCGCCGCCGTCGCCGTACGCGACGACGTCCGCGGCGAGCATGCCGATCAGCGCCTCGCTGTCGCCCTCATCGGCCGCCGCGAAGAAACGCCGAGCCAGCTCCTCGCGCCGGCGGCGCGAGGCCTCGAACCGCGGCTTCCCGTCGTCGATGCGACGCCGGGCACGGACCGCGATCTGCCGGCAGTTGTCCTCGGTCTTGCCGACCATCGACGCGATCTCGTCGTACCCGTACTCGAAGACCTCTCGCAGGAGGAAGACCGCGCGCTCGACGGGCGTGAGGTTCTCGAGCAGGACGAGGAACGCCATCGAGAGCGAGTCGGCCGTCTCGGCGTGCTGCGCGGCGTCCGGCTCTCCCTCGGTGAGGAGCGGCTCGGGGAGCCAGGTGCCGAAGTACCGCTCGCGTCGCACGCGTGCCGAGCGCAGGTGGTCGATGGCGAGCCGCGTCGCGATCGAGCACAGGAACGCCTTCGGCGAGTCGACGACCTGTCCGTCGGCCGTCACGCGATGGAACCTCAGGAACGACTCCTGGACGATGTCCTCCGCCTCGCCGACGCTGCTCACCATCCGATAGGCGATCGAGAACAGCAGCGGCCGGAGCTCCTCGTAGAGCTCGCTCAGCTGCTGCGCCTCGTGCGCCTCGCCCACTCGCGTCTCCCGATTCGGCCTCACGCTCATCCTCCTCCAAGACGAGATGGGCCGCCGTCCCGTGACACCGCTTTCGCTGTCACGGGCGGGCGGGGTCTCCCGTCTCCTGGGCAACGGCTCGAGAGGAGACGAATGATGCGGCATCCGAACGCAGGCGACGTGATCGTCGGGGTCGCGCTCATCGCGATCGGGATCCCGCTCGCGATGTCGATGCTGTTCCTGTTCATCGGCGCACCGTTGGTGATGGCCGGCGTCGAGCTGCTGGTGACGCGATCGCCGTGACCATCAGGTGAGTCGCGCCGCGCGGAGCGCGAGGTAGCGCTGCTCGGGAAGGCTCGCGGTCATGCGCGCGGCCCTTCGGTACGACTCGCGGGCGGCATCGAGGTCGCCCGCGAGCTCGAGCAGGTGGCCGCGCACCGCCTCGAGACGGTGGGTGTGGGTCATGCGCTCGTCCGAGTCCAACGTGCCGAGCAGCGCCAGTCCCGCCCGCGGCCCGTCCACTATCGCGAGCGCCACCGCGCGATTCAGCGTGACGACCGGGCCTGGGGCGACCTGCTCGAGCACGTCGTAGAGCGCGAGGATCTGCGGCCAGTCGGTCTCCTCCGCGTTCGGCGCCTCGTCGTGCACCGCCGCGATCGCGGCCTGGAGCTGGTACGGGCCGACCGGCCCGGAGCCGAGCGTTCGCGTGACGAGCGCGATGCCCTCCTCGATCTCGGCGCGGTCCCAGAGCTCGCGGCGCTGGTCGGCGAGCGGAACGATCGAGCCGTCCGCCTCGGTCCGCGCGGCGCGTCGTGCGTCGGTGAGCAGCATGAGCGCGAGCAGGCCCGCGGCCTCGCCTTCGTCCGGCACCAGGCGATGGAGCAGGCGCGTGAGCCGGATCGCCTCGGCGGTGAGGTCGCCCCGGCTGAGCGAGGGTCCCGAGCTCGTGGTGTAGCCCTCGTTGAACACGAGGTAGAGGACCTGGAGCACGACGCGCAGGCGCTCGGCGAACTCCGCTGGCGGCGGCATGGCGAACCCGAGCTCCGAGCTCCGGATGCTCTGCTTCGCGCGGCTGATGCGCTGCGCCATCGTCGTCTCGGGGACCAGGAACGCGTTGGCGATCTCGGCTGTGGAAAGCCCGCCGACGGCACGCAGCGTGAGCGCGAGCTGCGACGGCGGCGAAAGCGAGGGATGACAGCACAGGAACAGGAGCGTCAGCGTGTCGTCGTCGGCGGCGACGGCTCCGGGGTCCGTCGGCTCGAGCGCGGCCACCGACTCCTCGCGATGTCGGCGGGCGCTCTCACTCCTCCACGCGTCGACGAGGCGCCGGGAGGCGACGGTCGTCAGCCACGCCTTGGGGTCGTCGGGCACGCCGGCGTCGAGCCACCGCTGCGAAGCGGCGAGGAGCGCCTCCTGCGTCGCGTCCTCGCACGCGTCGAAGTGCCCGTACCTCCGAACCAGCGCGCCGAGGACCTGCGGCGCGAGCTCGCGCAGCAGGTCCTCGATGTCCGGGCCGGTTCCACTTCGAGGCGTCTGATACAGCGTGAGCTGCAGCCCGTCCTTTGCACGGAACCGCCGGTTGCGATCGCCCCACGGCGTCTCGACGGGGTTCGGGGTGAGGGCCTCGGCCCCCGCCCGCGTGATCGCGTCGGTCGCCTCGTCGAGGTCGTCGACCTCGACCGCGATCCGAACGCGGGCATCCAGCGCCCGGCCGGTCTCGATCTCGTCGACGATCCGGCCGTGCTCGATGTCGGCGAGCTCGAGGCTCGCGGCCGGGACCTTCAGGATGAGGCCCCGGCCGCCGTCCTCTTTGAGGTCCATCAGCACCTCGAGGCCGAAGACGTCCCGGTAGAGGCGCGCGGCCGCCTCGAAGTCGTCGACGACGAGAACGAAGCGAAGCTCGCGCGCCCCCACCATCGCTAGGCGGCCTCGGCGGCGCGCTCGAGCTCGTCGATCTGGATCTTGTGCATCTGCAGCATCGACTGCATCACCCGGTTGGCGCGTCCGGGATCCGGGTCGCCGAGCAGCTCCATCAGGCGGTTCGGCACGATCTGCCACGAGAGGCCGTACTTGTCCTTCAGCCAGCCGCACATGCTCTCCTCGCCGCCGTCTGCGGTGAGCGCGTTCCAGAGCAGGTCGACCTCGGCCTGCGTGTCGCAGGGGACGAGGAACGAGATCGCCTCGGTGAAGTGGAAGTCCGGCCCGCCGTTCAGCGCGGTGAACTCCTGTCCCTCGAGGACGAACCGAACGGTCATCGCGCTGCCCGGCGTGCCGGGTCCGGCCTCGCCGTAGCGCGAGACGTCCAGGATCTTCGTGTCCTCCTTGCCGCCGCGCTCCGTGAAGACGGAGACGTAGAACTCGGCGGCCTCCTCGGCCTGGTCGTCGAACCAGAGGTACGGAGTGATCGACTGCATCGCTGGTGCTCCTTTCCCGTCGGCGTGCGCTCTGGTGAGTCAGATCTCGGGAGGCGCGTCGGCCACTTGGCGAACCTCGACCTCGCCCCCGGTGAAGGCAACGCACCGCGAGGCGATCTCGATCGCGCGCTCCTGCGGCGCGTCGATGATCCACCAGCCCGCGAGCGACTCCTTCGCCTCGGCGAACGGGCCGTCGGTGGCCACGGGGGCGCCGTCCACGATCCGAACGGTCTTCGCCTCGCTCGGGTCGACCAGACCCTGCCCGTCGACGAACTCGCCGGCGTCGCGGATCTCCTGGTCGATCGCCTGCATGAACGCGATCATCTCCCGGATCCACTCGGGCGTTCGGGTCTCGATCATCGTGTTCTGGTCCCCGAACATCATGATGATGTACTTCATCTCCTCACTCCTTCCTTCCCGCACCGGGCGGCGCGTACACCTCTGAGTCGGAGCCGCCGCGCCGTTTTCGACATCGGTTCGAACGTACTTCCCGAACGGCCTCGAGTCAGCGCTCGTCGGGCGGCTCTCCCACCCGGTACAGCCGCCACCGATCGGGCACGCCCTTCAGCTCGTGCTCGCCGCGGTCGACGAACATGAGCCCGGACCCCGCGACCAGATCCCGCACCGTCTGGCTGACGAGGACCTCGGAGGGACCCGCCATCGCCCCCACGCGAGCCCCGATGTTCACCGCGAGACCGCCGACCTTGCCGTCGATCGTCTCGACCTCGCCCGTGTGCAGACCTGCGCGAACCTCGAGACCGAGCGGAAGAACGGCGGCGACGATCGCCGTCGCGCATCGGATGGCCCGCGCCGGACCGTCGAAGGTCGCCATGAACCCGTCGCCGGCGGTGTCCACCTCCGTTCCTCGATACCGGGCGAGCAGCCCGCGAACGGCCGCGTGGTGTCGTTCGAGCACTTCGCGCCAGGCCCGATCGCCGAGCCGAGCGGCCGCCTCCGTCGAGCCGACGACGTCGGTGAACAGGACCGTCGCGAGCACGCGATCGAGCTCGGCCTCGTCGTCCCGGATCGAGGCGACGAACCGCTCCACCTCGTCGACGATCGGGTGCCAGTCGCCGACCCAGGGAAGCAGGTCCTGTCCCTCGAGCTCGACGAACCGGGCGCCGGGGATCCGCGAGGCGATCAGGCGGCTGCCCTCGACGAACTCCTCGGGATCGTCGCGACGATGCAGGACGAGGTCGGGACCTGGATCGATGGCAGGACCGCCCGAATATCGGTCCTGCCGAACCGCCAGGCCTCCGCGTACAGGGCGCCGGGCGAGAGCGACAGGCGCTCGTACCGCGCGTACCAGGCGATCGACTGTTCGTCCGCCTCGGCGAGAGAGAGGTTGGCGCGGCGCGTCCAGGCTCCGTCGCCGAAGTGCTCCATGACCCAGTGGAAGGACTCGTCGAGGTCGGCCTCGTTGCGTCCCCAGGGAGTGTCCTCCGTCCACCGCCAGGTGGGCGCGGCCGCGTACAGGATCAGTCCGGAGAGGCGATTCGGGTACGTCGCGGCGAACGGGCAGGCGAAGAACCCGACGTCGCCGACGGCGAACAGCACGGTGCGCTCGGCGCCGGCGGCGTCGAGCACGGTGCCGAGGTCCTCCATCAGCGTCTCGATCGGGGGAACGTCGGCCGGGGTGAACCGCTCCGAGAGCCCGAGTCCTCGGCGGTCCATGACGATGAGCCGCGAGCTGGCGGCGAGCGTCTGCAGGAACGACGTCAGCGGGGGATGCTCGAAGTTGACCTCGAGGTTCGAGACGTACCCCTGCAGGTAGACGAGGTCGGTCGGTCCGCCTCCGATGACCTCGTACGCGAGTGCGGACTGCCCGTTCCACGCGTACCGGATGTCGCGAGCCATCGAGCTCATCCTGGCCCGTTCCGCCGCCACGACGCAACGGGGGACCCCTCGAGGAGGCGGGCGTCGCGCGTGGGTCCAGATCGCGTCGATGGGCTCGCTCAGCCGGTGACGTTCGCGGACGCCCGGTCGGCGAGCGCGGCGCCCCACTCCGCGGCGCGCTCGATCTGCCCGGGCTCGAGCCGGCTCTCGGTCGTCACGAAGAAGCTCTCCGGCGCCGTGAGGAGGTGATACTCGTGCTTCTCGAGGCGTCGGGCGATGGCCTTGGCCGCCGATCCGGTCAGCCACGCCGGCTTGTCGAATCGCGTGTCGAACGCCGCGGCGGACCGCTCGCGCCCGGGCGGCACGGTGCCGAGCCAGTCCCGCATCCCGGGACCGGGCTCGCTTGGCCGGGATGCCGGGTATCGCTTGTCCCTCACGGCGGCCTTCCGCGTGCCCGTTGAGCTCATCCCGTGCGCGTGCGTGGGCGCGCCGACGACCAGCAGGTCGACGTCGGCGACCTTCGACGGCTCGATCTCCGCGACGGCCCCGGACCCCACTTCCATGCCATGCGCGCGCAGGGAGTCGGCGATCGCCTCGCCCACGTCCGCGGTGTTCCCGAACATCGACTCGTAGACCACGAGCGCCTTCATCGGTCCTTCTCCCGGTGAGCGTTTGAAGCCATCGTGACGCCGGGAGCACGAGCCATCAGGGTCGGGCGGCCCCACTCGGAGGGGTCGCTCCGCCGCCGGGGGTAGCCTCGTCGGGTCATGGCCCCGTATCCCGAGATCGAGCCGACCGACCACGGGCTGCTCGACGTGGGCGACGGCTACCGGATGTTCTGGGAGACGTGCGGGACGCCGGATGGCCGGGCCGCGCTCGTTCTGCACGGCGGTCCCGGATCGGGCTGCGCGCCGTGGCAGCGCCGCCTCTTCGATCCCGAGCGCTACCGGATCGTCCTGTTCGATCAGCGGAACTGCGGGCGGAGCACGCCCCACGCGAGCGAGCCCGACGTCGACCTGACGGCGAACACCACGCCGCATCTGCTCGCGGACATCGAGCGTCTGCGCGAGCACCTCGGCATCGAGCGCTGGCTCGTGACCGGCGGGTCGTGGGGGAGCGCGCTCGCCCTCGCGTACGCCGAGCGCCACCCCGACCGCGTGTCCGCGATGGTGCTGTGGGGCGTGAACGCGGCAAGGCGGCGCGAGTTCGACTGGCTGTTTCGCGGTGTCGTGCGCGTCTTCTTCCCCGAGCAGTGGGAGCGCCTGCTGGATGCGATCCCGGCCGAGCTGCGCGGGATCGACGTGGTCGACGCCTACGCCGCGCTCCTGTTCGATCCCGATCCGGATGTACGAGCTCGCGCAGCCCTCGCCTGGTGTCTCTGGGAGTCCGCGACTCCGTCGTGGCCGCCGACCACGGGCCTCGCCGAGCGGTTCGAGGACCCGGCCTTCGCGCTCGCGTTCGCCCGACTGGTCACGCACTACGTCCGGCACGACGCGTGGCTACACGACGACGTCGTGTTTCACGGGCTCGACGTGCTCGCCGGGATCCCGAGCGTGCTGATCCAGGGACGGTTCGACTTCCAGTCGCCGCTCGGCTCGGCTTGGGACATTCACCACGCGTGGCCGGGATCCGAGCTCGTGGTCGTCGACGGCGCCGGTCACGATGCGGGGGCGCCGGGCATCGAGGACGCGATCGTGCGAGCAACGGATCGGTTCGCCGCGACTTGATCGATCGGGGGATCGACCCCGCCCGCTAGACGAGGGCGGGCGTCTGTCGCGTGGCGCAGAACGGACAGTAGTAGTCCACAGCGGGAGTGAGGAAGTTCGAGCGCGAGAGCTCGACGCCACAGACGGGACAGAAGTACTCGTTGACCTCGTCGTCGAACAGCGGCCCGTCTTCCGGGGAGATGAGCGTGGCGTCGATCATGGCGGCCTCCTCGCAAGAGCGATGGGGCTCGTGGAGGGCGAAGGGCCACAGGTGCTCTGATCGCTCGACGCGAACCCTCGAACGAGTTGTCCGAGACCGTCACCGTACCAGGTCGGGTGGGAGCCCGGCCGCGGCGGAATCAAGGGTCGTGACGAGGGGTTACGGTGGCCGTGGGAGGTCGGAGACCCGCGACTGCGTGACGGAATCCCCCAACGGCGCATGGAGCGAAAGGAGCGGCCGATGAAGGCGTTCGGATTGGCCGATGAGAACGCGACGGCGGCGATCCTCGAGGTCCCGACACCCGAGGCCGGGGCCGGCGAGGTGCTGGTACGCGTCCGGGCGTCCTCGGTGAACGGGTTCGACGCGTTCGTCGCCTCGGGCATGGCGCGCGGCATGATGGAGCACCGGTATCCCGTCGTGGTCGGCAAGGACTACGCCGGGGTGATCGAGGCCGCCGGCGAGGGCGTCACGCGCTTCGCGGTCGGCGACGAGGTCACCGGCATCACGCCGCCCGAGGCTCACGTGTCTCGCGGCTCCTACGCCGAGCTCGTCGCGGTGCCGGCCGAGGGGTACCTCGAGCCCAAGCCCGCGAACCTGGACTTCGAGCACTCGGCGTCGGCCGGTCTCGCGGCGCTCACGGCACTCGTGTCGGTGGACGCGATCGGATCGTCCAACGGTGACGTCGCGCTCATCGTCGGCGCGACCGGCGGCGTCGGTGTGTTCGCCGTCCAGCTCGCGGCCGCGCGCGGGGCGACCGTCGTCGCGACCGGGCTTCCCGAGGATGAGGCCTGGATCCGTGAGCTCGGCGCCGACGAGTTCGTCGACTACTCGGGCGACGTTCCGACGGCCGTGCGCGCCCGGCACCCCGAGGGCGTCGACGCCCTGATCGTCGCGGTGCCGCTCGGGGACGGGTTCGGCCCGACCGCCGAGCTCGTGAAGGGGGGCGGAAGGCTCGCCACCATCGTCGGCGGCGACATCGATGCCCTCGCGGCTCGAGGGATCAAGGGCGCGAGCGTGTACGGCCAGTCCGACCCGGGCGCGTTCGCGAAGGTGATCGAGATGGCCGGCGACGGAACGCTGACCGTGCCCGTGACGCGGACCTTCCCGTTCGAGCAGCTCCCCGAGGCGCTCGGGCTCGTCGGCAAGCGACACGCTCGCGGCAAGGTGGCGATCACGATCGCGAGCTGAAGCGGATCGTGGAACGACGGACCATCGGTGGCATCGAGTTCTCGGTCGTCGGACTCGGCGGTTACGAGTTCGAGGGCGACCCCGACTGGCCCGGCGCGCGAGCGGTGCTCGAGGCGGCGATCGACGCGGGGATCGATTGGGTCGACACCGCCGAAGTGTATTTCGACGGCGGAAGCGAGCGGACGATCGCCGCCGCGTTGCACGACACGGGCGTCGAGCTGCGGATCTCCTCGAAGGTCGGTCCGGCACCGGACGGCACCGGGTTCCGGCCCGAGGAGGTTCGGCGTGCGTGCGAGACGAGCCTCGAACGCCTCGGCGTCGACCGACTCGAGCAGTACCTCCTGCACTGGCCGGACGAGACCGGCGTCCCGCTCCAGGAGACCTGGGCGGCGATGCGTCGGCTCGTCGACGATGGGTTGATTCGGCTCGCCGGGCTCTCGAACTTCGAGCGCCACGAGATCGAGACCTGTCTCGCGATCGGTCCGGTCGATCTCGTGCAGGAGTGCCTCAGCCCGATCGACAGGCTGGAGAACCGCAAGCTCTTCGAGTGGTGTGCCGAACGAGGTATCGGCGTCGTCACGTACGAGCCGCTCGCGAACGGCATGCTCGCGGGCGCCGTCGGCTCGCCGGATCACTTCCGGCGGGTCGTCGGCGACGACTACGAGACGTGGCCGTTCTGGCAGCGGCTGTTCGCCCCGGGACGGTTCGAGCGATCGCGGGCGGTCGCCGACGGGATGCGTGCGGTGGCCGACGACCTCGGATGCACGCTCGCGCAGGTCGCGCTCGCGTGGAACGTGCACCAGCTAGGCGTGACGGCGACGCTCGCGGGCAGCCGGAATCCCCTCCACGTCCGCGAGAACGGGGCGGCCGGGGCGATCCGCCTCGAGCCGCAGCAGCTGGCGGCCCTCGACGCGCTGATCCCGCTCGGGCCGACGTTCGTCTGAGCGAACCTTTCGGTGCGTTGCGCTCCCCGGCCTGCCGACAATACGTGGGTGATGCCGATTTCCAGCGAGGGCGCCGACCGGTCCGACGCCGAGCTGCTCGTCGCCGCCCGGACGCAGACCGCGGCCTTCGAGGAGCTCTACCTGCGCCACTCGGAGCGGATCGTCCGGTTCGCAGCACGCCGCGCGAGCACGCCGGCCGACGTGGTCGACCTCGTGGCGGCGGTGTGGCTCGAAGTCATCGCCTCGCTCGAGCGCTTCGATCCGGCGCGGGGTGAGGGTCTGGCGTGGATCCTCGGCATCGCGGCGAACCTGTGCGCCGTCGAGCGTCGACGGGTCGCGCGCGAGCGCGAGGCCGTCCGGCGCCTGGCCGGCCATCGCGCGCTCGACGAGGAGGATGCCCTTCGGCTCGAGCGCGAGATCGATGCGGCGGGCATCGCGCCGCAACTACGCGACGCCCTCGCGCGGCTCCCCCGCGGGGAACGCGCCGTGGCCGAGCTCGTCCTGCTCGACGAGCTCACGCCGACCGAGGCGGCGACCGCGCTCGGCCTGCATCCGGCCGCCGTTCGCATGCGGCTCGCCCGCGCCCGCCGGAAGCTCCGGCGCGTCGCCGAGGACCACCGCGTTCGCGCGATCGAGAGTCTCGAGGAGGTTTCAACATGACGACGACCGACCCAGGGGAGCGGACGAGGTTCGAGGAGCGGCTCCTGCCGGTGCTCGTCGCCGCGCTCGAGGAGGGTCCGTCGCCGCGGCGCGCGTCGAGTGAGCGGCCCCCGCGATTGCGGCGCCGGTGGGCGGCAACGATCGCGGTCGTCGCGGGGGCCATCGCGCTCGCGCTCGTCGTGCCGATGCTCCTGCCTGCGAGTCGGACGGACTCCGCCGCGGCCGCGATGCTCCGGCAGGTGGCGCGCCGGGCCGCCGAGCAGCCCGCGACGCCGGCGCCTCGGGCGGATCAGTTCCTCTACACGAAGACCGAAAGCGTCCAGGTGTTCATGTACGTCGTCGGCGACGGGACCACGTTCGTGTTCCGGCAAACGCTCGCGCGCGAGTTCTGGATCGCGCCCGACGGCTCGGGCCGGATCCTCGAGACCACCGGACCGGCCGAGTTCGTCGCGCCGCAGGACGAGGCCGCGTGGGTGGCGGCCGGCTCGCCGGACCTGTTCGAGAACCAGACGACCGACGACCGGTTCGCGCCGGGCGAGCTCAGCTACCAGGACTACTCCCACCTTCCAACCGACCCGATGGAGCTCAAGAAGCTCATCGAGCGCCGCGAGATCGTCGGCGGTCCCGACGGCGACTGGGAGACGTTCAGCATCGTCGGCGACCTGCTGCGCGAGGCCCACACGGCCCCGGCGGTTCGCGCCGCGCTCTACGAGGTGGCGGCCGACCTGCCCGGTGTCGAGCTCGTCGGCCGCGTGCAGGACGGCGCAGGTCGCGCCGGCATCGCCGTCGCGTACACCTCGGACCACGGTTCGGGGGCTACCAGGCAGGAGTTCATCTTCGATCCCCAGTCCGCCGAGCTCCTCGGCGAGCGCTACGTCCTCGTCGACGACAGCCGGATCGACGTGCAAAGCGGCGGAGGCGGGGCGATCTACGGCGGCGTCGGCGCCGCCGGCACCGTCGGCTACGAGGCGACGTTCGTCGCGCAGGGAGTCGTCGACGCGGTCGACGAGACGCCGTAGCCAAGGGCCGCCCTCGATGAGGGCGGCCCTGACGATCGTTGGAACGCGACTACGCGCCGAGCCGACCCACGTAGATCGCCCGCTTCGCTGCGTTGCTCCAGTGGATCGGTCCCGAGGTCGCCGCGGCTGGTCCTGAGGTCACCGCGCCGAGCTGACCGGTGTACCCGGCCTGCTTCGCGGCCTCGGTCCAGTCCGTCGTTCCCGATGTCACGGCGCCGACCTGTCCGGTGAACCCGGCGTCGATCGCCTGGGCGACCCAGCTCTCGGCCGACGGCGTCACGGCGCCGACCTGTCCGGTGAACCCGGCGTCGATCGCCTGGGCGACCCAGCTCTCGGCCGACGGCGTCGCGGCGCCGAGCCGTCCCGTGAAGCCGGCCGCGACGAGCGCGTCCCGGCCGAGCCCGAACGACGTGGCGCTCTCGGTGCGCTCGGCCGGAGCGGGGGCCGGACGCGCGACGAAGTAGGTCGTCGCCACGGCGGCGGCGAGCAGGAGGAGCACGAACAGCGGCGCGTAGGACTGGCGCCGCCCGTACCCGGTGACCTCGATGTTGGCGGCCATCTCCGCCTCCTTCCTCGTTCCGAACTCCGATGTGAGGAGGCTAGGAGGCGGCGGATTCACGGTCCGCAACGCCGATCACCCTCGGCGCGTGGCGGTCGTCACGCCCGATCTCCCTACGGCGATCGACGAACCCGCGTGCGCACGGTCGCCGGTCCAAGCCCGACGTGGCGACGGCGGCGAGACAGCTGGCGGGAGCTCGCGGTTGACAAGCTCCGATGCGAGGGCTCGGATTCATCACCGAGGGCTCGACGCGGATGCGCCCTCTCGTCCTGACGGAGAGCTGAGCGATGGCGTGTATCGGCAACGGCACGTTCGGGACGAGCTCCACCCCGTGGGTGTTCGAGAACCTGTCGCGTACGCGAGCCCACACGGTTGCGCTGCGAACGACGCCGACGGACGTGACCCAGATCGTCGCCGCCGTCCGCGCGGCGGAGGGGGCGAACGGGGTCGTCAAGGCGATCGGAAGCGGCTGGTCGTATTCGGACGTCGCGATCGCTCCCGAGGTGACGTGGGCGATCAACACGGACGAGCTCAAGAGGGTCCTGTCCGGGACGGACACAACGAAGCCCGACAACGTGATTCCGTTCGCGCTCAAGGACTCCATTCGAAACGCGCCCCAGGACTCGGTCCCTTCGGCGCGCCACTACGTGCATGTCGAGGCCGGGATCAAGGTCTACGAGCTCAACTGCAAGCTCGACGACCTCGGCCTCGCGATGCGCACGCTGGGCGGCTCCACCGGCCAGTCGGTTGCCGGCGTCGTGTCGACGGGGACCCACGGCAGCGACGTCGGGCTCGGTCCCATCCCCGACGTGATTCGAGCCATCCACCTGGTGGGTCCGGGTGGCCAGGAATGGTGGATCGAGGGCGCGGGCGAGCGCGCGATCACCGATCCCCAACGCATGAACCAGGCGCGCACCGCCGGGCAGTTCTGCCGAGACATCCGCATCGAGTACGACGATCAACTCTTCGACGCCGCGCTCGTCTCCGTCGGGCGGATGGGCATCGTCTACAGCTACGTGGTCGAGGTCCGAAACGCCTTCAACCTGGACATCAACGCGGAGAAGAAGCCGTGGTCCGAGGCCGAGAAGACGATCCGGGAAGGAATTCGGGACGCGTCCCCTCCGACGGAGGAATGGATCGAGGTCGTGTTGAACCCGTTCACCAACGCCGCGGGCGAGCACGACTGCGTCATCACCCGCAAGAGGGCGACGACGGCCCCCGTGACCACGACGAACGGCACGCCCGACGCCTTCGAACTGGTGTGCGACGTCGCGCCGCTGAACGCGGTGCTCGACGAGATCTCGCTGACCTTGCCGGGGCTCATCGCCGCCGCGAGCGCCGCCGCCATCGCCGGACTGTCGTGGATGCTGCTGATCCCCATCGTCGGTCCCGGGCTCTACGCCACCGCGGTCTCCGCCGCGGTCACCGCCGCGACGGGCGGGCTGATCCTTCTCGAGTCGGCGGTGACGGCGGCTCGGTCGGTGCCCGGGGAGGATCTCGGGCAGAAGATGGTCACGATCCTGAACACCATGACGGATCTCGGTCGTCCGGAGTTGATCCCGCTGCTCACGGACCAGTTGCTGACCGCCCTTCGACCGCTCCGGCACGACGAGGTCGGAAAGAGCTTCCAGATGCTCACCGGGCAGAAGCCGTGCGGCGCCTGGCTACCGCCTCCGAAATGCCTGCGTGCTGTGGACGGTCTCGAGTTCGCGCTGGATCTCAGCCCGCAGAGCGAGAAGCTCTTCGAGTTCATCGACGACGTGATCGGTCTTTCCGACGAGTTCCTCGCCGCCGGGATGCCGATCGGCTTCGTGGCGTCCATGCGGTTCACGAGCAAGACGACGGCACTGATCGGCATGCAGCAGGCCTCGAGGAACGCCATGGTGGAGTTCGTGATCCTCCGCGGCTTGCGGGGGCAGGAGGACTTCCTCATGCGCCTGTACGCCATCGCGAAGGACCACGACGCCATCCCGCATTGGGGGCTGATCCACGAGATCGACGCCGCGGAGGTGGCGCGCCTGTACGGCGGCCGGCTGCGCGACTGGCGCCTCGCGCTCGGCCGGTTGATCGACGAGGGCGGAGGGAAGCCGGGGACGTTCCGCACGTCCTTCTCCGTGGACCGAGGGCTCGAGCCGCTGACCGGGGAGCTGGCGTTCAGCAACAACCTCGGGTCGCAGATCCGCCTGTGGGATCCCACGCCGCAGTCGGAGGGGAGCGTGACCAGCACGGGGTTCTATCTCTGGAACCGCTCCACGCACTCGACGAGCGTCACGGGCGCGCTGATCACGACGCAACAGGATGGGCCCGGCGCCCCGGTGTTCCAGGTGCAGACCCCATTTCCGATTGCGATCGCGGCCGGTCAGGTGCGCCTCGTCGACGTTCGATTCTCGGCTCCCGCGGCCGGCTCGATCGCCGGCCTGGTCGAGGTGGACTGCGACGACCCGCTGACGCCGACGGTGCGGGTGCCGCTCGCGACCTCGTCGACCGCCCTCGGCGCGCACGCCGAGCTGGTTCTCACGCCGAGCCCGCTGAACCTCGGCGACGTGCTGGTCGGTGATTCCGTCGGGCAGGAACCTCACGATCACCAACACCGGTGCTCGCCCCGCGAGCCTCGACTACGTGGTGACGATGGACTCGCCGCCGGGGCAGTTCGCGATCCCGTACTCACTTCCCTGGAGCCTGGCACCGGGCCAGTCCGGCACGGTGTTCGTGTCGTTCACGCCGACGAGTCGCGGGGAGGCGCGTGGGACCCTCGCCGTCGATCTGCGCAGCCAAACGGACCTCGGGACGGTCGAGTTCCACCACCGCTACGAGGTCCCCCTGCTCGGCCGCGCCGTCAGGCCGATCATCTTCCTCGCGGGACGGCCGCAGGGCGCGATGCCGGCCGGGCTTCCCGTCGGGCCTCCGGGCGGTCCGATCGGCCCGCCGCCCCTGGGGCCGCCGCTGATCCCGCCGGTGCCGGGCGCGAGACCGATCGATCTCGACCCCGAGCTGCAGGAGCTCGACTTCGGCGCGGCTCCACCGGGGGGCACCGCGACTGCATCCTTCTGGATCCGCAGCGTCGGGGACTCGCCGCTGACTGTTTCGGGGGTCGCCCTGGTCAATCAGCAGAGCTTCGGGATCACGAACCTCACGATCTTCCCGGCCACGCTGGCTCCCGGCGAGGAGCTCGAGGTGCCGTGCGACTTCCTGGCCTTCCCCGTGCCCGGGCTGATTGCGACGGGCGAGTTCTTGGTCCTGAGCGACGACCCGCTCCGCCACACCGCCGAGCTGCGCGTGCGGGGAAGGGCCGCCGGGGCACACGTGACGGACCCGAGCGAGGTCCTCGACCTCGGCGAGGTGCCGCCGAGTCCGACCTCGGCGACGCTTACCTTCCACTCCGACGGTACCGACCCCGTGACCGTGGAGAAGGTCACCCTTCAGGACGGAGCGGACTTCGACGTGAGCGGCGTGCCGGCTCTCCCCGCGAAGTTTCCGCCGGGCACCGACCTCACGCTGACGATGAGTCTGACGTCCACGCAGCCGGGCCCGCACCAGGATTGGCTCATCGTGGCCCACGACGGCAATCCGGGCGGCAACTCGCAGGTGCTCGTGCGCGCGACCGTCCCGTGATGACGGGAGCGGGTCGCCCGAGAGGAGCGCGGGGATTCGAGCGTCGCGTCGCGTTACGCTCGGCGAGCCCGCACCGCCGAGGCGGTCGCCGTCGCCTCCGGGCTCGCAGAAAGGAGCGCGATGCCCATCTACCAGACCGCGGAGTACGCGATCGAGCTCGATGCCGTCGACGAGGTGAAGGCCGCGATCGCCGAGTTCGTCAGGTACGTCCGCGCGAACGAGCCCGGCACCAGGCTCTACGCCGCGTGGCAGCAGCGGGCCGATGTCACCCGGTTCACGCACCTGTTCATCTTCGAGGACGCGGCGGCGCAGACCGCGCACAGCGAGTCGGACGCCGTGGCGAAGTTCGAGTCGGCCTACTCGCCGCATCTGCTCGGCGGCCCGGTCGTGTTCACCGACTACGACCTCGTCGCCGACAACCTCACGAGCTGAGCCCCGAGGCCAGGCGGCGGGCTCGCGCGGCTACGTCGCCGTGAAGGTCGCCGTGACCGCCTTCGCCGCGTCCATCGTGACCACGCAGGTCGTCGCGGTCCCCGAACAGGCGCCCGACCAACTCGTGAAGACAGAGCGCCGAGCGGCCCGAGCGGTGAGCGTGACGACGGTGCCCGCGGCGTAGGTCTCGGAGCAGTCGCTCCCGCAGTTGATCAGGCCGTCCGTCGATCGAACCCGGCCGGACCCGCTCCCCGCCCTCGCGACCGCCAGGGTGGGGGTGGGGGGTGGGCTCGTGACGCCGGGCCGCCAGCAGGTGACGAGGGCGTCGTACCCGCCGGCGGCGCACACGTCCCCGTTCGGAAGCGGCGTCGCCCACACGGTGGCCAGGCGCGCGAACGCCTCCCACCGCAACGTTCCGTCCGGTCCGTACCCCGCCGTGACGCCCTGCACGAACCCTCCGGGAAGGGCCGGACCGCCCGGTCCGGTGACCACGGCGGTTCCGTCGGGAAGCACGAACACGCCGACGGGGATCTCGTTCTGATCGGAGCGGCCGTCGCGCCGCGCCGCCCACCGCACCGCACCGGTCGCCTCGAAGGCGACCGTGTACCAATCGAGGAACAGCCCCGCCTGACCGGCGACGACCACGCTCCCGTCGGGCGCGAGCGCGATGCGCAGGCCGCCGGCGCCGGACGAGTTCGTGGCCGGCCGGGTGTCGGTCCGCCACAGCTGAGCGCCGTTCGAGCGCGCGTAGGCGACGACGGTGACGAAGCCGTCGGTGCCGACGTTGCCCGTCCCGGTGACGAACACGCGGCTGGCGTCCATCGTCACGTCCCGGGCCGCGATTCCCACCGGGACCGAGTTCACCCACCGCAGGGCCCCGTTGGCGGCGTTGTAGGAGGCCGTGATCCACGCTGCGCCGCCGACGACCGAACCCGTCACGACGACCTCGGTGCCGTCTGGGCTCAGCGCCATCGAGCTCGCGACGTCGTTGCTGAAGCCGCCGGGAGAGTAGAGCGCCGACCAGAGAAGGTTTCCGTTGACGTCGTACTTGTGGAGCTGGATGTCCTGGCCGTCCAGGACGGAGCTGAACGCCAGGTAGGAGTTGCCCTGGCCGTCGACGAGCAGCCGTGCGATGGACGGGAAGATCCTCGAGATGTCGACCCTCCAGCGCAGCGCGCCGTCGGGCCCCAACCGGATCATCGTGATGGCGATGGGCGAGCCGCGGCTGGTGACGTTGTGGCCCACGGCGACGAAGTCGCCACCGGGAGCGGCAGCGATCCAGTCGCCCTGAAAGACGCCGATCGATGGAGACACCGAGCTCACCCACCGAAGCTGCCCGGAGGCCGTGTAGGAGGTCACCCGGAGCTGGACGGCGTCCGCGGGCCCCGACACGATCGCGACGTTGCCGGCTGCGTCGGCCGCGACCCGTTGTGCCTGCCCCGCGCTGAAGGTCCCCGCGCTCAGGCCACCCGCTTCCCACAGGATCGGCAGGGTGTCCGCCGCGCCGCTCGGGGCGGCCGTCCACACGAGCGCGAGCACGAGCGCCGTCGCCGCCGGGATCCGAAGCCTGCGCATGAGAGCCTCCGTTCGTCGGTCCGACCCGCCGAGATGGGCCACCATTTGCCCTCCCAAGGTCCCGCCGGCAGGGACGATCGGCACCCCGCCCTCCGGCCCTTCGGATGACCGAGCGTGGTGTCACGCACGGCAGCGAGAGGGTCGGGGCTCTCGAGAGGGTCTACGGGCCGTCCGTCCCGAGGGCTCGATTTCTCGAGCGCGTTTGACCGCGAACTTCGCTCGCGGATAGCGTCCGTCGACCGGCCCGAGGGGAGCCCGATGCGTCGTTCGAGGACTGTGGCTTTGGGCGTGAGCGCCGTCGCCGCGTTCTCGCTGTTCGCTCCGAGTCGGCGCCTCCGGCGCGCCGGCGATCGCGCCCGCGCCGTTCGTCACGAGCGCGAGGCCGTTCCTCGTGCCGCTCGAGGACGGCGTCGTGGTGCAACCCATCCTCACGACGGGGGACGTCGTCGGCGATTACCAGATGTCCGGCGTGCCCGACGGGATCGGCTGGTACGAGTCCGCCCCCGGCGTGGCCGAGGTCTTCTTCAACCACGAGCTGCACCAGGCCTACGACCCGTCGGGCGCTCGCGTCTCGCACGTGACGCTGAACGCGGACGGCGATGTCACGGCGGCCGAGTACGTCGTCGATGGCACCGAGGGCTACGAGTGGTTCTGCTCGAGCACGCTCGAGGTCATCGACGGGGTCCCGTGGTACGTCACCGGCGAGGAGTCGGTGCACAGCCCGCGCAAAGGCGCGTCGATCGCCATCGACGCGAGCACCGGCGCCGTGCACGAGACTCCGTGGTTCGGGCACCTGAGCCACGAGAACGTGGTGCCCGTCCAGGGCCTCTCGCGGGCGTTCCTCGGCCTTTCCGAGGACGGGTTCGGCGAGTTCTCGCAGTACTACGCGTACCTCTCGCACGGCTTCGCCGGCGCGCTCGACGGGAGCGAGGGTTCGCTGCGCGTCTGGGTGCCGGACGAGGCGGTGAGGGACGGGAACCCGTCGGACGACGACCTCGACAAGGGCAAGTTGATGGCCGGCCACTTCGCCCGAATCCCGCACGCGGAGGACGTGGTCCCGCGCGAGCTCGAGAAGCTCGTCCAGTCGATGGGCGCGTTCGACTTCAACCGGATCGAGGACCAGATCGACGACCCGAACGCCCCCGGGACGATCTACTTCGCCGAGACCGGACGGGCGAACCAGGAGGTCACCCACGGCCGCATCTACAAGCTCGAGGTCGACCCAGCCTACCCGAGGCACGCGACGCTGTCCGTCGTTCTCGACGCCGCGGCCGGCGACGACCTCGTTCAGCCGGACAACCTCGGGATCTCCGATGCGGCGCTCGTCATCCAGGAGGACCGGAACTGGAAGGGGTCGGGGTACAACCGCGTCCTGGTCTACGACCTGGTCTCGGGCTCGCTGACGCCGGTCGCGCGCACCGATCCCGACCAGGCGATCGACGACGACCACGGTCCGGGCGCCTGGGAGTCGAGCGGGGTCGTCGACGCGAGCGCGATCTTCGGTCCGGGCTGGTGGCTCCTCGACGTCCAGGCGCATTACACGGAGGTGAGCGTCCCGGACCAGAGCCTCGAGCCCGACTCGGCGACGGGCGAGGGCGGCCAGCTGACACTGGTGTACATCCCGGGGACGTAACCCCAGGCGGCTCGTCTCTCGGGCGGCCACCGATCGTTCACGCCCGAGGCCTTGCGGCAACGCCGCGGAAGTAGGTAGAACGAATGCGTGGGTTGAGTTTCCAATCGACCCGCGTCCGTAGACGGGAAGGAGTGAGGCGGATGGACAAGGTCGTGCACTTCGAGATCCCGGTCGAGGACGTCGGCCACGCCAAGGAGTTCTACCGGTCGGCGTTCGAGTGGGATCTGCAGGACGTGGACATGGGCGGGGGGGTGACGTACACGACGGTCACGACCGTGCCGGTCGACGACAAGATGATGCCGACCGAGCCGGGATCGATCAACGGCGGCATCATGACGCGGTCTGCGGAAACGCCTGCGCCCGTCATCACCGTCGGCGTCGAATCCATCGACAACTCCCTGAAGCTCATCGAGGAGGGCGGCGGCAGCATCGTCACGCCTCGGACGGAGATCCCCGGCATGGGCGCGTTCGCGTACTTCAAGGACCCGGAGGGCAACGTCCTCGGCCTGTGGGAGAGCTCCGGCTGAGGGTCGAACGGCGCCACGCGTCACACTTCGCCGAGCGGGTTCGTCAGACGGATGACCGCATCGGCGAAAGGGGACGACCGTGGCACTTGAAGTCACCGCGATCATGATCGGGGTCGAGGACCTCGCCCGCTCGAAGGCGTTCTACGGGGACGGGCTGGGCTGCACGATCGACCAGGACCACCCGAACTTCGTCTCGTTCAAGCTGGGTGAGGGTTCCTCGTCGCTCGCCCTGTACGAGCGCAAGGCGGCGGCGCAGGACGCCGGCGTCTCGTCCGAGGGCTCCGGATTCCGCGGCGTCTCGTTCCACTTCATCGTGCTCTCGCACGACCAGGTGGACGAGGTCGTCGGTAGGGCAGCGGCATCCGGCGGCGCCGTGGTGAAGGAGCCGGCGGCCTCGGAGTGGGGCGGGTACTTCGGGTACTTCAGCGATCCGGACGGCTACCTCTGGAAGGTCGCGACCGCTTCGTAGGTGCGAGCACGTTGACCCGGCAGCTCGTCGTCGCGAGACTCGCGGCGACGAGTCATCGGGAGGTGCGCCGTGTGGATCCTGTTCGTCGTTCCGTGTCCGACGCCGGATGGGCGGTCGGCCCGGGACCTGTACGAGCGACGGGTGACGTGGATCTCCGACGAGATGCGCTCGAGCGCTCGGGAGCATGGCTGCCTGTTCCACCGAGCCTGGTACGCGGAGGACGGATCCGCCTTCTATGCGGTAGCCGAGTGGGAGACCCGCGAGGGAGCGAGCGCGTTCTTCCGGGAATGGAACATCGAGGACGAGCCCGGTGAGGTCGCCGTCCGCCTGGTCGGTGATGTCGGGCTCGTGCCGCTCCCCTGACCGGATCGGCCCGGCCAGGCCTCGGTCGTCCGTGGCGTAGTGTGAGCGCGGACGGCAGCGGCCTTACGTTCGTGCTCGGCGGGACGCAATTCGTCAGTTCGCCAGAGTGGTGGCGGTAGCTCGTGAGGCTCCGAGGAGCCGGGTTCTCACTCGGCTCCTCGACGGAAAACGTGCACACGGCATCGTTGAAAGCCGCGGCCGCGAAAAGGGAGCGCGTCCTCCGCTCCGTACGGCAGCATCGCGGGGACCGAGATGCTCGGCAGCAGGGCGATGTCGTCACCAGATCTGCGTCGACGACATCGCGCGGACGGTCGTGGCATCATCCGGAATCACGATGACGAGCGACGTCGGGACCGATGCGGTCGCGCGTGGCGCCGCGGCGCTCGCAGATCGCGAGTGGGAGATCGCGAGGGCCGCGTTCGAGGCCGCGCTCGACGAGGCGGACACCCCCGAGGCACACGAAGGGCTCGGGCTCGCGCTCTGGTGGCTTCGCGACGTCGACGCCGCCGTCGCACATCGCGAACGGGCCTACGCGGCGTTCCGCGCCCAAGGCGACCTCGAACGCGCCCTGCGGGCGGCGCTCTGGCTCGCGACGGAGTACCTGGAGGCCGTCGGCAACGAGCCGGCGAGCCGCGGATGGCTCGCGCGGGCCGAAGGGCTCGTCGGACAGCTTCCCGACGGTTCCCACGCCGGCTGGTTCGCGCTCACCCGGGGGCGGCTTCACGCGAGCACCGCCGGCGCGCGCGAGGACGCCGAGGCCGCAGTCGTCGCCGGGCGCGAGCATCGGGACGCGGACCTCGAGGCGAGCGGGCTCGCGCTGCTCGGGCTGGCACTCGTCGACGGCGGCGACGTCGACGCCGGGCTCGAGCGACTCGACGAGGCGATGGCGGCGGCGACGGGCGGCGAGGTCACCGACGCCGCGGTCTTCGGGGACGTGTGCTGCCTCGTGACGCGGGCCGCCGAGGACGCCGGCGACGTCAGCCGCCTCATGCGGTGGAACGAGGTCGTCATGGCGTTCATGGAGCGCTCCGGTCACGCCGGCCTGCTCGAGTTCTGCGGCACGTGCTGCGCCGAGGTGCTGATCGCCAACGGCCAGCTCGAGGAGGCCGAGGGATGGCTCGCGAGGACATTGCGCGAGCTCGAGGGCACCGGGTACCGAGCGCGATGCGTGCACCCGGCCGCAAAGTTCGCCGAGCTGCGGATGCTCCAGGGCCGGATCGAGGACGCCGAACGGCTCCTCGCCGGGTACGAGGATCGAACCGACGCCCTTCGCGCCACGGCGCGCCTGCATCTACTCCGCGGCGAGACCGCCGTCGCGGCCTCGCTCCTGCACCGCCGGCTCAACCAGGTCGGCGACGGGCTGCTCGCGGCGCCGCTGCTCTCGCTCCTCGTGGAGGTGCAGGTCGCCCGGGCCGACCACGTTTCGGCGACCGAGTCGGCCGAGCGCCTGTCGGCGATCGCGCGGTCAACCGGTCAGGCGCGCCAGCTGGCCGTCGCGGACCTCGCGCTCGGTCGGGCGGCCGCGGCCGGGGGGAACGCGGCCGCGCGCGAGCGTCTCGAGGCGGCGGTCGACGCGTTCACCGAGCTCGAGATGCCGCTCGAGGCGGCCGCCGGCAGGGTCGAGCTCGCGGCGCTCCTCGCCGACGTCGAGCCCGACGTGGCCGCGAACGAGGCGCGGCTCGCCGTCGAGGTCGCCGAGCGGGCGGGCGCGGGTTCCCTCGCGGATCGGGCGGCGTCGATCGCGCGGGAGCTCGGCGGCCCCGCCCGGACGGGCCCGAAGCTGCTCGGCCTGCTGAGCAAGCGGGAGACGGAGGTCCTCCGCCTGCTCGCCGAAGGGCTCACGAACGCCGAGATCGCCGCCCGGCTGTACATCAGCACCAAGACGGCGGGCAACCACGTGAGCAGCGTGCTCTCCAAGCTCAACCTTCGCAGCCGATCCGAGGCCGCCGCCTATGCGGTCCGCTACCTGGACGGAGTTCGGGTCCAGGAATAGGGAAGCCTCCCCATCCTTCGCGCGCCTTGCGGGCGCACGCTCCGGTGGTCCGAGACGCGAGGAGGTGCGGAATGCAGCAGACGAGCGGGGCGAGGGCGAACGCCCTCAAGCGTGAGCTCGTGATCGGCGCCGAGGCGACCGGCCGGGCGACGGCCGAGCAGGTGTACGACGTGCTCGCAGATGTCCGGTCCCATCTGATCTGGGCCGGGGAACGGCAGAAGAAGAACGTCCGGCTGCTCACGGTGGAGGCGCCGGAGGGTCCGGCCGCGGTCGGGACCGAGTTCTCCACGACCGGAGCCGATCCGATGGGGAGGTTCACCGATCGCTCCGTCGTAACGGAGGCGACGAGGCCCTCGGTGTTCGAGTTCGTGACCGAGGCACACCTCGAGACGAAGAAGGGCAAGGTCGCCGACTGGACGAACGTCCATCGATACGAGCTCACGCCGAGTGCGGATGGTTGCAGGGTCGCCTACACGATCCGCGTCACGCGGATCAGCGCGCTGCCAGGGATGCTCGGGCTCTTCAACACCCCCGGGCTGTCGGGTCTCGCGCGCAAGGCGTCGGAGGGCATCGCCCGTCGAGGGGTTCGCAACCTGGTCGCGCTCGCCGAGGAGCGCGCGGGCCGGAGCTGATCCGGTCGGTGGGACCGACGTTCGGGCTGATCGAGGATCAAGGAGGGTGAGGGCGACATGGGAACCGGGATCACGCTGTCGAAGGCGAACGCTCAGCAGGTGGCCTCCATGCCGGGGTTCGAGGGCCGATATGCCCGTGAGGACGGCTACAACTTCGGATTCGAGTCGTTCGAGCACGCCGGCGACTTCACGCCAATGTACAAAGGGCTTCCCGACGATCTGTGCCAGTCGCACCACTGGGGGTACGTGATCACGGGGCGGATGATCTTCCACCGGCCTGAGGGCGACCTTGTGGCCGAGGAAGGCGAGGCCTACTACGTCGGACCCGGGCACACCGGGGAGATCGGGCTCCCGGGCACCGAGGTGATCGAGTTCTCTCCGGCCGGCGAGTACGATCAGACGATGGCGGTCGTCGCGAAGAACCTTGAGGCTGCGGCCGGCGATTAAGCGATCGCAACGTCGATCGACGTGATGGACCCGGCGGATCTCCGCCGGGTCCATCTTTCTGTCCACGGGTCTCCCACGGTCGCCGCCGATCTTGGGGGGTGATCCGCGGCTACATCACGTCGACGGTGTCGGATGCGAGCTTGTCGCACGTCGCGTGCATGGCCTCGTACTGGGGGGCGATCGCGACGTACATGCCGTGCGCGTCCATCAGATGCAGCTTCCAGGTCCCGTCGTCGTTCGCGTGGGACTTGCCCTGGAGCTCGCGCCCGTCGCTCGTGATCAGGAAGACCTTCACGGTCCGGTTGGCGCTGCACTCGGCCTCCGAGGAGCGCACCTTGCCGTGGAGGTTCTCCGTGTCGTGGTTGAACGTCGCCGTCACCGAGCCGCCCACGGCCCACGCCGCCTGCATCGACAGCAGCAGAGCCGCCGCCGTCGCCACCGCCAGCACCACCTTGCGCATTCGACCCCTCCTCGCATCGGGTTCGGTCGTGATCAACCTAGGGGTGGCGCGATTACGGGCCGATAACGAGGAGCTAGCGCGCTTCGAAACTCTCGCCGAGTCTCGGGGCGGGCAGCTCGACGGCGAAGCGGGCGCCGGAGTGGGCCGGCCGCCGCTCGGCCGCGATCGATCCCCCCATCGCCTGAACGATCCGCTGCGCGAGGGCGAGCCCGAGCCCGGAACCGCCGCCGGTCCGCGCCGGGTCGGCGCGGAAGAACGGCTCGAAGACGCGGGGAAGATCCGCGTCGGCGATCCCCTCGCCGGTGTCCTCGACGGCGACGACCAGGCCGCGATCGCTCCGCGTGGCCTCCACGCGGACGGTTCCGTCGGCGGGGGTGTGGCGGATGGCGTTGACCAGGAGGTTCTGGAGGACCCGGACGAGCCGAGGCGAGCAGCTCATGCCCTCGGCCCCTGCGAGATCGGTGACCACCGTGAGGCCCTTCAGCTCCGCGGTCGGCTCGATCGCCGAGACCGCCGATCGCACCACCTCCTCGAGGCTCGCGCGTTCGGTCTCGGCCCGGATCGCACCCGCATCGAGCTGCGTGAGCTCGAACAGATCCTCGACCATCTCGACCAGCTGCTCGACGGAGCGGCGCATCTCGCCCGCGTACCGCCGGACGGTCGGCGCGTCCTCGACCACGCCGTCGTCGATCGCCTCCGCCATCGCCCGCAGGCTCGCGAGCGGGGTGCGCAGGTCGTGCGACACCGCGACGATGAGATCGCGACGCATCTGCTCGGCACGCTGCTCCCGTACGCGCGCCGTCTGGAGACGCTCCGCGGCGTCGTCCATCGACCGAGCCAGCTCGTCCAGCTCGGGGCCGGCGGCGAGGTCGCCGATCCGGCTGTCCAACTCGCCGTCTCCCAGCCGCCGGGCACCAGCTACCAGGCGGTCGACCGCTCGTGTGGAACCGGACGCGAGCACCACCGCGAGCGCGACGGCGGTACCCGCGGCGAACACCACGAGCAGCATCACGACCGAAAGGTCGTGCTTGCTCACCATCATCAGCTGGGCCATCACGGCGAGGTTCGCGAGCGCCACGCCCGTGCCGAGGATCGCGACGACGAGGAACCGCGAGCGGAGCGAGGTCCTGCCGACCGCCGCGTTCGCGATGAGCGCCGTCCCGACGGTCACGGCGGTGGACACGCCGAGGGGGACGAGCAGCTGCGCGAGGTCGCCGGCGGACATCCCGAGCGCCGATCCGACGGCGAGCGCGGCGAGTGCACCGGCCATCGCCACGACCAGGACCAGCCCGACGACTCGCAGCGCCTCCCTCACGGCTCGAACCGGTAGCCGACCCCCCACACCGTGATCAGGTGTTGGGGCGAGGACGGATCGGTCTCGATCTTCTCGCGCAGCCGTCGGACGTGGACCGTCACTGTCGCGGTGTCGCCGTCCCAGGCAAAGTCCCACACGGATTCCAGCAGCGCGGTGCGAGTGAACGTGACACCAGGCGAGGACGCCAAGTGCTCCAGGAGGTCGAACTCCTTGCGCGTGAGACGCAGATCCCGGTCGGCGCGACGCACCTCCCGCCGGCCCCGATCGATCCGCAACTCCCCGAACTCGAGGACGCCGTCGCCGTCCAGGTCGTGGCCCGATCGGCGCAGGACGGCGCGCACGCGCGCGACGACCTCGCGCGGGGAGAACGGTTTCGTCACGTAGTCGTCGGCTCCGAGCTCCAGCCCGACGACGCGATCGGTCTCCTCCCCGCGCGCCGTCAGCATGATCACGGGCGTCGGCGCGGCCGCGCGCATCCGGCGGAAGACCTCGAGCCCGTCGATCTGCGGGAGCATGAGATCGAGGAGCACGAGGTGCGGGGAGTCGGCGGCATACCGTGAGAGCGCGGTCTCGCCGTCGGCGGCGGTCGCCACCTCGAACCCCTCGAGCTCGAGGTAGCGCTCGAGCACCTCGCGGACCATCGGCTCGTCGTCCACGACGAGGACCCGCCAGCCGCCCATTCCACCATGATGCCTCACGCCATGTTGCGGAATGCTTACGGGCCTCCGGTCAGGCCACGCGCACCGTGATCGCGTGGTAGCCGGTAGCGCCGTCGGGGAACGGCGGCTCGCGCTCGGCGGGCTGCGCCACCCCCGTACGATCCGTCGCGCGAACCTCGAGCAGATGCTCGCCCGGCGTCGCGTCCCACCGCACGAGCCACTGCCGCCACGTATCGGCGGTGTCCTCGACCGAGAGCTCGGCGGGCATCCACAGCCCTCCGTCCACGCGGAGCTCCACCGCCTCGATCCCTCGGTGCTGCGCCCACGCGACGCCGGCCACCGGCACCGCGCCGGCCGCCACCCGCGCGTTCGAGTGCGGCGTGTCGATCCGCGACTCCGTCTTGATCGGCGCCTGCTGCGCCCAGCCGCGCTTGACCCAGTAGGCGTCGAACGCGTCGAACGTCGTCAGCTCGATCTCGACGATCCACTTGGTCGCCGAGACGTACCCGTATAGGCCGGGCACGACCATACGAACGGGGAAGCCGTGCTCGAGCGGCAGGGGCGCGCCGTTCATCGCGATCGCGAGCATCGCGTCGCGCCCGTCCATCACGATCGCCGTCGGCGTTCCGGCGGTGAAGCCGTCGACGGAATGCGACACGAGCTGATCGGCGGCGGCATGCACGCCCGCCTCCTCGAGCAGGTTTGCGAGCGGTGCGCCCAGCCAGCGCGCGTTTCCCACGTACTCGCCTCCCACGGAGTTCGACACGCACGTGAGCGTGACGTCGCGCTCGATGAGTGAGCGGCCCATGAGGTCGTCGAACGAGAGGACGAGCTCGCGGTCGACCATGCCGTGTATGCGCAGCTGCCAGTCCTCGGCCTTGACCGCCGGGACCAGCAGCGCCGTGTCCACCCGGTAGAAGTCGTCGTTCGGTGTGATGAAAGGGGAAAGGCCGCGGACGTCGAGGTCCGCGCCCGCGGGTGGCCCGGTCGGTCCCGCGGCCGGAGAGGGAAGGTGGACGGCCGCGCGCGAGGCGTCCGCCTCGAAGCGTCGCGCGAAGGCGCGCCCGACCCCGCCGGCGGCGACGGCCGCGATGGCTCCCGCTGCCCCGATCAAGAAGAAGCGCCGGCGATCGATCCCGGCCGGCATCGCAGGGTCCGACGCCGCTCGAGGATCCATCGCGCGCAGGAACGTCCACAGCATCGCCGCCCCGGCGAGTCCGCCCGCAATCGACGGAAGGACGTCGATCGGGCGCGCGGTCGGACGGGTCGCGGCCGCCACCACGCCGACGGCGGCGAACGCCGCGAGCCCGAGGTACCCGATCGCGGGCCGGCGAACGGCGACCACTCCGATGAGGGCAGCGATCACCGTGAGCACGACCGCGATCCCGACGAGCAGCGCAGTCTTGTCGTTCGAGCCGAAGGTGCGGATCGCGAAGCTCTTTAGCCACTCCGGCGACGCGTCGATCGCGCTTGCACCGACGGCCACGATCGGTGAGGCGTCGGGATCGACGATGCCGGCCACGAGCTGCGCGACGCCGATCGCGACGGCGCCCGAGACCAGGCCAACGATGGCCCCAAGGGCGACCGACGTCCGCGCGGTTGGGTGTGGGGAGGCCTTGGACGAGGGAGCCAGTGTCGTCGTCACCACTCAAGGATGGCGCATGGATCTTGCCGGATCCTTACGCCTCCGCCGCCGATGTTCCTCGCGCCTCGAGCTGATAGAAACTGACCAGTCGGTTTGATAGTCTGCAAGGAAAGGAGACCCGACCGTCCTTCGCGGAGGAGCCCGTGCCACGCCTCGCCCCGGCCGTTCGCCTGCAACGTCGCCAGCAACTCATCGACGGCGCTTGGCGTTGTGCCGCCCGGCGCGGTTTCCAGTCCCTGACCGTGGACGAGGTCTGCGAAGAGGCAGGCGTCTCGAAGGGTGCGTTCTATGGCTACTTCGATCAGAAGGAGGACCTGCTGATTGCCCTGCTCGAGGATGACGCCAAACGCATTGCCGCCCTTCTTGAGGAGGTCTCCGGATCGCGGATCGTTGGAGTCGAGCGTCTCCGCCGGCTGGTCCGAGCGATGCTGGAGCAAGGAGAGGACCCGGCCCGGCTCCAGGTTCGCGCTGACTTATGGGCCGAGATGTCAGCGAACCCGTCGATCCGCGATCGATTTGCGGAGGTGATGCGCGATCGTCGGATTGCCCTGCGAACGTTGATCGAAGAGAGCATCCGACGCGAAGACCTGGTTTCGATCCCGGCCAACGCGCTCGCCGCGATCCTCCTTGCTCTGGGCGACGGGTTGATGCTCCACGCCGGATTGGATCCGTCCGGGTTCCGGTGGGCGAACGTCCACCGCGCGCTCGACGCACTCCTTGGGGGGTTGGCGCGCACATGACCGAACGGCCCTCGATCGAGCTCGGGGACGGATGAACCGACCGGGCGGATCTCGAGTCCTGAACGGCGTGTCGGCCCGCCTGCGGCGGACCGGATACCTCCGCAAGTGGATCGTGCTCGGATCTTTGATCGGCGTCGTGGCCGGATTGGGAGCCATCGTCTTCACCACGGCGCTCGACCTGGCCACCAGGTTCTTCCTGGGAACACTTGCCGGCTACACACCCCCGACTCCCTTCGGAGAGGGGCATTCGTTCGGCTCTGGCGCGAACTTCGCCCACCCCTGGGCGATCCCTCTTGTGGTCGGGCTCGGGGGCTTGCTCTCGGGCGTGTTGGTCTTCTCTCTTGCGCCCGAGGTGGAGGGTCACGGTACCGACGCGGCGATCGCGGCCGTCCACCACGGCCCGAAGGGCATCCGGGCACGCGTCGCGGCCCTCAAGATCGTCGCATCCGCCATCACGATCGGCTCCGGCGGTTCCGCCGGCCGAGAGGGGCCCACCGCACAGATCAGCGCCGGGTTCGGGTCGATGCTTGCCCGTTGGTTGGATCTCACCCCCGCCGACGCGCGGATCGCGGTGACGGTGGGGATCGGTGCCGGGATCGGGGCGATCTTCCGCGCTCCTCTCGGCGGCGCGGTCCTCGGAGCCGAGATCCTGTACCGCGACGATTTCGAGGTCGAGGCGATCATCCCTTCGATCGTCGCCTCGATCATCGGATTCGCCGTGTTCGGTGCGGTGGAGGGGTTCGCACCGATCTTTGGCGTGCTTCAGGGCTACCAATTCGATCAACCGTTCCAGCTCGGATACTTCGCAGCGATCGGCGTAACGGCAGGGCTTGTCGGTCGCCTCTATGCCGGATCGTTCTACGGTGTGACGCATCTTGCTCGCCGCCTTCCGGGGAGCCGCATGGTCAAGCCGGCCATCGGTGGATTGCTCGTCGGGTTGATGGCGCTCGTGGTGCCCCAGGTGCTCGGCACCGGATACGGATGGGTGCAAGCGGCCATGGGCCCGCGCCTGCTTGCGCTTCCGTTGTGGATCGTGATCGTGCTCCCGTTCGCGAAGATCCTTGCCACGTCGTTGTCG
Source organism: uncultured Actinomycetes bacterium (assembly GCA_963699635.1). GTDB lineage: Bacteria > Actinomycetota > UBA4738 > UBA4738 > HRBIN12 > CALGFI01. The sequence goes on along the minus strand of CAVOUQ010000039.1, from coordinate 26,591 downwards.
ATCGGTTCCGGTGGATCGGGGGGAATCTTCGGACCCGGGATGGTCATCGGCGGGTTCCTGGGCGCCGGGATGTGGCGGATCCTGTCCGGGCTCCCGGGAGTCCCGCACAGTCCCACGCCGTTCGTCGTCGTTGGCATGATCGCGTGCTTCGGGAGCATCGCTCACGCCCCAATCGCAGTGATGCTGATGGTCGCCGAGATGACGGGCAGCCTCCAGCTGCTCGCGCCGGCGATGGTCGCCGTCGGGCTCGCGGCCCTCGTGGTGGGTGACGCCACGATCTACATGAGTCAGATCAAGAATCGCACCGAATCTCCGGCCCATGGTTTCCGATTCGGTCTTCCTGTGCTGGCGTCGCTCCCCGTGTCCGACGCCATGCGACAGCCGCGGGTAATTCTCGACGCGGCATCGTCCGCTCGCGAGACCTTCGAAATCCTCACTGCTCTCGGACTCGTCGGCGCTCCGCTCCAGGACGCCGAAGGACGTTTCCGGGGCTCGGTCGGGATCGATCGGCTCGCCGAAGCCGATCCCGGCACGAATGTCGGAGAGCTCAGCAACCCGACGGCGCCGACCGTCCCGATCGAAGCCAACCTCGACTCGGTCCTGGAAATCGTTGCGGTCGACCATGCAGCCGAAGTCACGGTGCTCGGCGATGCCGACGAGATCGTTGGAGAAGTGGCCGCATCCGATCTGTTGCGGGCGTATCGAGGGTGGCTCGAGGAGAGCCTCCGAAGGCTCGGTTCAACCTTCCAAGGCACGACGCTGATCGAGCAGGAAGTGCTCGCCGGCGCCGATGCCGACGGGCGTGGCGTGGCGGACGGCGCGTGGCCACGGGGGACGTTGGTCATCGCGATCCGCCGAGGCGATCAGCTTCTCTTTCCGGAGTCGAGCACGACGCTTCGCGCGGGTGATGTCGTGAGCATTCTCGCGCCGGACGGCGTGGAGGATCGGCTCAGGCAGATGATCGGCGACGGAGGCGCCGCGAGACCCGATACCTCCGACGACGAACCCATGATCTAGCGGCCACATGACGACCGAGGCACCCGTTTCGCATCGCGTCACGTCCTTCGACCGGCGCATGATTCGCCGCCTCAACGTTCCGAGCGGGGGGACGCCCCCGACGGGCAAGACCTTCGCGATGGGGCGCGATCGACGTGTTCACCTTCGACGACGCCGGCATGAACACCGAGCAGTACGGCGTCTACGACATGATGGGAACCATGGCGCAGCTCGGACTGCTGCCTCCGCCGACGACGGACTGACAGGGTCGGCCGGAGAATCCGGTCGTCCGATCGCCCCCCGAGCCGTCGCGGTCGAGCGCGAGAACATACGTCTCCATGAGCTCGAACCGGCGCGTGATCCTGCTCGCCGTTCTTGTTGGCGGCGGCCTCGGCGTCTTCTCGGTGCTGGCCGACGGCATTCTCCCCGGCCGGCTGTTCGGGATCCTCGGGAACATCGCCGCGCCGTGGGGTCTGGCGGCCTTCCTCGTCGGGTGCCAGACGACGTCGTGGAGGCGCGGCGCGCTCGCCGGCGGCCTCGCGCTCGTGGTCGGCGTCGCGGTCTATTACCTCGGCGTGGCGGAGCGCGGCTACGTCGCCGGCGGGGCGAACCTCGTGTGGACCGCGGTCGCGTTGGTTGCCGGCCCGGTCATGGGTCTGAGCGGCGCGGCCATCAGGTCTCGCCCGGCACATCCGCCAGTCTGGGCGGTCGCCGCGCCGTCGGCGATGCTCGTGGCCGAGGCGATCTTCCTAGCGCTCGACCGAAAGGTCTGGCGCTGGAACCTCGGTGCCGAGCCGTATCGCCTCATCGACCTCGGCGTCATGATCGCGCTGCTGTTCGGCGGCCTCGCGCTCCCCTTTGTGTTCGAGAAGGACCGGCCTCGCCGGGGCGTCGTCTACCTGGTCGTCGCCCTCGTCGGCGTCGGAGGGGCGTTCGGCTTCGTGGCGCTGCGGGAGTTCATCGTGCGAGTCGTGTAGCCGAGCCTGTCGCGCCTCAGTGGCCGAGACACAGTCCGGGAGCGAGGTCGATCGAGGGCGGGAGCTCGGTGCACGCGATCGGTCGCCACCTCCGCCGCCGTGAGCGGCCGATCGAATAGACGGATCCGGGACACGGCTCCGCTCGAGTACTCGTCGTTCGTGATGGGGTCGTCCATGAAGAATCGAAGTGCCTCGTCCGCCGTCGATCACGGCTCGACCTCTCGTATCGTGGAAGGAGAGCTCCCGAACCCCGTTGAGGTACACGGTGATCCTCGCGGAAGCGTCCCGCGTGAGCACGACCTGCACCCACGACTCGGCCTCGATCGCCGCGAGGGAGTAGTTCTCCTCCGGATAGAAGGTCAGGCACCCGTCCAGGTCGTACAGCCCGTCGTCCGACTCCATCTTGAAGTCGATCAGCTTGCGAAAGCCGTCGACGTGATCGAGGCGGAACACGAGCTCGATCGAGTACGTGCCGCCTCCGACGGCCGCGTTCGGCGGAGCCACCACGAGCCCGCCGCCTCCGGCGAAGCGCAGCACGGTGCGCCTGAGCGTTGCGTCGTCCGTGAAGCCGCCCGAGCCGTTGCCGAACTCGGCGAGATTGGGGACGGTGCCGACCGAGCTCGCGAGCGTTCCTTCGAACCGGTAGTCCGCAGCGAGGGCTTCCCCCACCGCCTCCGTTTGGGCCCCGACCGGCACCTCGGTCGGCGCCCTGGGTGCACCCGAGCAGAGACCGGTCTCCGGCGCTGGGACGATCGTCACGGCGTGCGAAGGGGCCGCGGCCGAAGGGGTGGGGGTGAACCCCGAGACCTCTTCGGTGCCGCCGAGCGCGGACGATGGATCCGGCGACATGCGGTCCAGGAACGCGAAGGCGATGCCCGCCGTCGCCACGACGAAGGCCAGCAGGATCACCACCCACCGTCTCCCGGCGGCAGGGCGCACGGAAGGGAGGGCGCCCTCGTCGTCCGGGGGCGCAGCGACGGCCGAGCTGCGGGCCGCGTCGCTCGCCGGCTGGGGAGCGGGGGCGACCGCCATGACATCGCGCGGCTTCGCGGGCTCGGAGCCGCCCATCCGATAGAGCGGCGCACCGCACGTGGGACAGGCGGATCCCGCCACCTCGCCCGACCAGTCACACCGGAGGCAGACCCGCTCGCGCGTGGCCGGGCGCGACGGTGAGGCGTCGTCCCCACGGGATACGGTCGGCACCGGAGGGGCGACGCGATAGAGCGGGACCCCGCACCGGGGGCAGGTGATCCCGTCCCCCTCGCCGGACCAGTCACACCGAAGGCAGACCCACTCGCTCATGGTCGACCGCCGATCGAAGACGAACCTTAGCGGAGCCGGCCGGAACCTCCGAGCCCGCCAACTCCTAGCTGCGGGGCGGGTTCCATGGCCCGACGCCGCCGAGGCGCTCGGGGGTGATCCTGGTGACGAACCCGGGCGGCGGATCGGGCATGGGCGGGAACACGACGTCGGGTCCGAGGTATGTGTGCGCCAGGCGCTGGAGCATCTCGGGCGCGCCGCCCTCGGTCACACGCGCCGTCCCGTACACGACGAGGTACTCGAGCAATCCCCACGCGTTCACGTTGGTCGAAGCGACGGAGACCGCGATTCGTGGGTCGCGACGGAGGTTCCGGAGCTTCCGCTGCTCGGGGATGGTCGCCAGGACGATCTCGTCGCCCTCGACCCCGACCCAGGCCGCCGTGACCTGCGGTCCTCCGTCATCGTCGATCGTGACCACCTGCGCGACGGCGTCGCTCTCGAGGAGCGCTCGTGCCGCCTCCGGAATGGGGATCCCCGCCACGTCACGCATCGTACTCGCGCTCGGGAATTCGAGAGGTCCTGCATACTCGTGGGTCATGACGCGCTCGATCGTTGCTCGGTGGATGGCGCCGTCGCCGAATCCTCGACCTCTCGCGGCGGAGGCGGGATGAGCGAACGCCCACAACAGACGCCGATCTCGATCCCCGCCACCGCGAGCCGGCTGCAGCGACCATTCGAGCCCGAGGACCTCGTCTTCGTGAACGACGCCGTCGTACGTATCGCGGCGATCGAGGGCGAGTTTCCGTGGCACCACCACGAAGAGGACGAGCTGTTCCTCTGCTGGGAGGGATCCTTCCGGATCGAGATCCGGGATGGAGAGCGCGTCGAGCTTCGCGTCGGGCGACGATCTACGTCGTCCCGAAGGGCGTCGAGCATCGTCCGGTCGCCGAGGAACGCGCCGTCACCCTCATGCTCGAACGCCCGAGACGCTCCAGTACGGGAACTGAGCGACGGCGATGGACTTCGGCGTGCACCTGCCGCTGCTCGCCTGGGACGAGCCGCGGTACGACCTCGCGTCGCTGATCGAGTACGTGCGGACCGCCGAGCGGCTCGGCTTCAAGGCCGTCTCGGTGAACGACCACCTGCAGTTCCGCAAGCCGTGGCTCGACGGGCCGACCGCGCTCGCGTCCGTGCTCGCGGCGACGGGCGAGATGACGGTCGCGACGACGATCGCGCTCGCCGTCGTCCGCGGCCCCCTCCCGCTCGCGAAGTCGCTCGCCGCGATCGACCTGCTGTCCGGCGGCCGCCTGGTGGTCGGCGTGGGGCCGGGCTCGTACCGGGCCGACTACGAGGCCGCGGAGCTCGACTGGGACGAGCGGTGGCCGAGGTTCGAGGAGGCCATCCAGGCGCTCCGCTCGCTCTGGCGCCCCGACGGCGAGCCGTTCGAGGGCGAGTTCTACTCGACGAACGGCATCCGGCTCGAGCCCGGGCCGGCGCAGGCCGGCGGGCCGCCGATCTGGGTCGGGAGCTGGGGCTCGGACGCCGGGCTCCGTCGCGTGGCCCGGCTCGGCGACGGATGGCTGGCCTCGGCCTACAACACGAGCCCCGAGGGGTTCGCCGAGGCGTGGTCCAAGCTGCGCGAGCAGCTCGTGGGGCTCGGCAAGGACCCCCAGACGTTCCCGAACGCGCTCGCCACGATGTGGTTCCGGGTCGAGGACGACCCGAAGGCGGCTCGGCGCGTCCTGGAGGAGTGGGTCGGACCGACCGTCGGTCGCGATCCGGAGGAGCTCGGTGACCGGATCCTGGTCGGACCGGCCGACGCGGCCGCCGAGCGGCTCGCCGCGTACGCGGATGCCGGCGTCCATCGCGTGTTCCTGTGGCCGGTCGGCGAACGCGATCGAGCAGATCGAGCGCTTCGGCGAGCAGGTCGCGCCGCTCCTTCGCGTCTGACGGAGTCTCCCTGTCCTCCTATCTCGTGAACTTGAAGTTGGCCCGGTGGAACGTGCCGTCGTTGAGCTGGACGACGAGCTGACGGCAGCTGTTCGCCCACGCCTTGTTGGTCTTCCACACGTACGTGTACTGATCGGTCGTGGCGTTGTAGGAGAGGCTGCTTCCGCCGGCGGTCACGGTCTCCTCGATCCCGTCGGTCGGCTCCGTGGAGTCACAGGCGATCTGCTCGGACTTGGGGTAGCCCGCCGCGAAGATCGAAAGGCCCTGGTCGCCGTTCAGGCTGAACTTGATGGGTATGGCCTGGCCGGCCTTCGCAACGTTCAGCACCGGGAGGTTGTCCACCGGCGAGAAGAACCCGGTAAAGACGTAGATGACGGTCACGGTCGCCGTGTCCGTCGCCGTGAGGCCGCCGTCATCGGTCGCCTGAGCCGCGATCGTGTGGACGCCGGGAGCGGTCAGGGTCGCCGCCGAGAACGTGGCGCTCTGGCCGGGGGTCTCGAACGTCCCGTTGTCGTCGAGGTCCCACGCGTAGGCGAGGCCGCCGCCCTCGGGATCGCTCCCGGTCGCGGTGACCACGACCGACCCGCCCTCCACGACGGTGTACGGCCCTCCAGCGTCAACAGTCGGCGGGTCGTTCAGCGTGATCCGGACCACCTGGGGATCGTGGTCGCTCGCCTGGTCGGCGAACTCGGCGTTGACATGCACCGCGTCGTACGCGAACGAGCCGTCGAACAGCGCGTCGGAGAGCAGGATGTGGTCGAGGCTCTGCGAGTTCCCCTCGAAAACGTAGGTGTACCGCTCGCCTTGGGGCAGGGTGTCGATCAGGTCGTTCAAGATCGTTCCCCGCAACGTGGTCACGGCATCGGAGAACTCGAAGTCGTTCAGGTCGCCCACCACCACCACGTTGGCATCGGGGTCCGCGGCGAGCAGGGCGGCCACGAAGTCGTGGACCACCTGGGCTTGCTGCTGACGCTGGACCTCCGAGATCCGCGTCGGCGGCTGGAAGTGGCCGAACAGGGGCTGGTCCCCTCCCTTGGAGTTGAAGTGGTTGGCGATCACGAACAGGTGGTGGCCGCGGAAGAAGAACTCCGCCGCCAGCGGCTTGCGGCTCGTCGCGAACGCCGCGTTGGTGGGGTCGATCCGGCCCGGGCTGAAGGAGAGCTGAGTCCCGGACCCCGAGCCGACCACCGTGGTGGCGGCGCTGGGGGTTCCGCCCGGACGGTCGATGAAGCTGAGGCCGCGGTCCGTGCGGAACAGGAACCCCACCCGGATGTTCCCGCCCGGCTCACCCCCGTCCGCGTCGTTCACCGGGTCGATCTGCCGGAAGTCGTACGTGGGGCCCCCGGCGGATTGGATGGCCCCGATCAGGGTGGTGAAGGTGAGCGTGGCGTCGGTGGTTCCGTCGTCGGCGGGACCGGTGTTGTCCTGCATCTCCTCCACCGCCACGATGTCCGGGGACCGGAGGTTGCCGACGATCAGTCTGGCCAGGCGGTCGAACTTCGAGGCCGGGTCGGTGGGATCCAGGTTCTCCACATTGAACGTGGCGACCGAGAGCTGGTCGATCGTGGCCGGGCTCGTGGTCTCGGGCGCGAGGCCGCCGGAGACGATCGTCGGGGACGAGGTGACCTCGACCATGAAGTTGCCGAAGTTGTAGTCGAGGACCCCCATCACGGCGCCCGGGTAGTGATCGCCCACGTTCACCGTTGGCATCGGGACCAGGATGTCGTCGAGGATGATGCGTTCGGGGTTGAAGTCGGAGGTGCGAACGACGATCCCGCCTCGAGCGGTCCGCACGGAGGCGTTGGCCCCGGCGTCCCCGATCACGGGGGTCTCCCCGAAGTCGTTGGTCGGTCCCACCGCGACCGCGTCGTTCACCTGGACGAGCATTCCCTCCATGCTTTCGTAGAAGTCGATCCCGTCGAAGGCCGGATCGAACGTCCCGGTGGTCTCCACGTCGCCCGTGGCGTCGTCCTCGATCACCTCGCTCGGCGGGACCCGGCCCCCGCTTCCGATGATCTCGGGTGCCGGGAGCGGGTTGCCCATCGACTGCACCGTCACCGCGGGAGAGCCCGCGATCTCGGTCGTGGTGAGGTTGGCGCTCGTGACTCCGCCGGCACGGAACTCGGACACGGTTCCGCTCACCAGAGCGGAGTCCCCGACGTTCGCCGACGGAGCCGATGAGGTGAACACGAAGATGCCCTCGGAGGTGGCCTCGTTCGCGTCGGGGGTGGCGTCCTCGACGTAGAAGCCGTTGGTCCGAACGGCCGTGACCACGCCTTGGGTGGACACCGCCGTGCCGTTGTAGGGCGAGATGTGGCCGGCTCCCTGGATGTCGTGGATGGGCACGATCGGAGGTCGGACAGTGAGCGAGATGGCCGTTCCTCCGGTGCGCGCCTCCGCGTCGGTGATGGTGGCCGGCAGGCTCTTCGCGCCGGCGGTGATCAGGGCGCCCACGGTCGCCTGGAACGAGAAGGTGTTGTCCCCCGCGGTGGCGTCCCCGTTGGTGCTGTCATCGAAGAAGTTCTGGCTTGCGGAACCGCCGATGGTGGACAGGTCGGCGGTGACAGCGAGCCCCGTGCTCGTCGGGCCGGTTCCGGGCGTGACGGCGACCGTGAGCAGCGTGGAGTCCCCGGGGAAGACGGCGCTGGGAACGGCCGCGCCGACGCCGGTGGGGTCGGTGGAGGTCGGACAGACCGCGACCGGTGACGCGGTGTTGCGGGGGTTCGGGGCCGCGACTGCGAAATCGGAGCCGTTGTTGTCGGTCTCGGTGCACCCGCCGCGAGACGCAGCGCCGCGGTGGTATTGCTCGTCGTGGGACCGACCGAGCCTTCGAAGAAGTTGGCCCCGTCCCATCCGATCAGGTCGACGATGGTCGCCAGGGCGGCCGGAGGGCACGGCGTGGAGCCGCCGTTGCAGCCCAGCGGTGTGGTGGTGCTGACGAGCGCCACCTTGCCGCCGCCGGCGGCCATGTTGATCGGGGTCAAGTCGGTCACGTCGGGGGTCGGTAGGGAGGTGCTTGGCGTCGCGCCCGCGGCCTCCTGAATCAGCAGGTACTGACCGGGAGCGAGGGTTCCGCTGAGGGGAGTGATGAGGTTCGTGGAGGACCCGAAGTTGCCGGTGCCGGTGGCGCTCGTGTACTGGACCGACCAGCCGGTCAGCGATACCGAGCTGCTCCCGCGGTTGAACAGCTCGATGAAGTCGTTCGTGTAGGGAGCGCCCGTGTTGCCGCCGCCGCCGTACACCTGGCTGATCACGGCGTTCGACGACAACGCCACCCGCGGGCACCGAGAGGCCGGCCACCGCGAAACCGAGCGCCAGTGCGATGAATCCCGCGCGAGAGACGTGCCGCAAGCGAGCACGACGATTCATGTCGGTCCCTCCCCTTGAGCTTCCGACCGAATCCCGACGACCACCTCGGCTCGGACGAGGCTGCCTTCCGTGTCGGACGAGGGTATGCCGTGCCCGACGGAGAGGGCAAACGAGACCCCGAGTCTTCATGCATCGTTCGCGTGACCGGCTCGTCGAGCCGCGTCTGCGGGTGCTAGCTTCCGGTCGTCTGCCGGACGTAGACCTCGGCGCCGCACGCGGCGAAGAGCTCGCGAGCTCGCGCCCGGTTCGCCTCCGCGTCGTCGCCAAGGTCCGCAAGTGTCGAGGAGCACGCGCCCCTCGTCGATCGGGCGCGTGAGCTCGGCGAACCGGTTCGCGGCCGCCCGCAGCTTCGCGGCGTCGCGCTCGAGCACGCCCTCGGCCCACCACAGGGACGCCTCGGCGTTCGGCCGGTCCGGGGCGACCGCACGGAGGTGCTCGAGATAGGGTGCTGCCCCGGCGTCCCTGCCCCGGCGCACGAGCGCCCGCACGGTCTCGGAGAGCAGCTCGTCGGCCATTCCGCTCATGAGTTCGTCGCCGAGCATCTCGAGCCCGTCGAGATACCAGCGCAACTCCTCATCGTCGTCCCCATTGGCCCGCGCGATCCAGCCCGCCGTGAGGGATTGGTAGGGGACGGCCTGCTGCTCTTCGCCCATGGGAAGGGCTCCCATGGCCTCCCGCAGATGCGACGCGGCCGCGACCAGATCGCCCCGGAGGAAGGCCGCCTGCGCGCCCGCGACCGCCCCCGCGCCGAGCGCATAAGGGTTTGCGTGGGTGCGGCCGATCTCGGCGCACATCTCGGCCCCATGCTCGATCTCGTCGATGCGGCCGAGGTCGAAACCGTAGTTGGCGACGTTCGACCACATCCAAGCCTCGTGGTCGCGCCGTCCGGAGCGCCGCGAGAGCTCGATGCCTTCCATGAGGATTCGCCAGCCGCGCTGGTAGTCGGGCGCGTAGTCCATCAGCGTCGAGGGCAGGCCGTTGTGCACCCGCAGCAGGAGATCGAGATCGCGCGCGCGATTGGCGATGTCCCAGCCCTTCTCGAGGAGCTCGATCCCCTCGCGCGTGCGCCCGACCTGATGCAGCAGCACGATCCCGAGCGAGATCGCCGCGTGCCCCTGGACGACGAGCGCGTCGGTGCGCCCGGCCATCTCGACGGCCCGCCGGAGCGCCGGCTCGGCCCCGGCCACGTCGCCCCGCCGCCGGCGCGTGTTGCCGAGGCTCTCGAGCGCGCGGGCGAGCTCCGCGCTCTCGCCGTATGGCTCGAGAGTCGCGATGCCGCGCTCGACCCAGGACTGCGCCTCCTCGAGCCGGGCGACGGTGAGCAGCGCGTACGCGATGGCGGCCTGCATCCGACCGACGTCGCGGTCGCGCCCCAGCGCCTCGTAGCGGGCGAGCGCGTCCCGGTATGCGTCGACGGTCTCGTCGATCGGCGTCAGCCCCTCGGAGGTGACGGCCGCCGCCTCGGCGAGCCGCGCGAGCCGCTCGGGGTCGTCGCCGGCCCGCTCGCCGAGCCGCAGCCCGTCCGCGAACCAGCGGTGCGCGGCCTCCTGCTGCCAGAGGTCCCACGCCCGCTCCCCGGCCTCGGTCGCCCAGCGCCCGGCCGCGGCCTCGAGCTCGCGGTCGGCGGGTTCGCCGAGCTCGTCGCGGTACTCGACGGCCCGCAGGTAGTGCGCGCCGACGACCTCGGCGAGCTCGCGCGCGCGGTGGCCGGTCCTCTCCTCGGCCCAGCGCGCCACGGCGACGTGCTTGCTCGCGCGCAGGAGCTTCGGCAGCGACTCGTACGCAACGTCGCGGATGAGGACGTGGCGGAACGCGAACTCGAGCTCGCCCGAGAAGACCGGCGGCTCGCGCGGCGTGACGATCTCCTTCACCCGGAGCCGGCCGATCGCGTTGCGGACGCCGGCCGCGCCGCCGTTCGCGAGCGCGGCGACGGCGCCGAGCCAGAAGATGCGCCCGGCGACGGCGGCGTCCTGCACGACGGCCTTCTCTTCGGCTGGCAGCGTGTCGAGCCGCGCGGCGATGAGCGCCTGGATCGAGCGCGGGATCTCCACCTCGTCGACCGACTGCGCGACCTCCCACTTGGCGGACTCGGTCGCGCGGAGCACGCCCCGGTCGATGAGCATCCGGACGATCTCCTCGGCGTAGAGCGGGTTGCCCTCGCTGCGCTCGGCGACGAGCCGCGTCACCTCCTCGGGCAGGTCCGAGGACAGGAGGTCCTCGACCATCGCCTCGCACTCGGTCTCGGTGAGCGGCTCGAGGAAGATCGACGCGTAGTTCCGCTTCCCGCCGCCCCAGCCCGGGCGCGTCTCGAGCAGCTCGGGCCGGGCGAGCGTCACGATCAGGATCGGGCCGCTCGCCCAGTCGGCGAGGTGGTCGACGAAGTCGAGGAGCCCGGCGTCGGCCCAGTGCAGGTCCTCGAGCGCGAGCACGAGCGGATATCGGGCGGCCATCCGCTCGAGGAACCGCCGCCACGCGTCGAACAGCTCCTCGCGCGACAGGCGCTCCTCGGTGCGCCCGCCGACGAGCGCGCGCACGTGCGGCGCGACCTCGAGGTCGCCGAACAGCTCCTTCACGGTGTGGTCGACCTTCTCGGCGACCGTCTCCGGCGGGTCGTCCTCGAGGACCTCGCACTGCGCCTTCACCGCCTCGGCGAGCGCCGAGTACGAGACGTTGCCGTACGCGAGCGAGCGCCCGCGCCGCCAGTACAGGATCTGCGGCAGCCCCTCGACGTACTTCGCGAACTCCCACGCGAGCCGCGACTTGCCGACGCCGGCGTTGCCGAGGACGGTGACGAGCGCGGGGCGGCCCTCGGACTCGACGCGCTGGAGCGTCTGCTTCAGGACGGCGAGCTCCTCGTCGCGACCGACGAGGCGCGCCTCGAGCCCGAGCGGCGGCCGCTCGCCGCGGCGGCGGGCCCGGACCCGCAGCGCGCTCCACGCCGGAACCGGCCCGGTCTTGCCCTTCAGGTCGAGCGGCTCGAGGTCGCGGTAGTCGATGACCTCCTTCGTGCTCGCGAAGACGGCCGGGCCGACGACGACGTGTCCGGGCTGGGCCGCCGACTGGAGCCGGGCGGCGGTGTTCACGGCGTCGCCGGTCAGCATCCGGTCGCGAGTCCCGCCGGCTCGCTCGAGGTCGACGAGCACCTCGCCGGCCTCGACGCCGATCCGCATCTCGAGCTCAGGCCGCCCCTCGGCGGCGAACGAGCGGTTCAGCTCGGACAGGACGGCCTGCATCTCGAGCCCGGCCCGGACGGCTCGCTCGGGGTCGTCCTCGTGCGCGGAGGGCACGCCGAACACCGCGAGCACGGCGTCCCCGACGAACTTCTCGATCAGTCCGCCGTAGCGCTCGATCTCGGCCGAGATCCGGTCGAACGCGCGAGAGACGAGCGCCTGGACGACCTCGGGGTCCTCGCGCTCGGCGAGCTCGGTCGAGCCGACGATGTCGGCGAACAGCGCGGTCGCGAACTTCCGCTCGTGGCGGGAAGTGGTGGGTTGGAGCGGCGCCGAGCAGTTCAGGCAGAAGCGAGCTCGGTCGGGGTTCTCCTCGCCGCAGGAGGGGCAGATCGGCACGCGCCGAAGTCTAGGTGAGCCGTCCGGGTACGGAGGTCGACCGACCGGGTGGTGAGGGCAGCCGGATCAAGCCGCGCCGGCCCCTGGCGTCTCGTCGATTCCGAGCGTGCGACGTGCCATTGCGACGAGTCGCTGCTCGAGGGCGCGCCGCTTGAGCCCCCGCTCCTCGACGAGGGCGCGAAGCGTGGCGTGGTGCGTCACCACCCAAAGGTGGTCGACCGCCTCGGCCTCGGACACCTCGGGCGGCAGGTAGCCCTGGGCCCTGAGCCGGCGGGCGAGGCTCCGCATGCCTTCGATCCTCCCGGACTCGAACCTGGCGACAGCGGCGGCAGCGTCGGGATCAACGGCGCCGAGCGAGAGCAGCCCCCCCGCTACGGCGAGCTCGCCGATACCCAGCCTCGTCCAGGCGCGAAGACTGCCTTCGAGCGCTTCGAGCGCATCCTCCCGGCGGAACTCGCGCTGCAGACTCGCGAAGCCGCCGCGCTCCAGGACATCCTCGGCGAGCGCGACGTGGAGACCCTCGCGCGACCCGAAGATCTCGTAGACGGTCGAGCGGGCGACCCCCGCCTGCTCGGCGATTTCGCCGACGTTCAGGGCGCGAAGGGGCCGGCTCGCCAAGGCCTCGCGGCAGGAGTCGACGATCCGCTGCCTCGTCTCCGCTGCCGCCTCTGCTCGGCGAGTCTGCCGGTACGAACGAGTTGACGATTCTTGATTCATCGGACATAGTGTAGGACGAAGTAGGAGTGGATGCAATCACAGCGAGTAGGACTCGCGAAACGAAGGGAGGGCCACATGTACGCGCAGGTGGTGCAAGGTGGGACCACGCTGGAGCGCCGGGCCGAGATGGACCGGATCGTGGTCGAGTCAATGATCCCGGCGCTCCAGGCGGAGCAGGGGTTCGGCGGCGCGATGAACCTGGTCGACCGCGAGAGCGGCAACGGCATGATGGTCGTGCTCTGGGAGACCGAGGCTCAGGCCCGGCGGCCCTTGAACGAGTACGGGCAAGCCTTTCTGAAGGCACTCGCCCAGATCGCGACCATCACGACGGGCAACCGCGCGCCGATCGGCGTGTGGGACGTGAACGCAAAGGTCTGAGGAGAAGGGACGATGGAGATGAACACGACGATCGAACGTCCGGGCGAGGCGACCCGGGGCATCGGTCTCCGCGAGCTCGGCGGTGAGCGGTACGTGCGCGTGACGACCTTCCGCCGGTCCGGCGAGGCCGTCGCGACGCCGATGATCTGCGTCCTGGACGGCGAGTACCTGTACACGATCACGCGGTCGAACTCGGGCAAGGCCAAGCGACTAAGGAACGATCCGCGCGTCCGGGTGGGAGCGAGCACCGGCCGCGGGAAGCCGACCGGCCCCGAGGTGGGCGGCAATGCTCGGATCCTCGAGCGCGATCGCGGCGGCGAGGTGGATCGCGCGTTCGCTCGGAAGTACGGGACCTTCTGGATGATCTACAACCGGCTCGGGCGAGGCCGAAGGCGGGACACGGTGATCGTCCAGATCGAGGTCGACGAGCGGTAGTCGCCGATTCTTCCTCTCGCTCGGAAGACACCCCGGGCTTGGCCTGCATCCCGCAAGCACGATCAAGTCGGAGCTCGGCGCCGCGGTCCATCATGACGGCCAGCCATGAGCGCCCGGCCCGACTCCGATCCGTTCGTCGCCTTCGTCGACATCCTGTCCGACGCGCTCGACGATCACGACGCGACCTCCGCCGACCTGGCGTCGCGCGTGCATCTGTCCCGGTACCACTTCGATCGGATCATTTCGGCGACGGCGGGCGAGCCGCCGGCCACGTTTCGGCGGCGCGTCCTGCTCGAGCGGGCGGCGTACCGCCTGCTCACGACCGATCGCACGGTGCTCGATCTCGCGATCGAGGCCGGCTACTCCTCGAACGAGGCCTTCACGCGAGCGTTCGCGAAGGCCTACGGCCTGACGCCCGCACGATGGCGGCGGACCCCCACGAAGATCCAACTCCCGGCGCCGAGCGACGTCCATTTCCACCCGCCGAGCAGCCTGCGACTGCCGGCACGAGCGGAGGTGTCCTCGATGGACCTGATGGTGAAGATGGTGGAACACCACGTCTGGCTCCTCGGCGAGCTCCTCGAGCGCGCCGCGACGCTCACCGACGAGCAGCTCGACGCGCCAATCGAGCTTTCCGTCGAGGGCGTCGACGACGAGCCCACCCTACGATCGCTGCTGTCACGGCTGATCGGGCAGATGGGGATGTGGAATGCGGCGGTTGCGGCCCGGGCGTACGACTTCGCGATCGAGCGAGGCGAGACGATCGACGGGATGCGCGCGCGGCTTGCCGAGGAGGGACCGACGTTCCTCGCGACCGTGCGGCAGGTGGCCGACGAGGGCCGCGTCGACGAGACCTTCGTCGACGCCGCGTGCGGTCCCCCCACGGTCTTCACGTACGGCGGGATGATCGCGCACGTGCTCACGTTCGCGGCCCACCGGCGGACGCTCGTGGTCGGCGCGCTCTACGACGCGGGCTTCACCGACCTGAACGCCGGGGATCCGATCCGCTGGGTCGCCGAGCCCGTCTGATCCCGCCAGACCTACGGGGAACCGGACCTCCGGACCGACCCCTACCAATCCGGTGATCTCGCGCGCGCGGTCGGCGAGCTGCGAGCCAAGCCGGGCGGCGAGCTGCAGGTGCACGGCAGCGGCATCCTGGTCCGGTCGCTGCTCGACAGCGACCTCGTCGATGAGATGAACCTGCTCACCATCCCCGTGGTCGTCGGTCAGGGCACGCGGCTGTTCCCCGACACCGGCAGGGACATCGCGCTTGAGCTGGTCGGATCGCAGGCGGTCATCCCCACCGGAGTGACGATCCAGGTCTACCGGCCCGGCGGGCGCCCGCAGTACGCAACGGCCGCGGCCTGAGCACGCGCATCACTCGGACGACGGCGAGCGCGAGCTCTCCACACGCCACCAGCCGGCCGAGTGCACGCCCATGGCCACGATCGCGGCCACGAGGAACGTAACACCGGCGACCCAAGTGATGTGCCAGAAGCCGGCGACGACACCCACGAGGGCGGCCAGCTGCGCGATCGATTGCGCGACGGTGGCGGTCACGGACGCGGTCCGACGGCCACGGAAGGTCTCCTGCCGGTTGACCAAGACGAGCGCCGCAAGGAGCGGGATGGCCACGGCGAACGCGATGACGGCGATCGTGGCGGACGCGTCGAGCGACGGTGCTACGAGAAACGGCTGCACGATGTACACGCCGATGAGGATCAGTGCCGCGTAGATCACCCCGAGCTGCCGGAGCCCTTCTGCCTGATTCTCTGGGCTGAGCGCTTCCGCGGTAACGCGCTCGGCCTCGGCCCTCGCGCTGTCCCCGGCCTCCCGAGCCTCTCGTGTGGCTTCGTCGGCGATGCGATCGTGCTCCCGCTCGGCGTCGCTCATCGGTAGCTCCCTTCGTCGGTCCACCTCGATTGAACGTACCCGGGGGACCGACGGGCGACGCAAGCGGTCTGGCGGGCCGTAGATGCCGCGCCGCTAGGTGATGGCGGGGCGAGCGCGGAGCTCGACCCGCACGTGCGTCGCGGGCGCGAGAAAGGTCGCGAGCCGCTCGGCTTCCTCGCGAATCTCGGTCCGCTCTTCGCGCGCCAGCTTCCGGAACGGCTCGACGCGAAAGGTCGCGTCGGTCTTGGTCTCGAAGAGCCGCCACCGCGCCGCGCCCATGCCGTCGGCGAGCACCGACCCCCAGCCGACGTCGGACCACCGCGGGATGCCGTCGGGGACGATCCGCGTGCGGTCCTTGTGGCCGATCACGACGTTGTCGTACTCGGGGAGGAATCGGACAGGCGCCGGGAGGTCCGGGTCGGGGAGCTGCGCGCGCGGCACGTCGAAGAGCTCGCGGCCGTCCTCGTCGCGGACGATGCGGAGGCCGGGGCGGAGCCGCTCGAAGACCTCGACGGGACTGGGCACGCCCGACCAGTACTGGAAGTCGGCGGGCGTCGCCGGCCCGAACGCCGCGAGGTAGCGCGTCACGAGCGTCTCGACCTCGGCCACCAGGTCCGGCGAGGCGCCGAGCCACGCCTCCGTCGTCGTGAAGGCCGAACCGCCGCTCCGCCGCCAGAGCCCTCGGGGCGTCACCTGCACGGTCGGGAGCAGGTACATCGCGTAGCCGAGCGAGTCGGCGTCGGCCTTCGGCCATCGCGCCGCGATCTCCTTCACGACCTCGGCGCGCGTGCGCGGGCGCTCCTCCAGCCACCCGCGGACGGCGACCAGCAGCTCGTCGGTGTCGACGCTCCCGACGGCGTTGCGGAACGGGCTCGAGCCGCGGATCACCCGCTCGATCCCCGGCTGGACCAGCGCGCGCAGGCCGATCGCGTCACGAGCGGTGACGAGGTGCAGCGTCCCGCGGAGCAGGGTCATGCGGACGGCGCAGCGCTCCTCGAGCGCGTCGGAGAGCGTCTCGGCGCGGAACCCCTCGACCCGCGACCAGAGCGCGACGTAGGGATCGCGCGGCACCTGCGACTGGAGTGCCACCAGCCGCTCCACGACCTCGAGTGCCGGCACCCGACGCCGCCGCAGGAGCAGCTGACGCTCGAGCAGCGCGCGGTTCAGCGCCCGCTTCGACAGGACGCGGGGCGAAGACACGCAGTCACGATACGTATGGGAGGCGACGCCCCACGACGGCGGGAGCCTGGGCCACGGGTTTCTACCCCGAGCTGGGGAACCGCACCCCGAGACCTTCGTCGACCAAAGCGAATACGCATAGCGTATCGACATGATGCGCCAGGAGCATCGGAGAGATACGTCTGGTGTATCATGGCGGCGTGATGGGAGGGAGTTTCGTCCGAGAGGCCCGGCGGCGAGCGGGCCTGACGCAGCGGCAGTTGGCGCAGCGAGCCGGCGTCACGCAGCCCACGGTCGCTCGGATCGAGGCCGGAGATGTGGCCGCGTCGCTCGAGCGGATCGTGATCCTCGTGCGGGCGGCGGGGTTCGACCTGGAGGTTCGTGTCGTCCCCTTGGACGAGGATGCGTTCGCGCTCGCCGAGCAGAACCTCGCTCGGTCCCCGGACGAGCGGCTCGACGCGCTGCTCGCGGCGGTCGAGCTGCACCGGCCGGAGGGGGAGGATGGCTGAGTTCGCGCCGCAGGAGGTGTTCGCCGCGCTGGAGCGGCACGGCGTCCGGTACGTCCTGGTCGGGGGTCTCGCGGCAACCCTGCGCGGCGCGCCGCACGTCACGACCGACGCCGACATCGTCCCCGAGATCGGCCGCGAGAACCTCGAGCGTCTCTCGGAGGCGTTGAAGGAGCTGAACGCCCGCATCCGGGTCGCCGGGGAACCTGAGGGGATCCCGTTCGACCCCTCCGGCGAGTCGCTCTCGCGCGTGCAGATCTGGAACCTCGTGACGGATCGCGGCAACCTCGACATCACGTTCGTCCCGAGCGGCACCCATGGGTACGACGACCTCGTCCGGGACGTGCGGCCGGTCGTCGTCCGCGGCATCGAGGTTCCCGTCGCGTCGCTCGCGGACGTGATCCGTTCGAAGGAGGCGGCGGGCCGCGACAAGGACCGCCTCGTCCTGCCGGTCCTTCGTCGTCTCCTCGAGGAGACCGAGGCTTAGCGATCCCGAGCGAGCTAAGCGGGACCCCAGTCGGGGAAGAGGTCCTGCTGCCCGAACGTCACCTGGGTCGGGCTCGTCCCGTCGGCGTTCATGACCCACACGCCGAGACTCCCCGAGCTCGTCACGCGGTTGAAGGCGATCATCGTCCCGTCGGGCGAGTACGCCGGCGCGAACTCGTCCTTGTTCTTTGTGACCGTGATCTGCGTCAACCCGGATCCGTCCGGCGCGACGGTCCAGATGTCGTTGCCGTTCCTCGAGAAGACGATCGTCGTGCCGTCCGGCGACCAGTCCGGTCGTTCGTCGATCTTCTGCCCGTGCGTGACGCGGGTCTGGTTCGACCCGTCGGGCTCCATGACCCAGATGTCGTCGAGCGCCGACCGGTCGCTGCTGAACGCGATGATGGCCCCGTCGGGGGACCACTCGGGGAACGCGTCGAACCCGGCCGTCGTCGTGAGCCGCGTCTGGTTCGACCCGTCGGCGTCCATCACGTAGATGTCCTGGAAGGGGTCGTCGAGGTTCGACGTGTACGCGATCTGCGTCCCGTCGGGAGACCAGGCGGGCCAGGTCTCCTGGGCATCGGTCGTCGTGAGCCGGGTCTTGTTCGCCCCGTCGGCGTCCATGACCCAGATGTCGCAGTTCGAGAGCTCGCTGTGACCGCACCGCGCGTACGCGATCTTCGTGCCGTCGGCGCTCCAGTCCGGCATGTCCTCGTTCTTCGTGTCGGTCTGCGTGAGCCGGACCGTGCTCGTCGAGTTCGGATCGACCACGAAGATGTCGAACTGGTTGTGCTTCAGTCGGTTGAACGCGATGCCGCCGTTCGTTCCCGGGAACGCCGCCTGCGCGCCGGGGAGCGATGCGAACGACGCGGAAGCTGCCAGCGCTGTAGCGATGATGATCTTCACGCTGTGCCTCACGGCGAACCTCCACCCGATCGGATCAGGCAAGCTATTCGACGCACAGCGGAAGGGCAAACGCGCGAAGCCGGCACGCGGTAGACGCATCTTGGTTCTACCCTTGGACGTCGACCGCGGCGGGAGGAACGGCGTGGGCGTCGAGGACATCGAGCGGGCACGGGCGGCGATCGCGTCGACGGCATGGGCCGACGCCTACGCCGGGTTCCGGGCGGCCGACCCCTCGGAGCTCACGGCTCGAGACCTCGAGGGGCTCGCCGACGCGGCCTGGTGGCTCTCGAAGTCCGACGAGTCCCTCGACGTTCGGCACAAGGCCTATGCGGCCTTCGTCGCCGCCGGCGACGAGCGGGGAGCGGCCGGCGTGGCGGCGCGGCTCGCCATCGAGCACTTCATCCGGGAGGAACCCTCCGTCGGCGCCGGCTTCCTGATGCGCGCGCAGCGGCACGCCGAGGGGATCGCGACCGAGCCCGAGGCCGGGTTCCTCGCCATGGTCGAGGCGAGCGTCGCGCGGTTCACCGGCGACCTCGAGCGCGCCATCGAGCTTTCCGAACGCGCGATCGAGCTCGGCCGTCGTCACGGGGTGAGCGACCTCGTCGCGATGGCCGTCCACGTCGAAGGCCTGGCGTTCGTCGCGGCGGGCCGCGTCCGCGAGGGCATCGCGCTGCTGGACGAGGCGATGGCGGCGGTCGTCGCGGGCGAGCTGAGCCCGTACTTCACCGGGGTCATCTACTGCGCGGTGATCTCGACCTGCCTCGACCTCGGCGACCTGCGGCGCGCGGGCGAGTGGAGCGACGCGGCGGTCGCGTGGTGCGACACCTTGCCGCCGGGCTCGCCGTTCCC
Organism: uncultured Actinomycetes bacterium; assembly: GCA_963699635.1. Classification (GTDB taxonomy): domain Bacteria; phylum Actinomycetota; class UBA4738; order UBA4738; family HRBIN12; genus CALGFI01. Next base: position 7,124 of record CAVOUQ010000039.1, on the reverse strand, counting down.
GGCGCAGTGCCGGATCAACCGCGCCGAGGTGGCCCGGCTGCGCGGCTCGTGGGCCGAGGCCGAGGCCGAGGTGCGGCTCGCGACCGACGGGCCCCCCGGCGTCCCGGGGTGGCTCGCGGCCTCCGCGTTTGTCCAGCTCGGCGAGATCCGGCGCCGGGTCGGCGATCTCGCCGGCGCCGAGGCCGCGTTCGAGCGGGCACAGGAGCTCGGCGGGGATCCGCAGCCGGGCCTCGCGCTCGTCCGGATCGCGCAGGGCAACGCCGGGGCGGCGGTACCGGCGCTTCGCGCCGCGCTGGCGATCGAGTTCCATCCCCCCGCTCGCGCCCGGCTCCTCGCGGCGCACGTCGAGGCCGCCCTCGCCGCCGGCGAGATCGACGAGGCGCGGACCGCCGCGGACGAGCTCCGGGCGATGGCCGGCGAGGTCGACCTGCCGGCCTTCGCCGCGGCCGCCGCGACGGCCGACGGCTCCCTCGCGCTCGCGGAGGGTGAGGCGCCCGCCGCGATCAACCATCTCCGCCGCGCCACCGCGACCTGGCAGGACCTTCGGCTGCCGTACGAGACGGCGAGGGCGCGATCGGTCCTCGGCTGGGCGCTTCTCGCGGGCGGCGACGAGGAGGGAGGCCGCCGGGAGCTGCGAGGGGCCCTGGCCGCCTTCGAGAAGCTCGGCGCGACCCGCGACGTGGCCGAGGTGCGCGCAACGCTGGACGGCCCTCGAGCCCTGCCCGCCGGCCTCACGGCGCGGGAGGCCGAGGTCCTCCGGCTCGTCGCCGCCGGCAAGACGAACCGCGACATCGCGGTCGAGCTCGTGATCAGCGAGCACACCGTCGCGCGGCACCTCCAGAACATGTTCGCGAAGCTCGGGGTCTCGTCCCGGGCGGCGGCGACCGCGTTCGCGTTCGAGCACCGCCTGACCTAGGCACGGCATGGTGCGAACGCACCATGCCCTCGTCGGCCAAGATGGTGCCTCCCGGCGATGAGGCGCCGGCGCCCCGCGCCCTACCGTCCGATCGACGGCTCACGGAAGGGGTGCGAGATGGACGAGACCTTCGACACCGTGGTGATCGGGGCGGGGCAGGCCGGGCTGTCGGCCGGCTACCACCTGAAGCGGGCGGGGCGGTCCTTCGCGATCCTCGACGCCAACGCGCGCGTCGGCGACAACTGGCGGCAGCGGTACGACTCGCTCCGGCTCTTCACGCCCGCGTACGCGATCGGGCTGCCCGGCTGGAAGTTCCCCGCGAAGGGGTTCACCACGCCGATGAAGGACGACCTGGCCGACTACCTCGAGGCGTACGCCAAGCGGTTCGAGCTCCCGGTGCGGATGGGAGTCCACGTCGACGAGGTGCGGCGTGACGGCGACGGCTTCGTCGTGAATGCCGGCGAGCGGACGTTCCGGGCAGAGAACGTGATCGTCGCCTCCGGCGCGCACCGGGAGCTGCGGGTGCCGGCGATCGCGGCCGAGCTCGACCCGGCGATCGTGCAGCTGAACGCCACGACGTACAAGAACCCATCCCAACTCCGCGAGGGAGGCGTCCTCGTGGTCGGCGCGGGGAACTCCGGCGCGGACATCTCGCTCGAGCTGTCTGCGACGCACCCGACGTGGCTCTCCGGGCCGATCCGCGGCCACATCCCCGCGAACATCGACACGGGGTTCGCGCGCCACATCGCGTTCCGCATCGTCCGGTTCATCGGACTGCACGTGCTCACGATCCGGACGCCGATGGGCCGCAAGGCCCGCGCGAAGGCCGCGAGGCAGGGCGACCCGCTCATCCGCGTCAAGCCGAAGTGGCTCGACGCAGCCGGCGTCCGCCGAGTCGGGAAGACCGTCGCCGTTCGGGACGGCGCCCCGGTGCTCGAGGACGGGACCGTCCTCGACGTCGCCAACGTCATCTGGTGCACGGGATACCGACATGACCTGTCCTGGATCGACCTGCCGATCTTCGGCGAGGACGGGACGCCGATGCACGACCGCGGCGTCTCGACCGGCGAGCCCGGCTTGTACTTCGTCGGCCTGCCGTTCCAGTACTCGGCGGCCTCGGACGTGCTCCCCGGCGTGGGCCGAGACGCCGAGTACGTGGTCCGGCATCTCGTGCAGCGGAGCGAGGACGCGACGCGACGACCGGCGGCGACGATTGCCGCCTAGGCCGGAGCTCACGAATAGCGCCCGCACGTGTAGACGACCAGTGAAGCCATGGGCCGCCCGCGAACGGTGCCCGGCGGATCCAACTTCGTCTAGCCGCGAAGGATCGGTGAGACCAAGATGGCCTCATGGCCAGTCCTGGGGCCGAGCGACTCGGAGGCGGACTGAGTCTGTGGCTCAAGTGGGTGCTCGCGAACACCGTCGGCCTGGCCGCCGGCGGGGTCATCGCCGGCAGCCTCGCCGAGACGATGCAGTCCCACAACGGGATCGCGACGTCGACGGCCGAGGCGGTGCTCATCGCGACCCGCACCGCCGGAGTGGCATTGGCGGTGTGGGGAGCCGCGGTCGGTACGGCGCAGTGGCTGGTCATTCGAGGAGAGCTGCGACGGGTTGGGTGGTGGATGCCGGCGACCTGCTTGGGATGGGCGTTGGCGGGAGTGGTTGCTGGGATCCTGAGCGGGTTCTTGGGCGGGACCGTTACGGGAGTCGGGCGCGAGGTCGGAGTGTGGGGCTTCGTCGTGGCGGCAGTGCTGGGCATCCTGGCTCTTGGCTTCCTGCCGGTCGCGTTTCAATGGATGGTCCTGCGGCGACAGGTCGGTCGCGCCTGGCGGTGGGTCTTGGGTGCAGCCGGGGCATTTGTCGTGGCGGCAACTGTAGCCGCCGCCGTAGTGCGATGGGGCCTGGTGAGCGTAGTCGGTCTACTTCGCCCGGAGGACTTCCCTTCCGCCAGGGCCTGGGTCTGGTTCGGAGCCGTCGTGGGCCTTGTGTACGGTGCAATGACCGGCAGGATCCTCGGGGAGTTGACAGAAGGACCCACCGGCGTCTCGGAATGATGTCGCCGCTCACCGCGACATCCCCACGGGCCGATCAAGCCGCACCTAGGGGACGTGGATCGCATACGAAGGCAGGGCTTTCACCAGATCTTCGAATATCGGTCAGCGCCGAGAGCGAATGAGCCGCTCTGAAGTCGATGCCATGCTCCATTGCGTACTTGCGAGCCTCCGTGAACTCAGCGTCCTCCAGATCGACGCCGATGACCTGATCGGCCAAGGGGCGAGACCGAGGGTGATCGCCGGGCCCGTCGACACGCCTCCCCCGCCCGCTCGCGCTGAGCTGCTCCAGGTCCCTCGCCTGCCGCCGTTCGGATCGACCCATTGCGCAGCCTGGAGCCGGTCGCTAGTGTCAATTGCGCAGCTTAGGCGCGAGGGTAGGCGAACAGCCTGAGCTGCGAGGTGTGGCATGGCCGACGGGGACGCGCAAGACGAACCGAGCAAACAGGTCGTCGGCCGAAGCCGCTAGTGCTATGCGCGCGCTCTTCGAAGGTGCTGAGGTCACCTTCTACACCGAAGTCGATGCCGATCCCGAGATGGCGACGACGTTCGTGGAGCTCCTGGAAGAGTCGAAACGGCGGGTCGAGGCCTCGGCCGAAGAAGCAGATGCGATCCTTCGGCGATACGAGGAAGCCGGCAAGCCGTTCGGCCTGTTCCTCCGAACCTTCGAGCGCGAGGCCCATCGCTACCACCTCTCTGCACAAGACCAAGACAAGTGAGTTCGTTCGGGTAGGCGGTCCGCAGTCGGTGGAGAAGAAGCTTCATGCCGCACTCCACCGTCTCGTACCGCTGCTCGCGATCCGCAATCCGTTGGACCTCATCGTTGACTCACTCATCCCCCGGCTGTCGGCCGCCGACGAAGACTGGGAGGACGAAGTAGGGCGTCTCGCGGAGGAAGCGTCGTTTGTCGTGGTCGACTGCTTCGCCCTCGCTCCGGGTGTCGCCACGGAGCTCGAGCTGCTGCGCAGGTGTGGACGCGCGGACGAGACCGTGGTTGTGCTTAGCGACCCCGCCGCCCCAGTACCCCTGGGTCTCGTCCTGTTAGAGGCGCTCGAGAGTCAGGGGCTCGAGCTGCCGAACAACCAAGAACCGAGCAAGGATCACCCTGCGCTTTTGGGCTTCTCGCGTGTAGCGAATGAGAGCGAGATCGACTGGGCGCACCTCGAGACGTCGAATCTCTTCCGGGACTTGATCCGAGCCACGCAGCGCCAAGAGGCCGGCGACCTGTCGCATCTCCGTCTGGCGGACCGGGTTCGCTTGTTGCGCGAGCAAGCGAAGCAGCTCCGCGAGTCAGGCGATCAAGAAGTTGCAGGCGCCACGGCCGAGGAAGCGCTCGCACTCGCAGAGGAATTGGGCGACCCCAAACTCCTCGCGGCCGCGCATGTCACCCTCGGCACGACCGCTCTCGACCGAGACGACCTTTACGTCGCCCTCGGACTCGTTCTCAAGCGCGGGCAGAATCTTCAACCAACTTGGGGATAAGGAAGGTGAGCTCGCTTCGGCAATGTGGGCGGGAGTGACGCTCGAGCGAGGCGGCGAGCCCGATGCTGCCGTTCGTATGTTCCTCGTTGCACTGCAGCGGGCAAGCGAGCTGGGTGCCGAGGACGATGTCGTCGTTGCACTCAAGGAGATTGCACCTCTGCTCGATCAGGTCAGTCGCAAGACCAGACGCCACCCTGGTGTAATGCGAGCAGCGGACCTCGTCCAGGCTCTGGGTTTGAACTGAGCGCACGATCTTCGTGAGAGCCCACCTGGACGGAACGGACGTCAGGATGGCCTCACCTGGAGGGGAGTGGATCTGTCTGGCGCGGACCTCAGCAATGCAACAGTGGATGCCAATACCGACTGGCCAGCAGGGTTCGATCCGATCAAGGCTGGCGTGATTGTGCAGTAGACAACGACCGTCGTTGCTCACGAGCACCGTTTCGGACGTACCTGGAGGCCTTCACGAGGCAACCCCACTGGAGGGGTACGCCTTGATCGATGGTCGGCGGATAACGCTTGGGAGCGTTCCCCTCTGCGCGTCGGCGCGATGAGGCGACGTGGTCGCTAGCTTTCCCGTCTGTCTAGACTCCTCGGCGGTTCCCGCCACCTCTGAGGTGCACGAATGCCACGAGTACTGCTCATCGGATGGGACGGCGCCGACTGGCGCATCCTCGACCCGCTGCTCGAGCGGGGTGACCTGCCGAACCTGCAGGCCCTGATCGACCGGGGCCAGCGGGGGGTCCTGAAGTCGACGATCCCGACCCACTCGTGGGCGGCCTGGCCGTCGTTCCTGACGGGCGTGGACCCGGCCGACCACGGGGTCTACGACATCCTCGAGACCGTCCCCGGCACCCACAAGCAGTACCCGGTCACCTACCGCTCGATCAAGGAGCGGACGTTCGTCGAGGACCTCTCGGCGGCCGGCAGGGTGGGGGTCTACGCGGACGTGCCGCTGATGTTCCCGCCGCCGGACATCGACGGGAAGATCCTCGCCGGCGGGGTGCTGCCGAAGGGGCGGACCTACTCGCAGCCGGCCGACCTGCCCGAGCAGCTCGAGAAGGCCGGCGTGCCGTGGGCGATCAACGGCATGTCGTGGACGACGTTCCGCAACCGGCCGGGGCCGTACCTGGACGAGGCGCTCGAGATCACCGGCAAGCGGATCCGCGCGACCGAGTGGCTGATGGACAACTCGGAGTGGGACCTGATGGCCTCGGTCTGGGTCTCCGTCGACCGCACGCAGCACGCGCTCTCGAACTACGTCTCGCCCGATCACCCGGACATGGCGCGCAACGCCAAGACCGCGACCGGCGCGAAGGTGCGCGACGTCTACAAGCAGCTCGACGACGCGATCGGCGCGTTCGTCTCGCGCACGCGGCCCGACGACCTGATCCTGTTCATCAGCGACCACGGGTTCCAGTCGGTCACGCGCACGATCCACATGGACCACCTGCTGAAGCAGTTCGGCTTCCTCGAGTTCAGCGCGTCGAACGTGGTCTTCGGGCCGATGCAGTGGGGGCCGGTGCGCAAGATCGCGCGCAAGGCCTACGACCTGCTCGGCCTGCACGGGAAGGTCTCGCTGCCGCAGTCGGTGAACTGGTCCAAGACCAAGGCGTTCACGACGATCCGCTCGACGGGCGAGGGCGTCTCGATCAACCTCGCCGGGCGCGAGCCCGACGGCATCGTCGACCCGGCCGACTTCGAGCGCGTGCGCGACCAGGTGATGGACGCGCTTTCGAGCTTCGTCGACCCGAAGACCGGCCGCAAGCCGGTGAAGGCGATCTTCCGGCGCGAGGAGATCTTCAAGGGCAAGCACGCCGACACGGCGCCCGACATCCTCATGGAGCCGGCCGAGCAGTACTCGCTCACGCACGCGAAGTCCGCGATCGAGGACGCCGACTGGATCTCGGGCGACCACCGCATCGACGGCGTGATCGTCGCGGCCGGGCCGTCCGTGAAGCCGTTCACCTCGCAGCCGCTGCTCGTCGACATGGCGCCGACGATCCTGGCCGCGCTCGACGCGCCGGCCTCGATCGAGCACACCGGCCGGGTCCTGCACGAGCTCGTCGGCTCGGACGCGGCCGTCAAGCACGCCGAGCCGTCGTCCAAGCCCGCCGTCGCGATCCCCGGCATGCCGACCGGCGACGAGGAGTCGACGGTCAGCGACACCGAGGCCGACGAGATGGAGGAGCACCTCAGGGGCCTCGGCTACCTCGAGTAGCGGTCCGCTTGCACGCTCGGGGCGTTTCGGGGGTTCATATCCCGACATGATCGAACGGATCGTCGACTCGGACGTGGCCCTCGGCGAGCTCGAGGCGTCCAGTACCTTCGAGGAGTTCTACCAGGCCGAGGCTCGAAGCCTGTTCCGGCGACTGTGGCTCGTGACCGGGCTGGGATTCTCGCCCCAGGGCGACCGGATCCTGTACGTCGGCTGGGGCACCAGTGAGACGCCCTTCACCCTGTACAGCATCGGCGTCGACGGCTCCGACCCCCATCTGCTCGTCAAGTGGGCGATGCTCGCACAGTGGCGACCACGCTGATCGCTCCCCGTTCGGGTCGCGAGACGCTCGAGCCACGTCGGTGATCCCCGCAGACGGGAACCCGGTCAGATGAGGCGCTCCGCCGTCCGAGGATGCCGTATCCCCCGGCTCCGGGTGGTCGTCGCCCGACCCCGG
>CAVOUQ010000038.1:0-53709 GCA_963699635.1 uncultured Actinomycetes bacterium | reverse complement strand
CGCGGGACTACGTCTTCGTCGACGACGTCGTGCACTCGTTCGCGCTGGCCGCCGAGCGCGCGAGCGGGCGGATCGTGAACATCGGCACCGCCGTCGAGACCTCGGTCAACGGCCTGTACCGCATGCTCGCCGAGCTCGCGCGGTTCACCGGCGAGCCGGGGCACGGGCCGCCGCGGGCCGGCGACCTGCGACGAAGCGTCCTGGACATCTCGCTCGCTGAGGACGTCCTCGGATGGCACCCGTGGACCCACTCTGGAGGACGGGCTCGGCGAGACCGTGGTCTACCTTCGCGGGGTCTGAGCCGGCGGGTCCGCTCGCCCCGCACCGGCGCGGCCGGGCACCACGACGACGACCCGCTCCCGGGCGTCCTCCTCGGCGCCGCCGCCCTCGAGCCGGTGCGCGATCGCCGCGACGATGCGCTCGGGAGGCACCTCGACACCTCGGCGAGGGCGAACAGGCGCTCGAGCGAGATCTGGCGCTCGCCCCGCTCGTACGAGGCGATCGAGGATGGCTTGAAGCGGCCGCCGGACCGGACCGTGACCTGCCGCAGCGAGAGCAATCGCCCCGCGCGGATCCGGCGGAGCACCTCCCCGGCGGAGGCGGCGAACGTGGATGGGGTCGTCTCGATCCCCCAACCTTCCCCGGATCGTGCCCGCGGAAGCGTGGTCGAGCCTGGCGGGCCGGCGATCGGGGTCAGCGGGCGGTTCGGGCGGGCGAGAGCAGGTCCAGCAGCTCGTCGCGCCCGCGCCCCGAGACCCGCGCGATGACCTCGAGGTCTGCGTGCCGGAGCGTGACCACCTCGGCGCCGCCTGTCCCACGCAGGCCCCGGACGTGCTCCGCGAAGATGCGGAGCGTGGCCGCTTCGGGGAGGTCGAGCTCGCCGAGGGCGCTCAGGTCGAGCTCGATCCGCGACTCGCCTCGCGCGTCGGCCAGGATGCCGTCCAGCAGCCGGGCCGGGTCAACCCCGTAGACGTCGGCGAGGTCGCAGAACCGTTGGATCGTGATCGCGCGCTCGCTGCGCTCGTACCCGGCGATCGACGAGGGCCGGAACCGTCCGTTGGAGGCCGAGGCGGCGCCGCGGAGCGTCAGCCCCGGGCGACCCGCACGAGCCGAAGTGCCCGGCCGATCTCGTGCGAGAGGTCCACACCTCACCACCCAAGAACTGTCGACGGCGTTCCATGGCAGGGCGACCGAATCCTATGTGACGACCAGTCTCAGATTCCAGCATCAGTTCTCCGTAACCTTCCCAGCCCACAGAGCGTTTACGGAGGTGGTCCCCCCGACGACACCCCGGCTCCTCGAGCCGTGGCCGAGTGATCCGGCCGCGGCCGTCGGGCGAACACCGGTCGTGATCGTCGCCGACGTCCCGGTCCGCGAGGTGTCGTTCGCCGCGGAGCGCGGCCTCGGCAGGCCCCGAGGGGGGCGGCCTTCGGCGAGCGCAGGAGAACCCCTACGTCGGAGTCGGTGGGCCGAAGCTCCGATCGAACGCGTGAGAGTCCATCCTCGAGAAGGGTTTACAAGAACGCCTCCGCCGTCCTCCTCTTCTGGCCCCGGCTGAACTGGAGGCTCCCCCCCGGATGCGCAGCATCGAGAGTGCACCCCGCCCGACCGCGTGGCAGGACGAACGGGCGGTGCTCCGCGCCCTCTGTCACGCCTTCGCCTCGGCCGACACCGAGGAGGAAGCGGTCTCGTCGACCCCGGCCTGGGTCCGGGCGGCGCTGGGCGTCTCCGTCGCGAGCGTCCGGATCTCGCTTCCCGACGCCGGCGGGCGGCTGCGGCCGGCCTGGTCGGACCCCGGGTTGCACGACGGCGGGCGGAAGCGCTCGGCCCGCCGTCGGGCCGTCTTCGTCTCGCGGCGGGTGATGCGCTTCGAGCTGCCGGGCTCCTCGGGCCTGATGCTCGCGATGCTGCCGCTGGTCTCACGCGGCGAGGCCCTCGGCGTCCTCGAGGTCGTCGCACAGGTCGACGCGATCGCGTGGCGTTGGGAGCCGCTCACGGCGGTGGCAAGCCAGCTCTCGATCGCGCTGCACCACGTCCGTCGGCACGACCAGCTCCGCAGCGAACTGTTCGCGGTGCGCAAGGCCGTCTCCGTCGGTCGGAGCGTGTCGTCGGCCGGCTCGACCGAGAGCGCCCTGCGTGCGGCCGCGCGGTTCGTCTCGGATCGCTTCCGGGCTCCGGTGGCCGTGTGGTGCGCGTCCGACGACTCGCCGGACCTTCGGTTGATCGACGTCCGAGGCGTCGGGACCCGCAAGCGCCGGGAGCTCCGTGCCGCGCTCCCCACGCTCCCGCGGGGACCGCGGGCCTCGCGCGCACCGCACGAGGCCGTGGCGAAGGAGTTCTCCCGGATGCTGCTCGGCATCGAACGGGCCGAGGTCGTCGACGCGGGGGACGCGGTGATGCTGGTCGGCATCTCGGCGTCCGTCCCGTCCGCCCCGATGGGGATCGTGGCCGGGATGCTGGAGGAGGCGCTGCGGCGGCGCTCCGCGTCTCCGCACCTGACGGGCGCCGGACGCGGGCATCTCGGGATCGCCTGGACGGCACACGAGCTGCGCGGGCCGCTCCTCGGCGTGAAGGCCGCCCTCGAGCTCACGTTGCTCGAGGGAGGCGACGTGAACGACCTGGACCGGGAGCGGCTGTCCCGTTCCCTCGGCGAGCTCCAGCAGCTCGCGGGGATGGTCGACGGGCTCCTCGCGTGGGGCGCGGGAGCGCAGCCCCTGCAGCGGCGGCCGGTGGACCTCGTCGAGCTCGTCGCGGAGGCCGTTCGCAGCTGCGTGAGCGAGGTGGGCGAGGACCGCGTCGTCGTCCACGCGCCCGCCTCGGCCGTCGTCCGGGTCGACCCGGTCCATCTGGGGACGGCGATCGTCAACATCATCCGCAACGCGCTCGCGTACTCGCGCCCCCGGTCCAAGGTCGAGGTCTCGATCGACATCCGCGACGGGATGGTGCTGCTCGGCATCCACAACGACGGGCCCTCGATCCCGGCCGGCGGGCCGTCGCCGTTCGACCCGTTCGTGCGAACCGACCACCAGGGCCGCCACCCAGCCGGGCGGGGGCTGGGCCTGTTCATCGCCCGGCGTGTCGTCGAGGCGCACGGCGGCCGGATCTGGTTCGAGTCCGACGGGGAGGGGACCACGTTCTTCGTCAGGCTGGCGGCCCGCAAGGGGTTCGCCCGGTAAGCGGAGCGCGCCCCGGTCCGGGTACGGGCGGGCCGGCATCCGGTCACCCCCAGAGGAGAGGCGGACGGACATCGGCGGGATCCTGATCGTCGACGACCACAAGCTCTTCGCGGACGCGATCCGCGCGGCGCTCGTGAGTCACCACTACGAGGTGAGCGACCCGGTGGGCAACGCCGCGGACGCCGTAGCCGCGGCCGAGGCGCAGCAGCCCGACGTGGCCCTCGTGGACATCGGGCTGCCCGACGAGAGCGGCGTCCAGGTCGGCAAGCGGATCATGGAGGTCAGCCCCCGGACCCGGGTCGTGGCCGTGACGGCGATGGACGACCAGCGCCTGGCCGACGAGATCGTCCGGGCTGGATTTCGTGGGTATCTCCTGAAGGATGCGAAGGTGTCGCAGCTCCTAAGCGCGATCCAGGTGGTCTTGAACGGCGACGTCGTCTTTCCTTCTCGGCTCACTCGGCAGGGCTCTCGAGGGATCCCTCAGTCGCAGGCTCGCCTGATCGGGCAGCAGCTCACGCCTCGAGAGCTCGAGGTCCTCTCGATGCTCGCCCGCGGAGCCGGCGGCCGTGAGATCGCGAAGACCCTCGGCGTGGCGCCCAACACGGTGCGCACGCACGTGCAGAGCATCCTGTCGAAGCTGCAGGTCCACTCCCGACTGGAGGCGGCCGCCTTCGCTGTTCGGCACGGGCTGGTACGCCCCGCGCCTCGCCAGTGACGTCATCGCGTAGTCGCCCGTGTTGGGACGGGCTGCTATGGATCTTCCTCGAGCACGGGAGGACTCGGAGGCACTGCGAACGGCGTACACGAACTACGCTCCGCGTCTCGTGCGAGGTTCCCTCGTCACCGCTAAGTTCATCGGACCGACGCTCAAGGGGGGGCAGGGGCGGTGAGCTCGAATCGGATCCGCGTCCTCCTCGCTGACCAGCAGTCGCTGTTCCGAGAGGCCGTTCGCGCCGTACTGCAGAGCCAGGCCGATTTCGAGGTGGTGGCCGAAGCTCGGGATGGCGTGCAGGCGGTCGCCGAGGCGGAGCGGGTACGCCCGGACGTCGCGGTGCTCGACGCCGGGTTGCCCAATTGCGACGGCATCCGAGCGACCAGACTCATCTCGGAGAGCGTGGAGTCGTGCCAGGTCCTGATCCTGGGGCCGGGTTCGGAGGTTCGGCAGATGGTCGAGGCCCTGGAGGCCGGTGCCCGGGGGTATCTCACGAAGGAGATCCCGCTGGCGGAGTTGATGGAAGCCATGCGTCGGCTCGCGGACGGCGAAACCCTGATCCCGCCGGGGATGCTCGGTCCGGTCCTCGCCCACCTGATCCACCGGCAGAGGGCCGAAGAGGAGGCCCGGCGGAAGATCTCGCGGCTCACCAGGCGTGAGCGGGAGGTCCTGGCGGTCCTGGCGGAGGGCGGCGACAACGACAGCATCGCCCAGCGACTGGTGATCAGCCCCGAGACCGCTCGTACCCACGTGCAGAAGGTGCTCGGCAAGCTCGGCGTTCACTCGAGGCTCGAGGCTGCCGCGTTCGTCCTGCAGACCGGCCTCCTCCGCGAGATCGCCGAGGCGCATCGATGACGGAGGAGGTTCGCCAGCGTCGCCCGGTCCGCCGCGAGGGAGTCTGGCTGCGGGCAGCCGCAGATGAGAACGTCGTCTTCGATCCCGAGACGGGCGGCCTTCATCAGCTCAACGAGACGGCCCGAGCGATCTGGGATCTGTGCGACGGGTCGACGACCACCGAGGAGATGGTTCGCGCGATCTGCGAGCTCTCGGGCCTGCATCCGGAGATCGTCGGCGAGGACGTCTCCCGGACGCTGTCGGAGTTCGAGGAGCTCGGCATCCTGCGCTGGGAGGAGTGAGCGTGCCCGCGGCGCGTCCGAGGACCCGTGAGGATCTCGTCGTCGTCGAGCTCGACGGCGAGGCGGTGATCTACGACGAGGTCTCGGGCGAGCTGCATCATCTGAACCCCTCGGCGACGCTCGTCTTCTCGTTGTTCGACGGGACCGCGACGATCCACCAGATCGCGCTGGAACTGGCCGAGGCGTTCGGGGTTCCCGCTCCCGAGATCGAGTCGCAGGTGCGAACGCTGACCCGTCAGTTCCGCAAGCTGGGGCTCATGAATGGGTCACACGGAGCACGGGATGGGTGAGGCGCCAGGGATCCGCCCGTACGACGCCCGGCGCCGGGCGAGGCTCAACAAGCCCTCCAGCACCTGAATGCGCAAGCTGGACCGCCTCGGGTGGGCGGTGGAGGGAACGTACAAGTTCGGGAGCGTCAGGGTCGGCATCCGCACGACGTCCGAGCGATTCGGCGTGTGGCTCGACGAGATCCTCGCCGAGCATCGGATGACGCGCTGGCAGGTGCCATTCTACTCGATCGTGGTCGCCGACCAGGACGAACCCGGGAGGCGGAACTTCCACGTGCTCTACCGCGGGGTCGTGCCGATCGTCAGGACGGCGGATCTCGGGACCCTCGCCCGCGCCGTCCTCGAGGAGGTCGAGTCGCACACGTTCCGACAACGCCGCGACGCGATCTACCTCGGCGCGTCCGTGATCTCCGGATCCCGGGGAGTGGCGTTGATCCCATCCGCGTACACGCCGGCGCTCAACGCACAGGGCCGGCGGGCGCAGCAGGACGAGCTGCGTGCGCCGGGCACCGTCTGGACCGCGATCGATCCGGACAGCGGCACCGCGGTCCCGGTCGCGCGAGAGCTCCGGATCCCGGACGACGCGATCGAGCGATTGGCCGGCCGCTCGTCCAGCCTGGACCGGTTCTTCGTGGATCGCCCGACGCCGCTGGATTCACTCTGCCTCATCCACGACCGCCCCGACGCCGCGATCGAGCCGGTGTCCCGGTCGCTGGTCCTGTACCGGCTCGCGGGGGTCAGCGAGAACCTGCCCGCGCTCGGGGGCCGGAGGACGCTCGAGGGCCTGGGGCGCCTGGTCGCGGGCGCGGACTGCTTCGGGGTCGCACCGATGGCGACCAACCACCTCTTGGAGACCCTCGCGCATCTCACCGGCCACCCGTCCCGCCTACGCGTAACGACGTAGTCAAGATACGCCCGCCGATGGATGAGCTGCGCACTTCCCGCTACGTAGACTCGGGTACCTTTCTGTCGGGCGATCGCATCCGGGGGACTTCGTGACTGAGCTGAGCACGGGCGAGGCCACGGACATCTCCTCGCGGATCGTGGCGCGTGTGCGCAGCGACCTCCCGCTCGTCGCGCTCGACCTCCTCGTCGTGGTGGGCGCCTACCTGGGCACGCTGGTCCTGCGTTTCGAGGGCGCGGTCAAGCCCACCTACTGGCACACGTTCTGGTTGTTCCTTCCGGCCATCGCGCTCGTTCACCTGCTCTGCAACTACCTGCTCGGTCTGTACGGACAGATGTGGCGCTATGCGAGCGTGCAGGAGGCCCGGCGCGTCGTCCTGTCCGGGCTCCTCGCCGGGGCCACGATCCTGGTGCTCGTCGAGCTCGCCTCCTCCGGGTTGCGCGTGATCCCCGTCTCCGTCGCCGTCTTCGGCTCGACCCTGTCGTTCGTGGGCTTCGGCGCGATCAGGTTCCAGAGCCGCCTCTTCGCCTTCCGCCGCCGGGTGGAGCACGATGAGCCCGCGCGCGTGCTCGTCGTGGGCGCGGGCGAGGCCGGTTCGATGGTGGTGCGCGACATCCTGCGCAACCCCGAGGCCGGGCTCATCCCCGTCGGCTACGTGGACGACGACCCCCGCAAGATCGGGTTGTCCTTGCACGGGATTCGCGTCCAGGGCTCGATCGCCTCGATCCCGGCGGTCGTGAAGAGGACCGAGGCTGACCAGGTCCTGCTCGCCATCCCATCCGTCACGAGCGACGTGGTGCGGGACATCGCGGCCCTGTGCGAGGGGGTGGGTGTGACCCTTCGCGTGCTCCCCACGGTCCGTGAGACCGTCGGCGGAAGGGTCACGGCTCGTGACATCCGGGATCTGCGCATCGAGGACCTGCTCGGGCGCCAGCAGGTCGTCATGGACGACGAGACCGTCCGCGACATGCTGCGCGGACGGCGGATCCTCATCACCGGGGCGGGCGGCTCGATCGGGTCCGAGATCGCGCGCCAGGTGTTGGCGTTCGAGCCGTCCGGCGTGATCCTCCTCGACCATGACGAGACCCACCTGCACGACGTCATGTCCGAGCTGGATCCGGGTGAGGCGGCCACCTGCGTGCTGGCGGACGTGCGCGAACGGGACCGGGTCCTCGAGATCTTCAGGCGGCACGAGCCGGACGTCGTCTTCCATGCGGCCGCGCACAAGCACGTCCCCATGCTCGAGGCCTATCCCGCCGAGGCGTTCCTGACCAACGTGTTCGGGACCGCCAACGTCGCCGAGGCGGCGGCCCTCACGGGCGTCAGCAGGTTCGTCCTGGTCTCCACGGACAAGGCGGTCCGGCCGAAGAGCGTGATGGGGGCGTCGAAGTGGTTCGCCGAACAGGTCGTCCGAAGCCTCCAGAACGGGGGAGGCGTCCTGTGCGCCGTGCGCTTCGGCAACGTGCTGGGCAGCCGCGGGAGCGTCGTGCCGACCTTCCTGCGGCAGATCGCCGCGGGGGGACCGATCACCGTCACCGACCCGATGATGACCCGCTTCTTCATGAGCCTGCAGGAGGCCGTCTGCCTCGTGCTGCAGGCAGCCGCGATGTCGCGTGGTGGCGAGGTCTTCACCCTCGAGATGGGCGAGCAGGTCAACATCCAGGATCTCGCGATGCGGCTCGTCCGCCTGTCTGGACGGGTCCCCGGCCGGGACGTTCGGATCGAGGTCGTGGGTCCGCGCCCGGGGGAGAAGCTCGCCGAGGATCTGTTGGACCCACACGAGCATCCGGAACCCAGCGGGCATCTCGGGATCATGGTCTCCCGGCCGCCGAAGCCCGACCGAGCGGCGCTGAAGCGCGCCTTGAAGGCCCTCGAATCGCTCGTGGACGACGACGAGACGCTCGCGGCCCGGATGAAGGAGATCGCCGCGGCCGGCTGGGTCGCGGAGGACGTGGTGCGCGTATGACCCCGTACACGGTGGTGGTGGCCCACCGTCAAGCCATGGTGGCGGAGGGGCTCGCCGCCGCCCTCGCCGGTTACCGCGGCATCGTCCCCTTGGGGGCCGTCTCGAATCCGACCGAGGTCGTCCGGCTCGGCCAGCGGGCGGACGCGGTGGCGATCGACTCAGAGATGCAGGATGCCGAGCGTGTCGCGACCACGCTTCGCCGGGGGGGGATCCGCGTGATCCTCCTAGGGAGCAACGATTCGGACTCCGATGGTGTCCAGGTTTCCACCGACGCCCCTGTGGCTTCCCTCGCGGCGGCGCTGAACCCGCGGCCGGAAACGCCCGCGAGCGTCCCCTTGCGGCTCACCGGACGGGAGAGGGAAGTGCTGCTGCTCGTTGCGAAGGGGCTGGCGGGGAAACAGGTCGCGCGCCACCTCGGGATCAGCCCCAAGACGGTCGAGCGGCACAAGACGAAGATCTTCTCGAAGCTGGGCGTGCCGAACGCCGCCGCTGCGGTGGGTCTGCTGGTCTCCGCGAACGGAGGAGGCGACGCATGGGTCGCGTCAACTACCTGAGCGGACTCGGACGGCGCTGGAGCGTGATCGTCGCGGCTCTCGTGGTGGCGCTCGGCGTCGGTTGGATCATGAGCGGCGAGGTGGATCAGGTCACCGCACCAACCGGCACGAGCTTCGAGGCCACCACGCACCTACTCTCGTCGACGTCACCCACGAGCTCCGTTCGCAGCACGTCCAACCTCGATACCGTGGCCGAGCTCGCGATGCTCGGCGAGGTGCCGGCTCAGGTGGCCGACACGATGGGGTTGGACGGCCCCGCGGCCGTGACCAGTTCGGTCAAGATCGTCCCCGACAACACCACCGGGATCATGGCGATCACGGCCACGGGCGACAGCGCGACTGACGCGCAGCACCTGGCCGACACCTTCGCCCGGGATCTCGTCGGCTGGCTCCGCCAGCGCACGCTCGACCAGGTGCGAGCGATCGACGCGCGACTCCAGCGCATCAACCAGCGCATGGGGCAGGCGCAAGCCGACATCAACCAATCCTCATCGCCCGCCGCGTCGAAGGCCGCTCAGGACCAGAGCGACAGCCTCTCGTTCGAGCTCTCGCTTCTCGAACAGCAGCGCTCGAGCCTTCTCTCGAGCGGGGGCGCCGACCTGTCCGGGTTTGAGATCATCGACTCGGCGCAGGCTCACCAGATCGTCGCGGACGCCGGCATCAGCGCCCCGCGCTCGCGTCCCATCCGACTGTTGATCGCCGCCGGTATCGGACTGCTCCTTGGCATCGGCCTCGCCCTCGTGCTCGAGCGTCTCGACACCAGGATCCGCTCGAAGGAGGCGGCGGAAGAGGCCTACAAGCTGCCCGTCCTCGCGGAGGTGCCGACGATCCCGCGCCGACGCCGCCGGCGGGGCTCGATCGTTGCCCACGCGTACCCGCACGCGCTTGCGTCGAACGCCTTCCGGCTGCTCGCGGCGGCGCTGCACGTGAGCCGCCGCGAGTCGGGCGTGCGTGAGTTCACCGCGAACGGGTCCGGTGGGACGCAGACGATCCTGGTCACGAGCGCGATCCCCTCGGAGGGGAAGACCACGGTGGTCGCGAACCTCGCCGCGACCTTCGCGCAGACCGGGAAGCGGGTCGTCGTGCTCTGTTGTGACCTCCGCGACTCGTCCCTGCAGGACATGTTGGGGATCGAACCGGCACCCTCCCTGGCGGAGGCACTCGGTTCCGGGTCTCCCCTCCCGCTCGAGGGCCTCCTACAGGAGACGGTACTGCCGGGCGTGCGCGCCGTGGGGGCGGGGAGCGTTCCGGAGGCGACCGGCAGTCTGTTCGGCTCGGGGCGGATCCCGCACGTGATCCAACAGGCGCGCGCGGCGGGCGACGTGGTCCTGATCGATTCGGCTCCGGTCCTCGCCGCAGGCGACTGGACGCCATTGCTCGTCGAGACGGATTCGGTCGTCGTGGTCGCGAGAGCTGGGAAGACCGACGCGACCACGGCCGAGCGCACCGCAGAGATCCTCGCATTGCTCCAGGCCCCCGTGACGGGCGTCGTGCTCAACGATCTCCCGCGGAGCGCGATCCGCAGGTCCGGCTACCGGTTCCGCAGCCGCCATCCGTATCGCTCGAGCAAGCCGGCGGAGGAGCCAGCCCCAACGACGACCGTGGCCTTGGTCGTGCCTTCGGGCCGCCAGAATGGGGATCAGGAGCCGGCGGAGTCCGGGGACGGCCGGGCAGCAGGGGTGCCCGCCGAATCGCCTGAGGGTATTCCCCACCTCGCGCGTCCCTCGGCGCAGGACTAGTGTGTAGCATGTCGGTGTATCTCGCATCTCCTCAAGACGTGATCTTCGGGCTCATCACGTACACGGATTGGTGGCAGCCGACGACCACCTCCGTCCTCCAGGTTGGTTCCGCTCGGCGATCGTCCGACGTGTCAGACGTCGCGAGCGTCGGGTTGCTGGATCGACTCGACGAGCGCTCGGAGCTCCGGCGACGGATGCTCCATCTCAGCGAACGGGACCGTCTCCTGCTGTACCTCTGGTATGTGGCGCAGCTGCCCGCGACCCAGATCGCCCGGACGCTCAAGATCTCACGCCGGCAGTGTTTCCGACGGCGGGCCTCCGCCATCCGCACGATCGTCGAGTTGGGCGGGGGCTCGGTGGTCTGATCGCGTCGCGGCCGGGAAACGGTCGGGTCGATCCGAACGCCCTCGGGAGGATCCATGGACACAGCATCGAACATCAGGAACTACATCCAGGATCAGCTGCTGGTCGGCAACGGGTCGCTTCGAGACGACACTCCACTCTGGGGCGGCGTCATCGATTCGGCGGGGCTCATGCAGCTCATCGTCTTCATCGAGGATCAGTTCGGGATCGAGGTCGAGGACGAGGAGCTCACGTCGACGCATTTCAGCACGGTTGCCGACATCGCCACGCTCGTGGACCGGAAGGTCGCGAGCGCGTGAGGGGGATGCGCTGGTCGCACGGATCTGGCGGGGGACGATGGTGAAGAGGAGACGGGACCGGCCACGGACGATCGCCACGTTGGGGTGCGAGATCGCCGTCCTGGCCGGCCTCTCCCTCCTGTTCCCGAGCGCGGCGCACGCCGCGTCGGTCCGAGCCGACATCACCTACGCCCAGCACCGAGGGACCGAGCTGCATCTCGATGCGTATCTTCCCGCGGGTGACGGGCCCTTTCCCGCGATGATCGTCGTCCCCGGCGGGTGGTGGACCATTGTGAACAGGGCGGCGCATGCCGCCGTCCCGCAGTACCTGGCCGACCACGGCATCGCGGCGTTCGTCGTCGACTACCGGTCGGCGCTCGTTTCTCCGTACCCGGCGGCGGTCGAGGACGTCACGTCGGCGATCACATGGGTCCGGGAGCACGCCGACGAGTTCCATGTCGCGCCTGCCGAACTCGGAGCGATGGGGTTCTCGGCTGGAGGTCAGCTCGTCGCACTCGCCGGATCGACGGGGACCGGACCCCTCGACCGAGGTGCGCGTGTCCGGCTCGTCGTCTCCTGGTCCGGACCGATGGACCTGCGTTCGCTCCTGGATTCGGGCCCGGCCCGGATCGACGACGCGGTCCGGACGTTCCTCGGCTGCTCGGCGTCCGCGGCGTGTGCACGCGAGACGTCTGAGGCCTCCCCCATCACGCACGTGGACAGCTCGGATCCTCCGATGATCCTCGTGAACGGCGGATCGGAGCTGATCCCGGCCGAGCAGCCGCAGGCGATGGCGCAGGCCCTGACCCAGGAGGGCATCGACAACCGCATCCTGATCCTGAAGGGAGGGCGTGGTCTGGGGCGAGGCGCGAGCGTCACGGTCCTCGACCAGATCATCCCGTACATCCAGGCCTGGATCGCCGGGCAGGAGGCGCCGGCGGATCTCCGCGGTGCGCCCGGTTCGTCCGGTTCGGGCAACGGCGACAAGAAGGAAGACCGCAGTCCCGTACCTTCGACCGCTGCTCCGTCGGGATCGGCGGCCACGGGTAGCGTCGGGAGCGGAGGGGGAGGATCGGCTGGCATCGTGCTCGCCTCCGTGGCGATGGCTGCGGCGATCCTCGTCGTCGTCGAGCTGGTCGTCATCGCACGTCTTCGACGGCGGATCGCCGAGCTTTCCGCGGGAGCAACGGTCGGAAGCCCGGGATCGGCCTCGGGCGTGAGCTGAGTTCAACCGTTCGATCGATCGAACGGGTCGCCGTCGATGCGCCGCGAGATGCCCGCCGCGGGACCATCCATCGGGGGGGCATCCGAGAACGACTCGGTTGGAGGGGGTTCGATGAGGAGAACCGCAGATCTTCGCCGCCGGATCCTGTCGCGGCGGGCGCAGCATCGCCGTCCTCGGGCAGGGCTACGTCGGCGTCTCGCTCGCGTGTGCGGCATCGGAGGCCGGGTTCCCCGTAATCGGCATCGACGTCGACGCGGCTCGGATCAGGCGATCTCGCGAGCGGCGACGCTCTCGGTTCCGGGCGTCAACGCCAACGCTGTTCCGGGCGGGCGTCGAGGCCGGGAACGCCTCGTTCACGACCGAGTCCGAGGCGATCGATGAGGCCGACGTCGTCCTGATCTGCGTGCCGACGCCGGTGCGGGATCACGCGCCCGACCTGTCCTTCGTCGAGCAGGCGTCGCGCGACGTCGCGAGCCGTTGTCCGTCGGCAAGCCTCGTCGTGCTCGAGTCGACGACGTACCCGGGGACGACCGAGGAGCTCGTCCGGCCGATCCTCGAGACGCTCCGGGCTCGCGGCGGGACGGGACTTCGCGCCTCGCGTACTCGCCCGAGCGGATCGACCCCGGCAACGACGAGTTCGGGCTCCGCAACACGCCGAAGATCGTCGGCGGCATCTCGCCCGAGTCGACGGGCTCGCGGCGCTGTTCTACGAGCAGCTGGTCGAGAAGGTGGTCGTGGTGTCCTCCTGCCGGGCGGCAGAGCTCGCCAAGCTCCTGGAGAACACGTTCCGTCACGTCAACATCGCGCTCGTGAACGAGATGGCCATGCTGTGCCACGAGATGGGGATCGACGTCTGGGAGGTCACTCGAGGCCGCGGCGACGCAAGCCGTTCGGCTTCATGTCGTTCACGCCCGGCCCGGGCGTCGGGGGGCACTGCATCCCGCTCGACCCCGCGTACCTCGCCTGGCAGGTGCGGCGGGACGTCGGTCACCAGTTCCGGATCCTCGAGCAGGCGCAGGACGTCAACGCCCAGATGCCCGGCTACGTCGCGACGCGGATCGGGGACGCGCTGAACGACGCCGGGCAAGCCGGTCAAGGGCGCGCGGATCCTGGTGCTCGGTGTCGCGTACAAGCCCGACGTCGGCGACGTCCGCGAGTCGCCCGCGCTCAAGGTGATGACGCTGCTGCGCCGGCGCGGAGCCGACGTCGTGTACCACGATCCGCACGCTCCGCACATCCACGTGAACGGAACGCAGCTGACGAGCATCGAGCTCACGCAGCGGGAGATCGCGTACGGCCGATTGCGTCGCGCTGCTGACACCTCACCACGCCTACGACCTCGACTGGATCGCGGAGCACGCGTCGCTCGTTGTTCGACGCCCGGAACGCCTTCGGAGCGGATCGCCGGTCGAACGTGGTGCGCCTTTGAGCGCGTCGGTCGTCTATCGGCGCACGGCGGCGCTCTGGCGCCGGGTCGGCGGCGAGGTGCTCGCTCGCGTCGCCCGGAGCGATCCGAGGTCGTCGCGACTCTCGCTGCCGGCCTCGGCGGCGTGGCTGCTCCTCGAGCGTGCCCCGGACGCGTCGCCGAGCTGACGCGCGCGATCGCGAACGAGCTGGCGGATCGAGGCCGACGAGGTCGCGGATCGCCACGTGGACGGGCTCATCGGGGATCTCGAGGCCGGCGGCTGGGTCGTCCGGGCGGCGGGCAGCGGATGACCGGATCGATGTCCGGCCGCGCGAGGTCCGCCGGATCGCGGCCGTCGGGCCTTCGGCCCGGCCGACGGGGTGTACCGGATCCCGTCGGACCGATGGCCGAGCGTCGTCTCTCGGGCCTCGCGGCTCCAGCGACTGACCGGGATCGCGGTGGCCGCCTGCGAGTCCGGGGCGCTCGAGCTCTCCGACGAGCAGTCGATCGAGCTGCTCGAACAGCACCGGTCCGCGATGGTGCTCGCGCTCGCCATCGAAGCGCCAGGCTGCTGCGGCTCGTCGGCGGCGTGCGGGCGGCGGGGATCCGAGTTCGTCGTCCTGAAGGGCCCGGCGATCGCGCACGCGGTGTACCCCGACCCGTCGATGCGTCCGTTCGGCGATCTCGACCTCCTCGTCTCCGACGCGACTGGCGCGCGGCCGTGCGACGTGCTGCGCCGAAGCGGACTACCGGCGCGACCTTCCCGAGCCGCGGCGCGGTTTCGACGAGCGGTTCGGCAAGGCGGCGACGTACTCGGACGCCGAGGGCTCCAGGTGGACCTTCACCGCACCCTCGTGCTCGGGCCGTTCGGCCTGTGGCTCGACCCCGACGAGCTCCTGGCGACACACCGAGACGTTCGAGCTCGCGGATCGCGCCGGCTCGAGCGGCTCGATCGAACCGGGCTGTTGCTGAACGCGGCGCTCCACGCGGGCCTCGGGCTCCTCGCCGCCGCTCCTGATGCCGCTGCGCGACGTCGTGCAGGTCGCTCGCGACCCGGGCGTCGACTGGGACCGGCTGGCGAGGTGGGTCAGGCGGTGGCGCCTCAGCGCGGCGCTCGCCTACGCGTTCGCGCTGGTCTCCCGAGAGCTCGGCGTCGGAGCTCCCGGCCGGCCGCCCTGGATCTGGCGAGGATCGCCGTCGCGCCCGCTCGAGCGACGGGCGATCCGCGCCTACACCGAGCCGGCGGGACCGGCGGGATGTCGGCTCGCCGCCACCGGGCGATCCCGGGGCTCCGCGCGAAGGCCGCCTACCTGTTCGGGCTGCTCTGCCGAGCCGCCGGTTCCTCCAGGCGCGGGCGCGGAGCCGAGGCTCGGCCTATACGTGGCGAGATGGCGCGTCCCGTCCGACTGGATCGGGCGACAGCGCCGAGCACGGAGTGCAACGCATCGATCCATGACTGGAACGGAGGACCTCGATGATCGCTGAGACGCTGGGCCGGACGCACGCTCGTCCTGTCCTTCGTCCGGCGCCAGTACCAGCTGCGGTACCGGCAGTCGTTGGCGGGCATCCTGTGGGCGGTGATCCCCCCGCTCGTCAGCCTCGTCGTCGCGACGCGTGGTGTTCCACAAGGTGCTCGGCGTCCAGACACCGGCGATCGCCCTATCCGCTGTTCGCGCTCGCCGGGCTGGCGCCCTGGTCGTTCTTCGCGAGCAGCGCTCACGTCCGGGGTCCCGAGCATCGCGATGCCAGCAGACGATGGTGACGCGGCTGGCGTTCCCGCGCGCGGCGATCCCGCTGTCGATGGTCGGGACCGGACTCATCGACCTCGGCGTCACGGCGGTCCTGTTCGTCGGGTACGTGATCATCGCCGGCTCGGGCTCCCGCTCACCGCGCTCTGGGCGATCCCGCTGCTCATGATCGAGATCCTGTTCGCGACCGGGGTCGTGCTCTTCGGCAGCGCGCTGAACATCTTCGCGCGCGACATCCGGCTCGCGATCCCGCTGATCGTCCAGATCTGGCTGTACCTGACGCCGGTCATGTACCCGCTCGAGCACCGTGCCCGACAACCTCAAGCCGCTTGTACCTGGCGAACCCGATGACCGGGCTGATCGAGTCCTTCCGGGAGGTCCTGATCGTCGGGCACGCACCGGACTCGGCATCCTCGTGCCGTCGATCATCGGGGCCGTCGTCGCGCTCGTGGTCGGTGCCTGGTACTTCGGGGCGACCGAGCCGCGGTTCGCGGACGTGATCTGAGATGGATGCCGTCACGCTCGAGTCAGTCACGAAGACCTACCGGGTGGGGGTCGGGCGCGCACGCGTGCGCGAGATGCTGCCCCCGCCCTTCGACCGCGGCGTCGCCTGGGCCTTCCCGCGCTGGTGGGCGCAGAACACCTTCAACGCGCTCGAGGACGTGACGCTGTCCTTCTCGTCCGGGGCCTCGGTCGGGATCGTCGGCCACAACGGGGCGGGGAAGACGACGATGCTGAAGGTGATCGCCGGCGTCACCGCGCCGACGTCCGGCCGGGTCCGCACGCACCGGACGCATCTGGCGGCGCTCCTCGACGTGTCGTGGGCCTGCACCCGGACCTGACCGGCCGCGAGAACGTCTACCTCCTCGGCGCGATGCACGGCTTCGGTCGGCGCGCGATGCGGGAGCCGGATCGACCGCGTCATCGAGTTCGCGGAGATCGACGAGATGATCGACACCCCGCTCAAGCGGTGCTCGGCCGGCATGATCGCCCGCATCGGGTTCGGCGCGATCACGGCGCTCGACGCCGACGTGCTGCTGATCGACGAGGTGCTCGCCGTCGGCGACGCGAACTTCCAGCGCAAGTGCGCGACGTGGCTCGAGCAGTACCGGACGACGGGCGGGACCCTCCTGTTCGTGTCGCACAACCTCGGGCTCGTCCGCAGCATGACCGAGCGCGCGATCTGGCTCGACCACGGCAAGGTCGTCGTCCGACGGCGACACCGCCGTCGATCCTCGCCGAGTACGGGCAGGCGATGGAGCGTCGGGAGGCCGACCCGCGAGGAGGTCCGCGCCAAGGGCCAGGTCCGCAAGCTGATGGAGGCAGCGCGGGATGAACCGGTGGGGCGATCGGGCGGCGCGCGCCTCGAGCGAGGTCCACGTCGGCGAGGTCGCGGCCGGTCGGCGACGAGCTCGACGTCCGGATCGCGTTCGAGGTCTCCGACGTCGACCGGGCGATCTTCTGCGTCGGGTTCATCGACGAGAGCGGTCGAGGAGGTCGGAGCCGCCGCCTCGCCGGCGATCCCGGTCGCGCCGGCCGCGGCGGCGAGGTCACCTGCACGATCCGGCCGCTGCCGCTCCGATCCGGCGATCTACTTCCCGGTCGTCGCGATCCTGTCCGAGGACGGCGTCGTCCGCGACCGCTGGCAGCTCGACCGGGCGGTGGTCGTCGATCGCAACGGCGACGGCTCTTCCCCGAAGGGTTCGGCGCCGATCGACATCGGCGCTGGCTGGTCGGGGAGCGGGACGGGATCGCGATGAGCGGCTCGGCCGAGTCGACCGCCTCCCGGACGTCGTCATCCTCGGCGCGATGAAGTCGGCGACGACGTCGCTGTACCGGTGGCTCGACGAGCAGCCCGAGGTCTTCATGGCGCATCCGAAGGAGACGCGGCTTCTTCTCGGACGCCTGGGTCCGGGCCCCGACTGGTACTCGAACCTGTTCGCCGACGCCGTGCCCGGCCAGATGCTCGGGGAGGCCTCCGTCAACTACTCGAACCCCGAGCCTCGCTCCGGACGCGGCGACGCGCATGGCCGACGCTCCTTCCGGACGCCCGCCTGATCGCGGTGCTCCGCCAGCCCGTCGAGCGGATCCGCTCGCACTACCGGCACGAGGTGCAGCGCGATCGGGAGAAGCGCAGCCTGCTCCAGGCGCTGCGCGACCCCGATAACCCGTACCTCGCGCACAGCCAGTACCACCGGTGTCTCCAGCCCTACCTCGAGCGGTTCCCGCGCGAACAGCTCCTCGATCCTGCGTTTCGAGGACCTCGTCCGCCCGCCCTCGCCGGCGTGGTACCAGACGCTTCGGTTCCTCGGCCTCGAGACGCGACCGCTGCCGGACGGCGCGCACAACGTGAGCGCGGAGAAGGCGCAGTGGAGACGCGCGATGCGATTGATCCTCGCGCCGGAGTCGATCGCTTCCGCCGTCGACCTATCAGCATGCGGAAGGTCGCCCGGCTGCCCGCGCCGATCGCGCCACGCCGGCCGCCTCGTCCTCGCGCGAGGCGGCGGTGAGACGTACGCGGCGCCGGCTCGAGCGCTCGCGCGTGCCGATCCCCGACGACCTGCTGCGCCGATGTGGGATGACGTCGCGCCGTCTCGAGTCGTGGCTCGGGGCGCCGCTGTGGTCGCGCCTCGGATGCCTCCCGACGAGGATGGCCGCCGGGTGAACACGCGCGCGGAGACGCTGCTCGACGCCGCACTCTCGCCGGAGTCCGGCTGCAGCCGATCTTCCACTGGCGCGCGTCGCCGGCGGCTCGCGGTCCTCGCGTACCACGGCGTCGACGACCGCGAACGGTTCGCGCACGCACCTCGACCACGATCGGGCGACCGCGAGCCGCCGTCTCGCTCGAGCGAGGTGCTCCGGGCGTTCGAGGGGCGCCGGACGCTGCCGCGCCGGGCGGTCCTGATCACGTTCGACGACGGGCACCGCAGCGTGCTCGAGGTCGGACTGCCGCTGCTCCGCGAGCGCGGCCTCCCCGCCGTCGCGTTCGTGGTCGCCGGGCTGGTCGACTCGGATCGGCCCTTCTGGTGGTCGCGAGGTGATCGACCTCGCGCGGCTGCGGCGGCGTCGGTGAGCGGCATGCCGGCGCTCGCGCCGCGCGGACGTGGTCCGTGCGCTCGAAGCGCGTGCCCGACGAGCGCCGGCGCGCCGCGATCGAGGAGCTGCGCGGACCGCGCGCGGCGGCCGGCGGCCGCGCTCGCCGCAGCTCACCATCGAGGATCTCCAGACGCTCGAGTCGGGCGGCGTCGCGATCGGCAACCACACGTGGTCGCATCCCGTGCCTCGTCCCGCTGCGAGGACGACGTCGTGCCGCGTCGAGATCGAGGAGTCGCACGCGCGATGCTGACCGACGCGCTCGGCCACGCCCCGACCGGTCTTCGCCTACCCGGACGGCGACCAGGACGCCGCGTGCGGCGTCCCACCTGCGAGCGCTCGGGTATCGGCGCCGCGTTCCTGTTCGACCATCGCCTGAGCGCCGATGCGCCCCGCGCGACCCCTTCGCGATCTCGCGGCTCCGCGTGAACTCCTCGACCACGACGCTCGACCGGTTCCACACGATCGCGAGCGGTCTCCATCCGACGCTGCACCGGGCCCGGAGGAGGTGTCTGACGTGCGGATGCTCTGCGTGATCGACGGGCTCGGGTTCGGCGGCGCCGAGCGGTCGCTCGCCGAGCTGCTGCCCGGTCTCGTCGACGGCGGGCATCGAGCCGACCGTCGCCGTGCCTGCGCCGTCGCGACCCGGCGGTGTCGAGGACGAGGTGATCGCGCCAGGGGTTCGACGTCCGGTTCCTGCCCGGCGGCGCCGCCGGCCCGGGTCCGCGCGCTGCGCACGGCTGATCCGCGAGACCGAGCCCGCGCTCGTCCAGACGACGCTGGCGCCGGCGCACCCTCACCGGCTCGGTTCGCCGCGGCGGGCACGGGCGTGCCCGTCCTCACGAGCCTCGTGAACCAGTCCTACACGCCCGAGCGTATGGCCGATCCGCACGTGCGCGGCGTCCGTGGTGCGCGCGGTCCGCAGCGGTCGACGGTCTGGACGGCGCGCCATCTCACCGCGCACTTCCACGCGATCACGAACGCCGTCAAGCGGTGGGCGACGTCGACGCTACGCGTCCCGGCGGATCGGATCACGGTCGTCGAGCGAGGGCGCGACCCGGAGCGCCTCGGAGAGCCCGGACCGAACGGCGGGCGCGGCCGCGCGCCCGACTCGACCTGCCCGACGACGCCGAGGGTGCTCGTCGCCGTCGGCCGCCAGGAGTTCCAGAAGGGACACCGGTTCCTGCTCGAGGCGATGCACGGCGCGTGCTCGCCGCGCATCCGTCGACCGTGCTGCTGCTCGCGGGTCGGGAGGGCGAGGAGACGGCTCGCATCCGGCGATCGCTCGCGAGCCGCCCGCCGTTGGATCGAGGCCGTCCGCTTCCTCGGCCATCGCGACGACCTGCCGGACGTGCTCGCGGCCTCCGACCTGTTCGTGTTCCCGTCGCTCTGGGAAGGGCTCGGGGGCTCCGTGCATCGAGGCCATGGCGCTCGGCCTGCCGATCGTCGCGAGCGACCTCGAGCCGGTCCGCGAGGTCGTCGAGGACGGGCGCTGCGCGGTGCTGGTGCCGCCGCGTGCTCCCGAGGTCGCTCGCGTCCGCCGTCTCGATCGCTCCTCGACGACGAACGCGCGCCGCGCCACGCTCGGTCAGCGCCGGGCGCGAGATCTTCCTGAGCCGGTTCACCCTCGAGCGAAGCACCGAGCGGATGGTCGCGCTCTGTCGCCGGGTCGCGGCCGGGGCCGCCCGCGGGCGGCGCCCGACGACGAGCTCGAGGTGCGCCTGAGGTGCGCGTGCTCCACGTCGTCGCGACCGGACAGCGGCGAGGGGCCGAGATGTTCGCGTCCGACCTCGTCCGGGCGCTCGGTGAGGCTCGGCGGGTACGAGCAGGAGGTCGTGCTTCTGCGGGGCCCGTGGCCGGCCGCGGTCGAGCTACGAGGCGCCGGTGACGCCGATGCGCGGCCGGGGGCCGGCGGATCCCCGGGCTGCGGATGGACGCGGCGACGCTGTCGAGCCTCCGCGGCGCGATCGCCGCGCTTCCGGCCGCACGATCGTCCACGCGCACGGAGGCGAGGCGTTCAAGTACTGCGCGCTCGCGCCGGCCGGCCGTCGCACGTCGATCGTGTACCGGCGGATCGGCACGGCGCCGGAGCGAGGTCCAGCACGGTGTCCGGCGGACGGTGCACGCCGCCCTGCTGCGCCGGTCGGCACCGGATCGTGGCGGTCGCGGAGTCGGTGCGCCGGGAGACCGTCGAGACCTTCCGCGTGCCCGGCGGACGCGTCGTGACGATCCCGAGGGGCATCGACCCCGATCGGATCGCGCGCCGAGCGGGCGCGCGACGTCGTCCGCAGCGAGCTCGGAGATCGGGCCTCACGCGCCCGTCGTGATCGCGTTGGGCGCGCTCAGCCCCGAGAAGGACCCGCTCGCCCACCTCGACCTGTGCGGCGAGCTCGTCGCCGCGCTCCCCGACGTCGTCTACCTGTTCGCGGGCGACGGGCCGATGCGCGACGAGCTGCGCGGAGCGCGGTGCGTGCCGCGGGCTGGAGGGGCACGTCCGCCTGCTCGGCACCCGGACCGACGTCGGGGATCTGCTCGGCGGCGAGCGACGTGCTGGTCCTCGCGAGCCTGACGCGAGGGGATGCCCGGGTGCGTGATCGAGGCCGGCATGGCGGGTCTGCCGGTCGTCGCGTTCGGTGTCGCCGGCGTGCCGGAGGTCCTGGTCGACGGCGTCGACCGGGTTACGTCGTCCGACCCGGCGACCACGCGGCGCTCGCGGAGCGGGCGCTCGAGCTGCTGGCAGACGACGATCGTGCGCCGCGCGATGGGCACCGCGGCCGCGGAGCGGTGCCGTCGCCGCGTACGACATCGCGGTCGTCGCCCGCCGGTACGCGGATGTCTACGCGGAGGTCGCGGCCCGGATGAGCGCCCATCGGCCGTCGCTGCGGCCGGGTCCGAGCGCGGGCACGCGGCTCGACGGCGCCGCGGTCGCGTGTCCTGCTGCTCATCAAGGGGCTCGGCCGCGGGGGCGCCGAGCAGCTCCTGGTGAACGCCGTCGAGCACGGCGACCGGTCGCGGTTCGACTACGAGGTCGCCTACCTGCTGCCGTGGAAGGACGCCTTCGTTCCCGAGCTCCAGGCGCTCGGGGTCCCGGTCACGTGCCTGCGACGGCGCGAGGGGCCTCGGATGGGTCGGTCGGCTCGAGCGCGCTCGTCCGTGAGCGCGGGATCGAGCTCATCCACGTCCACTCGCCGTACGTCGCCGCCGCGCGGTCCGGCGGTCGTTCGGTCGGGCCGCCCCGTCCTGGTGACGACCGAGCACAACGTCTGGGAGCGGTACCACCGCGCGACCTACTGGGCGAACGCGGTCACGTTCCCGCGGAACGACCACGTGTTCGCCGTCTCCGAGGAGGTGCGCGACGTCGATCCGCTACCCGAGGGCCTGCGCCGGTTCCGTCGCACCCCACCGCTCGAGACGCTGCATCACGGGATCGACCTGGATCGCGTGCGTGGCGACGCCGCCCGCGACGGGCGTGCGGCGAGGAGCTCGGGATCGCGCCCGACGCCCCGGTCGTCGGGACCGTCGCGAACTTCAAGCCGCACAAGGGGTACGAGTACCTGCTGCAGGTGGCCGCGCACGTCGCGCGCGAGCGCCCGGACGTCCGGTTCGTCCTCGTGGGCGACGGCCCGCTGCAGGAGCGAGATGCTTCGCGAGGCCCGGCAGCCTCGGGATCGGCGGACGCGGTGGTGTTCGCAGGGTTCCGCGAGGATGCGCTCGCGGGTCATGCGGACGTTCGACGTGTTCGCCATGTCGTCGGTGCACGAGGGGCTGCCGCTCGCGCTGCTCGAGGCGATGGCGCTCGGCTGCCCGCCGGTCGCGACGCGCGTGGGCGGGGTCACGGCGGTGATCGAGGACGACGTGAACGGATTCATCGTCGAGCCGCGGGACCCGGCGGCCCAGGCGGAGCTGATCCTGCGGCTCCTCGACGACGCCTGGGCTCCGCCGGCGGCTCGGGGCCGGCGCCGCGAGCGCGGCGGCCGCGTTCGACGTTCGCGGCGCCGTCCGGCGGATCGAGGCAGGTCTACGCGGAGCTGGCCGCATGAGCGGCGACGCGCTCGCGCCGGCACCGACCTCGCTGATCCGGCCCTACCGACGAGTGACGAGGCCGGAGGTGCTCGAGCTCCTCCGCGGGCTCGCTCGGCGGGGGTCCGGCGGGGGAGCGACCACCCGAGTACTTCCGCTGGAAGCACCTCGAGAACCCGTTCGGGCGGTCGTACATGATCGTGGCCGAGGACGGACGGTCGGATCGTCGGCTTCCGCGCGCTCATGCGGTGGCGGTTCCGGGTCGGGGACCGGACGATCGACGCCGTCCGGCCCGTCGACACCGTGACGCATCCCGATCATCGAGGGCCGCGGCGTCTTCTCCACGCTCACGCGCGCGGCGCTCGACTCGCTGCGGGGCGAGGTCGACCTCGTGTTCAACACGCCGAACCCGAACAGCCTGCCCGGCTACCTGAAGATGGGATGGCAGGTCGTCGGCAGATCCCGGTCTGGGTCCGCGTCCGTCCGGCCCGGTTCGGCTCGCCGCATGGAAGCTCCGCCGCAGATCGGCGACGGACGTCGCGCCCTCGGAGCGCCCGGCCGTCTCGGCCCCGACCGCCGCCGAGGCCCTCCGGGACGAGGCGCGCGGTCGCCGCGCTCCTCGAGCGCTCCGAGGTCGCCGGCTGGGGGTACTCGACGCCGAGGAGCGTCGACTACCTGCGCTGGCGATACGGGACCGCGCCCGCTGCTCGGCTATCACGTCGTGGTCGAGGAGCGAGCGGGCGAGCCTGGTCGGTCTCGCGTTCTTCCGGCTCCGCGCCGAGGGCTCGCTCTGGGGAGCGTCTCGTCGGTGACGCTGATCGTCCGGCCCGGCGACGTCGGACGGCCGCGGAACCTCCTGCGCTCGGTCCGGCGTGCCGGCCGACGTGGCGTACGTCGCGGCGTCCTTCCCCGCGAGGGACCTCGGCGGCCGAGGGCGCGCCGCGGGCCCGACGATCGCTCACGCGCGCCCCGCGGGATGACGCTGCGTCGTGAACCCGCTCCGATCCGGACCTGGATCCCGATCCCCTGGCGCCTCTCGTCCTGGGCGCTGTCGACCGGCGACGTGGAGGTGTTCTGAGTGTGCCGCCGAGCGGCTGCGCGAGAGCGATCCCCGAACGGCACCTTCGTCGCGCGTCGGCCTCGTCCTCGTCGCGGGCTACCTCGTCGGTCCTGTTCTTCCTGATGGATCACAGCACGTGGGACACGTGGGGCGCGATGCTCATCGGCCCCGTGCTCTTCGTCGCCGCGCTCCCGGCGCTCGCCCGCCAGGCGCGACGTGAGGGGGACCGGCGGGTCTTCTGGTTCCTCGTCGCGGCGCTGGCGGTGAAGATGCTGTTCTCGCTCTTCCGCTGGTACCACGCGTTCTACGTCGTCGAGACAGGCGGACGCGCGCGGCTTCGACCAGCTCGGCACCGCAGATCGCGCACCGGTTCCTCGCACGGCAACTACCGCACCGGCCTGTCGGCGATCCTGTCCGACACGAACTTCATCCGGCTCTTCACCGGCATCATCTACACGGTGATCCGTCCGAGCGTGATCGCCGGGTTCCTCGATCTACGCCTGGCTCGCGTTCTGGGGGACCTTCTTCTTCTACCGCGCCTTCGTGCTCGCCGCTGCCCGAGGGGAACCGCCGGAGCTACGCCCGCTGGCTGTTCTTCATGCCGTCGATCCTGTTCTGGCCGTCGAGCATCGGCAAGGAGTCGTGGCTGATGTTCGGCCTCGGGCATCGCGGCCTTCGGGGCGGCGAAGATGCTGACCGAGCGGATCGTGCCGGGGCTGCTGATCGCGGCGATCGGGCTCGGGCTGGCGGCCTGGTCCGGGCGCCGATCGCGGTGGTGATGGGCGTCGGCCTGGTGGTCGGCGGTCTCCTGCGCCGACCGAGCCGATCACCTGCGTCAGCTCGGCCCGATCGCGAAGGTCGCGTCCTTCGTCGCTCTTCGCGGGCGCTCGCTCCTCGCCCTCGCGGTTACGTCATGCAGCGACTACCTCGCCCGCTCCGGCTTCGGCGGGCTCGAACCTCGACACGCGTGATCTCCGAGACCGAGCGCGTCACGAGCGCCGGGGGCTCCGAGTTCACGCCGGCGTCCCTCACGTCGCCCGGCGAGCGTCGGTCGTGGCACGGTGACGGTCCTGTTCCGGCCCTTCCTGTTCGAGGCCCACACGGTCGAGGCCGTCGGTGACGTCGCTCGAGGCGTCGCTCCTGCTCGCTCGTTCTGCGTCCTGCGGTTCCGCTCGATCGTGGCCGCCGTTCCGGATCGATCCGGCGGACGCCGTACGTCGCGGTCGCGATCGTCTACGTGGCGGGGTCGATCGTCGCGCTCTCGCCCGTCGCGAACTTCGGGATCATCGCCCGCCAGCGGATCCTGCTCTACCCGATGTTCTTCGTGCTCATGTGCTTCTCGGCCCGCGACGGGCGCGGCCGACGAGGACGCCGGCGTCCCGTGAGCGCCGTCGAGACCCCGGCGTTCGCGGGGGCTCGGACGTGAGTGCGATCCGCGCGGCGTCCCGTCGGCCGCCGGCGTCGGTCGCGGGCGGCGTGCTCTGTTCGGCGCGCCGCCGCGGCTGGGCGGCTCGGTCGCGGCGGGCGTGGCCCTCGCGGCGGCTCGATCCGCGACGCCTGCTGGCTCGCCGCCGGCCGACGCGTGGCGGTCGCCTGGGCGCATCGCCGCGCGATGGCCGGCCCTCGTCCCGGCGGTGCTGCTCGCCGCTCGCGATCGGCGATCTCGTCGCGCCACGCCGGGCGCGACGTTCCGAGGCGGCCGCAGCAGGGCCCTTCGGCTACGCGAACGCGACCGCGGCGTTCTTCGCGCAGGCGTTCGTCGCCGCGTTGCATCCTGCTGCGTCGCCGGCCGGACGTCGCGCTGCCGCTTCGCTCGGGGCGGCGGCGGTGGCCGTCGCCGCCGTCGTGCTCGTGACGCCGCTCGTGCGACCGTGGTCGATCGTCGCTGCCGCTGCCGTCGTCGTCGGCGCTCGTCGTGGACCGCGCACGTGCGCGGCGGCAGCGGCCGGCCGTCGCGGTCTGCGGCGGGCCTGTTCGTCGTCGTGCTCGTCGCGATCCTGGTGCTCGGCGCGCTCGGGGTCCGAACGGCGACGGCGCCGTCGACCGGCTGGTCGGCGCGACGCTCTCGGAGGAGCGCGTCGCGCTGTGGCACGAGGCCCTGTCGATCGCGGCCGAGCATCCGCTGCTCGGCGTCGGTCCGGGACGGTTCGCGCGCGCGAGCGCGATCGCGCTCGCTCGACTCGCGATCTGCGGTGGGCGCACGACGAGTTCCTGCAGGCGGGTGCGGAGATCGGGCTCCTCGGCTACGTCCTTGCCGTCGGGCTCTTCCTCTGGGGGTTCGCCGCGCTCGGCGCAGGACCGCCCGGCGGGCTGCGGCGCTGTCGGCGGCCGGCCTGGCGGTCGCTCGGCATCCAGGCGAGCGTCGACTACGTCCTGCACTTCCCGTTCGTCGTCGCTCGTCGGGAGCCGCCGTCCTCGGCACGGGGCTCGGCGCTCGAGCGAGCGCGCGCGCGCCGATCGGCCCGTGCCGCCGGAGCCCGATCGGAGGATCCGGCGTGAGCGACCCACGCGTCGGCTGTTCGGCGTGCTCGTCACGTACCGGCGGCCGGCCGCGCTCGCGATCACGCTCGAGCGGCTCGCCGAGCAGGACCGGCGGCTCGATCGTCTGGTCGTCGTCGACAACGCCCCGACGCGACGAGTCGCGTGCCGCGGTCGCCGGCGCGACGCGGATCGCGGCCTCGGTCGAGCACCTGGAGATGGCCGAGAACCTCGGGTTCACCGGCGGCGTCGCGGCCGGGATGCGCCGCGTGCTCGAGCTCGCCGACGACCGGGACTGGATCGTCGTGCTCGACGACGACGATCCCGTGCCCTACCCGACCGTCTTCTCCGAGCTCGAGCGCTTCGCCGAGGAGATGCTCGAGCGGGATCCGATGACGGCGGGCGTCGGGATCAGCGGGGGCCGCTTCGACTGGCGCCGTGGCCGGATCCGTCGCGTCCCGGACCGCGAGCTCCACGGGCCGGTGCCGGTCGACCACGTCGCCGGCAACCAGGTGCCCTTCTACCTGGTCGCCGCGGTGCGCGACGCCGGGCACGTTCCACGCGCCGCTGTTCTTCGGTCTCTCGGAGATCGAGTTCGGCCTGCGGGTCACGCGGGCCGGCTACTCACTTCTACGCCCACGGCGACCTCTGGCGGCGGCGGCGGGAGGCGGCCGGGCGGCTCGGGCTGGAGCTCGCGCCCGGCAAGCGCCTCGCGCCGATGAACTGGCGGCGCTACTACGTCCTGCGGAACTCCATCTACATGCTGCGACGGTTCGGCCATCCTGGACGGCCGTGCGGGTCGCCGTCGTCAACCTCGCGAAGCCGGTCCTGAACCTCCCGCTGGAGCCACGCTCGCCGTCCGCCATCTGGCGATGAACCTGCGCGCGTGCCGGGACGGGTGGGCCGGACGGATGGGGAGGCGGATCGAGCCCGACGCCGACGCCAGGCATGAGCGCAAGGCCGGCGCGCCCGAGGGGGCAACGCGCAGCATCGCGTCCTCGGCGATCGGCTCCGCCCCGAGGGCGGACACGCTCAAGGAGGGATGAGACGGTTACCACCGGTCGAGGCGACGCGGCTCGACGGCCGACCGGGACGCCTTGGATGGGTCGATCGGCGTATCCGCTCCGAGGTCCGCGCGGCGACCGGATGTTCTCCTGTCTCTACCTGCCGGCATCGACCCTCGCGGGTGCCGTTCCTGATCTGCCCTCCGTTGCATGCAGAGTTCACGCGGAACTACCGGCGAGAGGTGCTCCTGCTCGCCGGAAGCTCGTGGCCGAGGGCTTCGCGGTCGAGCGGTTCCACTACCGGGGTACCGGAAACAGCGATCGTGAGGAGCGACGTCACCTTCGACACCATGCGAGACGATGCGCAGGAGAGCCTCGAGCATCTGGCCTCCGCCTGCGGGATGGAGGTCGGATCGATCGTCGGCGCGAGGTGGGGCGCGCTCGTGGCAGCAGCGACGGCGTCGCGTCTGCCCGGCGTGGGCGTGGTCCTATGGGATCCACTCGTCGAGGCGTCCACGTTCTTCCGCGATGCCTTCCGGGCGAGCCGGATCCAGAAGCTGAAGGGCGGGGACGAGCCTCCGGCGCCAGGCGAGGATCTCGGCGTCCGCCTCAAGGCGGGCCAGGCTGTCGACGTCGTCGGGTACACGATCGAGGGTGGCCTCTACGCGTCCTCCCTGGGGCGCTCCCTTGAGGGTGAGCTCGGGTCGAGCCCCCGCTCGGTCTTGCTGCTCCAGGTTGGGCCTTTGAAGGACGTGCGCCCCGATCTCGCGGGCGTTGCGGAGCGATGGAGGGCTGCCAGGCTGGATGTGGAGATCCAGGTCATCCGGGGGGAGGGGAGCTGGTGGTTGGTGGACGACCGGAGGCAGGACGAGGGCAAGAGCAGTATGACGGTCGAACTCGTGAACTCCACCGCGGCCTGGATCGTCGCGCGCTCGGGAGAAGAAGGGCCGTCGTGAACGGGGAACACGGAGTCTCAAACTCCGAGGCATACCTGGAGCTCCCGACGTTCTTCACCGCCGACGGTGAGGAGCTGTTCGGTATGGTCACTCTCCCGAGGGATACCGCCGCCGACACCGGTGTCGTGGTTGTCGCGGGGGCGGGCACGCCCGTCACGACGGGACGCAATCGCATCCACGTGCGGATCTGTCGAGAGCTCGCCGTGCGCGGCGTCGCGGCGCTGCGTTTCGATTTCCACGGGACCGGTGAGAGCACCGGTTCGAGCGATCACTGGGACCTTGCCGCATCCATTCGTCGATGATCTCGCGGCCGCGGTGGCGTGCCTGCGTGGTCATGGGATGCCGTCGGATCGCCCTCCTTGGCTCCTGCTTCGGAGCGAGAGCCGCGCTCGCGCTGGCCGCCGCGGTCGGGGATATCGCCGAGGTCATCCTCTTCTCCGTGCCCATGAGGGATCTCAGCGATCGAGGGGAGGAGTTCGCCGAGCGGACCTCGGTCCATGCCGGCATAGGCCGGTATCTGCCGGGAGCCGTCCGAAGAGGGAACGTCCGGTCGCTGTTCGATCGACGACATCGACAGCTGTATCGAACGTACGCGATGGTCAAGCTCCGTTCGGTGGGCGCCAGGCTCGGCGTCCGTGGGTCGCGCGACCGTGCCTCTTGGATGCAGGCGGTCGGCCCGAGTTTCCGCGACGCGTTGAGGGAGGTCGCCGGTCGATCCATCCGGTCCTGTTCGTGTTCGGAACTGACGACCTCCACTATCGGGAGTTCCTCGCGGCCTACGAGCACAACCTCGCCGAGATCATCGAGCGAGCGGGATCGACCATCAGGATCGTAACGATCCCAGGGCGGCTTCATGGGTTCACCGACGTGGCCGTGCAGGAGGCCTCGATCGATCTGGTGAGAACGTGGGCCGAGACGTTGGGCTCCGAGCCACTCGCGCCGAACGGGGACGCCGTCGTCGGCGGGGTCCCCGATTGACCGTCGATGCGATCGTCCGGGTCGGGGTCAAGGTCGCCGCGCTGCCGCTCGGGGCGGTGCTCTCGGCGGCGCCGGCGACGTCACGATCCTGTGCTACCACCGGGTCGGGCGCGGGCAGCCGCGAGATCGACGTCCCGCAGCTCGGACGTTCGAGGAGCACCTCGAGGCGCTGGCCGCCGACGGTCGCGTCCGCTCGCTCGACGAGGCGCTCTCGGATCCTCGGCGGCGGCGTGGTCCTCACGTTCGACGACGGCTTCCGCGACTTCCACGAGTCGTCGCTCCCCGTCCTCGTCCGGCACCGGACTGCCGGCGCTCCTCTACCTCGCGACGGGGTTCGTCGACGCCGGCGACCCGCGCTCCGGCGTCGGACCCGACGGAGGCGCTGACGTGGACGATGCTCGCGGAGGCGGTGTCGACGGGGCTCGTCACGATCGGCTCCCACACGCACGGGCACGTCGACCTGTCGGGCGCGGACGGAGCCGAGAGCGACGACGAGATGCGCCGGTCCGCCGGAGCTCATCGAGGACCGGCTGGGGACGGCCGTGCGCGCATTTCGCCTTCCCGTGGGGCAAGGCCTCGCCGGCGGCCGAGCGGGTCGCCCGGCGGTGGTTCGCGACGGCGGCGCTGGAGGCGTGGAAGACGAACCGGAGCCGGGCGGATCGACCGCACCGGCTCGGCCGAACGCCGGTCATGCGCAGCGACGGCGGGTTCTTCTTCCGCGCGAAGGCGCGCGGCCAGCTCGACGGCGAGCGCCTCGCCTACCGCGCGCTCCGGAGGGGCCCGTGGGCGCCGGCGTGACCGCCGAACCGGACCGCGCCGACCCGCTGAC
This sequence comes from uncultured Actinomycetes bacterium, assembly GCA_963699635.1. GTDB lineage: Bacteria > Actinomycetota > UBA4738 > UBA4738 > HRBIN12 > CALGFI01. Next base: position 23,798 of record CAVOUQ010000038.1, on the reverse strand, counting down.
GGGGGCGGACGCCGTCCTGCCCGCTCCTCGCGTCGCGCACGTCACGACCGTCGACCTCACGCTCCGGTTCCTGCTGCTCGAGCAGCTGCGGCGCCTGCGGGACGAGGGCTTCGACGTCACCGCGATCAGCGCCCCGGGCGAGTGGGTCGACGACCTGCGCGCGAGGGCATCGACCACATCGCCTGGCGCAACGCCACCCGGGCCTGGAGCCCGGTCGCCGACGCGACGCGCGTTCTTCGAGCTCGTCGGATCCTGCGTCGGGGGCGGTTCGACGTCGTGCACACGCACAACCCGAAGCCGGGGCTGATGGGCAGGCTCGCGGCGCAGGCTCGCGGGCGTGCCGGTCGTCGTCAACACCGTCCACGGCTTCTGGGCGACGCCGGACGATCCGCCTCGCAAGCGCGTGCCGGTGATGACGCTCGAATGGATCGGCGTCGCGCCTGAGCGACGCCGAGCTCTACCAGAGCGCCGAGGATCTCGCAGTGGGCGCGGCGGCTGCGGATCGCGCCGGCGGCGGCGCCCGCACCACCTGGGCAACGGCACGGACCTGTCGGAGTTCGACGCCGCCGCCGTGGACCGGCCCGGCTCGCCGCGCTCCGGCGCGAGCTCGGGATCGCCCCCGGGCGCGCTGGTCGTCGGGATGGTCGGCCGGCTCGTGCGGGAGAAGGGCTACCGCGAGTTCTTCCACGCGGCTCGCGCGATCCGGGCCCGGCGCCGGGACGTCGTGTTCCTGGCGATCGGTCCCGTCCGACCCCGAGAAGGGCGACGCCATCTCCGCCGAGGAGCGCGAGCGCGCGTCCGCGCGACGTCGTGTTCACCGGCTATCCGCGACGACGTCCGCGATCTGCTCGCGCTGATGGACGTCTTCGTGCTGCCGTCGTGGCGCGAGGGGATGCCGAGGTCGGCGATCGAGGCCGCGGCGATGGGCCGTGCGATGGTCCTGACGGACATCCGAGGCTGCCGCGAGGTCGCGCGCGACGGCGTCGAGGCGCTGCTGGTCCCCCCGCGCGACGCGCGACGGCTCACGGCGGCCGATCGAGCGCCTCCTCGACGAGCCGGAGCTCCGCGCGCGGCTCGTCGGCGGCGGCCCGGGCGCGCGCGGTCGCGACGCTTCGACGAGCGGGCGGTCGCGCCGCGGGTGGTCGACGTCTACCGTCCCCTGCTGCCCGCGCGGCGTCCGCCGGACGGCGGGTCGACGCTGGAGGGACTCCGGGACGTCGTGATCCGGCCGGCGACCCGCGGCGGACGTTCCCGCGATGGCCGCGCTGCACGCGACGGTCATGACGAAGGCGTTCCTGCCGTTGCTCGGAGAGCCGTTCCTGCGGCAGCTCTTCCGGGCGCTGGTCGACGACCCGACGACGCCGACGTTCGTCGCCGATCGCGGCGGCGAGGTGATCGGCTACACGTCCGGCGCCGGTCTCGATGCGCGCGTTCCGGCGGAGGTTCGTGCTGCGACGGGGCGTCCCGGCCGCGCTCAGCGCGGCGCCCAGGCTCCTGCGACCCGGCGTGCTGCGGCGCGCGTATCGAGCTGTTACGGTACCCCGAGCAGACCGAGGGGCTGCCCGACGCCGAGCACACCCTGATCGGCGTGCGGCCGAAGACCGCGCCCGGGCTGGGGACCGCGCTCACCGATCGAGGCGCTCGACGCGCTCGAGGATCTCGGCGTCGAAGAGATCAAGTGCTACGTCGCGGCCGACAACCACACGATGCGGCGGGTCGTCCGTCGGGTCGGGTTCGAGCCGCGAGGCGAGATCACCCTGCACGACGGCGTGCCGAGCTACGTCTGTGTCTACCGATGCCGTTCCTCATCGCCCTCGCCCTCGGTCTCGTCCTGACCCCGCTGCTGGCCCGGCTCGGGCCGGTGGTCGGGCTCGTCGACCATCCGTCGGACGACGAGCCTCAAGATCCACGCGCGAGCCGAAGCCGCTGACCGGTGGGCTCGCGGTGGTGACGGCGGCGCTCGTCGCCGATCGCCGCATCGTCGGACGAGCGTCCGGAGTCCTCGGGTGGCGGCGATCCTCCTCCTGCTCGCGGTCGGCGTGGTCGACGACCTCGTGATCGCTGCCACCCCTCGGCCCGGCTCGGCTGCGGAGCTCGCCGCCGGCGGGCTGATGGTGGCGGCGGGGGCTCACGTTCGCGCCGCTGGGCGCGGCGGGTCGGGTGGCCGTGGTCGTCCTGGCCGTCCCCGTCGCTGGCGAACGCCGTCAACATCGTCGACGGGCAGGACGGGCTCGCGGGCGGCCTCTGTCGGCCGTCGCGGCGATCGGGATCACGCTGATCCTCGCGGCGCTGGGTGGCTCCGGGCGCGCTCGGCCCGGCGCTGGTCGCGGCCCTGCTCGCCTTCCTGCTGTGGAACCGCCCCCGGCGAGCGTGTTCCTCGGCGACGGCGGCGCGTACGCGCGTCGGCGGTGCGCTCGTGCTACTCGCCGCGCTGTCGTCGCGCGTCGTGGCCCGGCGCTGCTCGGCGTCGGTCGTCGTGCCTGGGGGTGTTCGGGCTCGAGCTCGGCTCGACCGTGCTCCGGCGGGCGATCCGGCGCGAGTCGCTCACCTCGGGAGATCGCGACCACGTCTACGACCTGCTCGCGGTGCGGCTCGGCAGCCGCACGAGCGCGACGGCGACCATGGTGGTCGCGGCCGGGCTCGTGCTGGCGGGGCTCGGGCTGGGTGGCGTCGAGGTCCCGCTGGCCGCGCGGCCTCGCCATCGCCCTCGTGGCGGCGGCCGTGGGGTCGGTCGGCGGTCGCGGTTCGCTGTGGAGGGCCGAGCGGCCCGGACCACGCCGTTCGCGGTAGGGGAGATACGTCGAGGATGCCTTGGTCGGGGCAGCGGAGCGGCCTACCGTGACACGGAGACCAACGCGGAGGAGACGTCGAGGTCATCGCTCGTTCTGAGCGGAGGACTGCATGCGCGCTGAAACGCGCACGAGTGCCCGCCCGCCTGGGGGCGGACCCCGACGTTCCCGGACGGGCTTCCGCTCGCGCGTCCCCGGATCGCCGACCCGGCCGGGCTCGCCCGCGAGCTCGAGCGCATCGTGTCGAGCGAGGTGCTCACGAACGGCCCCACCGTCCGCCGCGCTCGAGGAGCGCGCCGCCGAGTACCTCGGCGTGCGGCACTGCGTGGCGGTCGCCTCCTGCACCGACGGGTCTCGATGCTGGTGCTCCGCGCGGCGGAGGTCTCGGGCGACGTCATCGTCCCGTCGTTCACGTTCGCGGCGACGGCGCACGCCGTCGCGTGGAACGGCCTCCGTCCGGTCTTCGCCGACGTCGACCCGGAGACGCTCACCCTGTCCGCCGTCAGCCGCGGAGCACGCGATCGGGCGTCCGGGTGTCGGCGATCCTGGCGACGCATCTCTACGGGGCACCGTGCGACGTGCAGGGCCTGGAGGAGGTCGCCGGTCGCAACGGCATCGCGCTGTTCTTCGATGCGGCGCACGGATTCGGCGCCCGTGCGGGCGGGCGCGATGGTGGGCGGCTTCGGGACGGCCGAGGTCTTCAGCATGACCCCGACCAAGACGCTCATCGCCGGCGAGGGCGGGATCATCGCGACGAACGACGACCTCCTGGCCGAGCGCTGCCGGATCGGGCGCAACTACGGGAACCCGGGGGACTACGACTGCCGGTTCGTCGGGCTGAACGCGCGGATGTCCGAGCTGCACGCCGCGCTCGCGCTCGCGTCGTTCGAGGACCTCGAGGAGCGGATCGCGCTGCGGAACGTGCTGGCAGCCGCGCTACCGCGACGTGCTCGGGACGATCCCGGGGCATCGGGTTCCCGCTCGTCCGAGATGAGGACCGATCGACCTACAAGGACCTCACGATCCTGGTCGACGAGCCGGTGTTCGGGCTGTCCGCGGACGAGCTCGCCGAGACGCTCGCGCGCGGAGGGCATCGAGACGCGTCGGTACTACTCGCCGCCCGTCCACGAGATGCGCGCCTACCGCGGCGATCGCGGCGGGCGTCGACCTGCCCGTCACCGACGCCGCCGCGCACGCCGCGCTGGCGCTGCCCCTGTCGGACGGAGATGACCGACGGTCACATCGAGCGGATCGGGGAGGCGATCCGCCGGATCCGGGCGAGCCATCTGGGGCAGAGGAATCCCACGCGGGCCGCGCACGAAAGATACGACGGAAGGCCCATCCCGCTCGGCGGAAGCAGCCTACCGTCGAGCCGACGGGTCCCTGAAAGGAGGCCGCGGTGGAGCGAACACGCCGGAAGCGGATCGACCTACGGAACGACCTCGGGCTGTCTCGTCGCGACCTGCTCCGTCGCGGCGCGATCGTCGGCGGGACGCTGCTCTGGGCGACTCCGGCCGTCCAGAGCATCACGAGACCCGCGTTCGCCGGCGAGCAGAACGGCACGGTCCGCCACGCCTGCTGCTACTGCACGCATCCCACCAAGCAGCAACGGTTCCCGGCCGAGGCGCACTGCAACGGTCTCGGTGGTGGTGCGGGCGACCCCCTGAACAGCGACGCGGACTGCCAGGCGTACTGCTCGTCGCAGCACTACACCACCTACGAATTCCACACGTCGACGACCCAGTTCCGCTGCGGCCCGGACATCGGCTGCCAGCTCTCGTAGGATCGGCCTCCGCCGAGGTTCGGCCGAGGTCACGCGGGATCGAGGCCATCTCAGGGCGCTCGCCTGCCTGAGCCTCACCATCGGCCCGACCATCCGGCCAGCTCGACCCCGCCGGCTCATCGAGCCGGCTCATCGCGCCGGCTCATCGAGAAGGACAGACATGCGAACCGAGCGCTGCTACCGGGTCCTCTCGCACGAGTTCCGGCTCGTGGCCCCCGCCCGAGAGATGACCTTCCTGCACCGGTTCCTCGCGCCCTTCGAGGGTGAGGTGCCCCCTGACGCCTCGCGCTACGAGGTCGTTCTCGAGCCGGATGAGGAGCGACCGTGGGCCATCTACCGGGACGGTCGCCGGTTGCTGCGCGGGCGGGTCCCCTCGACGGTCCTCGAGTTCGCCCTGTGGGACGTCAACACGAGCGCGGTGGCGTCGGACCACGGGATGCTCGCCGTCCACGCGGCGGCCGCCTCATGGCACGGTTCGGGCATCCTCCTGCCGGCCCCACCGGACTCGGGTAAGAGCACGCTCGTCGCCGGGCTCACGCGCGCCGGGTGCTCGTACCTCACCGACGAAGCCGCGCTGATCGATCCGTCGACCGCGCTGCTGCACCCGTTCCCGAGGTCGCTCTGGCTCGAGCGCCCGTCCGTCGAGGCCGTCTTCGGCTCGAGCGGCCCGGCGCCTCGATGGGTGACCGGCCGACAGTTCCACGTCCGTCCGGCCGATCTCCGGCCGAGGGCGATCGGCCGGGCCTGCCGCGTCCGCCACATCATCGCGCCGACGTACGTCCCCGGCGCCGAGACGTCCGTCGTCCCGGCGAGCCGAGCGGAGACGCTGATGCTGCTCGCGCAGCAATCGTTCAACATGCCCGTGTTCGGGGGCGCCGGCGTAAGGCTGCTGGGACGGGTGGTGAGCGCCTCGCGGTGCTGGCGGGCCGTCGTCGGCGATCTCGATCGCGCCGTGCGCCTGATCTTGGATAGCGTAGAGCGGGACCGAAGCCGGCCGGGACGGCCCGAGCCGAAGATGCGGGGCGGCGGGTCGAGCCTCGGGCGGAGGGTCGGCGAGCTCGCGGCGCAGGGGCCCGCGCGCGACTGATCGGGCGAGGAAAGGACGGGACGTGGTACGGACGAGCGCTTCGAGAGGCTGGTCGGCCAGAGATCGAGGACCGGCATTCTCGGATTGGCAAGCCGTGGGAGACGGGTCGGCGGAGCGGACGGAGGCGCGGACAGGCGTCCGCGAGGTCGTCGAGTTCTTCGGAGGCGACGAGGGGCGCATGTTCGGCGCACGGCACCGCCCCGCGGCCGGCTCAGGCACGGGCGTCGTCGTCTGCCCGGGACTCCAAGCGGAGTTCCTTCGCGACTACCGCCGAGAGGTGATGCTGGCTCGCAGCCTCGCCATGCAGGGCGTATGCGTCCAGCGGTTCCACTATCGAGGCACCGGGAACAGCGACGGCGACTCGTCCGGAACGACGTTCGCGTCCATGGTGGAGGACGCGGTCCGGAGCGCGGAGTGGATGCTGAGCAACGAGGGGTGCGAGCACGTCGCGGTCGTCGGCGTGAGACTGGGAGGCCTGGTGGCCGCGGCCGCGTCCAACCTCCTCGAGCATGCTCCGGTGGTCCTCTGGGAGCCGTTCACCGGGTCGAGGGCGTACTTCCGGGACGTCTTCCGGGCGGGCAGGATCCACGAGCTCCGCAAGGGTGGCACCGGGCGCTCAACGGCCACACAGCTCGAGGAGCTGGATCGAGAAGGGAGGCTCGACATCCTCGGCTACTCGATCGACCGTTCGCTCTACGGGAGCCTGCAGGACCGTGCCCTCGTCGACGAGCTCGGTGACCGCCCTCGGCCGGTCCTTCTGGTCGGCATCTCCCCGAGGGGGGTCCTCCGCAACGCAGACGCCGGATCCGTCGCCGAGCTGCAGGCTCGTGGCTTCCCGGTGGAGACCCGCGTGATGTCCATGCCGGAGGAGCCGTGGTGGTTCGTCGGCGGGCGGAGCTTCGACGACGAGGCGAGGCTCACGAGCGAGATCGTCCGGGTGACCACCGAGTGGATCACGCGTCTCTGGGCCGGCGACCGGGTCGACACGTGAGGGTCTACCTGGCGCCGGTCACGACCCGGGACGAGATCCCTGTCTACTTCCGCGCGGGGCAGGACGGGCTCTTCGGCATCCAGACCTCGCCCAGGTCCGAGGGAACCGGGACGTGGGTCGTGCTCGTGCCCGGCGGCTCGGGAACGCTGGATTCCATGAACCGGAACCGTCTGTGGGTACGGCTGGCTCGAGCCCTGGGATCCGTCGGTTGCCGGGCGTTCCGATTCGACTTCCACGGCGCGGGGGAGAGCACCGGCCGGCCGGAGAAGCTGAGCCTTCGCCGCCCGTTCACGGGGGACCTCGAGGGAGCCGTCGCCTGGATCCGGGGACGGGGAGCCGCCGACCTCGTGCTCGTCGGATCCTGCTTCGGCGCTCGCACGGCGCTTTCGGGGGCGCCCACGATCCCGGACGTGCGGGGTCTCGCGCTGATCGCTCCCTACGTCAAGGACAGCGAGCACGCGGAGCGGGTCGCCGCCCGCATGGCCGAGGAATGGCCGACCGGGCGGTACCTCCAGCGCATCTTCCGCGTGAAGACGATCAAAGGCTTGCTCGATCCCAGACGCCGGCGGGTGTACGGCACGGTGCTCAAGGCACGACTGCGCGCGGTCCGGGGAGCGCAAGGCACGCGTCAACGCGAGGCTGACGTCGCCAGCCCGATGTTCCTGGATCCCCTCGAGATCGTGCTCGAACGCAAGATCCCCGTCCTCCTCGTGTTCGGAGATCGACAGGACGCCACCTACGATGAGTTCGAACAGGCGAAGAGTGGTCGACTCGGTGAGATCCTCGAGCGAGCGGGGGACCTGGTCGAGGTGCGGGTGCTCCCGGGGAAGGTTCACGGTCTTCGTTCGCTGCCGATGCAGGACGCGGTCATCGACGAGGTGACCGAGTGGCTATGCCGTCGAGGGTTGGCTCGGATCGAGTAGGCGTGGGTGAAGGCAGGACGCTCGCCCGCCGGGAGGGGGCCGCGGGCGCGTCGAACCGACGCGTCTGCGGCGAGCCCGGTCGAGGGCGCTGGTGCCGATGAGCCGTTCGTCTCGGTCGTCGTGCCGGTCTTCAACGCCGAGGCGACGCTTGCCATGCAACTCGAGGCCCTTGCGGGCCAGACCTACCGCGGACCCTGGGAGCTGATCGTCGCGGACAACGGCTCCGCCGATGCCAGCCGGCGCGTGGCGGAGCGCTACCTCGGTCGGTTCGCGAGCATGAGGGTCGCGGATGCCTCCCGGCGCGGGGGCTCGTCCTTCGCGCGGAACATCGGAGCCGCGGCGGCGCGGGGGAAGCTCCTCGCGTTCTGCGATGCCGACGACGTCGTCGCGCCCGGGTGGCTCGAGGCGATCGTGGGTGCGCTGGAACGGTGCGACTTCGTCGCGGGCGGCGTCGACGACGTCTCGCTCAACCGAGGGCTTCCGGCCTCCTGGTTCCGACTCCGGCCCGAGCCCGCGGACCCGACGGCCGGATCGCGCTTCCTGCCGTACGCGCAGAGCTGCAACGTCGCGATCACCCGCCGCGCGTACGACGCGGTCGGCGGATTCGACGAGGGCCTGATGCACGGCCAGGACAAGGATTTCTCCTGGCGGGTGCAGACGGCCGGCTTCCCTCTGCACTTCGCGCCGGATGCGCTGGTGGCGTACCGCCGGCGCCGGAGCGAGCTCGCCCTCTGGAGGCAGTACTCGGGGTACGGGCGCAGCCACGCGGCCCTCTACAAGCGCTATCGGGCGAGCGGCCACCCCCCCAGCTCGCTTCGCGGTGCGCTCGGCGCCTACGGGAGGCTGCTCGTGACGTCGTGGGAGCTGCTCAGCCGGGAGCGCCGGGGCGCGTGGCTGCGATCGGCGGCCATCCGATGGGGCAGGATCCTCGGCTCCATCCGTGAGCGAACCCTGTATCTGTGAACGAAGGCCCCGGGAGCAAGCGACCCCGTGCCTCCATCGCGGGGCTGACGACCGCGCTGTCGAAAGGACACGGCCATGCCGACCCTGCCCGCACCGACCCCGATCCCCAACCGCGTCTCGCGCCCACGACGGAGGAACGAATGAAGCTCCTGGTGTACTCCCACAGCCTGCAGATCGGCGGCAGTCAGATCGTCTCGATCACCCTGGCGGGCGCCATGCAGGCTCGCGGCTACGACGTGGTGGTTGCCGGCCCCCCCGGCCCGCTCGCCGATCTGGCGACCACCCAAGGGCTGCGGGTCTTCGAGGTTCCCAGGAGGAGCGACCGGAGACCGTCGGCGAGATCCGTGCTCGCCCTCCGGCGACTGATCCGTCGTGAACGCGTCACCCTCGTCCACGCGTATTCGCATTCGGCCTGCATCGAAGCCTTCTACGCGGGATACGTTCTCGAGGGGCTGCCGCTCATCTGTAGCGCTCGCGGGCGGGTGGCACCGCGTCCCTTTCCCCGCTTCCTGCCGATGATCGTCGCCCAGGAGTACGTCGGAGAGGAAGCGAGGCAGCTCGGGCAGGAGCACGTCTACCTGATGAGGCCGGTCGTCGACACGGACGCCAACAGCGCCCTTGCGGATCTGCCGGATCTGCGGGAGCAGCTTGGCGCGACCCCGGACGCCGTCAACCTCGTCCTTGTCTCGCGCCTCGGTAAGTCCGTCAAGCGCGAGGGGGTCCAGCGGGCGATCGCCGCGGTCGGGATCCTCGCCGAACGGACGCCCGTACGGCTCATCGTCGTCGGGGACGGTCCGGCGCGCACCGAGCTCGAGGAGCAGGCCGAGGCCGTGAACGGCCGGCTCGGCCGGCCGGTCGTGCGCTTCGCGGGTGCGATGATCGACCCCCGCCCCGCCTACGCGGTCGCGGACGTCGTGCTCGGCATGCAGGGGGCGATCCTTCGCGGGATGTCCTTCGCGAAGCCCGCCATCGTGCTCGGTGAACGTGGATTCTCGGACATCGTGGATCCGGACACCGCCGATGGGTTCGTCAGCGATCAGTTCTACGGGCTGGGGGATGGAGACCTTGCGCCGGATCGGCTCGTAGACCAGATGGCCAAGCTGGTTGCCGACCCCGCGCTGCGGGAGCGGTTGGGGGAGTTCGGGCGCGGGGTGGTGTGCGACCATGTCAGTCTCCGTTCGGCGGCCACCCTGCTCGAGCAGATCTATGAGGCCCATGGGAAGAAGCCACCGACCCCGCTGCGGCGACTCCAGGAGGGGTCGCGGTTCTCGTGGACGCTGACGAGGCAGCGCCTCGCTCCTCGACGCGAGCCCGCACCATCGGCGCCTCCTCCCACGCCGGAGACAGCAGGATGAGCGCCGTCGGGACTCGCCGTGGGCACCGCATCACCGCGTGGGCGAGACGCGGTGGTCCGGAATCGCAACGGTGGTGCTAGAGTCCATTCCCATGTCGGAGCCCGGAAGCTCATCTCCGGAGCGCGAGATGAAACCCGTCGATCGAGCCGCCAACGCCCTCACGCGCCGCCAGTTGCTGCACGGTGCGGTGTCGGGAGCTGGTCTGTTCGCGCTCGCAGCGTGCACCCGCAGCAGCGCCGCCGGACGGTCGGTCGCCTCCACGACGACGGCCGAGGCCACCCGCAGCGGAACGATCAGCGGCCCGACTCGAGCCGGTGCCCTCGTGGTTCCGCCGCATCACACCCTCAGGTTCGATCCCTCGGTCGACACAACGCTTGAGCTGACGGGGAACCTCGTCGTCCTCGGCAGGTTGGAGTTGCGGCCGGACCCCGGCGTCGAACACGTTCTCCGCTTCGTCGATGTGGACGAGTCGGCCTTCGTCGGCGGAGGCATGGACCCGATCGACTCCGACGTCGGGCTCTGGGTCATGGGGAACGGCCAGTTGGACATCCTGGGCGGGAGCAAGACCGCGTGGAACGTGACGGGGGACGCCGCCGACTGGCTCGCCGAGGATGAGCTGGTAGTGGCGCCCGTGGACGCGGGCGACTTCACCCCGAAGCCGTTCACGCGTGGTGACCCCGTGCCCACGTTCGGGGAACACGCCGCGGAGGTGCTGAACCTCACCCGGAGCGTCCAGATCGAGGGGACGCCGGACGGCCGCGCACATGTGTTCATCCGATCGAACCAGCCACAGTCCGTCCGCTATGCCGCCCTGCGATACCTCGGCCCTCGCCAACCGGACGGCGGATCCACGACCGGCGTCCTGGGCCGGTACGGTCTCCACTTCCATCACGCGCACGACGGGTCGCGCGGAAGCGTCGTCGAGGGCGTGGTGGTCAGGGACTGCGGCGCGCACGCATTCGTCCCGCACATGTCCCACGGGATCACGATTCGCGACTGCATCTCGTACGAGACGTTCGATGAAGCGTACTGGTGGGATCCGGGTGACCCGACGGATGACCTCCTGATCGAGCGGTGCGTGGCCGCCTCCGTGTACGCCGATCCGGAGGTGCACGGCTACCGGTTGGCGGGCTTCGTGCTCGGGCTGGGACAGGGCCTGAAGCTGCGTCGCTGTGTCACCTTCGCCGTGCAGGGCAACAAGAACGCCGGAGGGTACATCTGGCCCGAGGCGCCGTCGGGTCTGTGGGACTTCACCGACAACGTCGCCCACAACAACTCGCACACCGGCATCTTCGTGTGGCAGAACAACTCGACACCCCAAACGATCGACGGGTTCACCGCCTACAACAATGGGGAGTGCGGGATCCGCCACGGCGCGTACCAGAACGCCTTCCACTATGCGAACCTCGATCTTCGAGACCAGCCCATGGCGATCCAGCTCATCGCGTCCGGGCGGCGTGACCCCAGCGGACAGCCGATGTCCTGGACCGACGTCCAAGCCACCGACCTCGTGGTCCAGGGCCACTCCCACCTCCTATCCGTCGACCCCGTGCTCTTCTTGCGATGCTCGTTCACCCAGGGGATCACGGTCGCGGATGCCGCTGGGGAAGCGGGTCCTCTCGACTTCGTCGATTGCGACCTTCGGCCCCAGGACTTCGCCGTGTCGTCGATGAACCCATCGACCGTCATCAGGGTTCAGGACGCGGGTGGCCCGACCTTCGAGTTGACCACCCGAGGTTCGACCGCGATCCGGCCTTTCTACTCCTGAGCCGGATCCATCCCTCTCAGGCGCTCAGGAGATCGGAGCGCGGCCCGGCGGGTGGCTCGCACCCGGTGACTCGGCAGGCCGCATCGGGAGGGGGCTCGGCGCCCCCTCCCGATGACCGCTCAGATCTCGCTCACAGGAGGTTGCCGCCCCCGTCCACCCAGGAGCACGTGGGGCTTCCGACGAAGAGGGCGCTCGCCCCGGTGAAGTCGTTGTTCCTGGCGAAGTAGTTGCATCCGCCGGGAGCGATCGCGGGCACCATGGCGCCCGCGGGCTGGACGTTGCCGATGAACTGCATGTTGTTCGCGTTGCCGAACGAGAAGATGGCTGGGACCCCTCGGGCGATGGTGTCCGATCGGTTCCCCTCGAACACCCAGCGCTCTCGCGACGGCCCCCCGACCTTGAGCCGTAGCGTTCGGCCCGTCACGGTGTTGAACCCGACGTAGACATCGGTGATCGGTGACTGGCCCCCGCCGGCCAGCCAGTTCAACCCGAAGCCCGACAGCGAGTTGTTCGTGATGCGGACGTCGCTCACGAAGCGGCCCGGGATCGGCTCCATATCGATGCCGGATCTCGCGGGGCTCTCGATGCGGTTCCCGTCGATCACCACGCCTGTCGCCGATCCGGAGATCGTGACGCCCTGTCGGCCGCTGAACGACAGGTCGTTGTCGGAGATCGTGACGTTGCGCGAAGGGGTCGCACCGTTGTCACTGATGAAGACGAGGTCTCCACACACCTGGGTGATGGTCAGTTGCCGGACGACGATCCCGTCGACGCCGTTGATCTTCACCCCGTGCTCGAACTCGTATGTGGAGTTGTACCCGGCGGTGGTCTTGGGCCCGTCGATGACCAGGTTCTGGACCGTGATGTTCGACCCGCCGAGGAACGCGAGATGCGATCGACTGGATGCTCCGGCCCCCTTCCCGGATGTCGGGACCGGACCTAACGCGTCCGTGAACAACGTGGCGCCCATCCCGTCGATGAGCAGATCGTGACGACTGACGACGTCCACGGTCTCGTCGACCCGGTATCGTCCGCCCGGACGGAGTTGCACACACCCGCCGTTCGGGACCGAGGCGATGAAGTTCTCGAGCTCCGTCGTCACGTCGCGCGATCCGTCCGAGGCGATCGAGATCGGAGCCTCGGCGCACTCTCCGACCGGTCCCGGGACCGAATGCGACAGAGGGTCGAGCGGATCGGTTCCATCCGCGATCTCCTGTTGGTTGGTGACCGCATCGGTGTCCACATCCTCGGCACCGTCGGAGAGACCGTCGGCGTCCGAGTCTGCGACGTTGGCCTTGTAGGGGGCGAACATCCTGTCGGCCGGCGTTCCCGCATCCAGCCGGTACTCCCACAGGGCGCTCAATGCGTCACCGTCCAGGTCGGATGCTGAATCGGCGAGCCCGGGAACCAGCCCGTTTTGGACCTCCCAGCAATCCACGATGCCGTCGGTGTCGCGGTCGGCGGACCGGATGTTGCACTTGTCGCCGGCGGCGGCTCCCGGTATCGCCGGGACCAGCGTCGCGAGCATCGCGATCGTCGTTGCCACCAGCGCACGACTGAGCACTGACGTCTTCACGGACCCCTCCTTCCCCCTCCGGCCCGCGGAAGAGATGCTTCCGCTCGGCCGGCGATCCTTCGGGCTCACCACTCGACGGATGCGATCTGCTTCGAGCGATCTAGCCCCTGCGCGTCACCATTCCTTCATCGGTCGCGGAGGCGTCCCAGGACGATGGGCCGATTGGGGATTTCCGGACGGCCCGAAAGTAGGTCGAAGACCCTAGGGGCCCTCACGGGCATGGGTTGCCCGGATCCCGTTTGCCGCGCAGGTGGTGTTCCCGCACGTCACTCGGGTGTCGTTCGTGCCCGGAGGCACGGCACGGACAGCTCCGGGACCTCGGGAGCGAGCCTGCATCTCGGAGGCCTCGAGCAGGTGCCGTCGGCGGCCCCAGGTGTCACCGCGGCTTCGAGCATGTCCCCCGCCGGGACGCGATGCAGGGCGACGAGGTCACGACGGCGCGAAACGAGCGGGAGGCGGCGGAGGCCCCTCGTGATAGGTTCCGGGCTCGCCACCGATCGGTGGAGGCGATCCGTACCATGTCGGTAGCGCCGCGAGCCAGCGTCGCCGCGCCTCGTTCGTCGCCGGGTGCTCATGAGGCCGGCGGGTCACTGATCCACGCGCCGGAGACCGTCTGATGCAGAAGCCAGCCGCCCACGATGGCCCGGGAGACCGGTCGACCAGCTTGGGTCCCCCCATCCCTGCCTTCATCATCGTCGGAACGCCCCGCTCGGGGACGACGCTGGTGCAGAGGCTCGCCGCGGAGCTCCCCAGGGTTCGCGTCCCTCGTGAGACGCGCTTCTTCCACAAGTTCCGAGCGCTGCCGTGGGTCTTCCCGCTCGAAGGAGACGATCTGCGGAAGGTGCTGGGGGAGTGTGCGACGATCGCCGAGGTACCCAATCCGGACATCGACGAGATGTTCGAGCGCTTGGGCGGCCGAGCGAACGGTCCGCTGAGCATCTGGGCAGCGGTGATCCGCGAGTCTGCGGGGGAGGATGCGAGCCTCTATGGCGAGAAGAGCCCTCCTCATCTGTGGTGGTGGCGTCCGCTGAGCGTCGCGCTTCCCTCGATGCGGATCGTCGCAGTGGTCCGTGATCCACGCGCGGTGATCGCATCGTGGGGGGCGGTCCCATGGGGTCCGGAGGGTCAGCTCAGTACCGTGCAGCTCGCCCAGCGCTGGGTCCTCGATCAGCGCGAGGTCGAGCGGGCGCGGAGCACCTTGGGACGCGAGCGGTGTCTCGTCCTTCGATACGAGGACGCCGTGACCGATCCCGACGGCGCGCGAAGGCGGATCGCCGACTTGCTCGGCGTCGGGATCTCCGCCGACGACTCGCTTCGGACCGCGTCGGCGGACGAGTTGTTCATGCCCCGCGAGACGTGGAAGGCGCGGGCCGTGGGTGAGATCACGCCCGAGCGGATCCATGCGTGGAAGGGGTCGCTCCCTCCCCGCGATGCGCGGGTGATCGAAGCGATCTGTCGACGTGCGATGATCCGATTCGGATACCCCGTCACCGGCTCGCCCCTCGGTGCCTGGGCGCTCAGGGTCGGCCTCGCCCCGCGAAGCACCTTGCGCCGCGCGCGGTTGGCGTGGTCGTATCGACAACGGATCAGATCGATCGAGCGGACCCGACTCTCCTAGGGTTCACCGCGCTCGCGCTGCCGATCCGACCGCGGATGTACTCAGGGCGTGGTTCCGGTCGGCCCGGTGCCGCCGCTGGCTCCCGTGCCGCCGGTCGGCCCGGTGGTCGTCTCATCTCCGGTCCCGGTAGGCCCGCTCGCTCCGGACGGACCCGTCGAGCCACTGCCTGCCGAGGGACCAGTCGCGCCGCTGGCTCCCGACGGACCCGTCGGCGCGGTTGCCGAGGTGGGCCCCGTCGGGCGGGACTCCCCGAGCGGATAGTCGCAGCAGATGACGAGTTCGATGCCCTGCATCGCCTCGTTCGGGCCCATCTGGCCGCACGGGCCGAAGGTCCAGACCTGCGGATCACCCGTGCGCGTCGCCGGTTGGCACCCCCCCCCCGCCGCACAACGAAGCCCCCGACTGCAGGGTGCAGCCCCCAGCGATCGTAACCGTCATCGTCCCGGTCACCGGATCGGAAACGGCAGAGGCTGCGACAGCGGCGCACCCGTCGACCTCGCCGATGTTCGGTGAGACGCAATGATAGAACTGGGCATTCTGCTCGGGGAAACAGGTGCCGTCGGGGTTGATCCTCACTGAGTAACAGAACCGCTGGGGCGTTCCCGCATAAGCCCGCGTCGGGTTGATCGACTGGATGACGGGCGCCGTCCACGCGACCGCACCGACGACCGCGGCGCGCTTCAGGACGTTTCGGCGGCTGATCCCCTCACGGATCTCGTCCGACACGCTGTCTCTCCCTTCGTGCGACCGCGGGAATCCTGGTCCACTACGGTACCCGATGTACGGTACCCGATGCCCCACGGTTGCATCGATGCGTCGTTCGGCGTGTCTTGCCTACGTGGTCTGAACCCGGGTCCTCGGGTGGCTCCGGGTCCGGCGGCGGGCCGGCCGTCCCGCGCTTCCGAGCCCGGGCGCCCGGATGCCAACCCGCGGGGTACGTCATCCATCGGCGGTAGGAGGTTTACGACCGTCGGCGTATGCGGCGTACGACGTCGTGCCTCAGACTGAGGCGCTCGACTCGAAGGAGTCAGGGTGCGATGAGCTCGGATCTCGTGGACGCCCCCGCTGTCCGACGTCGGCGTGTGCGGTCGCCGGCGTGGCGATCGGCGACCGGCACCCCGTACGCGTGATCGCCGGTCCGTGCTCGGTCGAGGGGCTCGAGCAGTTCCGTCGAGACCGCGCTCGCGGTGGCGGCGGCCGGCGCCGTCCTGCTCCGCGGTGGTGCCTTCAAGCCGCGGACCTCCCCGTACAGCTTCCAGGGTCTCGGCGAGCGGGGGCTCGCGATCATGCGCGAGGTGGCCGACGAGCTCGAGATGGGCGTCGTCACCGAGGCGATGTCCGCCGACGAGGTCGGCCTGGTCGCGCGGTACGCGGACATGGTGCAGATCGGAGCACGGAACATGGACAACCGCGCGCTCCTCGAGGCCGCAGCGGCCTGCGGGCTCCCGATCCTCCTCAAGCGCGGCGTGACCGTCGACCGTCGACGAGGTTCTCGCCGCCGCCGAGTTCATCGTGGTCCGCGGCAACGACCAGGTCGTGATCTGCGAGCGGGGGAGCCGGACCTTCGAGCCGTCGACCCGCAACAGCGTGGACATCGCCGCGGTCCCGGAGATCAAGCTGCCGCAGCGACCTGCCGGTGATCGTCGACCCGTCGCACGGGACGGGCCGGCGCGACCTCGTGACGCCCGATCGCGCTCGCCGGGATCGCGGCGGGCGCCGACGGGGTCATCGTCGAGGTGCATCCCGATCCCGGCGCCGCGCTGTCCGACGGGATCCAGTCGCTCGAGGCGTCGAGCGTTCGGCGGCTTCATGGGCCGGGTCCGCGCGATGGCTCTCGCGGTGGGTAGGTCGGTCTAGATGGAGCTCTCGGCGCCCTGTGTCATCGTGCTCGACCCGGCCGCTCCCGAGTCGGACCTCGCCGCCGTCCTCGCCGCGGCCGAGGACCTCCTGCCCGGTGCCCGCGTCACGCGCGGCGACGGGTGGGCGGCCGTGCCCGCTCGGCGACGGCGTTCGCCCGGTCCAGAGCGACCCGTTCGAGCGCCTCCCGTCCGTCCGGCGGCTCGTCCAGGTCTCCGTCCCCTACCGGCTCGCGAGCCGCGAGCTCTTCGGCGAGGGCATGGCGATCGAGATCCCGCTCGCCGGGGACCGGGACGGTGAGGCCGGGTACGGTCAGGTTCGGCGGCCGCGCCCCGCTCGGCGTCATCGTGAGCTCGCGGTGGGCCTCAGCCAGCGAGGCGCGGTTCCAGCTCCTCGCGCCGCTGCTGCGCGAGGCCGGTTGCCGGATCTTCCACGCGGGGCAGATGGCGCTCGGCGCCCTACCGCGAGGGATCGTCCGGAGCTGACCGAGGACGCGCTGCGACGGCTGGCCGACATCGCGCACGAGCACGGGCTCGCGCTGTGCGTCGAGGTCGCCGACGCGAGCCAGATCGCCACGGCGGTCGAGATCGCCGACGTGCTCCAGGTCGGGAGCCGGAACATGCAGGACTTCAGCCTCCTGCGCGAGATGGGCGGGATCCGGCACCCGGTCCTGCTACGGCGAGGCGCCGGGGCCACCGTCGAGGAGTTCCTCCTCGCGGCCGAGTACGTGCTCGTGCACGGCAACGGGAAGGTGATCCTCTGCGAGTCCGGCATCCGGACGTTCGACGCGCTCCGCAAGCCCCGGTTCGAGATCAACGCGATGCCGCTCATCAAGCAGCTGAGTCACCTACCGCTCGTCGCCGATCCGTCGCAGACGGCGCCGCACGCCGCGACGGTGCCGGCGATGGCCAAGGCAGCCGTCGCGGCGGGTGCCGACGGCCTCGTCCTCGAGGTCGGGACCGAGGCCGTCTACGATCCCGAGGGCGTGGCGATCGACATCGAGGCGATGCGCAACCTCATGTCCGAGCTCCGTCCGATCGCCCGGGCCGTCGGCCGGACGGTCGGGCCGCACGGATCGGCCGAGCGCGGCGCTCGCGCTGGATCCGGCCGCGGTCCTCCGACCTGACCGACCGGACCCTCGCGCAGACGATCGAGTCGATCACCGGCGCGCCGCCGCACCTCGAGGTCGATCGCCCAGTGGCGGCTCTCCCCGCCCGTCACGTGGCTGAGCCCGCCGCTGTCGCGAGCGGGCGAGGTGCTCGCTCGCTGCACGAGCTACCGGATGGGGTCGGTCCGGCTGTCGCGCAACCTTTCGTACGTCGACCTCGGCCAGATCGATCCGACGCTCGCGGCGCTGCTCGAGGCGACGCACCTGAACCTCGGTCAGCTCTTCGTCGATCCGCGGATCGAGAAGCTCGACTTCGAGTTCGGCACGCACGCGAACGCCGGCGAGATCGACGAGGTCTTCCGGCGGTGCTTCCCCGACGAGGTGGACGTGCTGCATCCGTACGTGTGGCGACGGTACCGGGCCTCGATCGGCGGCGTGGTGACGTTCGTCGTGATCGAGGCGCTGCCCGTTCCCGTCTGGGAGCGGATCCTCGACCGGGAGACGGAGCCGCGGGCTCGCCGGAGGGATGGCGACATGAGCACCGCCGACACGGGTCTCCGGCGTACAACGCGGCCGTCGACCTGCTCGCAGCGGAACCTCGCTCCCGATCGTTCGGCGCGGCCGTACCTGAGGACGTCGCAGCGGGATTGGTCCTACGCCGAGGTCGCGGCCGCCGCCGACGCGGCGGGCGCCGGGCTGCTTGGGCCTCGGGCTCGAGCGGGGCGATCGCGTGATCATCGCCACACGCGACCGGCCCGAGTTCGTGGCGACCTTCTGGGGGGCGATCAAGGCGGGGCTCGTGCCGGTCCCCGTCGCGCCGATGCTCTCCGCCTCGCGATCTGCACTTCATCCTCACCGACAGCGAGGCGCGCGCGCTCGTGTGCGACGCGACCTCGGCGACCGCGGCGACCGGCGCGCGGTCGAGGGGACCTCGGTCGTGTGCCTGCTCGCCGAGCCGGACGGCCGATCGAGGGGACGACGCATCTGGGCCGAGGTCTGCGGCCGGCCGGCGACCCTCGAGCCGGCGCCGACGACCGAGGACGACATCGCCCTGTGGCTGTACACGTCGGGGACGACCGGGCTGCCCGAAGGCCGCGATGCACCGCCACCGCCACCTCAAGGCGGCGCCCGGCTGCGCTTGGCGCGGCAGGTCCTCGGGATGGAGGCCGACGACGTCGTGCTGTCGGTTTCGAGGATGTTCTTCGCCTACGGGCTCGGCAACTCCGTGTACCTGCCCGCCGCGGTCGGCGCGTCGGTCGTCGTGAGCGAGACGCCCGGCGCATCCCCGCGATGGTGAACGACCTCCTCAACCGGACGCGGCCGACGCTCCTGTTCGGCGTCCCCGCCTTCTTCCGCGGCTTCGCGGGCCTCGCGGGCGCCGAGCTCCCCGCGACCGTGCGCGCGGTCGTGAGCGCCGGGGAGGCGCTCGACGTCGAGCTTGTTCGAGCGGTTCCGGGACACGTTCGGCCGTTGCCGCTCCTGGACGGCCTCGGCTCGACCGAGGCGCTGCACCACGTGACGTCGAACCGTCCGGACGACGTCGTGCCCGGCAGCGCGGGCCGCGCGCTCGACGGCTACGAGGTCCAGGCGCGGGACCGCGACGGACAGCCGCTCCCGGAGGGCGATGACGGCGAGCTGTGGGTCCGCGGGCCGACGACGTTCGCGGGCTACTGGCGCCGTCCCGAGCTCACGGAGCGCGCCTACCAGGGCGAGTGGATGCGAACGGGCGACCGGGTCCGCATCGTCGACGGGCGGGTGTACCACGCCGGCCGGCTCGACGACCTCGTCAAGCTCGGCGGCATCTGGGTGGCCCCGACCGAGATCGAGGACGTGCTCCGAGGTCACGCGGACGTCAGCGACGCAGCCGTGATCGCCGTCGACGACGGCTCGGGCGTCCCGGTCCTCAAGGCCTTCGTGGTCTCGGAGCGAGAGGCGTCGGAGCTCTCCCGGGAGCTGCTGCGGCTGTGCCGGAGCCGCCTCGCGAGCTTCAAGGTGCCGCAGTCGTTCGAGGTTGTCGACGAGCTGCCCGCGCACGCCGTCGGGCAAGCTCCGACGGTTCGTGCTGCGCCAGGGGGCAGCGTCCCAGCCGGTCCGTTCCTAACCGGTCCGTTCGGATCGGGGTCGTCGTCGGTGTTGACGACCCGGGGGGCCCGCGGGGTCATCCGGCCTTCCGGGGCTCGCACCCTGCCTCGGCCGGACCAGGTTCCCCCACCTCCGCGGCGCCCCGGTCGCTGCCGCACACCGTAGCGTCGAGGGTCGGGGGCCGCATGCGACGCCGAGGGGAAAGTCCGTACGGCGAGTTGAGGTTTCGCCGGCCGGTCATCCGAGTTCGGCGCGTCGGTCGGCTCATGCCTCGCGAGCGCCTGGGTGCCGCACCGAGGCAACGTCTAGACTCGCGTCTCCTCGAACCGGATCCGCGGATAGCCCATGGTGCCCGATCGTTCGAGGGACGTGCGCGGGGCGCCGACCGCGGGGACGAGGATCGTCACGCGCCGGCCGCGCTCCCAGAGTCGATCCGCCAGCTGACGCAGGGCCCAGCAACCGCCGGCCGTCAGGTCGGCGACGTCCGTCAGGTCGACGACGACGTCGGCGTCGTGCGCGAGCGCCTGTTCGACGAGCACCTGCTCGTCGCCCTCCCACACCCGCCCCCGGAGCAGGAGCCACGCCGAGGCGTCCGGCGGGCCGAGGTGTTCGATCGCGGCCACCCGGTGATGGTGGGCCTGCCGCGTTGCACCGCAAAGACGGGTTCTCCCCCACGCCGGACGGGGGAGATGGTTCACGCGGGGGCACGAGGCCGCCGGTCCGGCTCCGACCTATGCTTCCGTCGATGAGGGTCTGCATCATCGGCGCGGGACACGTCGGGTTGGTGACGGCCGCCGCGCTCGCGGAGCTGGGCAACGACGTGATCGCCATGGACCTCGACCGGTCCAAGATCGAGCTGCCCCAGGAGGGCAAGGCCCCCTTCCACGAGCCGGACCTCGACGTCCTCATCGCCCAGCAGGCCGAGGCCGGCCGCCTCCACTTCCTGGCCGATCCCGCGGGGAGCGGTCCGCGATGCCGAGGTCTGTTCATCTGCGTCGGGAGGCCGACGACCGCCGCAGGTGACGCCAGCCTGACGGCCGTCGAGGCCGTGGGCAGGGATATCGCGCAGCACGCGACGCCGGGGGTGGTGATCGCCGAGAAGTCGACGGTGCCGCCCGGCACGGCCGATCGGCTCCGCCTCACGATCGCGCGGGAGCGCCCCGGACTCCGGTTCAGCGTCGTGGCCAACCCCGAGTTCCTCCGTGAAGGGCACGCGGTTCGGGACACCCTCGAGCCCGACCGCATCGTGGTCGGCACCGACGACGAGCCCGGCTTCGAGGTGATGCGACGCCTCTATCGCGCCGATCGTCGAGCGGGCGGTCCCGATGATCGAGACGGACGCCCGGACCGCCGAGCTGTCCAAGCTCGCCTCCAACGCGTTCCTCGCCACGAAGATCTCCTTCGCGAACGCGCTGGCGCGCATCGCCGAGCTCGCCGACGCCGACGTCGAGCGGCGTCACCGAGGTCATGGGCGCCGACCCGCGGATCGGACCCGACTTCCTGCGGTGCCGGGCTGGGGTTCGGCGGGTACTGCCTCCCGAAGGACACGTCACACGCTCGAGCGGCATCGCCGAGCGAGCTCGGCTACGACTTCGGTCTGCTGCGGGAGGTCGATGCCGGTGAACGAGAAGCGCTCTCGGCGGTCGCCGCGCAAGGTCGAGGAGGCGGTCTGGAACCTGGAGGGCAAGCGGATCGCGCTCCTCGGTCTCGCGTTCAAGGCGGGGACCGACGACGTGCGCGGCGCGCCGGCGCTGGCGCTCGCGCGCCGCTTCGCCGACGAGGGGGCCGTCGTGGTCGGTCACGACCCGATGGCGGCCGCGGAGGCCCGTGCGGCCGAGCCGGCGCTGGAGATCGCCGACGACGTGTACGACGCCATCGCCGGTGCCGACTGCGTCGTCGTCTGCACCGAGTGGCCCGAGTACCGTCGGCTCGACCTCGATCGCCTGCGAGCCCTGGTGGCCACCCCATCGTCGTCGATGGCCGCAACCTGCTCGATCCCGCCCGGGCGGAGTCCGCCGGGCTCACGTACCTGTCCGTCGGAAGGCCGCCGCGTCGGGGCGAGACTACGGGCGTCTAGCCACGTCAGCGGGCGGGCCCCTGACGCGTGGTACCTTCTGTCCATGAGTGAGGCGCCCACCCGAACGCGGGTGGGCGCCGCTGCGTATCCGGGTCCGTGAGCCGCAACGGGGGAGACGCGATGGAGATCGAGATCGGGAAGGGGGAAGGTCGCGCGGCGCGCGTACGGCTTCGACGAGGTCGCGATCGTCCCGTCACGGCGGACGCGTGACCCCGACGACGTGGACATCTCGTGGGAGATCGAGCGCGTACACGTTCGGACTGCCCATGATGGCGAGCGCCATGGACGCCGCCGTCCGCCGGCAACCGCCATCGAGATCGGCAGGCTCGGCGGGGCGGCGTGCCTGAACCTCGAGGGGCTGTGGACCCGGACCAGGACCCCGAGCCTGTCTACCGAGGAGATCGCCTCGCTCACCGACGACAAAGCGACCCGGCGGATGCAGGAGCTCTCATCGCGAGCCGGTCAGGGACGAGCTGTCGCCGGCCGGATCCGGGAGATCAAGGACGCCGCGTCACGAGCTGCGGCTCGCTGACCCCGCAGCGGGTCGAGCGCTACGCGAAAAGCTGGTCCTTGACGCCGGCCTGGACATCTCTCGTGATCCAGGGCACCGTCGTGCTCGGCCGAGCACGTCTCCTCGCAGACGGACCGCTGAACCCAAGGCGGCTCCATCCCCGGACGTTCGAGCTGCCGGTGCTCGTCGGCGGGTGCGCCTCGTACACGACGGCGCTGCACCTGATGCGGACCGGCGCGGTCGGCGTCCTCGTCGGCGTGGACCGGGGAACGCCTGCACCACCCGCGGGGTGCTCGGGGTCGGCGTCCCGCAGGCCACCGCCATCGCCGACGCTGCCGCCGCTCGGATGGAGCACCTGCGGGAGACCGGCCGCGACCGCCACGTGGTCGCCGACGGTGGGATGCGGACGGGCGGGGACATCGCCAAGGCGATCGCGTGCGGCGCCGACGCCGTCATGATCGGCTCTCCGCTCACCCGCGCGTACGAGGCCCCGGGCCGAGGGCACCACTGGGGGATGGCCACTTTCGACCCCAGCCTCCCGCGCGGCGCCCGGGTGAAGACGCAGCAGGTCGCCTCCCTCGAGGAGATCCTCATCGGCCCGGCGCACGAGAACGACGGGACGTTCAACCTGTTCGGGGCGCTCGCCACGTCGATGGCCACCACCGGCTACGCGACGATCCGCGAGTTCCAGAAGGCGGAGTCGTCGTCGCGCCCGCGATCAAGACGGAGGGGAAGACGTACCAGACCGCGCAGCGGGTGGGGATGGGTCACTGAACGAGCCCCTCGGCTCCGGTCGGTGGGCGACCGGATTGTGCAACGCAACGATGCCGATCGCAGCGGGCGACGTGAGGTCCGCCGTCCCGGTTCATCCCCTCGACTGGCCCGTTCTCGGCAGGCGGCTTAGGACTAAGGGATGGTCCGACTATCACTCATTTGCATGAGGCTGCTGTACTCCTGGTGACCCACAATATGGCGGTCGGAATGGGTGGTTGGGGAGGAGTCGCCGCCGGTCGGGCGATCACCCTCCGTGGGGGCGAAATGTCGGAGGCATTTCGGGGGCAAGCAGTGTACGGAGAGGCGGCGGTCTTGGGTAACGGTTCCCTGGGGGTCGAAAACACCCAGTTTCCGGAGCAGTTCTCAGTCGTGGCGGCTGTCGACAGCACGTCGCCGGTTGGCGCGCTGGCACTGTCGGGGAGGTGGCGGCGACGAGGGCCTCGATCCCCACCGTGGGACCTCGGCGTCGTCGACACGCTGTGCCGCCGGCCGTGCGACCCGAAAGGGGTTGCTCCAGGCGGCACCCTGGCAGCTCT
>CAVOUQ010000037.1:0-45170 GCA_963699635.1 uncultured Actinomycetes bacterium | reverse complement strand
ACCAGCCCATGGGGGGCGTACGTTCGTGGGCGTTTCGAGTCGCCTAGGCTCTGTCCCTACCTCCTGGTTCCCTGGTGGCTGGGAGTAGCGGACTCTTTGGCGACGCGCTACCTATAGTGGGCGCGCCCAAGGTCGCGGGAGAGTAGGGGGATTAGTCAGATGAAATCGACCGCAGATCAGCGCGACCAGGAATCCGCATATTTTACGGTCCACCAGGGTGACGCCCGACAGCTCGACTATCTCCTAGCCAACGGGCCCGGGGAGCGTCCACTCCTGACCTGCACGATCACGTCGCCACCTTACGGGGACACTGAAGAACTACTGGGCACCGGATCAGATCGGCTGGGGCCAGTCACACGATGACTATCTCGTCGAGCTCCGGCGGGTGTTGCGTCGACTCCTCGACCACACGCGCCACGACGGCTCCCTCGGCCGATTGCGGACACGTTTCGACCGCCGGAGTCGAATGGGGACCTACGACGGCTCGAACCGCTGCCCTTCCAGCTCGCTGAGCAGGCGCAGGACGCGGGCTGGACCCTTCGCGACGTCATCGTTTGGCGCAAGGACAAAACCCTCCCATGGTCGGGGCGGGGTCGGTTGAGAAACGCTTTCGGCGTCCTGTCGTTCGTCAAGGGCGCGGACTTCAAGTACCGGGTGGACCGCGTCCGCGACCCAATCGAGCTGGAGGAATGGTGGGTTAAGTGGCCCGAGCGATATAACCCCGAGGGCAAGGTACCCGAGAACGTGTGGGATGTTGCGATCCCGGTGCAGGGCAGTTGGAACAGCTCCGCGGTCAAGCACGCCTGCCCTCTCCCGCCAGACTTGGTCGAGCGGATGATTCTGCTGTCGACCGATCCAGGTGACGTCGTCTTCGACCCTTTCGCTGGGACTGGGGTCGTGATCGCCGAGGCTGAGCGGATGGGTAGGAAGGGCCTCGGAATCGAGCTCGTCGCGAAGTACGTGAAGGCGTTCCAAGTGGTCGTGCGCCCAAAGATTCTCAGTCGCGGCCGCGAGGACGAGCTCGGGACGCGTCAGGAACGGGCGGAGTGGCTGCAGCGTACGATCCTCAACCTGCGTATCGTGAAATACCCGAAGGTGCTCCTTCAGGGCTTGGAGAAGGTCGATGACGTCGCGCGGCCTCTTGCTGCGGTCGTACTCGCCGGGAGTCGACGCCGCAAGCTCGACCGGGACCCTTACCAGCTTGCCGAGGCGAAGACGATCGTCGTGATGGAGGGCGACGCCTCGGATCGGGAGGACGTAGTCCGCGAGCTGAAGGACATCGCGAACCGGCAACCTGCCTCGAAGTTCGGGATCGCGGGCGACCTACTCGTGATCGGCGAAGATGAGCTCGCCGATGCAGTCCGAGGACGGAAGCTCTACCTGTATCGCGAGGGTCGGACGCACTTCGCGGATGGGTCTATCACGGCTCGGCAACTGCTTGACCTGGCTCGCGAGCGGGGGCAGCGCCGATATCCGCCGATCGCAGCGAACATCCTGGTGCAGGAAACCCCTCGCGCGCTTGGGCGCAAGTAGCTCTCTCACCTGCGAGATTGGGTTCAAGTCCTTGATCCCACGTCGATTTGGGGGTCTATTCGAGTTGACACTTGCAAGTTTGGGTGTCATCCTGCCTGCGTTCGCTCCGTTGGGGGGCGCGGCGGTCAAGGAGGCACCATGGCGAAGACCCAGCAGGCGACCTGGACGGTGGACATCACGCCGGACATCACGCTCCTAAAGAAGAGCGGGGAGGTGAACTACACCATTCCGAAGGCCGTGGCTGAGCTCGTGGACAACGAGATTGACGCCCGGCTGTCCGGCAAGAGGCTCACGGTCGAGGTGACGACCGGCCAGAAGGAGAAGGAGAAGTACATCACGGTGGCCGGGGACGGCGCGGGGATGACCCGCGAGGAGGCGGCGAAGGCAATGGTCATGGCCTACTCGCAGAAGAAGCGCGGCGCGATCGGCGAGTTCGGGCTCGGGATGAAGACAGCGTGCTCGAACTTGGGAGCCCGCTTTGAGGTGGTCACGGCGACGGCTGACGCCGACGTTGCGATCCGCATCCACTACAGCGAGGAGGAGTTCATCCGGCAGGGGCAGTGGAAGATCGAGCTCGAGGAGGTACCGAAGTCCTTTGACCACGGGACCGTGATCACGATTGACAAGCTCAAGGTCAATGCGTATCCCGGCGTCAAGAACACCCTGCTCGACCGGTTCGGGAAGGTGTTCCGGCACTTCGTGGCCTCGGGCGAGGTCGAGATCGTCGTGAATGGTGATCCGGTCGTGCCACACGTGTGGGACACGATCAAGGAGTACGACATCGAGATCGGCTACGACGTCGACGGCAAGCGAGTCCGTGGGTGGGCCGGCCTCCTTACACACGGCTCGCCCAAGGGGGGATATGGGTTCGACCTGATTCGGCACAACCGGGTCATGATCGAGCACGAGAAGCTGGGGTTCACGCCGCAGGCGGGGCTCACCCGGCTGACCGGGGAGCTGCATCTCGACGACTTCGCTGTCACAAACAACAAGACCGATTTCCGGCGTGATACCGAAGAGTGGGACGCGATGGTCCGACGGCTGAACGAGGAATTCCTCGTGGATCTCAAGCGGGAGTCGCGGCGACGTGCGAATAGCGGCAAGCTCAGCCCGAAGAATGAGGCCGAGGTGCAGGAGTACATCGAGGACGTCAAAGAGGCACTTAGGAACGAGGACCTCCAGCAGGACCTCGACCGCCGGGCGCTCGACGCCGACCTCGCGGATGAATTCAGCGAGGGTCCAGTGCCGTTTGAACTCCCGGATAGCGAAGCCCAGGACGACGTCCGGGGGGAGAGGCCGAGCGTCGAGACCTCGCGCGGCCCCGATACGGATCCCAAGACGCCCGCGTTCGTACAGCAGCACCGTCTTAATCGGCTGAAGACCCAGCTCCGAAACATCCAGATCGAGCACCAGGTTGCGAGCCTTGGGCGCGACTCCCTCTACAAGATCTGGGACGTCGAGGGGGTTGGGGCGCGAAAGCAGCTCATGGTCACGACGAATCGTGACCATCCGATCTACGCAGCCTTCGTCGAGGCGGATTTCTTGCTGTGGGTGAAGCACAACATAGTCGAGTCAGTCGCTGAGTTCTTCACGGAGGGGACCGGCAGGACTGAGGCGATGCTTCTGGTGAAGTCCGACGTCATGAAGCATGTGGGCAAGATGGAGCTGAGCGTCCTCGACGAGCCTACATATCCGATTGAGGACGAGACTGAAGCTGGAGCGTAACGGAGGCAGACAAATGACCGAGGCTGCGGAGGCGCGAGAAGCCCATGGTTCCCGCATGATCGAGATCAAGGTGCGGCTGTGGACTGACGACATCGCAAAGGGAAAGGGGATGATGCTACCAAAGCACGTGTGGGACGCGTGAGTCGTGCGCTTCGAACGGAACGAGCCCCACGAGATCAGCCCGGGAGCACCGACCGTTCAATGGTATGGCGGATCTACCCGCCAAGATCGAGAAGCTCCTACTGATGCAGGGCATCAAGCTACACCTGAGCCCCAAGGCGGCGCTACTTTGTGACCCAGAGGTGTACTACGGACACTTGCGAGAGAGGTCGGGCACATGACCACAAACCAATCGCGGAGCTGCGAATGTATTGCTGGCACCGAAGGAGCCACCAGACCTAGGTCAAAGCGACAAATTCGCCATTGGCTGCTATCTCGCCACAGTTACGGAGTGAGCCCTCCAGACCTGACCTGTACGTATTATCGGGCTGATCGTCCGCTGCCGGATCCCATCTAAACCGAAGACACCATGTAGCCATCCTTGCGCGGTGTCCGCCTCCGTAGGAGTATGACCAGCCGACCTCTATTCTCCATCCACTTCCATAGACATCCCGCATGACAATCTTGGGAACGAGAGTAAGGATCAATCTTTGCTTCGTCTCGGGGTCGAGAGTGGCGAAGTCTGGCTTTCCGGTAGCGACAAGAGCGACTGCTTTCTCGCCAAGCAGCCGATGGGCATATTCCGCAAACGTCTCGACCCTCTGGAAGTTCTCTTGGAGAAAGCGGGCAACCCTGCGAGAAATGGTCTTGGGCCACTCGAGCGTCGCGTTGAGCGTCAGTAGCAGGGACCAGTCCACTGCCGGAGTGTCTGAATGCAGGCGAGCCAGCTTCCTGATGAGCGCCAGCTCTCGATACCTAAGCTGCCCCCCTTCAGCTGTCACCGTCAGCGCCCCATTGAGGTCCAGGTTCACGACCTGAGCTCGATAGTAGGTCCGATCTCTTGCGGCGGGCCACGAGTAGTCTCCGGGACCACGCAGCAGCGACTCTAGGTTCTGTTGAAGGATCTTCAGACCGGGGTACTTTCGCTGGAGAGCGAGGACTGCATCGCCGTCGTACTCGACGGCGACAACGGTGTAGGGCGGTCGGTCCTGCACCTGTCGCATCGCAGTACTGTCCAGGATGCCAGCCTCGATTAGCCCGGTGATATCGCGCGCCTCCGCGCCCGGCAGCGTCAGATAGAGAGGTACTGATTCATCCCTACCAGCGGCTGTCACCGCGGACGCTTCCTCAATCCAGCGCGCGCGCACGAACTCCTTGTCTGCGCGCCCTTCTCGCATTGCGGCGTCAACGGGCCTACTCATGACCGTCTATGGACGGAGGAGGCGTGAAGAAAGAGCGTCAATCAACCGACGAACCTCGGCGGAATCGAGAGCGTCGCTAGCCGAGCGTGCAACCAAGTCGAGCACCTCGCTAACCTTGTATCGGCGCTGCAAGATTGACTTGGCGTGTGCAAGCTCGTTCACGCGCTTTCGAAGCCGCCGATAATCACTTGGATCGAGAATCGGTCGCAAGCCCCCAAGGATTTCAAGCGTGTCATCGGCCTCTTCGCGCGCGGCCTCTTCTTGTCGTGAACTTGCGCGTGCTCCATATAGATTTCGGCGAACTTCCCCTATGACGGCTTGCAGCTCCTCGTGAAGCGCGTGCTGAAGTTCAATGTAGGCAGGGTGAGTAACCCTTAGCGTCTTACGGTCGATGTTGAGAGCATCCTCGAGTTGGTCGTTCGCCCAAACCTCGCCTGAAATCCACCGTTGAAGGAGCGATGCTTTGGTCGCAGGGAAGCCGAGAAAGGTTGGATCATATGAACCTACGGCAGCGTGGCGGATCACGGATGAGAACACCAGCGAGTTCCTGTGGATGGATTGTCGCCCCCCGCGCGAAGAAGTAGCCGTGCGCAGATACATTCTCGCCTTCATAGTCGAAAGTCCGAGCTACGAACGGCCGGCCGGTCAGGACGATCGGCTTGAAGACCTCAACGCCGTCGAAATACAAGCGGAATCCGAGTCTCGCGGCTGTATCTGAGAATTGGGCGAGACTCTTCATGGCTCGCGGCGGTGCCCAACGGTCGTGATAGCCCACGGGGACATTCAGCGCGACACGCAGGACATTCTCGGAGTATGAGTCGAACTGGCCCCAGGTCTTTAGGGCAGGCTCAGCCAAGAGTCCCTCAACATCGGAGGGTGACTTGCCGTAGATCGAGAGCGGACTTGCCGTGTCCCTGGATTGAACTCCTGCGAACATCTCCTTTGCTGAGGCTCGAATGTCTTTGAGAAAGATCCTTGTGTAGTGTTCGGCAGAGCTAGCTGCCTCGACGGCACCTTCGTATTTGCCCTTCGCGAACTCCTTGCCGCCGCTGCCCCGGCGACGTGTTGCCCCTTCTTGTCGCAGCGTACGAAAGTCGATGGAAACCCGAAGGAGGTCAGTGCTCCCTCTCTTGGTTGAAACGATCTCCATCATGTCGCACAGCTCGTTGGCTGCGATTGCGCCGATGCCAATCCTCCCGATCTTCGGTCGACCGCTCGGCGTCAGATCCGATTGTTCGCGCTTGTGAGACTCGCTTATGTGTCGGAAGTGCGATTCGAATTCGTCTCGCGACAGTCCAACACCATCGTCATCAATGATGATTCGATCGGCATCAGGCTTGATAAAGATCTCTGCCTTTGTCGCGTCAGCATCGTATGAGTTGTTGACTAGCTCTTTCAGGCACGCCGCGGGAGTCTCGTAGAGGCCCGAGCTGAGATAGTCGACTATCTTGGAGGTCACACGAAGCTCGCCGCTGAAGGTTGATTTCGGCATCAGCGCAGCAGCTTATCTGGTCAGTCACTGCCGAGTAAGCCGCTTCCGCGGGTGGTACGAAGGTCGCCAATTCCGAGCTTCGCCCTGTTCGTGCCGTTGGTCCCCTACCTCTGACTTCGTCGATCAGGCGATGTCTCGACGCCGCATGAGCGTCCCGCCGACCACCGTCGCCACGGCCGCGTAGCCGGCCAGGACGGCCGTGCCGATCGCGGGCGTGAGCTCGGTCACGCCGCCGAGATTGACGATCGCCGCGCCGGCGGCGCCGGGGAAGAACTTCGCGACCTCGGGCATGAAGCCGGACAGCAGGCCCTCGGCCACGACCATCCAGATCAGGGCCCCGGCGATCGCGGCCACCTGGTGGCGGACGGCGAGACCGAACCCGACGCCGATGCTGGTCCAGAGCACGGTGGCGAGCAGCAGGCGTCCGAGCACCTCCGCGATCGGACCGACGGACCAGGTCCACTCGGCGCCCTTGACGAGGAGCATGGGCACGCCGATCGCGAGCGCGAACGCCGTCGACGCGATCGCGAACGCGGCGCCGCTGGCGGCGGCGGCGACCAGCTTGGCGCCGAGGACGCGCCGGCGGTGCGGGTCGGCGAGGAGCGTCGGCACGATCGAGCCGCTCCGGAACTCGTCGGTGAACGAGCGGATCCCGAGCAGCAGCGCGAACAGCGTCACCACCAGCAGCGGGACGTTCAGGAACGCCTGGCGGGCGAGGGGGTCGGCGAGCTCGCGGGCGGGCTGCGCGCTGATCGTCCCCACCACGCCGAACGCGGTGAACGCGAGCAGGCCGAGGAGCATCGACAGGACGCTCCGGGTGCTCGTCAGCTTGCGGAGCTCGGACGCGATCTGGTTCCTCATCGGGTCTCCTCCTCCGTGAGCTCGAGGAACGCGTCCTCGAGGGACGTCTGCTGCTCGGTCAGCCCGAGCACGGGCACGCCCGCGCGGAACGCGAGCGTTCCGACGGTCGCGGCGTCGGCCCCGAAGACCAGGAGCTCGTCCGCCCCCGCCTCGCGGACCCGAAGCCTCGCGTCGGCGAGGACCGTCGCGAGCGTCGACGCGTCCGGCGTCGTCACCCGCACCTCGTGCGCGCCGTTCGTGAGCTCGCGCACGGGCGCCTGCCGGACGAGACGGCCGCGGTGGATCACGATCACCTCGTCCGCGAGCTGCGCCATCTCCGTCAGCACGTGGCTGGAGACGAGGACGGCGTTGCCGCCGGCCGCGAACCGCCGCAGCAGGTCCCGGAGCCACCGGATGCCCTGCGGATCCAGGCCGTTGGCCGGCTCGTCGAGGATCAGCACGCGTGGCTCGATCCGCATGGCTTCCCCGGATCGCAATGTTCATGTCACTGCCTGACGGTAGCGTCGAGCAGGTCCGCTGTGATGCTTCCCGGCAGTCTGCCGGCTGCGTCGCGGCGGTGCCCTTGCGTCGCTTCGCCGTGAGCCGGACAATCCGATGACCTTGGGAGGGTTGGCCAAGCAGTGCCGACACGGCCCAGGAACTGGGACGATGGTGCGGGTTCGGACCCAGAGTCGGGCGATGCTTGGCGGGTCAAGGACCTGGTTCGTCGCGGTGCGGAGATCCTCGGACGGAGCCACAACCCGGTCCGGGCCGAGCGGTTCGATCGGTGGTACTCGCAGCTGACTGAGAGGCAGCGTGGACAGTACAAGGCAGCAGGCGGCCCGAGGCCGCGAAGGCGTCGATAGCCGCGAGTCCGCTCTCGCCTTTGTGAAGGAGGCGGAGCGGACACTGGCGCGCTACCTGCGCCCGGCGAGCCATCCGCGGGAGAAGACGAGAACGAGGTTCGTCGAGAGCGGTGACCTCGAGCGTGTGCTGGTTCTCTACGCACGAGCAACAGAGCTCGACCCCAGTGAACCCGCCTATCCGTGGAACCTGGCATCGTCCCTCCGTCGCCTCGATCAGCCGCAGTTTGCCCTGGGTTTCATCGAGCAGGCCATTCGCGTCGCCGAGGAGGTCGGCGATTCCGAATGGGCCGACGAGCACGTGCATCTCGCGTGGGCGGACACCGCACTGGCAGCCCGCCAGTTTGACGTCGCACTCGTCGCTCTTGCGCGTGCGAGAGAGCGGGCTCACAACGGGGAAGTGCTCGCTGAGATCTCGCGGCTGGTTGCCGCTGTCGAGCGGGAAAGCGGTGACCGGCGGCGGGCTCACGCGCTCGCAAACGGCCTCGAGAGCCTCTCCGCATAGGCGCTCACCCCGCCGCCCGGAATCGCTCGTACCGGGCCTCGAGCAGCTCGGGATCCGGTCTTGCCGAGCGTCGCGATGGCACCAGGAGGTTGGATCCGTGCATGCCCTGGAGGCTGGGTCGGAAAGTCTTGTACGGATCAGCGAGTGGGGGGCTCGATCAGCTCGCCAGGTACTTCTGGAGCGCCTCGCGAGCCACCTCGCTCACTGTCCGACCCTCAGCCTTGGCCTTCTTCTTGGCGCGATCGAACAGGGCCGGTGCCACCCTGTAGCTGATCCGCGGTGATTCTCCCTCCGCGAGTGAAGGACGACCAGGCCCGACCCGCTCACGCTTGGCCTTGGAGAGGTCGTATCCAGCCTCCGCCTCCGACGCGAGGCTGTCGACGGTTGCCCTGGAGAGCTTTGTCCCCTTCTTCGTCTTCAGATCCGCCATCTCTTTGCCTCCTCGTACTGCGGTCGGTATCGATCCCTCAGGTCCATCGCGTGGATCACGTACAGGTCTCCGTCTTCCAGTTCAACGGCCATCACCTCGAGTGCAACTCCATCTCCGTCGTCTCCCAGGAACAGCATTCGCTCATCGGTTTGCCCCGCCGGTGGAGGGACGCGGAACAACAGACCGCAGTGCTCGATCACGAAAGCGCTCCGCGCTCGCGCCACTCGATGCTTCGTTGCCGACCTTGCCAACGGATCATCGGATCAAGGCTAGCATGATTCTGTCAGACAGAAAAAGTCATGATGTCTCGAGCACGGTCAAGGACCTGGTCGCTTGCAGTGGGATCGGGTTCGAGAGCCGGGGGCCGGATCATCCCTCCCCTGACTCGAGCGTCTCGACCAGGTCAATGAGGCCCTCCGCCTCCCAGGAGCGGTTCCGCTTGGACTCGCCGAGCTGGACGAGCACGCCCGCCGCCACGAGCTGGTCGATTCCGTTCGTGACCGCGGGCTTCGTCCGGCCCGTCGCGGCCACGCCGACCGGAACCGTGATGACCGGATGGGCGGGGAGCACGTCGATGAGGGCCCAGGCCGCCGCGTCGGCACGAGGTTCGACGGTGGTGCGAAGGCCCGCCCGCCACCTGTCCTGGAGCTCGCGGACGCGATCGACGTATCGCAGCGCAAGGGACGCCGCCTGGAGCCCGGATGCCGCGAACGACTCCACCCACTCGGGGACCCGGTCCTCGCGGAAGACCTCGAGCCCACGGATGTAGCGATCCTTTGCGCGGGCGAACACCACGCTGATCGGGGGGACGAACGCCGGCGTCAGGCCGCGTCGGCGAAGCAGGACGTGGATGAGCGCTCGACCGGCGCGACCGTTGCCGTCCTCGAACGGGTGGATCGTTTCGAACTGGGCGTGTGCGACGGCCGCCTGGACGAGCGGTGGCAGGAGGTCGTCGTTGCAGAAGGTCACCAGATCGTTCAGCAGATGGTCGACCTTTTCCGGTGGCGGGGGGACGAAGTCGGCCCCGCACGGGTTGTAGTCGTTGCCGCCGATCCAGTTCTGCCGGTCGCGGACCTTGCCGGCCACCGCGGCGTTCGGTGCTCGGGTCATCAGGACCCGGTGGATGGCGGTCAGGGAGCGAGTCGAGAGTGATCCACCGGCCGAGGCCTCCTCGATGGCGAACTGCATCGCGTCGATGTTCCCGAGCACCTCCGCCACGTCGCCCCCGATCCGACGGCCGGTGGCCTCGTTGGCCTCGGCCCGGGCCAGGCCACGAGTGCCGACCTGAAGCCCCTCGACCTTGGACGAGGCGATCGACTCGGTCCTCAGGAGCAGCCGGGCGAGGGGGGCGAGCTCCTGGCCGGGGCTCGCGTTCAGGTCGGCGATGACCTTCTCGGCTTCCGACACGGCCCCGGCAACGGACCCGGGGAGCTCGATGGAGAGCATCGCAACTGGCGAGGGGATGAGGGCGTCGTACGAGCACGCCCGGCGGTAACGCGGTGGCGCATGAAGCGTGGGGTCGTGTTCCCACGTCCGTCGTACGAACGTTCCTCGCATCCCGATCCCTTCCCAGCTCACTGTCTAGGTAAAGGTTGCGAGCTATCCTTTACCAAGGTCCTCCGGAAGGCAAGGATGATCGCCCTTAGGCTGGCCCTATCGATCTGACGCCGAAGGTGTCAGACCCGAGCGATATCGTGCTCGCGGAGGCTTGTCGTGAGACTACTTCGCGCCTATTGTGACTACATGGACCGGGTCGGCGTTCGTGAGCTGAAGGCCTCGCTGAGCCGCTACCTCGGGCGCGTCCGGTCCGGCGAGACGATCGAGGTCACCGACCGCGGCCGCCCCGTGGCGCGCATCGTCCCGGTCGGTATCCCCGAGCACGTCGCGTCGCTCATGTCCGAGGGGCGAGTGACGTGGTCGGGAACGCCGCTTGCGGTGCCGGCTCGCGTGCACCGGCTCAGCCCCGGACCACCGCTCTCCGAGTACATCGGCGAGGACCGGCGCTGACGCTGTATCTGGACTCCAGCGCGCTGGCAAAGCTCTTCCTCGACGAACCGGGCCGGGACGTGGTGGTGCATGCGGTCCAGGACGCCGGCGTCCGGGCATCGTCGAGGCTCGCGTACGTCGAGTGCGGGGCGGCCTTCGTGCGGGCCGATCGCGGGGGGCGGACCCGTCGCGGTCAGGTCTCGCTGATGCTGCGCGACCTCGACGAGGCCTGGCAGGACATGGCCGTGGTCGAGCTCGACGAGCGCATTTCCCGCCAGGCGGTCGCCCTCGCCAGAGAACGCCGGCTTCGCGCCTCCGACGCGATCCACGTCGCCTCGGCGCTCGCGATCACCCCGCCGGGCGGGACCGTCACGTTCGCGTGCTTCGACCGCCGGCTCTGGGAGACCGCGGGCGAGCTCGGGCTACGGCAGCTGCCATCGGAGCCGCCATAGGCCCGTCCACGGAACGGTCCCGTCGCCCTCAGTCAGGCAGTGCTCGGAGCAGGTGCACGGTGCCGGATGGCTCGGGGCGCGCAGGTCGCGTGCGATGATGGCCGCCATGGACAGGCTCGACCGACTCCGCGGAGCCGCGTCGGGCTCCTTCGAGGGAACACCCGTCGTGTTCGCGTATCTCTTCGGCTCGCTCGCCGAAGGGAGCGCGGGTCCCGACAGCGATGTCGACGTGGCCGTCTACCTCGAGCCCGATGCCCCGTCGGAGCGGTACCTCGATCTCTCGCTCGAGCTGGCCGGGAGGCTTTCGGAGGCCTCGGGCGTGGGGGGCATCGAGGTCCTCGTGCTGAACGACGCACCGCTTCCGATCAAGGGCCGGGTGGTGCGGCAGCGGATCGTCCTGTTCTCGCGGGACGAGCCGGCGCGGGTGGCGTTCGAGAGCCGCACGTTCCGCGAGTTCTTCGACTTCCAGATCCACGCCGTGCCGATGGACGACCGCATGCTCCGCGAGATCGCCGAGGGGCGACGCTGATGGTGGACCCCGGCCGCCTCCGCAGCCTGCTGGACCGGCTCGGCGAGGAGCTCGAGCACCTCCGCCGGCTGGCGTCCGTCTCACCCGAGGAGCTGATGGCCGATCCCGACCGCCTCGCGGGGGTGAAGTACCGTTTCGTGGTCGCGATCGAGATCTGCATCGACGCGGCCCAGCACGTCATTGCCTCGGAAGGCTTCCGGGCCCCGTCCGATTTCGCGGACGCGTTCGCGGTCCTCGGCGAGGCCGGAGTGCTTCCCTCCGAGCAGGTGCCGGCGCTGCAGGAGATGGCTCGGTTCCGCAACCTGCTGGTCCACGGGTACCAACGGGTCGACGACCGCAGGGTCCTGGGGATCCTCGGGTCCCGCCTCGACGATCTCGACGCGTTTCGGGCCCACATCGCCCGCTCGGCCCTCGAGGAGGGCGAATAGCGGGCTCGGGTCCGGCCACCGTCGTAGTGGTGGTGCTCAGCTCCAGGAGACCGTGACGATCTCGACCGGCTCGGACGTGCCGCGAAGCGTGACCGTCCTCGGCTCCGAGGTCGGGAACCGCGACCCGGCGGCCGTCTCCCTGCTCGAGACGATCTCGCCGCCCTGGCCGAGGGCCGCGATCCGCGCCGCCTGGTGGACGCCCTTGCCGGAGAAGTTCCGCCCCACCTGCGTGGCGCCGGCGGCGTGGACGCCGATCCGCACCTTCGGCGCGAACGCCCTGGAGCCGGCGCTGCTCGTCGAGCCGCCGCTGGATCGCCACCGCGCACGCGAGCGCCTCGTCGGGGGAGTCGAACCCGACGAAGAAGCCGTCGCCGGTCGCCACGACCTCCTCGCCCTTGTGCTCGGCGAACAGCGAGCGCAGCGTCTCGTCGTGCCAGCGGAGCACGCCCTGCCACACCTCGTCGCCCATCGCCTCGACCAGGCTCGTCGAGCCCTCGATGTCGGTGAACATGAAGGTCTTCTCCACCCGCCGCGGCGCCTCCTTGCCGCGCAGCTGCCACGGCAGGAGCTCCTCGACCTCCTCGATCACGATCGCGGCGGTGGGGCACGCGAGCGCCGCCTCGCGCAGGAGCTCCTCCTCGACGCTCTCGGGCTCGATCACGCCGGCCTTGCCGTAGTCGCCCTCGTGCCAGTCGAACGCGGTGGGCGCGATCGTGATGCAGGTCCCCGCCCCCACGCACCGGTGCCGGTCCACGCGCGCCCGCAGCATCGCTAGAGCACCCGCTCCCGGAACGCGAACGCGGTCGCCTCGGCCCGCGAGGACGCGCCGATCCGGGTGAACAGCTCGCCGAGCCGGCGCACCACCGCCTGCTCGTCGATCCCGAGCTCCTGGGCGATCTCCTCGTTCGTCCGCCCTTGGATCAGGTTGCGAAGCAGCGCGGCGTCCTCGCCCTCGAGCGGCCGTCGCCCTCGGCCGGCGCCGACGTCTGGTCGAGCGGCCCGGCGAGCTCGGTCAGCTCGCGCCCGACCGGGCCGCGGAACCAGCGCACGCGCACGTCCTCGTCGAGGGTCCGCTGCCCGATCATCGCGAGATAGATCTGGACCATCTGGCACGTCCGCGGGCCACTCCGGGGCGTCGGCCGCCCGGAACGCGGCGGCCATCGGCGAGCACCACGTCGAGGTGCAGGTCCTCGTGGCGTGCCGATTGCAGCGCGTTCATCGCCGAGCGCGCGTGCTCCTGCGCCCGCTCGAGTTCGCCCCGCGCGAGCGCGACGCGGGCGCGCGCGGCGTCGGCCTGCGCGCCCCACGGCGGGTGACCGGGCAGCCCGCGGGCGATCTGGTCGACCTCGCCCGCCGAGCGCTCGGCGAGGTCCAGGAGCTCGTCGTCGCCGAGCTCGGACCCCATCCGCGCGGCCGTGAGCGCGAGCTGCGCGAGGGCCTCGCGCGCGCCCGGCCGGCAGGCCCTGCTCGGCGGCGAGCGCGACGGCGCGCTCGAGGTGCCGGCGCATGCCCGCCGCGTCGCCCTCGGCGGCGAGCGTCAGCCCGCGCCAGGTCTCGAGCCGGCGCGCGCGAAGCGGCGTCGGGCTCTCGGCGGCGGTCGCGGCGGCCCGGTCGGCCCAGCGCTTGGCCTCCGCGACGTCGCCGACGTCGAGGTGCGCGAGCGCGGTCCCGCCGGCCGCGAGGAACTCGAGCGCGCGGTCGCCGATCTCCCGCGCCTGCTCGTACGCGAGCTCGCCGCGCGAGATCGCGAGGTCGGGGATCACCTTCGCGCGCGCGAACACGTGCACCCCGTAGAGCATCTGGGCCTCGAACGCGGCGCGCTCGCTCTCGTTCGTGAACGCCTCCCTGCGCGAGACGAGGCGGCGGATCTCCTCGATGTGCCGGGCCGCGTTCGCGCCGACGTGGATGTCCGCGGCCCAGTTCAGGTACCCCATCGCGATGATCGAGGACATCGCGCCCCGGCGGTCGCCGAGCCGCTCGAACAGCTCGAGCGCCTCCTCGAGGAGCTCGCGCGCCTCGGCGTCGATCGGCCCGATCGGGAGTCTCCGGAACGATGTCCTCGATCGCCTCGCCGGCCGCGATGCGCACCATGTACGGCATGTGCTCGCCGGCGTCGATGACGCTCACGAACCACTCGCGGATCCGGCCGACGAGGATCACGGCGATCTCGCGGAGCGCCGCGGCGAGGCTCGCGTCGTCCCCGAGCTCGCGCGCGAGCTCGACCGCGCGCCGGTACGGCTCCTCGGCGGCGTCGAGGTCCACCTCCTCGGCCGCCGGGTCGTAGCTCTCGCCGATCGCCGCGTGGAGCACGTCCTGTCCGAGCTCCAGGCAGGCGGCGAGCTCCATCCGCGCGTCGCCGCGCGAGACCGCGAGCTCGCGGACCTCGCGGGCGAGGACGGCGGCGCGGTCCTCCTCCTCGGCGGTGCGAAGGGCCGCCGCGCGTCGCAGGCGGACGTCGACCTCGAGCGCGGTGTCGCCGAGCGCCTCGGCGAGCGCGCCGAGCTCGGCGAGCCCCTCCATCCGGTCGGCGGGGCGCCGGAGCATGTCGAGCGCCTGGTCCCGCGCCTCGAGCAGCGCGACGCGGTCCTTCGAGGTCGCGGCCGAGGGCAGGGCGACCTCGACCACCCGCAGGACCTCCTCGGGCGCGTTGGCCGCGAGCGCGTTCTTGCTCGCCTCGAGCGAGAACCTGACGCACACGTCGGCGTCGCCGGCGGCCTTCGCGTGGTGCGCGAGCAGCGGCAGGCTCTCGGGCGAGGGATCGCCGGCGAGCAGCAGCTCGACGATCGCCGCGTGGATCGCGCGATGGCGGGTCGCCGGCAGGGCGGCCGCTCGCGAACTCGCGGATCTGCTCGTGCGGGAAGCTGTAGTCGGCGGCGGAGCTCGCGCCGTGCTCGGTCAGCAGCCCGGCGGCGACGGCGGGCTGCGAGCGAGGCGGCGAGGTCCTCCATCGTCGGCGGGTTCTCGACGACGCGGAGCTCGACCTCGTACAGGTCCTTCAGGCTGAAGCGCCGCCCGAGGACGGCCGCGTACGCGAGCGAGTCCTTCGTCGCGTCCGGCAGGTGCGCGGCGCGGCGCGAGATCATCGTGCGGACCGCCGAGGGGACCAGGCGCTCGGCGTTGCGCGCGAGCGTCCAGATGCCGTCGATCTGCTGGATCAGGCCGCCGTCGCGGTACGCGTGCGCCATCTCGCCGACGATGAACGGGACGCCCTCGGCCTGCGCGTGCATCGCCGCGGCGCTCGCCGCGTTCACCGGGCGCGCCGAGGACCTGCTCGAGCAGCTCGCGCGTCTCGACCTGCGTGAACCGGCTGAGCGTGAGCCGCCGCACCAGGCCGAGGCGGTCCATGTCGGCGAGCAGGTTCACGGCCTCGGTGACGAGCGCGAGCTCCTCGGGCCGGATCGCGACCATGAGGAAGATCGGGCTCGCCGAGTCGGCGCGGACGAGGTAGCGGACCAGGCGCAGGCTGTCGTCGTCGGCCCACTGCAGGTCGTCGACGAAGAGCGCGAGTGGTCTTCGGGATGCGAGGTCGCGGATCGCGACCGCGGCGAGGTCGTAGGTCCGCAGGAGCTTGCGGTCCGGCGCCAGGCTCGCGAGGCTCGGGTCGTCCTGTCCCGACATCGCGTCCATGCAGCGCGCGAGGGCGTCGGCCGCCGGGGTGCCCTCGGCCGCCGCGAGCGCGTCGGGCGAGCCGACGATCGAGCGCGCGAGCAGGAACGGGCCGCTCAGCTCCTCGTCGGCGGCGACCGCGACGGTGGTGAGCCCGCGCGCGTTCGCCATGTCGATCGCGGCGAGCAGGAGCCGGGTCTTCCCGATCCCCGGCTCGCCCTCGACGCTCAGGCCGGCCAGGCCGCGCGAGGCCACCGAGGACATCTCCTGCTCGATCGCGGTCAGCTCGACGGGGCGCCCGACGACGGGTCCGGGCGGCCGCCGGACGTGGAGGGCCAGGGGGGAGAACGTTTGCAGAAGCGGGGCGAGCGCCGGCGCTCCCGCGCTCTCTTCGTCGTCGAGCTGCACGCCACCCATCCTCCGCCGATGCGGCCGAAGACTACCGGGAGCGATGGTGGCCTGACGCGATGGCCGACCCGGGGACGTTCGCGATCACGACGCGCGCTGGTGCAGGGCGAGTCCGGGCAGGAACGTCTGGATCCGCTCGAAGTCGGTGTCCCTCGTCCAGAGCGCGGCCTCGGCTCCGGAGGCCGCGACCGCGATCGCCACGTCGGTGAGCGGGACGGAGATCCCGGCGCGGCGCAGCTCGCCTGCGACCTCGCCGATCGAGCGCCACGCCGGCTGGTCGATCGCGGCCCAGGGCAGGCTCCCGATGCCGAGCCAGAGCGCCTCCTGGTGGTCTCCAGCCGTGCCGGCGAGGAGCTCCGAGATCACCGGTCCGCACACGAGGACGGACTCACGCTCCAGGTACCGGTCGAGCTCGGCGACCGTGTCCTCGTCCTTACCCCGGAGGTAGTCGACCCACACCGACGTGTCGGGGAGCAGCCTCACGTGTGGCGATCGGCCCGCCGCAGGTCCGCCGAGACGTCTTCGATGTCGATCGACCCGCGGAGCGCGATCGTCCTGGCGGCGGCGTCCTTCGACAGGTACTCGCCGATGGCTCGCTCGACGGCCTCGCGCTTGGACACGCCGGGGTGCCTGGCAAGGAGCGCGCGGAGAAGGTCGTCGTCGATGTCCAGGGTGGTTCTCATGGCATCATGATGCCATAGCAGCTCAGAGGCGGTCCACACTTCCAGAGAGCCGGGCGAAGAACGACCGGTCCGCATCGCCGGCGTGGCGAAGGACACGCGGGAACGGTGATGGAGGTCACGTCGGACCCATTGACGCGCGAGCGAGACTCATCTTGCCGCGCGAGACGGTCGGTGAGCGCGCTCGAGGGAGGCGGGATGAGCCGACGTGTGGTCGGGCAACGGGGCGCCTCACGGATCGGGGCACGGCGTCGACTTCTGGGCTCGCTCGGCGCGGTCATCGTCCTGCTGGCGGTGCCGACGCCCGCCGTGGGGGGACCGGCCGCACCGAGTCGAACGACCTCCTCCCCACTCGCGTATCACGTCTCGACCGGCGCCGGCGAGTCGGACTGTCAAGCTCCGAATCAATGGTGGCCGAAGGACCAGGCCGACCAGCCCGCCGAGACGGGGTTCCGCGTGTGGGTGTGCGCGAGCTCGGCCGACGCGGCGAAGGCCAACCAGGACCGGGTCCTGTCGCTGGCCTCCGGGCTCTGGACGTCCATGACCGCTCCGGAGCCGGGCGGCATGGGTCTGCCGCTCCCGGATACGGGCGACGACAACGGCGATGGCGGGAAGATCGACATCTACGTGCTCGGCACCACGCAGTGCGTCGATCGCGATGACCAATGCCACGGGATCGACGAATCGTCGGAGGTGGCGGCCGCAGTTCCGACGTGGCCGTTCGGCGTCGAGGGGCGACCCGAGGCGAGCAGCGGCTTCCTGCTCCTGTCGCGGGGCCGCCTCCAGAGCAAGAGCATCCTGGCGGACCTGGCGCACGAGTTCTTCCATGTCCTGCAGTTCGCGCACAACGCGCCGGCGTTCACGCATTGGTATGTCGAGGCGAGCGCCACATGGGCGGAGTGGGAATACGTGCGAAACGTGACGACGAAGGAGACCTACGACTTCTTCGCGAAGGAGTTCCAGAAGAACAACCGATCCCTGCTGGCGTACGAGGACCCCGACTTCGTCCCCGACGCCCATCAGTACGGGGCCTGGGTCTGGCCGCTCTTCCAGGAGCTGCACGCCGGCATGGGGGCACCGAGCGTGTTCAGCACCTGGCAGGCCCTCGAGCCGGCGACGACGCGTGAGGAGTTCGACGCCATCGTCGACGAGAGCCTTCCCGCCAAGTCCTTCTTCCGCGACTTCGCGGTCACGAATCTCCAGCCGAAGCCCTACCAGCCCAAGACCTCGTCCGGCCTCGAGGATGAGACGTGGCAGCTGGTGACCGATCGCGCCAACTTCCCTCGAAACCAGCACAAGCCGATGAAGACGTTCAGCCTGACGCAGGGGAAGGCCTCGAAGAACACGACCACCTATGGCGCCAACGCCGTCGCCCTCGCCGCCCAATACGACCAGTTCACCGTGGCGGACGGCAAGATCCACCAGATCAGGATCGACGTCGGGTCGCTCACCAACGCGGGCAACGCCGATCTCGACATCCTCGGCCGGCTTAACGGGGGCGGCGGCAAGCAGTGGGTCCGGCTGACCCCGGCCGGACACGAGGTCACGCTCTGCCTCGACGAACCCACCGAGGACGTCGACCTCTTCTACGTCGTGCTCTCGAACCACGCCGTGGCGCGAACGGGGGACGGTCCGAGTTCGAAGGCGACGGTGAAGGGGTCGTACAAGATCACGACGCAGCGGTCGTGCGACCTCATCCCAACGACGATCAGCGGGACGGCGCACGCGGAGGAGACCTGGTCCGACCCCTTTGGGTCGGGGGGATACACGATCGACATGGAGGGCACCTTCACGATCAACCCCGAAGCGGTCAGTGCTCTCGAGTACGACTTCGTCGGCGAGGTCACGTACA
The DNA here is from genome assembly GCA_963699635.1 of uncultured Actinomycetes bacterium. Taxonomy (GTDB): domain Bacteria; phylum Actinomycetota; class UBA4738; order UBA4738; family HRBIN12; genus CALGFI01. The sequence goes on along the minus strand of CAVOUQ010000037.1, from coordinate 26,480 downwards.
GCTTCGAGGGACACGACGAGCCCGACGCGACGTATTACTGCTCTCGGTTCTGGGTCGAGCCGGTTACGCTTCAGGCGGATGGCATGATCATGCTCTATCAGAACGGGAAGAAGCTGAACTACACGGGCAATGGATCCATCACGCCCATCTACGGTGACCTGGGAAACCAGGTCGGGCCGGAAGTCGAGATGCATTGGGAATGCAATTACGAGCACGAGCCGACGACGATGGAGCCCGTCGGCTACGCCGTGTTCCTGGACATGAGCCGTGATCAGATCGGTCCGCGGACGGCGGACGGAATGCATCTCGAGGGCATGTGGACCGATACGGCGTTCCTCGGCGAGCCGGACGACAGCGTCACCTATCAGTGGGACTTCGTCGGAGAGTGTCCGTGCCCGCCCGAGGGCTGGAACTGAAGGTCAGGTGGCCGGGCTCCGTGCCGCGGCCCGGCTTGACTCGGTCGCCAAACCTTCGGTACGGTCCTGGATGTATTAAGTTCGTACGTTAAGACCGGTAGAGGTGCGGGTGCAGGGCACCGTCGAGGTCCGCGGCGTCAACAAGTCCTTCCCCAAGCAGGCTGGCGACGGCGACCTCAAGGTCCTGAACGACGTGTCGTTCTCGCTCGAGGCCGGGACGTTCGCGTGCCTGGTCGGGCCGAGCGGCTGCGGAAAGTCGACGCTCTTGCGCATCGTCGACGGCCTGATCGCGCCCGACTCGGGCGACGTCGTGATCGCCGGCGAGCGGGTCCGCACCCCGTCGCTCGATCGCGGGTTCGTCTTCCAGCACTTCAACCTGTTGCCCTGGCGCACGGTCCAGGGCAATGTCGAGTTCGGGCTCGAGAACCTCGGCGTGGGCAAAGAGGAGCGACGTCGGCGGGCCGAGGCGGTCATCAGCATGGTCGACCTCGAGGGCTTCGAGCGCTACTACCCGGCCCAGCTCTCGGGGGGCATGCAGCAGCGCGTCGGGCTGGCGCGCGCGCTGGCGATCGAGCCGAGCATTCTGCTCATGGACGAGCCCTTCGGCTCCGTCGACGACCAGACCCGGATGCTCCTGCAGGACGAGCTGCTGAAGATCTGGGAGCAGTCGCAGAAGACCGTCATCTTCGTCACGCACGACATCGAGGAGGCGCTCTACCTCGGAGACCTCATCGTCGTCATGCGGGCGCGTCCCTCCCAGGTCTCCCGGATCCTCGAGGTCCCCTTCGGCCGTCCGCGGATGGACGACATCCGCGGGTCCGCCGAGATGGGCCGTCTCAAGCAGGAGATCTGGGAGGAGCTCCGCTCGGGGGCGTCGGTGGAGGGATGAGCACGCATCCCGAGGCGCGCGACCTCCTCGTTCCGGACGAGCTCCTCACCGAGGACGCGCCGCTGTCGACCCACGGCGCGGAAGAGCGGCAGGAGCCGCACTCGCGCATGCGCGCGGTCCTCGGGAACAAGTGGTTCCTGCGCGCGGTGTTCTACACCGCCCTGCTCGTGGCCTGGCAGGTCACGGCGGTGGTCAAGGGCACGTTCTTCCTGCCGACGATCCCGGCGACGCTCAACGGGCTCGTCGAGATCTTCACTGAGGGCTACGCCGCCTCGCTTCTCGGAACGCTCCAGCAGCTCATCGTCGGCTTCTTCATCGCACTGATCTTCGCGATCCCGCTCGGCGTCCTGATCGGTCGGTTCGGGGTCGCCGAGGACCTGCTGGCTCCGTACGTCAACACGCTGTTCGTGACGAGCAAGGAGTCGCTCCTTCCGATCATCATCGTCGCGGTCGGGATCGGGTTCTGGTACCGGACCTGGGTCGTCATCCTGTTCGCGGTCTTCTTCCCGATCATCAACACCGCCGCCGGTGTCCGCTACGTCGACCGGGAGCTCCGCGAGACCGCTCGCGCGTTCGGCACGCGCCCGTGGCGGATGGCCACGAGGGTGTACCTGCCGGCGTCCGCGCCGTTCGTGGTGGCCGGCGTGCGCCTGGGCTTCGGCATGGCGATGAAGGGCATGGTGATCGCCGAGCTCTGGGTCCTACGCGGAACGGGGCGGCTGCTGGAGACGTTCTCGAGCTCTCCCCGGCGGCTCGACCTGTACTACGCGCTCGTCCTGCTCATCGTGGCGATCGCGGTCGGCGTCAACGAGGTCCTGAAGCGGCTGGAGCGCCGGCTCCGTCCCGCCTCCCGGGCCATGGAGGGGCGGTGACCGTGTCCGAGCCCACGAAGGCGGCGCAGCGCCGGGCTCGTGCCCGCCGGTTCCGGCGGGTCGACCGGGGCAAGCTCGCCCGCTGGGGGCTGTCCATCGGGCTGTTCTTCGTGATCTGGGAGCTGATCGGACGCAGCGGCGCCTTCATCGCCATCGTCCCGGCCTCCGAGGTCCTGCCGGACCTGTGGCACGAGCTCGGCAGCGGCGACCTCATCCGGGCGACGCTGGGGACGCTGTCGATCGCCGCGGTCGCGTTCGTGATCGGCGCCGTCGTCGGCGTGAGCTTCGGCACGATCCTCGGGGTCTCCAAGCGCTGGTCGGACGTGTTCGACCCGGTGGTGAGCGCCTCGTTCTCGGTGCCGATCGCGATGTTCATCCCGGTGATCGCCGTGTACTTCGGCCTGGAGTTCAAGGCGAAGGTCGTGCTCGTCGTCTTGTTCAACGTCTTCGTCATCATCGTCAACACGGCCACCGGCATCCGCGAGGTGCCGGCGGCGGTCATCGAGATGGGCAGGGCGTTCGAGGTCGGTCGCCTAGGCATGTACACGCGGGTGATCCTGCCGTGGGCGAGCCCGTACATCATCACCGGGCTCCGGATCGGGCTCGGGCGGTCGGTCCAGGGGGCGATCCTCGCGGACCTGTTCTTCCGGACGCAGAACCTCGGCCTGGTGATCCGCAACGCCGCGGGCTCGTTCGACATGAGCCAGCTGCTCGCATCGGTCTTCTTCATCACGATCATCGCCGCGGGAACGATGGGTCTCGCCCGGATCGTGGAATGGCGACTCCTCCGATGGAAGTCGGGGTGAGCCACAGGACGGAGAGGGGGGCACGTTTGGGGAAGGGGTTCTTCCGGTAAGCAGATCGCCGAACCTTGGGGGGTGGGTCGTGAAGAAGATGCTTCGGGTGTTCGCGCTGGCGGGGGTCCTCGCCCTGGTCGCGGCCGCGTGTAGCGACGACGGCGACGGCGGAGACGGAGACAGCGGCGCCCAGCCGGTGCACATGGTGACGAGTTCGACCGGGAACGCGTACGTCGGGCAGTTCCACGCCGTCGATCTGTTCGGCGACCAGTTCGGGCTCGCGCCGGAGAACACGCTCACCGAGTTCGAGGACGAGGGCACGGCCGCGCAGGTCCTGGTGTCCGGCGAGGCCGACCTCATGTCCGGTGGCATGACGCAGGTCATCCAGCTCATCGGGCAGGGCCAGGACGTGAAGGCGTTCTGCCCGCTGCAGGTCGACAGCACCGAGCAGCTCGCCGGGCTCACGAGCGCGATCACGTCGCTCGACCAGATCACGGATCCGAACATCCGGGTGGCCGTGGACAGCCCCGGCGGCCTGGTCAACTTCATCATGAACCTCGTGTTCCGCGAGAAGAACATGGGGATCACGGTGAGCGACCTCGAGAACGTCACCGTGCTCGGCGACGGGAGCCAGCGGCTGGCGGCGCTCGCGGCCGGCGAGGTCGACGTGGGCTCGGTGGACCTGTTCGAGCTGCCGGACCTGGTGGCGCAGGTCGGCGAGGACGCCGTCACCGTGCTGAGCGTCACGGCGGAGGACGCGGACTTCCTGGCCAACATCCTGTTCGCCAAGACCGAGTGGCTCGACGAGAACACCGACCTGGCAGGGCGGTGGTGCGCGGCGACCCTGTACTCAAACCGCGTGCTCGCGTCCGACTTCGACCAGTACAAGGCCGCGGTCGACACCTACATCGAGGGAGGGGTCGACGAGGCGATCGTCCAGACCAACTGGGACTTCGCGCGCCAGTACTCGGTGTGGCCGTACAACACCGACGTCATGGACGAGGAGGCGATCCGCACGATCATCGAGGTCGGGTACGACTCCGGGCTGGTTGAGGAGTCGGCGCTGGACCTGGCGTTCGAAGACGTCGTCGACACCCGGCCGATGGAGATCGCCACGGAGCTGCTCGGGGGAGCGGTGACCGCGGAGGACGTGCTCGCAGGCAACATCCCCGCGCCACAGTCGTAGGAGGACGCTCGGGGACGAGGACGCCGGACGGGCCGGCGTCCTCGTCGCCCAATGGGGAGGGGTGCGTGAAGGTCACCGGCGTCGAGACGATCAGCGTGGCGCTTCCGTGGCGCCGCTTGCACCGCATGGCGTTCCCGGGCGCGGAGCTCGGGCGGTACGTCATCGTCCGCCTGTTCACCGACGAGGGCGTCGAGGGACTCGGCGAGGCCACGGTCATCAAGGAGTGGGGCGGCGACTACGGTCGCTACTTCGGCGAGTCGCCCGAGGTCACGGTGCGGGTCATCGAGTCGATCCTCGTGCCGGCGCTGGTCGGGGAGGATCCGTTCAATCTCGAGGCCCTGCATCGCCGGATGGACCTCGCGGTCAAGGGCTACCCCTACGCGAAGACGGCGATCGACGAGGCGCTGCACGACATCAAGGGCAAGGCGCTCGGGGTTCCAGCCTACCAACTGCTCGGCGGGCTGGTGCGCGAGGAGGTCCCGATCGCGCACAGCCTCGGATTCATGGAGTACGAGGAGGCCACCGCCGAGGCGGCGGCCGCCGTCGCCGAGGGGATCCGGACGATCAAGATCAAGGTCGGGCGCGACCCCACCTACGACGTGCGCATCGTGCGCGAGGTGCGCGAGACGATCGGGCCCGACCGCGACATCGTCGTCGACGCCAACCAGGGCTGGCCGACGCCGAAGTACGCCATCGCGATCCTTCGGCGAATGCAGGAGTACGGGATCCGCTACGCGGAGCAGCCGGTGGAAGGGATCGCGCGGATGGCCCGCGTGGCGCATGCGGTGGACGTCCCGATCATGGCGGACGAGAGCGCGTGGACGCCGCAGGACGTGCTCGAGATCGCCGAGCGCGGCGCCGCCGACATGATCTCCCTCTACACGACGAAGCCCGGCGGCCTGTTCAAGGCGAAGAAGGTGGCGGCCGTCGCCGAGGCGGCGGGGCTGCCGCTGAACGTGAACGGGTCGCACGAGACCGGGGTCGGCAACGCCGGGAACCTCCACCTGGTCGCCTCCACGGCCGCCGTGACCGAGGCGGGCGTCTTCCCAATCACGTCGCTTCGGGAGAACCCGCCGACGCAGATGGCCGGCAGGATGTACCTCGACGACATCGTCACCAAGCCGTTCGAGTACCGCGACGGTTGTCTGATCGTCCCGTCGACGCCGGGGCTCGGCGTCGAGCTCGACATGGACAAGGTCGCCGAGTACCGAGTCGAGCCTGCATCCTGATGGTCCGTTCGGTCGCGGTGCTCGGGGCGGGCAACGGGGGCTGCGCGGCCGCGGCGGACCTCGCGCGGCGCGGGTTCGACGTGCGGCTGTTCAACCGGACGCGCGCGCGCATCGAGCCGATCATCGAGCGCGGCGGGCTCGAGCTCACTGGGGCGGCGGGGGAGGGGTTCGTTCAGCTGCCGGTCGTCACCGACGACCTGGCGGTGGCCATCGGCGACGCCGACCTGGTGATGGTGACCGCTCCACTCTTGGCGCTGCCGTCGTACGCGGCCTCGCTCGCGGACCTGCTTCCGCCGGACAGCGCCGTGTTCCTGAACCCGGGACACGTCGGCGGCGGGCTGTTCCTGTGCCACGAGATCCACCGCCTAAGCGGGCGGACGGACGTGCGCACCGCCGAGGTGAGCACGCTGAGCTACGCCTGCCGAATGCAGGGCCCCGCAGCGGTGAACGTGATGGGGGTGATGCCCGCCCTGCCGTTCGCGGCGTTTCCCGGCCGTCACCGCGACGAGTTGTTGGAGCTGGTTCGCCCGATCTACCCGAGCGTCGTCCCGGCGGCCGACGTCCTGGAGACGGCGTTCCTGGACATCAACGCCGTCGAGCACCCCCCGCAGATCATCTGCAACGCCGGATGGGTCGAACACACACGCGGCGAGTACCTCTTCTACTACGAGGGGACGACGCCGTCGGTCGGCGCGGTGATCGACCGGCTCGACGAGGAGCGGCGCGCCGTCGCGGCCGCGCTCGGCGTCCGGACGCGTCCGTTCGTGCAGGTCTTCGCCGAGATGGGCTACACGACCGCGAGCGCCGCCGAGGTGGGGACGGCGTTCGCGGCGCTGCAGGACAGCGCGCCGAACCGGTGGATCAAGGGCCCGACCGACGCTCGACCACCGATACCTGCACGAGGACGTCGGGTGGGGGCTGGTGCCGTGGGCCGAGCTCGGCCGCTCGCGGCGCGTGCCGACGCCGCTCATGGACGCGCTGATCACGATCGGCGGCGCGCTGAGCGGTCGCGACTACCGGGAGGAGGGCCTCACGCTGAAGCGGCTCGGCCTGTCCGGCATGGGATCCGAGGAGCTGGCCGAGTACCTGCGTGACGGCGTCGGGTCCCGAGCCCGGGACGGACAGGCGGTTGGAGAATTGGGTTAAAGGTAGGATATTCTGCTCTATTAAGAGGGGATGGGATGCCGAACGTGACGATCGAGTGGCTGGAGGGGCGCACGCTCGAGCAGAAGCGCAAGGTCATCGCGGGCATCACGGACCTGCTCGTCGAGGCGGCCGACGCGCGGCGCGAAGCCGTCCAGGTGACGTTTCGTGAGATGACGAAGGAGACCTGGGGCCGCGGTGGGTTGCTGGGGATCGACCGCACGGACGTTCATCCGTGAGCGCGTCCGGAGGGCCGGCGGGCCTTCACCACCTCCTACTCCAGACGTCGGACCTGGCGGCGGCGGAGCGGTTCTTCGTGGACCTGCTCGGGTTCACCGTCCGCAAGCGCGAGGAGTTCACCGACGGGCGTCCGCTCACCGTGACCCACCAGGGGCTCGGGCTGACGAACGGGGCGCCGGGCGAGCGGGGCGCCGTCGAGCACATCGCGTTCCGCGTGTCGGACGTCCGAGCGCTGGCCGAGCGCGCCCGCGCGGCCGGCGCAGTGATCCTCAAGGAGCCGGGGCCCGGGCCGTACGGGTTGACGGTGTACGTGGCGGACCCCGACGGGAATCGCATCGAGCTGTTCGCGGAGGACGAGGAGTGACGGAAGCGCCCGCGCCCGCGGTGCCCTGGGAGCGCCGGCGGATCGCCGTCATCGGTGGCGACGAACGGGACCCCGAGATCGCCCGGCTCGCCGCCGGGACCGGCGCGGACGTCGCCGCGTTCGGCCTCCCATGGCCGGATGGCGGGATCCCCGGCGTGCGCCTGGAGCGCTCCGCCGCGGCGGCGGCCCAGGGCGCCGACTACGTGTTCTTCCCGATCCCCCTGGGCGTCGGGCTCCAGGTGTACGCGCCGCACGCCGCCGAGCCGATCGTGGCCGACGCGTCCTTCTTCTCGGTGCTCGCGCCGCAGGCTCATCTCTTCCTGGGCCGGGCGACGCGGGAGCTTCGCGACGTCGCCGGCTCGGCCGGCGTCGAGCTCCACGAGTACGACCCGGACCGGGAGCTCATGCTCCTGCGGGCCCCGGCCATCGTCGAGGGGGCGATCCAGCTCGCGATCGAGAACACGGACATCACGATCAACGACGCGAACGTCGTCGTCGTCGGCTACGGGACGGTCGGTTCGCTCCTCGCGCGACGGCTCCGCGATCTCGGGGCGCGGCTGCACGTGGCGGCGCGAAACCCCGTCCAGCGGGCCGCGGCCCGCGCGGACGGCGCGCAGCCCCACACGCTCGAGGAGCTCCCGGACCTCGCGCCGGATCTCCAGATGGTCTTCTCCACCGTGCCCGCCCGGGTGGTCGGCCGCGAGATGCTCGAGCGGCTGCCCCCGCGGAGCCTCGTCCTGGACATCGCGCCGCCGCCGGACCACGCGGACCTCGACCTCGCGGCAGAGCTCGGCCATCGCGCCGTCTGGGCCCGAGGGCTCGGCCGCCGCGCGCCGATCACCGTGGGGGGGAGCCAATGGATGGGGCTTCGCCGCCGGATCGAGGAGATCGAGCGCGCCCGCACCGATCGCGGCGCCCCGTCGCCCCTGGACGGATCGGTGGCCCGATGACCGAACGCTGGCGCACGCCGGACGTCGCCGTGATCGGCGCCGGATCGGTGGGTCTGATGGCCGCCCTCGAGCTGGCGCGCCGCGGGCTCGAGCCCGTGGTGTTCGAGCGCGCGGGGGACGTCCTGTCCGGATGCTCCGCCGGCAGCGCGGGCCTGCTGTCGCCGGCGCACAGCACGCCGCTCGCCACCCCGGGCGCGGTCCGCGAGGGGCTGCGCCACATGCTGCGCCGGGACAGCCCGTTCTCGATGCGCCCCCGTCCCGGCCTCATCACGTGGCTCCTTCGCTTCATGGTGGCCGCGCGCGCCGATCGGGTCCGGACCGGCACGGCGCTCCTTCGCGAGCTGAGCATCCGGAGCCTCGAGCTCCATCAGGCGCTGGAGGCCGAGGGCCTCGACACGGGGCTCCGCTCGCTCGGCGCGATCAACGTGTACGAGACGGAGGGCGCCTTCGCCGCCGGGCGGTCCGAGTCCGCGGCGCTCGCCGAGCACGAGATCAAGTCGGAGATCCTGGACCGCGACGAGGCTCGTCGGATCGAGCCCGCGCTGTCCGATCGCATCGTCGGCGCCGTCCTGTACCCGGACGAGGCGCAGTGCGAGCCGGAGCGCTTCATGCTGGCGGCGGCCGAGGCGGCACGGAGCGCCGGCGCCACGATCCTCACCCACGCCGAGGTGTTCGACCTCCGCGTGCACGGTGACCGGATCGCGGCGCTCGAGACGGCGGTCGGCAACGTGCGGCCGCGTGAGGTCGTCGTCGCCAACGGAGCCTGGGCCGCGAAGCTCTCCCGCCGGGCGGGGCTCTCGATCCCGATCGAGGGCGGAAAGGGCTACCACCTCGACCTGGATCGGGCCGACACGGACCCGCGGCTCCCCGTCTACCTCCAGGAGGCCCGGGTCATCGCGACGCCGTTCGAGGACCGCCTTCGCCTCGCCGGCACGCTCCAGCTCACCGGGCTCGACCTGCGGGTGGATCGCGTGCGGGTGGCGGCGACGCTGAACGCCGGCGTCCGGGCGCTTCGCGGGATCGACGGCCGCGCGGGTGACCGAGGTGTGGCGCGGCATCCGTCCGTGCACGCCCGACGGGCTGCCGGTCATCGGCCGCTCCGAGCGCATCGCGAACGTCGTCTTCTCCACCGGCCACGGCATGAAGGGCCTGCACCTGGCCCCCGGCACCGGACGCCTGGTGGCCGAGGTCGTGGCGGGCGAGGAGCCGATGCACGACCTCGCGCCGTTCAGCCCCGATCGGTTCCGCCTCGCGAGGAGCCGCCGGGCGCCCTCGCCGGACCGCCGACGTCGCCGCGGAGGACCGGATGAACCAGGACATCGTCGACAAGTGCGTGGCCGCGATGGCCGACGAGGATCTCGACGGCCTGATCGCGATGTCGCCGGAGAACTTCGCCTACGTCGCGGGGTTCATCGTCCCGTCGCAGCCGGTCCTGCGGTGGCGGCACGCGGCGGTCGTCCTCACGCGCGACGGCCGCACCGCCCTGTACACGGTCGACATGGAGGCCTCGACGGTTCGCTCGCTCGAGCCGGAGGCCGACGTCCGGGTGTGGGAGGAGTTCGCCGAGGACGCCATGCCGGTCCTGGCCACCCTGCTGCGTGACCTCGGCCTCGAGGGTGCCCGGGTCGGGCTGGAGACCGACTACCTGCCGACGCGGGACATGGAGCGCCTGTCGGCGCTCGCTGCCGAAGGTCCGATGGGCGGCCGCGCACCCGATCTTCAACCGGCTCCGGCTGACCAAGACGCCGCGCGAGCTCGAGCTCATGCGCCGGCTCGCGCGCATCACCGACCGCGCGATCAAGGAGGCGTTCGAGGCGGTCCATCCCGGCGACAGCGAGATGGATCTGGCCGGCGCCGTCACGACCGGGCTGTTCCGCCTCGGCGCCGACGACTTCAAGTGGCTCATCCTCGCGAGCGGGGAGCGGAGCCAGTACCCGAACGTCGGGCCGACCGCGAGGACGCTCGAGCGCGGCGACCTCGTCCGGCTCGAGGTCTTCGGCATGCTGGACGGCTACCACGCGGGCATCTGCCGGACCGCCGTCGTGCAGGAGGCATCGGACGAGGTGCGCGAGATCTGGTCCAACATCGTCGCCTGCCGCGACCTCATCTGGGAGGGCATCCGCGACGGAGCGAGCGGCGCGCAGATCTACGGCCGCGTGGCCGACCGGTTCCACGCCCTCGGGTGGGAGCCGATGAGCTTCGTCGGTCACGGGATCGGGCTGTTCGTCCACGAGGAGCCGTACATCGGCCGGTACCACGACGCCGCGATCAGCGCCGGGATGGTCCTCGGCACCGAGCCCGTGCTGCTCATCCCGGGCGCCTACGGGTTCCAGGTGAAGGACGTGGTCTCGGTCGGGGTGGCCGGCTGCGAGGTGCTCTCGGACGTGACCAACACGGACGAGCTGTTCGTCATCGAGTGAGACGCGGGTCGGGACGACGCCGAATCGGGGGGAGAAGGGGAGGCATGGACCTGGGGCTGGCGGGGATGAAGGCCATCGTGACCGGCGGGAGCAAGGGGATCGGCCGCGAGACGGTACGGATCCTGGCGGAGGAGGGCTGTGACGTCGCCGTGACCGCTCGCGACGGCGACCGACTGGAGCGCGCGACCAAGGAGCTCGCCGAGGCCACCGGGCGGACGGTCCTTCCGCTTGCGGGCGACATGAGCGTCCAGGGGGACGTCGAGCGCACGATGAGCGAGGCGATCGAGGCGCTGGGCGGGGTCGACATCCTCGTCACCTCGGCCGGCAGCAGCCCGGGGGGGCTGCTGGAAGGGTTGACCGAGGCGGACTGGATGAGCAGCGTCGGGCTCAAGTTCATGGGGTACGTTCGCAGCCTCAGCGTGATCCTTCCGCACATGCGCGAGCGCGGTTCGGGCAGCGTCGTCATGGTGGTGGGCAACGACGGGATCAAGTCCTCGTACTGGGAGCTCACCGCGGGGATCGCGAACGCGGCCGACCTCAACGTCGCGAGCGCGCTGGCCGAGCAGTACGGCCGCTTCGGCGTGCGGATCAACACGGTGAACCCCGGTCCGGTGAACACCGATCGGTGGGACGGGCTCGAGAAGCGGTTCGCGCTCGACCGGGACGTCCCGCAGGACGAGGCCCGCCGGATCGTGCTCGGCACGCTTCCCCTCGGACGCATCTGCGAGGCCGAGGAGGTGGCGAGCGTCGTCGCGTTCCTCGCCTCCCCCCGGGCGAGCTACGTTTCCGGCGCGCACGTCCTGATCGACGGCGCCCAGATGAAGGGGCTGCTGGACGCCGGGCTGCACTCGTGAGCCCGGCACGCGATCGCGAGGACCGAAACCGATGAGCGGACTGATCGACGTGCACTCGCACCACTACCCGGACTCGTACCTGGACGCCTGCCGGCGACCCGACAGCGGGTTCACGTACTACACGCGCCAGGACGGGCGCCTCATCGTGCTCCAGGACGGCGCGGTGGGGCTCGCCGTGCCCCAGCCCCTCCCCCCGCTCGAGCACCGGATCGAGATGATGGATGCCGCCGGTGTCGACATCCAGGTCCTGTCCGTCTCGGCGCCGAACGTGTTCCGGTTCCCGGAGTCGCTCCGCATCCCGCTCACGCGCGACCTCAACGACGAGTTCTCCGAGCTCGCGGGGACGGCCGGCGGCAGGCTCCGCGTGTTCGCCAGCATCCCGCTGCCGTCGATCGACGCCGCGCTGGAGGAGCTCGACCGCGCGCTGGCGCTCCCGCACATGGTCGGGCGTCGTCGTGTGCTCCAACATCGACCGCATCAACCTCGACGACGAGCGGTTCACGCCCGTGTGGGAGGAGCTCTCGCGCCGCGGGACGACGGTCTTCTGCCACCCCACCGTGGCCTGCTGCACCGACGGCCTCCGCGAGTACGCGATGGCGCTCGCCATGGGGTTCATGGCGGACACGATGTACGCGGTCGGGCCGGCTGGCGTACTCGGGAACGATCGACCGGTTCCCGGGGATCCGGTGGATCTTCACCCACCTCGGCGGGACGATCCCGTTCGTCCTGCCGCGCTACGACAACTACTACCGTCAGTTCCCCGAGTGCTCGGAGAAGATCGACCGGCCGCCGTCGGAGATCATGCGCGACGTCTACTACGACACCGTGACGATGCACGCGCCCGCGCTCCGGTGCGCGATCGACACCGTCGGGGCGGACCAGCTCGTGTTCGGGTCGGACTACCCGCACGTCCCGGGCGGCATCGACCGCTTCGTCACCGTCCTGAACTCGGTCGGGCTGACGCCCGACGAGATGGAGCGCATCGGCCGGCGGACCGCCGCCGGGCTGATCGGCCTCGACGAGACCGAGCGGGTGAGCGAACCGTGAGGACGATCGTCCGCGGCGGTCGCGTCGTGACCTCGTCCCAGACCTTCGACGGCGGACGTCCTCGTCGAGGGGGAGCGGATCGAGGCCATCGGGTCCTTCCCCGACGTCCAGGCCGACCGGGTGATCGACGCCGCCGGCAAGCTCGTGCTCCCCGGCGGGGTCGACCCCCACACGCACCTCGACGCACCGCTGAAGGGGACGATCACCGCCGACGACTTCTACTCGGGCACGGTCGCCGCCGCCATCGGCGGGACGACGACGATCATCGACTTCCCCGTCCAGGAGAAGGGACAGGACCCCCGCGTCTCCCACGGGGACTGGTACGCGCGCGCCGAGGAGAAGGCGGTGGTGGACTGGAGTCTGCACCAGGTCATCACCGATCTGCCCGACGAGTACTTCCCGGCGCTCGACGAGCTGATCCGCGACGGCGCACCGAGCTTCAAGATGTTCATGGCCTATCCCGGCGCGCGCATGGTCGACGACGCCACGATCTTCAAGGCCATGCGACGCACCGCCGAGAACGGCGGGTTCGTCCTCATGCACTGCGAGAACGGTCCCGTGATCGACCTGCTCGAGAAGGAGGCGATCGCGGCCGGCAACGTCGACCCGGTCTACAACTCGATCACCCGGCCGCCGGTGACCGAGGCCGAGGCCACCGCGCGGGCCATCGCGCTCGCCGAGCTCGCCGGGGTGCCGGTCTACGTCGTCCACCTGTCGGCCGCCGAGGCCCTCGACGCCGTCAGCCGGGCGCGGGATCGCGGGCTCCCCGTGTACGCGGAGACGTGCCCGCACTACCTCCTGCTCACGGACGAGAAGCTCTCCGAGCCCGACTTCGGCGGCTCGAAGTACGTCATGTGCCCGCCGCTGCGCACGCCGGCGCACCAGGAGCGGCTGTGGAAGGGCCTGCGGACCGACGAGCTCCAGGTGGTCTCGACGGACCACACGCCGTTCCGGTTCGAGGGCCAGAAGGAGATGGGCAGGGGCAACTTCCCGAAGATCCCGAACGGCGTGCCGGGGATCGAGTGGCGGACCGGCCTGATGTACCACTTCGGCGTTCGGCAGGGTCGGATCGGCCTCAACCGGTTCGTCGAGCTCATCGCGACGGCGCCGGCGAAGCTGTTCGGCTGCTACCCCCGAAGGGGGAGATCGCGCCGGGCTCCGACGCGGACCTCGTGATCTTCGACCCGGACAGGGAGGTCACCCTGAGCGCCCGAACCCAGGCCACGTTCAGCGACTACAACCCGTACGAGGGCTGGGCGCTCCGCGGCGCGGTCGAGACGGTGCTGTTGCGCGGCACGGTGATCGTCGACGGCGGCGCGTTCGTGGGAACCAGGGGGAGCGGGCGCTTCGTGCGCCGGGGCGAGTCGATCGCCCTGGCCTGACGCCGCGCGGCCGAGGAGGGCGCATGCGTGAGCGGTGACGTCGAGATCCGCGGCCCGATGGGGGAGGGATACGACCGGATCCTCACGCCCGACGCGGTGGCGTTCCTGGCCGAGCTCCATCGGACGTTCGACGGCCGCCGGCGCGAGCTCCTGGCCGAACGCGACGCGCGGATGGAACGGCTCGCGGCGGGCGAGCTTCCCGACTTCCCGACGTCGACCCGCGAGATCCGGGCCGCTCCGTGGGCGGTCCCCGACCTGCCGAAGGACCTCCAGACCGCCGCGTCGAGATCACCGGGCCGACCGACCGCAAGATGGTCATCAACGCCCTCAACTCCGGCGCGAAGGTCTTCATGGCGGACTTCGAGGACGCCAACGCCCCGACGTGGGGGAACATGGTCGAGGGTCAGGCGAACCTGATCGATGCGGTCGAGGGCACGATCGCGTTCACGTCCGACGACGGGCGCGAGTATCGCCTCCGCGACGATCGAGCGACGCTCATGGTCCGGCCCCGCGGGTGGCACCTGGAGGAGCGGCACCTGACGATCGACGGGACGCCCTGCTCGGGCAGCCTGTTCGACGTCGGCCTGTTCCTGTTCCACAACGGCCGGCGCCTGCTCGAACGCGGCAGCGGCCCCTATCTCTACCTCGCCAAGCTGGAGGGGCACCTCGAGGCGCGGCTGTGGAACGACGTGTTCGTGCTCGCGCAAGACCGCCTGGGCATCCCCCGGGGTTCGGTCAAGGCCACGGTGCTGATCGAGACGATCCTGGCCGCGTTCGAGATGGAGGAGATCCTGTACGAGCTCCGCGAGCACAGCGCGGGCCTCAACGCGGGCCGGTGGGACTACATCTTCTCGATCATCAAGAAGTTCCGGGCGCGTCCCGAGTTCGTCCTGCCCGACCGGGGACAGGTGACGATGACCGTCCCGTTCATGCGGGCGTACACCGAGCTCCTCGTGAAGACGTGCCACCGGCGCAACGCCTTCGCCATCGGGGGCATGGCCGCGTTCATCCCTAGCCGCCGTGATCCCGAGGTGACCGAGGCCGCGATGGCGAAGGTCCGGCAGGACAAGGTCCGCGAGGCGCGCGACGGGTTCGACGGGACGTGGGTGGCACACCCCGACCTCGTCCGGGTCGCCCGGGAGGTGTTCGACGACGCCCTCGGCGACCGTCCGAACCAGCTCGAGCGCGGGCGCGACGACGTCGCGGTCACCGCCGCCGAGCTGCTAGACGTCCGGGTCCCCGACGGGTCGATCACGGAGGCGGGGGTCCGCGCGAACGTCTCCGTGGCCATCCTGTACCTCGAGTCGTGGCTCCGGGGGGTGGGGGCGGCCGCGCTGTTCAACCTCATGGAGGACACCGCCACGGCCGAGATCGCCCGGTCCCAGATCTGGCAGTGGATCGCACACGAGGCCCCGCCTCGACGGCGGTGGCGTCGTCACGCGCGACCTGGTGGAGCGGATCGTCGGCGAGGAGGTCGGACACGATCCGCGAGACGCTCGGCGACGCTCGGTTCGAGGGGGGTCGGTTCGCCGAGGCCACCGAGCTCGTCCGGACTGTCGCCCTCGGCCCGGAGTTCGTCGACTTCCTCACGCTCCCGGCGTACGCGTATCTCGAATGAGGACCTTCCTCCGGGGCCTCGAGTTCGCGATCACCGTCGACGCCGAGGACCGCGTGATCCGCGACGCGACGCTCGTGGTCGAGGACGACCGCCTCGCGGCCGTCGGGCACGTCGTCGGAGGTGGCGGGTTCGATGACGCCGGCCCCGCCGACGTGGTCGTCGACGCCGCGGGACTGGGAGCGACCCCCGGGTTCGTCGACACCCACGTGCATCTGTCCGAGACCCTGTCTCGGGCGAGCTTCCCCGACCGGCTCGGGACCCGCGCATGGGTGTTCCACTGGATCATGCCGTTCTACGGCCGGCTCACGCCCGAGGACGAGCGAGTGTCCGTGCTCCTCGCGGCCGTCGAGATGCTGCGGTCCGGGACCACGTGTTTCCTCGACATGGGCGCGCTGAACGACCCGCGGCTTACCGTGCCGGTGCTGGAATCCGTCGGGATCCGCGGGATCACCGGTCGCCACGCGGCCGACGTTCGGCCGGACGAGCCGCCGCCCGGGTGGTCGGCCGAGATGATGGACCACCACTTCTTCCCGAACGCCCGGGCCGCGCTGGACGAGCTCGAGGCGTGCGTGCGCGAGCTCGACGGGGCTGCCAACGGGCGGATCCGCTGCTGGGTCAACATCCAGGGCAAGGAGCCGTGCAGCGCCGAGCTGCACGTGGGTGCGCGAGCGCTCGCGGAGCGCCTGGGCGTCGGCACGACCTATCACATCGCCTCGACGATCGAGGAGGCGCGCGCGGTCGAGCGGAAGCACGGCCGGTCGCCGATCGCGCGCATCGCCGAGCTCGGCGGGCTGGGACCGAACCTGGTCCTCGCCCACGCGACGGCCGCCACCGCCGAGGAGGTCGACCTGCTCGCCGCCCACGACACGAAGGTGGCGTTCTGTCCGGGCACCGCGCTGAAGCTCGCGAAGGGGGCGACGCGCATCGGCCGGTACCCGGAGATGCTCGATGCGGGTCTCACGGTAGGGCTCGGGACCGACGGGGTCTCGGCTTCGGGGACCCTCGACCTGAAACGACAGATGTATCCTTGCGGCCGGATTGTTCAAGGACGCGCGGATGGATCCGGCCATGGATCGGGGCCGCCCGCGCGCTGCGGATGGCCACGATCGACGGGGCGACGGCGCTCGGCATGGACGGTGAGATCGGATCGCTCGAACCCGGCAAGAAGGCGGACTTCGTCCTGTTCGACCTGGACCATCCGGAGTGGACGCCCTACGGGGATCCGGTGCAGGCCTTGGTGTGGTCCGCGAGCTCGGCGAGCATCAGCGAGACCTGGGTCGACGGGCGCAGGCTCTACGCGGAAAGCCGGGTGACGACGGTCCCCGACGAGCCGGCGCTCCGGCGCGAGGCCCGCGAGCGGGCCGAGCGGCTGATCCGGGCGGCGGGCCTCGACCGCGGCGACGTGCCGGTCACGACGTCGGTGTACGAGTAGCTCGGGGGGTCATCGCGGCCTGGCGGCCTTCCCGCCGCTGCAGCAGGCCGAGGACGTCGCGTCGGGTCGACTCGACGTGCTCCTCCATGGCCCGGCGCGCGCCGGCGGCGTTCCGGGCGGCGATGGCCTCGACGACGCGCGGCGTGCTGTCGCGTCGAGCGCCGAACGCGATCCGCCGTCGTTCTCGATGAACGGCAAGATGGCCAGGATCTCGTGGAGGCGCATCTGTTCCTCGAGGACGAGGTCGAGGATGAGGTCGGAGCTCGCCGCGTGGGCCATCGCGATGTGCAGCGTGGAGTCGGTCTGACGGATCTCCGGAAAGGTGGCCGACCGTGACCGATCGAGGAACCATCGCGAGCACCTCGACCTGCTCGTCGGTGGCGCGTTCGGCGGCGAGCTCGGCGGCGTACGGCTCGACGGCCCCGCGCATATCCAGGAGGTCCCGGAGCGTGGGGCCGAGGTCCCGGGCGATCTTCACGACCTCGGCCGCGGCTGAGCTGCCGGATCTGCCGTGAGGCGACGAACGTCCCGCCCGATCGACCGCGGCGCGTCTTGAGGTATCCCTGCTGCTGGAGGGCGCGGATCGCCTCTCGGAGGGTCGTGCGGCTGACGCCCAGTCGCTCGACGAGCTCGCGCTCCGGGGGGAGCTGCGCCCCGACCGACAGCGCCCCGAGCTTGATCGCCTGCGCGAGTCGCTGGACGCCGACCTCGTACGCGCTGTGCCAATGCGCACGCCGGAAGAAGACGTCGTCGAGGACGGCGACGACGTGGGGGGGAAGGTCGTCGTGGACCGAGGCCGGCTGGGCGCGCTCAGCCATCGATCCCGAGCTCTCCCCTCACGGGGGCGATGCTAGGCCACCCCGGAGCCGACAGCTCGCTGCGGCAGCGAGGCCCGCCGCCCGCCACGCGTCGACGATCTCGCTCGAGGTGACCACCCGGCCGAACGCCCGCCGGATGTTGTCGAGGGTCGCCTCGTGCGGCGCCGAGGCGTACGTGGCGGTCAGATCCGACGACGACGAGGACGTGGTAGTCGTGCATGTACGCGTCCCGGGCGGTCGACTCGACGCACACGTTCGAGGTGATCCCCGTGAAGACGAGGTTCTCGACGCCCTGCGCCCGCAGGAGCGGGTCGAGCTCGGTGCCGATGAAGGCGCTGTAGCGGTGTTTGACGATGACGTCGTCGCCCTCCTCGGGGGCCACCTTGTAGAACTCGGCGCCCCACGTCCCGCTCTGACAGTGTCGGGTGTCGAACCCGACGAGCTGATGTCGCTCGAGCATCGGCCGCGAGAGCCACTTCTCGTCGTAGATGGCCTGCACGAAGATCGGCCGAACGCCGGCGGCGCGGGCGATCGGGATGAACTGGACGAGGTCGTCGATGGCCCGCCGCATCAGCGAGAGGTCCTGCCCCGATCGGTCGAACCAGCCGCCGTCGGCCGCGAAGTCGTTCTGCACGTCCACGACGACGAGTCGGGTCGTGGCCGGAGCCACGCGCTCAAAGGGCAGTCGGGACCGCGGCCTGTCCAGACCATGTGTGCCTCCTCGTTCGAACGAACCCGGTCCGGCCCGGGTATTTCGTACGCAAGTCATACCAAACTTCCTTTAGGCTTGCCACCGCCGATCGTTCGAGGAGGCGGGGGATGAGCGACGTCGTCGCGACGAATCGACTCACGCACGAGGGGGCGCTGAAGGTCCTCCGCGCGGCGATGCAGAAGGCCGAGGAGATGGGCGTCCCGCAATGTATCGCGGTGACGGATGCGGCGGGGCGGCTCCTCGCGTTCGTCCGGATGGATGGCGCGAAGTTCCTCAGCATCCGGACGTCGATCCGCAAGGCCATGACGGCCGCGTCGTCGCGCCAGCCGACCGGGTCCATGGACCAGGAGCACGCGGTCAAGCTCGCCTTCACGACCGGCGGGCGGCTGACCAACCTGCTGGCCGGCGTGCCGATCGTGGTGGGCGAGGAGGTCGTCGGGGCCGTCGGCGTGAGCTCGGGGACGGGCGAGCAGGACCTCGAGGTCGCGCTCGCCGGGATCGCGGCGCTCCCCGACGCGAAGAGCTGGTGACCGGCGTCAGCTTCGCGGCGAGCCGGTCGACCATCCAGTCGCACATGAGCGGCACGAGCGTCGCGTTGTGGTTCGTGCAGGTGTGGAACCCGTCCTCGAAGATCACGAGCTCGCCGAGCGAGCCCTCGGCCATCTGCGTGGCCTCCGCCACCGAGACCAGCTCGTCGCGGGCGCCGTGGATCACGAGGTACGGGCAGCCGATCCGCTCCGTGAGGCCCTCGAGTGAGCATCGCTCCGCCAGATACGAGCGAGCGTCCGACAGCGACGGCAGCATGAGGTCCTCGAGGACGTTCAGCTGCGTCGAGACGGGCCAGTATCGGTAGTCCCGGAAGTCGTAGAAGCCTCCCGACGAGACCGCCGCGCGGATCCTCGGCTCGAACGCGGCCGCCCGAAGCGACGAGGAACCCGCCGAGGCTGCTCCCCCAGACGCCGATCCGATCCGGGTCGACCTTGCCCGACTCCGCGAGCGCGTCGATCGTGGCGGTCATCGGCTCCTCCCACGGTCCGGGCGCATCGGCAGGACGCCGACCATCTCGCCCTGGCCCGGGCCGTCCATCGTCAGCACCGAGAGCCCTCGCCGAACGAACTGGCGAGCCCAGTTGTGATACTCCTCCTTGACCGAGTCGGCCCCGTTGACCATGACGACGCACGCGCCGTGCGCCTGCCGCCCGATGGAGGTAGCCGGGCGAGCTCCGTGTCCGCGTACGGGATCGACAGGGGTTCGATCTCGGCGTCCATGAGCTCCACCGCCCGTCGATAGCAGCGGACCCTTCCCAACCGTCCCTCGGCCTTCTCGTCGCTGCCCACCCGGGCCAGGTACTGGCCCCAGTGGTAGCAGGCCGAGGCGCGATGGAACAGGTCGGCCGCCGAGACGCTCCGCCCCTCGGCCGCCATGCGCTCGGCTTCGGTCTCCGCCGCCTGTGCCTCGGCCCGCCACGCCGGGTACCAGGTCCGGTGGTCGACCACGCCGCGAAGGATCCGCTGGAGATCGCTGTAGTCGAGCGGTCCCGTCACCTCCATTCGGGCGAGGCGAACGATCACGTACGCCCGGCCGAGGTGCTCCGCGCCGTGCAGACGGATCAACGTCGAGAGCTGCTGGTAGTAGCGCTCGATCTCCTGAAGGTCGGCCTCGTTCACTCACGTCCTCCCGGATGTCCCGCCCGGTCCGCCCTCGCCGAGGATCGCGAGCGGGAGCACGGCCGTCACCACGAAGTTCGGCGCGTCGACGATCTCGCTCACCTTGAGGTCCACCCCCACGCTGCAGATCGCGTAGGCCTCGCGGCGCGTGTACCCGTGCTCGGCGACCAGGTACTCGATCATGTTCCGCAGCGCGCTCCTGGCCGCATGGTCGAGGTCCTCGGCTTGACCCCCTTCGGATGCGTACACGGAGAGCCCGGTGGTGGCGACGAACGGTCCCGCCGGACCGGCCGGGACCCGTTCGCCGGAGAACCGAACGTCGCGGGCCGTCTCGCCACCGCCCCCGATCAGCTCGAAGCGGAGGCGGACCGTCGACGTCGTCTCGATCGCGGTCCCGCAGACCTCTCCGTCGCCCTGCGCGTGGTGGCCGTCGCCCGCCGAGAACAACGCGCCCCGAACCCAGACGGGGAACAGCGCTCGAGTGCCCGCCACCATCTGCTTCACGTCGAGGTTGCCCCCGTTCTCCCGGGGTGGCTTCGTCCTGAGCCCGTCGGCGCCGATGGCGCTCGGCACCGCGCCACGGGGCTCCGGCAGCGCCACGTCCTGCCCGTTGGCCGCGAGGTCTCGCTCCCGGGCGTTGATCCGCTCCAGCAGGTCGCGCGACGGTGCCACGCCGATCGTCCCCATGAACGGTGCGGCCGGGATCCGCACGCCGGGCAGATCCGTCGAGCCGGCGACTCCGTCGTCGATCTGCCACCGAACGAGGAACGGATCGGGGAACTCGTCGCGCAGGAATCCGAACCCCGGGAACTGAGCCGTGTAGGCGAAGGAGCCCGTCGAGATCTCGAGGAGGTCGACGATCAGGAGGTCCCCGGGCTCCGCGCCCTCCACGTAGACCGGGCCGGTGAGGGGATGCACGATCGACCGATCGACGCGAGTGAGGTCCTCGTGGCTGGAGTCCATCGAGAGCTGGCCGTCGACGGCGTCGCGGGCCTGCAGGAGCACCTCGTCGCCGGGAGCGCAGCGAAGCGCCGGGGGGATGTCCGGATGCCATCGCGTATGGCACCGATCCGCCTGCTCGTGGACCGGGATCGACCGGTCCACGGCGAGCTCAAGGCCTGCCATGGATACCGTCGAGGTCCGGCTCGGTCACGCGACAACGCCCACCGCGTCGGCCACCAGGGTTCACCGCTGCGGAATCCTATCTGATGTCATATGTTTGTACCAAATTGCCGCGAAGGAGGGTGCGGAGATGGGCGTGGCGATCTCGGCCGGCGGGGTGCCGATCCACTACGAGGAGACAGGGAACGGGACCCCGGTCCTGTTCGTCCACGAGTTCGCCGGCGACCTTCGAAGCTGGGAGCCGCAGGTTCGCTCGTTCTCGCGGCGGTACCGATGCATCACGTACAACGCGCGTGGGTACCCGCCGTCCGACGTCCCGAGTGACCCGGCCGCCTACTCCCAGGACCTGGCCGTAGCCGATGCGCTCGCCGTCCTCGACGCGGCGGGCGTCTCCCGGGCTCACGTCGTCGGCATCTCGATGGGCGCGTTCTGCACGCTGCACCTCGGCCTTCGCCATCCGGAGCGGGCGATCTCCCTCGTCGTCGCGGGGTGTGGGTACGGGGCGCACCCCGACGTTCGCGAGTCGTTCCGAGCCGAGTCGGAGGCCATCGCGACGGCCTTCGAGGCCCAGGGAGCGGCCGGCATCGCCCCGACCTACGCGGTCGGGCCCGCACGCGTTCAGTTCCAGAACAAGGACCCGCGGGGCTGGGCCGAGTTCGCTCGCTTGCTGGCCGAGCATTCCACGGAAGGCTCTGCTCTCACGATGCGCGGCGTGCAACGGGAGCGGCCGTCGCTGTACGACCTGACCGAGGAGCTGCGCGCGCTCGAGGTTCCGACGCTTCTCGTCGTCGGCGACGAGGACGAGGGATGCCTGGACGCCAACCTCATGATGAAGCGGACGATGTCCCTCGCGGGTCTGGTGGTGCTTCCGCGAACCGGTCACACGACGAACCTCGAGGAGCCGGAGCTGTTCAATCGATTCGTGGGCGACTTCTTCGTGACGGTCGAAGCCGGTCGTTGGGAGCCGCGAGATGCGCGGTCGATCTCCGGCAGCCTAACCGGCATCGAGGCGCGGTGACGAGCAGGTTTCGCGACCGGGCCGTGAGGTTGGCCGGCTCTGCTCTGGCGCCCGACTGGCCGTCCTGAAGATGGATCGGGCCGGGCCCGATGTGGGCCCGGCCCGATCCGTATCTCTCGCCCCAGCGAGCGCTTCGGCCTCTCACGAGGCTTCGTCCGGTAGACCAGCCGGAACTCGCGAGGTCGGTGAGCTGGTTGGATTCTGCCGGTCTCCCGGCGAACGGGCGGGGTGGTGGCCCCTGCCCGCGAGGGATGGCTCAGCAGCCAGTCACCTCGAGGGTCTCCTGCCGTTTATGCAAGTTGGACCACCTCCTTCCTCTCGTGCCGCACATTGTGCGCCGAAACCGGCGGGAAGGCAGCAAACGGAGCTCAAGGGGTTCGGAGCCCACGGCTTGCGGGTGGATCGGGCCCGGCAGGAGACTCCCCGGGTGATCCCAGAGACCCGCTACGCGAAGAGCGGCGACGTCAGCGTCGCCTACCAGGTGACCGGCGAGGGTCCGGTCGACTTCGTGTGGGCGCCCGGGACGGTCTCCCACCTCGATCTCGACTGGGACCCGGACGATCCGCGACTGCCCGTCATCGAGCGGCTCGGCACGTTCACGCGGCTGATCCGGTTCGACAAGCGCGGCACCGGCCTGTCGGACCGGCCCGCGAACGTGGCGACGCTCGAGGAGCGCACCGACGACATCCGCGCCGTGATGGACGCGGCCGGCAGCGAGCGCGCCTTCCTCTTCGGCGTCTCCGAGGGCGCGAACATGGCGTGCCTGTTCGCGGCGACCTACCCCGAGCGAACCCTCGGACTCCTCATCTGGGGCGGCCAGGCCCGCTGGATCGCGACCGAGGACTACCCCTGGGGCCTCACGCGCGCGGAGGCGGAGGCGGAGATCGCCGAGCTCCGCGAGCGCGGCGTCACCGAGGCCTACATCACCGGGGCGGGCGCCGGCCACCCGGCCGACCGCGAGCGCGAGCTGCGGTGGCTGCTCCGCTACTTTCGGGCCGGCGCGAGCCCGGCCGCCCTCGCCGCGCTCGAGGAGATGAACATGGACGTCGACGTCCGCGACGTCCTGCCCAACATCCGCGTGCCGACGCTCGTCATGAACCGGACCGGCGACCCGGTGGCCGACGTCGAGGCCGCCCGGGACATGGCGGCGCGCGTCGCCGGCGCGACCTTCGTCGAGTTCCCCGGGGATTCGCACTCGATGGGCCTCCCCGACGCCGAGCCCGTCATCGCCGAGATCCAGGCTTTCGTCACGGGCGAGCGGCCGGCGCCCCCGTCCGACCGCGTGCTCGCGACGGTGCTGTTCACCGACATCGTGGGGTCGACGCAGCGAGCCCTCGAGCTGGGCGACGCCGCATGGTCCGAGCTGCTGTCCTCGCACCACGCCGTCGTCCGGCGCCAGCTCCAGCACCACCGCGGTCGCGAGGTCGACACGTCGGGCGACGGGTTCCTCGCCACGTTCGACGGCCCGGCCCGCGCGATCCGGTGCGCGGCCGCGATCCGGGACGAGCTGCGCGGGCTCGGCATCCAGATCCGGGCGGGCCTGCACACCGGCGAGTGCGAGCTCGTCGAGGACAAGGTCCGCGGGATCGCCGTCCACATCGGGGCGCGGGTCATGGCGACGGCCGGGGCGGGCGAGGTGCTCGTCTCGAGCACCGTGAAGGACCTCGTCGCCGGGAGCGGGATCGGGTTCGAGAGCCGAGGCGCGCACGCCCTCAAGGGCATCCCGGACGAATGGCACCTGTACGAGGTGACCCAGACCTAGACGGGCTCAGGCCCCGATCGATGAGAGGTCGCGTTCGAGGTCGGCCGCCGAGTACCGCTCCTTGCGGACCCGCAGGTCGAGATAGATGAACACTCCGACCAGGGCCATGTAGGGCA
The DNA here is from genome assembly GCA_963699635.1 of uncultured Actinomycetes bacterium. GTDB lineage: Bacteria > Actinomycetota > UBA4738 > UBA4738 > HRBIN12 > CALGFI01. Next base: position 2,426 of record CAVOUQ010000037.1, on the reverse strand, counting down.
TCGTGAGCACGGACGCGATCGAGGCCGCGATGCTGCGGGCCGCCCAGTTGTCCCCGAACGGGGCCGTCAGCACGCCGTTCACGATGCCCGAGAGCAGGCCGGCGACGATGATCGTCCCGAAGACCGGCCACCCGAACCCGCGGACCAGGTTCCAGGAGCGGCGGAGTGCCGCGCGCCCGCGCTGATCCTCGATCACGAGCGCCGGGATCCCACACGTGAGGTGCGTCAGCACGATGAACCCCGGGACGATCAGCAGGATGAAGCCGCCGGTGATCGCGAGTGCCGAGAGCACGCCGATCAGCACGATCGACCAGAACCGGGAGAACCCGTACCGATAGCTCTCACCGATCTCGAGATCGCGGCCGAGGAAGGTCCCGGCCGCGGCGCGCGTGATGGCGCCCGTGAGGACGGTCCACATCAGGATCGAGGTGGCCGCGATCACGAGCGAGGCCAGCACCCCGGCGACGAACGCTCCGTCGACGACCCGGACGCCGTTTCGGAGCTCCTCGTGCGTGAGGCCCTCGCGGATCCAGAGCTCGCCGAGTAGCACCTGGACGAACGAGAGCGGGATCACGATCACCGCCACGATCACGATCAGGTTCTGCCAGTGACGGCGGTACAGGGCGAAGGCGTCGCCGAGGATCTCGCCCACCCGTCGTGGGCGAAGCAGCCTGGGGCTGCCGGGAGGCTCGGGGACCCGTGGCTCCATTCGGGCACGAGTCTAGCCATCGCCACCTAGCGCGGCGACTCGACCAGCTGCTTCAAGTTCCGGAGCGAGGTCATCGCGTCCTTCTTGATCGCGAACGACGCGAGGAAGAAGACCACGGGGCTCAGGCCGCCCGTGAGGTGCTTCGTCAGCGTGGTGCCGCTTCCCTCCGGGGTGAGCGTGAAGTCGTTCTCGTACCAGATGTCCTTCTTGCCGTCCTGGTGTTGGATCGAGCGGATCGTGAGCCGGCGCGGCGCGTCGAACGCCGTCACCGTGATGTCGGCCGACACGTTCTTGCCGGTGAATACCCCGGTCGAACGGTAGGTCGACGTCGGACCCGGGCCGTCTCCGCCGGTCTGCTGCATCGTCATCTTCGACTTCGGATTGGCCCAGGTCGCGTGGCGCTCCACATGGGACAGCTCCTGGAAGACCCTCTCCGGCGGCGCATCGATCTGGATCGTGAAGCTCGGCATGGTGTCCCCTTCCGCGATCGCCGTTCCTGGACGGCTCACCCCACACGACGAACGAGATCCCCCCGTATCGACAGGCTGGAGCCTACGCCGAGGGGAGATGGCCGCGGCTCTGGATCACCGGACGGCCGCCGATATCCCAAATGGCTATCGGTCGCCGCGCCTGCTACTCCGGCCCGTCCACGTTGACGACCGGCTCGCCCGACCCCGACCGGACCACCACGATCTGGGACTCCTCGTCGCTCGGGTTGCTCTCGCGATGGATGGCGCCCGAGCCCACGTAGAGGAAGTCGCCCGGGCCGGTCTCGAGGACCTCGGCGCCGCTCACGCCGAACTCCATCCGCAGGGCTCCCGAGAGCACGTAGATCGTCGACTCGAAGTCCCCGTGGTGGTGCCACCCCGAGACCATGCCGGCCTCGGTCCGGACCAGGCCCGCCCATGTTCGGTCGGTTGCCACGGCCTCTTCCCTGATCATCCCGGGCGTCGGCGCTCCCTCCGTCCGCTCCTCGGGAGCGATGCGGCGCACATCTCCACTCCAAGCACCTCCTTCTCACGTGGGCGTCGTGCACGGCTCGCCCGGCGGGACCGGCAGGCCGCTGAGAAATCGATCGAGGACGTTCCTGGTGATGATGCTCACGGCCGGATCCGCCCGGCTCTCGCGGATCGCCGGCCCGTTCGTTCCCAGCGACGTCGGCAGCCCGGTGTTGTAGTCGTCGAGGCCCCAACTCCACTGCACGGTGGCCGCATTGAAGACGATCGCGCCGCTCGGAGCCGTGTAGACGGTGATCTGATGACGCCGGCCGAGTTCGACGTAGCCGAGATCGGTTCGGTTCGCGATGTCCACGCCCAGCGGGTGACAGTAGACGTTCGTGTTGTACTCGTAGCCGATGAGCTTGTACAGGTGGTCCCCGGCCTCCAGGCCGGTCCCTTGGAAGATCCAGTGGTCCGGATTGGAGATCACGATGTCTTCGTTGGCCTCCTCGCCGCCGAGGTACCTCTTTCCGTAGACCTCGTAGTTGCCGCCCCAGAGTCCGCCGGCGAGGTCTTCTTCGGACCACCGTTGGTCCTGGAACGTCAGTCCCCAATAGGGGGTGTCGAAGTACGGATCCTCGAACTTCTTCGGCGGATCGGCGGGATATTCCTTGTAGGTCGCCATGACCCGGTTCGTCTCCCCGCCGCTGCTCGGTTCGAAGCGAACCACCCAGTACGAGTAGTTGGCGCCGAAGAACCCCAGATCCACGCCCTGGTCT
>CAVOUQ010000036.1:0-20343 GCA_963699635.1 uncultured Actinomycetes bacterium | reverse complement strand
AGGACGGCGGTTCCCCCCAGATGGTCTCCGTCCGATGGGTCGAACACGCGCGAGAGCGCGAAGACGCCCGCGCCGCTGCCGACGACGACCGCGATGGCGAGCACCCCGCGCTCCGCTCTATGGAGCATCCGACGGCGCTCGCGCCTCCGGATCAGGTGCTCATACGACGCCGCTCGGATCGGCCGGGCGAGCCTGCCCTCCAGCTCCCGGCGAAGGCGCTCATCGAGTGCCACGGTCGTTCGCCTCCTCGGATTCGTCGACGCCGAGCGCGTCGGCCAGGCGGCGCGCGCCCGGAACAGCGTGCTCTTCACGGTCCCCTCGCCCACCTTCAGCGCGGCCGCGACCTCGCGGGTATCGAGCTGCAGGTAGTAGCGCAGGACCACCGCCTCTCGCTGGCGGCGGGGGAGGCTCGCCAGCGCGCGCTCGAGGTCGACCGACCGTCCCGCTCCCGTCGCCGGGTCCTCCGACCAGGCCGATCCTCGCATCCGGGCCTTCGCCCGCCGCTCCGAGCGGAGCCGCCGGAGCGCGCTCCGCGAGAGGTTCAGCGCCACCGTCGTCACCCACGCGTTCAACGACTCGATCTCCTCGCCCTTCTCCGAGCGCTCCCAGGCCCGGAGCAACGCCTCCTGCACGGCGTCCTCGGCGGCGGGCCGGCTCTCGCTCGCGAGCGCGATCGCCGCGACCAGCCGTGGATAGGCCGAGTGCAGGAACTCCTGGAGCGCGATCTCGTCGACCCTCATCGGTGGTCTTCGAGGGTAGGACGCATGAATGGGCTCCGGGGTTGTCACGAGCCTCGCCGGTGGCTAGCACTCGCCCCGGTAGACTGCTAATCGCGATGGTGGAGCCCGAGCTCGGTCGGCGGAAGGTGGCGGTCCTGCGCGCGGTCGTCGAGGAGTACGTCCGCTCGGGCGAGCCCGTCGGCAGCGAGACGATCGCGGAGCGCTCCGGCCTCGGCGTGTCCTCGGCGACGATCCGGAACGAGCTGGCCGCGCTCGAGGAGCTCGGCTACCTCATGCACCCCCACACCTCGGCCGGGCGGATCCCGACGGACGCCGGCTACCGCAAGTACGTGGACACGCTCCCGCCCCGCGGCCGCCTCCGCGACGCGCAGCGGCGCGCGATCGCCGGCTTCTTCGCCGAGACGATGCTCGACCTCGAGGAGGTCCTGAAGGGCACGACGCAGCTGCTTTCGCGCGTCACCCAGTACGCGGGTCTGCGCCGTCCCGCCGGGCGGCTCGAGCGAGGTGATCCTGCGGACCGAGCTGATCGAGGTCGGGAGCGCGCTGATGTTCCTGGTGATCGGCCAGCAGGGCCGCGTCGACAAGGCGATGCTCGACCGCCCGGAGGACCTCGACGCCGAGGGGCTGTCGACGCTCGATCGCACGCTGACCGAGGCGTTCCGGGGCAAGGCCGTCGCCGACGCGCGAGCCGACGCCCTGAAGCTCGCGGCCACCGCCGAGGGGATCGAGCGGGCCCTGCTCGTCGCGGCGGCCGACACGTTCGGCGACCTCCAGACGGGGCCCGGGGCCCACCACGTGCTGATCGGGGGCGTCGCCAACCTCGCCGACGAGGCCGCGCACTGGCGGCGCGAGACCGTGCGGCGGCTGTTCGAGGCGCTCGAGCACGAGTCCGAGATGCTCGAGCTCCTGCGCGACGTCACGGTCGACCAGGACGTGAACGTGACCATCGGCACCGAGCACCCGCACACCGGGGACTGGCAGGCCTCGATCGTCTCGGCGCCCTTCGGGGCGGGATCGACCGCGCTCGGCACGGTCGGCGTCGTCGGGCCCACGGCCATGGACTACGTCTCGGTGATGGCCTCGGTCCGTGCGGTCGCCCGCCGCCTGTCCGAGCTCGCGACGGAGCTCGGCGCCTAGCCGCCGATGGCCGCCCGCGACCTCTACGAGATCCTCGGCGTCGCCCGCGACTCCTCGGGCGACGACATCAAGAAGGCGTACCGGCGCCTCGCCCGCGAGCACCACCCCGACGTGAACCCCGATCCGGCCGCCGAGGAGCGTTTCAAGGAGGTCTCGGCGGCGTACGAGATCCTCTCCGATCCCCAGAAGCGGCAGCAGTACGACCGGTACGGCCAGGGACGCGGGTCCGTGGACTTCCCGTTCGCCGACGTCTCCGACCTGTTCGAGGCGTTCTTCGGGCAGGGCTCGTTCGGTCGACGCCGGACGGCCACGCGCCGCACGCGGACCCAGCACGGTGAGGACGTCTTCGCCCAGGAGCACCTGTCGTTTCGCGAGGCCGTGTTCGGCGTTCGGCGGGAGGTGGTGGTCGCGCGACTCGAGCCGTGCGAGCGCTGCTCGGGTTCGGGCGCCGAGCCCGGCACTTCGCCGCTGCGATGCCGGATGTGCGGCGGGACGGGGCAGTTGCAGGACGTGCGCCGCAGCATCTTCGGCACCGTGATGACCGCGCACCCGTGCACGACGTGCGAGGGCACGGGGGAGGAGATTACGACGCCGTGCGAGCGGTGCGACGGCCGCGGACGGGTCGCCGCCGAGGCGACGGTGCCGGTCGACGTCCCGGCGGGCGTCTCCGACGGCCTCGACCTGCGGATCGCGGGGGTGGGCCACGCGGGGCGCTCGGGCGGCCCGGCGGGCGACCTCTACCTCACGATCGCGGTCGAGGAGGATCCCGTCTTCGAGCGGCGCGGGACGGACGTGTTCGCCGACCTCTCGATCCCGATGACGCAGGCGGCGCTCGGCGCTGAGATCGAGGTGGAGACGCTCGACGGTCCCGAGCGGATCGACGTCGAGCCCGGCACAGCGTCCGGGACGACCCTACGGCTTCGCGGCAAGGGCGTGCCGAACCTCGGCCGGCGCGGCCGGGGCGACCTGTTCCTCACGATCCGCGTCGCGACCCCCACACCGGGCTCGAAGGAGGAGCGTCGGCTCCTCGAGCTGTTCGCGGAGGCCAGGGGCGAGCCGGCGGGAAAGCGCGCGAGGGTGAAGGCCGAGCTCCGGCGCCCTCGATAGGCTGACGCGATCGTGTCTGGGTCGAGCTGCGTCTTCTGCCGCATCGTCGAGGGAGACCTCGAGGCGGACGTGCTGTACGAGGCGGACACCGTCATGGCGTTCCGCGACGTCAACCCCCAGGCGCCCGTGCACGTCCTGCTGATCCCGAAGGAGCACCTCGTCTCGATCGCCGACGTGGAGGAGCGGCACGCCGGCATGCTGGCCGACCTGTTCCAGGCCGCACACCAGGTCGCCCGGGCCGAGGGCGTGGCCGAGTCCGGCTGGCGCCTCGTGACGAACGTCGGCCGCGAGGGCGGACAGCACGTCTTCCACCTGCACATGCATCTCCTGGGCGGGAGACCGATGGGCTGGCCGCCGGGATGACGGCCAAGAGGGCGTCCGTGCGGGGGTAGAATCCGGACTTCAGTCCGGGGCGTCGGGTGACGACGCTCTTCGACGACGAGGAGGGACGGGGCACCACCCCAACGAACGCCGCTTGGCGAGAGCCACCACGCACGTCAAGATCTTGGTCCCGGGGGACCAGAGCATGGTCGCCCTCCTCGGACAGCGCGACGAGCTGCTCAAGCTCGTCGAGGCCGCGTTCGACTCGGAGATCGTCGTTCGCGGGAACGAGATCACGATCACCGGCCCCGAACGCGAGACCGAGCACGTGGCCCTCCTGTTCGAGGAGCTGATCGGCCTTCTCGAACGTGGTCACGAGCTGAACGCGTCCTCCGTCGGCCGCTCGATCGAGCTGGTCAAGGGGGAGGAGGCTCGCCCCACCGAGGTGCTCGGCGACGTGTTCCTGACGGGTCGCGGCAAGGGCATCGCGCCGAAGACGCTCGGGCAGAAGCGCTACGTCGACGCGATCCGAAACGCGACGGTCACGTTCGCGATCGGGCCGGCGGGAACGGGGAAGACCTATCTCGCCGTCGCCACCGCGGTCCGGGCGCTCCAGGAGAAGCAGGTCTCGCGCCTGATCCTCACCCGGCCCGCGGTCGAGGCCGGCGAGCGCCTCGGGTTCCTGCCGGGAACGCTCTACGAGAAGATCGACCCGTACATGAAGCCGCTGTACGACGCGCTCTTCGAGATGATGGGCGCGGACGCCCTGCCGCGAATGATGGAACGCGGAACGGTCGAGGTGGCACCCCTGGCGTTCATGCGGGGTAGAACGGTGAATGACTCGTTCATCATCCTCGACGAGGCGCAGAACACCACGCCCGAGCAGATGAAGATGTTCCTCACCCGGCTCGGGTTCGGTTCCAAGGCGGTCGTGAACGGCGACGTCACCCAGACCGACCTGCCGAACGGCCAGACCTCCGGCCTCGTGGTCGTGCAGGACATCCTGAAGGACATCGAGGGCATCGAGTTCGCGTACCTCGGCGGCCGAGACGTCGTCCGGCACAAGATCGTGCAGGACATCGTCGAGGCGTACCGCGTGTTCGGTGAGCAGCGACCTGCGCGCGCCGATGGCTGACGCCGACCATACCCCGCGGGTTCTCGTGGACGACCGGCAGCAGGCGCCGATCGACGTCGAGGGTCTGGTGGCGCTGGCTCGAGAGGTGCTCCTGGGTGAGGGCGTCCCCCGCTCCGAGCTCTCCCTCTCGTTCGTGACGGAGACGGAGATCGCCGACCTGCACGAGCGCTACCTGGGCGAGAAGGGTCCGACCGACGTCCTTTCCTTCCCGCTCGACGACGAGGACGAGCACGACGGGGTGCGGGTCCTCGGCGACGTCGTGATCGCGCCGTCGGTCGCCGCCGCGAACAACCCCGAGGATCCGACCGGCGAGCTCCGACTCCTGATCGTGCACGGGATCCTGCACCTGCTGGGCCACGACCACATGGAGGACGCGGCGAGGTCGTCGATGTGGACGCGGCAGGAACGCTACACGGGGGTCCGCATCCCGTGAACTGGCTCTGGGTGCTCGTCGTGGTCCTGGTGCTGGTCGGCGCGGTGCTCGCGATCGCGGAGGCCTCGCTCACGCGGATGACGCGGGTGCGCGCACTTGCGCTCGTCGAGGAGAAGCGCCGGAACGCGGTCAGGTTGGAACGGATCGAGGCGGATCCGCCCCGCTACCTCAACGCCGTCTACCTCACGGTGATGCTCTGCCAGAACGGCTCGGCGATCGTCGTGGCGATCCTCGCGGAGCGGGCGTACGGGAGCCTGGGGGTCACGCTCGTCTCCGTCGGGTTCACGCTCCTGTACTTCGTGCTCGTCGAGGCGATGAGCAAGACGTTCGGCGTGCTGCATTCCGATCGCGCCGCGCTCGCCGTCGCCCCGCTCGTGTGGTTCCTCGGGCGCGTGCTCGCGGCGCCCACCCGCGCGTTGATCGGGCTGGCGAACGTGCTGCTCCCGGGGCGCGGGCTGAAGCAGGGCCCGTTCGTCTCCGAGGCCGACCTTCGCTCGATGGCCGAGGTCGGCCACGAGGAGGGCTCCATCGAGCGCGAGGAGAAGGAGCTGATCCACTCGATCTTCGAGTTCGGCGACACGATCGTGCGCGAGGTCATGGTGCCGAGGCCCGACATCGTCGCGATCGAGTCGGACAAGACCCTCCACGACGTGCAGGCCGTGGTGCTCGAGCACGGCTACTCGCGCATCCCGGTGTTCACCGACGACCTGGACGACGTGGTCGGGATCGCCTACGCAAAGGACGTGCTCAAGGCCGTGTATCAGGGCAAGCAGGACATGGCGCTTCGAGAGGTCGTCCGCGAGGCGCGCTTCGTCCCGGAGTCCAAGAAGGTCGCGGACCTCCTGCGCGAGATGCAACAGGAGAAGTTCCACATTGCGCTGGTGACCGACGAGTACGGCAGCGTCTCCGGGCTCGTGACGCTGGAGGACCTGCTCGAGGAGCTCGTCGGCGAGATCACGGACGAGTACGACACCGAGGAGCCCGAGCTCGAACAGATCGCCGACGGGGTGTACCGGGTCGACGGCAAGATGTCGATCGACGAGGTGAACGAGATGCTGGACGTCGAGCTCCCCGACGAGGAGTGGGACACGGTCGGCGGCCTGATGCTCGGCCTGATGGGGTCGATCCCCGACGAGGGGGAGGAGGTGGGGTTCCAGAACCTCACCTTCACGGCCGAGAAGGTGGACGGCCGTCGCATCGTGAAGATCCTGATCACCCGTCGCGAGGACGAGGAGGCGGAGGAACGGGCCGACACCGGGGCGAACGCGCCGTGAGTCCGGCCGACGCGATCGACGGGCTCGTCGCCGCGGCGCGCGAGGCGAAGGACCGCGCCTACGCCCCCTACAGCCGGTTCCGCGTCGGCGCCGCCGTCCTGGCCGGAGGGAGGGTCTACACGGGGGTGAACGTCGAGAACGCCTCATACCCCCTGACCGTCTGCGCCGAGCGGAACGCCGTCGGGGCGGCCGTCGTCGCGGGTGCCACGTCGATCGAGGCGGTGGCCGTCGCGGCCGACGCGGAAGAGCCCACGCCGCCATGCGGCGGCTGCCGGCAGGTGCTCAACGAGTTCGGGCCCGAGATGCTCGTCGTGTGCGAGGGGGCGAGCGGCCGCCGGGCCGAATGGGCGCTCTCGGCGATCCTGCCGCACGCCTTCGGGCCGTCGAACCTACCCGCGTGAGCATCCGAAGCGGCTTCGTCGCGGTCGTGGGGCGGCCGAACGTCGGCAAGTCCACGCTCGTGAACGCGCTCGTCCGGCGGAAGGTCGCCATCGTCTCGGACAAGCCGCAGACCACGCGGCGAGACATCCGAGCGGTCCTCACGACCGAGGACTATCAGGTCGTCTTCACCGACACACCCGGGTTCCACAAGCCGAGGACGCTCCTCGGGTCGCGGCTGAACGATCTCGTCGGCGAGGCGACGCACGGCGTCGACTGCGTGGTACAGGTGGTCGACGCGGCCGACGGCGTGGGCCGCGGTGATGCCTTCGTGTTCGAGCGGCAGATCCGGGGGTTCGACGGTCCGAAGCTCTGCGCGGTGAACAAGCTCGACGCCGTCCGGCATCACGAGGAGGTTCCGCAGCTCCAGGCGGCGGCCGACCTGGGGGAGTGGGACGAGGTGGTTCCGGTCGTCGCGCGGACCGGCCGCGGCGTCGACGTGCTCCGCGAACTCCTCGTCGCCCGGCTCCCGGAGGGGCCGCCGTACTACCCGGCCGACGAGGTCTCGGACCAGCCACTCGAGGCCCGCCTGTCGGAGATCGTCCGGGAGAAGGCGCTCGCCGTGACGCGGCAGGAGGTCCCGCACTCGATCGCGGTGGTCGTGGACGAGCTCGAGGCGAACGACGGGCTCACGAAGATCCACGCGTCGCTCATCGTCGAGCGCGACTCGCAGAAGGGCATCGTGATCGGCAAGGGCGGTTCCACGCTGAAGACGATCGGCTCCCGGGCGCGCGAGGAGATGGAGATCACGCTCGGCACGAAGGTGTTCCTGGACCTGCGCGTGAAGGTGCTCAAGGACTGGCAGCGCGACCCGAAGGCCCTCCAGCGCCTCGGGTTCTGAGCCTCACGCCGGGACCGACGGCCCGCACGAGGAGGTCCGACGGGCGCTGATGACCCGTTCGGCGGCGTGGAAGGCTGGAGCCACCGACCGGAAGGACCTCGCCATGCGGTGGAACCGGATCGTGCCGGCCATGCTCGTTCCGCTCCTCGCCCTCCCGAGCTGTTCCTCGGATCCCGAGCAGACCCCCGCGCCCGGGTCACCGGGTGCGAGCACCTCCGAACGGACCTTCCTGCTCGACGGCGAGCCGATGACCGAGTGCTCGGGGGAATGGCGCGCCGTGTGCGGCCTGCTCGCCGTGCCGGAGGACCCCACCGACCCGGCGGGGCGGCAGATCGAGCTCAACGTCATGGTCTTCCCGGCGCAGGTTCCGAATCCCGCCGCCGACCCGGTCTTCTTCGTCGCGGGCGGGCCGGGCGGCGCCTCGACCGACGACTGGTCGTCCGCGCCGGGTGCGTTCCCCGAGGTCCATGCGAGCCGGGACATCGTGCTCGTGGACCAGCGGGGGACCGGCGACTCCAACCCGCTGCAGCTGCCGGAGTCGCGGCCCGATGTGTCCGGCATGTCGCGCTCGGACGCGATCGCCACCTTCCAGGCGTGGCTGGACGAGTACCTGTCGAACCTCGACGCCGATCAGAGCCTCTACGCGAGCCCGCAGGCTGCCGACGACCTCGACGCCGTTCGGGAGGCGCTCGGCTACGACCGGATCGATCTCTATGGGAGCTCGTACGGAGCGACGCTCGTGCAGTACTACCTCCGGCAACATCCGGATCACGTCCGAGCGGCGGTGCTGGACGGCGGCACGCTCCTCGACGTCCCGGTGCTCGAGCTGATCCCACGCAATTCCCAGGGCGCGCTCGATTCCGTCTTCGAACGGTGCGCAGCGGACCCCGCGTGTGCGGAGGCCTTCCCGGACTCGGCGGGCGAGCTGGCGACGGCCATGGCGCGGTTGGCCAAGCACCCGGTGACGACCGAGATCCTCGACCCGTGGTCGGACGCGCCGATCGTGATCGACGACGACGCCCTGGCGTCGCAGATCCACACGCTGCTCGTGACGAGCCAGTCGGCCGACGTCCCGCTGACGATCCATCAGGCCGCGACCGGCGATCTCGACGCGGTTGCCGAGCGAATCAAGGCCGCCATCCCCGATCCGGCGACCGACTCGCAGAACCAGCTGATGTTCTGGACGATCGTCTGCTCCGAGGGCTGGGCGCGGCTCGATCCCGCAGCCGTCGCCCGGGTGGGGGAAGGCTCGTATGACCTGCAGCAATACCTGGCGTGGGCGAAGAGCACCGCGACCGCCTGCGGATTGGTGCCGACGGCGTCCCTGCTCCCGGGGGACGGTGAGCCGGTTCGGTCCGACGCCTCGGTGCTGCTGCTGAACGGCGCCGAGGACCCGCAGGATCCGCCGTCGAACGTCGCCGACGCGCCGACCGATACTGCCGAACAGCCTGGAGGTCTCGCCGCGCGGCCTCGGGCACGTCGTCGGGTACATGGGATGCCTGCCGGACGTCGTGGCGGCGTTCCTGGAGGCCGGATCCGTCGAGGGCCTCGACACGAGCTGCGTCGCCGACATGTCGCCCGCGCCGTTCGCCACGCCCTGATCCCTCGCGACGACGACGGAGTCGCGACGAGCGGGGCGATCCCCCCGGTTGGCTATCATGGCGAGTCCGATGTCCCAGGCAGCCGAGATCGACCGGAGCCGAGCCGGCCTCGCGCGCGCGACCGCGACCGAGGCGCCGAGGCTGGTCGCCCGGACGCCGGCGGTGGATGCCGTCGGGCTCGAGGAGCGGGCGGCGTCGCTCGCGAAGCGCTCGATCAAGCGGGACGCGAAGCTGTGGGCGCTCGACCTCGCGATCCGCTGCATGGACCTCACGACGCTCGAGGGTGCCGACACGACCGGCAAGGTCGTCGCGATGTGCGCGAAGGCGGTGCGGCCGAACCCGCTCGACGCGTCGATCCCGTCGGTCGCGGCCGTGTGCCTGTACCCGCACCTCGTCCCGGTGGCGCTCGGGCAGCTGAAGGGGACGAGCGTGAAGGTGGCGAGCGTGGCCGGCGCGTTCCCGGCGGGTCTCGGGCCGCTCGACGCGCGCCTGTCGGAGATCCGCGAGGTCGTCGCGCTCGGCGCCCACGAGGTGGACATCGTCCTGAATCGTTCGCTGTTCCTCGGCGGGCGCTACGTCGAGTGCTTCGCCGAGCTCGTCGCGGCGCGCGAGGCCGCGGGGGACGCCCACCTGAAGGTGATCCTCGAGGCCGGCGAGCTCGGCTCGTACGACCGGATCCGTCAGGCGAGCGTGCTCGCGATGGCGGCCGGAGCCGACTTCATCAAGACCTCAACGGGCAAGATCGGCGTGAACGCGACGCTGCCGAACGCGCTGTGCATGCTGGAGGCGGCGCGCGACTTCTTCCACGAGACCGGTCACCGCGTGGGCGTCAAGGTCGCCGGCGGGATCCGGCAGTCCAAGCAGGCCGTCCAGTACCTCGTCCTCGTGTACGAGACTCTCGGGCCGGACTGGATGACGCCGGACCGCTTCCGCATCGGCGCCTCGACGCTCCTGAACGACGTGCTCATGCAGATCGACAAGGAACGCACGGGCCGGTACCAGGGCCCCGACTACTTCACCATCGACTGATGGCGAAGATCGAGAGGAGCGCGAGCTCCGCCCTGGAGCAGTCTCAGCCGCTGTGGGAGTACACGGACGCGCCGGAGTCGACGGAGATCGTCCACCTGGAGGATCGGTACGGGCTGTTCGTCGGCGGCGAGTTCGTCGAGCCGAAGAGCGGGCGATGGTTCGAGACCATCGACCCGGCGACGGAGGAGCCGCTCGCGGAGGTCGCCGAGGCGGGCGCCGAGGACGTCGAGCTCGCGGTGGCGGCCGCCCGAAGCGCATTCGAGGAGACGTGGCGCGATCTCCCCGGCGGCGAGCGGGCGAAGTACCTGTACCGGATCGCGCGCCAGCTCCAGGAGCGCGCCCGCGAGTTCGCCGTGCTCGAGACGATGAACGGCGGCAAGCCGATCAAGGAGTCTCGCGACGTCGACCTGCCGCTCGCCGCCGCGCACTTCTTCTACTACGCGGGGTGGGCGGACAAGCTCGAGTACGCGTTCCCGGATCGGAACCCGCGGCCGCTCGGCGTCGCCGGCCAGGTGATCCCGTGGAACTTCCCGTTGCTGATGGCGGCGTGGAAGCTCGCGCCGGCGCTCGCGACGGGCAACGCGGTCGTCCTCAAGCCCGCCGAGACGACGCCCCTCACGGCGCTGCTGCTCGCCGAGGTGATTCGCGACGCCGAGCTGCCGCCCGGCGTCGTGAACGTCGTAACGGGCGCGGGCGAGACCGGCGCGAGCGTCGTCACCCACCCCGACGTGAACAAGGTCGCGTTCACCGGGCTCGACCGAGGTCGGCAAGATCATCCGCCGCGCGACCGCGGGCACCGGGAAGCGGCTCACGCTCGAGCTCGGCGGCAAGGCCGCGAACATCGTGTTCGACGACGCGCCGCTCGACCAGGCCGTCGAGGGCGTCGTCAACGGGATCTTCTTCAATCAGGGCCACGTGTGCTGTGCGGGCTCGCGATTGCTCGTGCAGGAGTCGGTGTTCGAGCCGTTGCTCGACAAGCTGAAAGAGCGCCTGCAGACGCTGCGGGTCGGCAACCCGCTCGACAAGAACACCGACGTGGGCGCGATCAACTCGCGCCAGCAGCTGCAGAAGATCGAGGAGCTCGTGGCGTCCGGCGTCGAAGAAGGCGCCGAAATGTACCAGGCCGAGTGCGTCCTTCCCGAGCGCGGGTTCTGGTTCCGGCCGACGCTGTTCACGAACGTCTCGCAGAGCCACCGGATTGCGCGCGAGGAGATCTTCGGCCCGGTCCTGTCGATCCTGACGTTCCGCACGCCGGCCGAGGCCGTCGAGAAGGCGAACAACACGCCGTACGGCCTGTCGGCGGGGATCTGGACCGAGAAGGGCTCGCGGATCCTGTGGATGGCCGAGCGCATGCGCGCCGGCGTGGTGTGGGCGAACACGTTCAACCGGTTCGACCCCGCGAGCCCCTTCGGCGGCTACAAGGAGAGCGGGTTCGGCCGCGAGGGCGGCCGCCAGGGGCTCGAGCCGTATCTGGAGCTCGACGGGCGATGAGCGCACGGGTCCCGGTCCGGCGCACCGCCAAGCTGTTCATCGGTGGGGAGTTCCCGCGCAGCGAGTCGGGCCGGTCGTACGAGGTCCTCGCGCACGACGGCCGGCTGCTCGCCCACGCCGCGCGCGCCTCGCGAAAGGACCTTCGCGACGCCGTCCGGGCGGCGCGGGCGGCCCAGCCGGGCTGGGCGGGCAGGACCGCATACAACCGCGGCCAGATCCTGTACCGGGTCGCCGAGCTGATGGAGGGGCGCCGGTCGCAGTTCGAGGCCGAGCTCGCCGACATCGGCGCCGCGGACCCGGCGCGCGGTGTCAGCGCGGCGATCGACCGTTGGGTCTGGTACGCGGGGTGGGCCGACAAGATCGGCCAGGTCCTCGGCGGCACGAACCCGGTCGCCGGGCCCTACTTCAACTTCACGGTCCCCGAGCCGACGGGGGTCGTCGGCATCGTCGCCCCGCAGGACCAGGCGCTGCTCGGCCTGGTCTCGCGCCTCGCGCCCGCGATCGTGAGCGGCAACGCCGCGGTCGTGCTCGCGAGCGAGAAAGGCCCACTCCCCGCAGTCTCGCTCGGCGAGGTGCTCGCGACCTCGGACGTCCCCGGCGGCGTCGTGAATCTCCTCACCGGTTTCACGAAGGAGCTCGTCCCGTGGCTCGCCGGCCACATGGACGTGAACGCCATCGACGTGACGGGCGTGCCCGAGGGACTGCTCCCGCAGGTCGAGGAGCTCGCCGCCGAGAACGTGAAGCGCGTTCATCGGGCACCTGGCGGCGACCCGTTCTCGGCCGAGGCGCAGAGCCCGTACGAGGTCACCGCGCTGATGGAGTTCAAGACGGTCTGGCACCCGATCGGCGCCTGACCGCGGCTACGAGCTGAGCGCCGTCGCCCGCTGGAGCAGGTCGTCGATCTCCGCGAGCGAGGGTTCCGCGCCGAGCTCCGCGAAGACGACCCGGGCCTCACGCAGGCGCTCGGTTGCCGGGTCCGTGCGCCCGAGCTCGAGCTGGCACCGCCCCGCGCCGAGCAGCGCGTGACCGCGCTCGAGGACGAATCCGTACTCGGTCCAGCGATCGGAAGCCTCGAGGTAGGTGGAAACGGCTTCTTCGATCCTCCCGCCCGCCTCGGCCAAGATGGCGCGCGCGGTGATCGCCGCATGTCGGAACCGCGCTGCCGCCCCGGATGCCTGCTCGGCGACTCGTTCCGCCAGATCGAGCCGGCCGGTCGCGACGCTGATCCTCAGGAGATCCGGCAGGAGGTGAGACCGGTAGCTCGAGTAGCGTTCGGTCGATCGGTCGAACTCCTCGACGAGCGAGACCGCCGCGTCCGGCCTGCCATCTCGCAGGTCGACGAGCGCGGCAACCGCGAGCGCCGGCGACATGACCTGCGGGTCTCCGATCTCCCGAGCACGCGGGAAGAACTCTGGTGTGAGGGCGGCGGCCTGATCGACCCGGCCTCGTTCGACGAGCACGCGAGCCTGATAGGTGCGCGCCATGACCGTAACCTGCCCCCCGCCGCCCGTGCGGTCGTCCTCGACGGCCTCGTCCCCGACCCGAAGGAGCTCGTCCCAGCGCCCGAGGTCGAAGAGCGTCCACAAGGTCTGCGCCTTGGCCCAGGCGACGGGACCCGCGAGCCCGCGTCGCTCGCCGAACTCGATCCCGTCCCGATAGACCTCGAGACCGGCCGCGGGTCCCTGCTCGAACCACACCCAGTCACCGAGGTTGTTGGAGCCGGCGACCGTCTCCTGTCCCAGCCCGAGCTCCTTGCACCGGCGAAGACCCTCGCGCAGGTCGTCCATCCCTCGCAGGTCGCCGAGCTCACACCGGAAGATCCCTCGGAACTGCAGGATCCTCGCGACGTACTCCTCGTTGCCGAGCTCCCGCGCCAGCGCCAGCGCCTTCTCGGCCCACGGCATGCCTTCCTCGTTCAGCCCGGCCATCATGTGCGCGCCGGCCATCCGGTGGTACCCGAGTGCGAGCTCCCTCCCGGTCGTCTCTCCTTCGAGCATCTCGACGCCTTCTCGCAAGATGGGCCAGGCTCGAGCGGTGTCGCCCCTCGGCCAGAGGGTGTTCGCGAGCTCGACCATCGCCTCGCCGGCGGCGAGGATCTCCCGGCGGCCGCGAAGGTCGGCGATGGCTTCGAGGAACTCCTCTTCGGACTCGTCGTAGTTTCCGGTGTCGTAGGCGAACATGGCGTCCTTCACGAGCACACCCGCCCGTTCGGGATGCCCGGCGGGAAGCAGCAGGAGCGCCGCCGCGAGATGGCGCCGCGCCCGCGGCGCGTCCAGGGGTCGCGCCCTGTCTCCGGCCATCACCAGAAAGCGCACGGTCCGCGCCTCGAGGAGCTCGACCATCTGATCGTTCCCCGCCGCGCGAGCGAGCTCGAGTGCCTGGCCGTAGTGGTGCGCGAGGACCTCTGCCTGGTCTCCAACGCGATCGCCGGCGATCTCTTCGATCCACTCGGCGACGCCCCGGTGGCGATCCGCCCGCGCGGCGCGAGGGATCTGCTCGTACGCGACATCGCGGATGAAGAGATGCCAGAAGGAATACTCGGCCTGATTCTCCACGGATGACCTGCGCGCCGGTCGCACGAGCTCTCGTCGTGCCAGCTCGTGCAGCCCCTCCCGGACGGCGGCGTCGTCGACGCCCCCGACGGCGGACAGCGCCCCCGACCAGAACACCTTGCCCACGACCGAGGCGTCGTGCAGCAACGCTTTCTGATCCTGGGGGAGCGAGTCCAGGCGCGCCGCGATCAGGGCCTGGACCGACTCGGGGACGGGGATCATCGATTCGGGGTCGACGACCCACGAGTGACCTCGCCGTCCGATGAGGCCACGGTCGACGAGCATCCGGACGAACTCCTCCGCATAGAGCGGATTGCCACCCGCGCGCTCGAGCAGAAGGGTCTGGGTCTCGGCCGGGAGCACCGCCTGGTCGAGGAGGACCGAGATCAACCGCGCGCTGTCCTCGGCGGACAGGGGCGAGAGGGAGATCGTCGTCGAGTTCCTCGTGCCGCCGCCCCAACCCGGAGCGCGCTCGGAGAGCTCGGGGCGTGCCGAGCACAGGAGGAGTATCGGGAGGTCCGTCGACCAGTCGACGACATGCGCCAGGAACTCGAACATTGCCCCGTCCGCCCAGTGCAGGTCCTCGACCACGAGCACGAGCGGTCGGGTTGCGGCAACGGATTCGAGATATGCCCGCCAGGCCGCGAAGGACTCGTCGCGTTCGGCGACGGCGCCTGGGTCCGCGCCGACGCCGACGAGGGGAGCCAGCCGGGCCGCGATCCACTCTCGCTCGCCGGCATCCTCGACGACGCCGTCGACCGATTCTTTGAGCTTGGCCGCCGCCTCGTCCGGGCCGTCGGACTCGAGGATTCCCGTCTGCGCCTTCACGATCTCGCCGAGCGCCCAGAACGTGATCCCGTCCCCGTACGGGAGGCATCGTCCTTGCCGCCAGAACACGAGGTCCGGCAAGCTGTCCACGTAGGAGAAGAACTCCGCGATCAGCCGCGACTTGCCGACCCCCGGCTCACCGATGATGGTCACGAGTTGGACGGACGACTCCCGCAGCATTCGCGTGAACGACTGGCGAAGCAGCGCGAGGTCCTCGTCCCGGCCGATGAACGCAGAGGCGGCGCCCTCGAGGTCCACACCGAACCTGCTCCGAGCGCCACGCGCCCTCCAGATCGGGATCGGCTCGGCCTTTCCCTTGGCTCGAATCGGATCGAGCTCCTCGTAGTCGAAGATGCGGCTCGTCGTCTTGAACGTGGCGGGCCCTACCACCACACCCCCCACGGGCGCCGCCTGCTGCATGCGCGATGCCGTGTTGACCACGTCGCCCGTGGCGATGCCCTCGCCCCGCTCCGGCCGAGCGCCGAGGGCGACCACCGCCGGACCCGTGTTGACCGCCGCCCTGATCATCAGGTCGAAGTGCGGATGCTCCTCGTTCAGCTCCTCGATGGCCTCGGTGATCCTGAGCGCCGCACGCACGGCGCGCTCGGCGTCGTCCTCGTGCGCCACCGGCGCGCCGAACACCGCGACGACGGCGTCGCCGATGAACTTCTCGACCGTCCCGCCGAAACGTTCGATCTCCTGCTTGAGTCGGGCATGGTAGGGACGCAAGAGTGCTCGGACGTCCTCAGGGTCGGCTTCGTCCGAGCGCGCCGTGAACCCGGCGAGATCGACGAACAGGACCGAGACGACCTTGCGTTCCTCACCGGTCGAGTCCGGTTCCAAGACGGCCGCGCAGGCGAGGCAGTATCTGGCCCGATCAGGGTTCTCTTCGCCGCAGGCTGCGCAGACGAGCACGGACGGGAGTCTAGGGTTCGCGTCCGGCGTCCGCCCGTTTCGCCGACCGTTCCCCTCCAGGTGGACGGCGATTCGGGCCTCGGTCGAGCACGACCGAACGCCGGCGGTGGTCAAGTAGAGCATCGAGGGGGCGTTCCGGGCCACTGGCCGGATCGGATGTGACCACGTAACGCAGCGGTCACGTCAGGGCCGATCCGCGCTCGAGCTCGAAAAGGCCCAAGTGGCACCCTGATCCGGGGCCTCATGCCCATCGCGGGGATCCCGACGGCCGGTAGCGTCGCGCCTCGATGGGGCGATCCAGAGGAGATGCGTCCGGAGCCCGGAGCGGGGGCTCGGCGCAGGGCTGGGGTGCTGCCGCGGTTCGCGCGATCGCGATGCTCACGATCGCGTTCGTCGTGTTCGCGGTGGTGCCGACCTGGCTGCTCGACCGCACCGCGACCCGCGTCACCACGACCGGCCGAGACCTGATGCTCATGGGGTGGTGGATGGTGGCCTTCATCGTCTGCTGCTGGGTGTTCGCTCGTCTCCAGGGTCGGGAGGGTTGAGGCGATGGCGTTCGCCGCTCGACAGGTCGGCGGCGAATGGTTCGACGACAACGTGCCGTGCACGCGGGCATGTCCCGTCCTCACGATGGCGGGCCGCTACGTGGCGGCGATCGCCGGCGGTGACGACCGCCTCGCGTACGAGATCGCCCGCCTGCCAAACCCGTTCCCTTCGATCTGTGGCCGAGTCTGCGCGGCTCCGTGCGAGATCGCGTGCCGGCGGGGCTCGATCGATCAGCCGATCGCGATCCGTGCCCTGAAGCGGTACGTGTGCGAGCGGTTCGGGGTCGAGAGCGAGCACGGCGATGATGTGTACCACCGGGCGGGGACGATCGCTCTGACTCGGAGCGAGCGCGTGGCCGTGATCGGCTCGGGTCCCGCCGGCCTCGCGTGCGCGCACGACCTGGCGACCTACGGGTACCGGCCGGTGGTGTTCGAGGCCGCGGATCGTCCGGGCGGTCAGATGGTGCTCTCGATCCCGGCGTACCGCCTCAGGCGCGATCTGCTGCAGAAGGAGATCGACGCCGTGCTCGAGATGGGCGTCGAGCTCCGCACCGAGACGGCCCTCGGCCGCGACTTCACGCTCACCTCGCTGCGGGACGAGGGCTTCCAGGCCGTGTTCCTCGGGATCGGCGCGACGAAGGGCCGCGACCTGAACATCCCGGGCAACGACAAGGACGGCGTGCTGAAGGCGATGGACTTCCTGCTGAACGCGAGCATGGGCTACTCCATCGACCTCGGCGCCGAGGTCCTGGTGATCGGTGGCGGCAACGTGGCCCTCGACGCCGCGCGCTCGGCTCTCCGCGAGGTCGCCCAGGGCCAGCTCGCCCCGCAGTCCGAGGCGCGGTCGGCTGCCGACGCAGCGGGGACCCAGGCGACGGCGGTCTTCGACGTCGCCCGAACCGCGGCCCGCATGGGCGCGCGGGTCACGGTCGTCGCACTCGAGACCCGCGAGGAGATGCCCGCGCACGAGTTCGAGATCGAGGAGGCCGAGGTCGAAGGGATCGCCCTCCGTCACCGGCTCGGGCCGAAGGCCATCGTCGGGAACGGCCGGGTGAGCGGCCTCGAGGTCCTCGACGTGGCCTCGGTGTTCGACCCCGATGGGCGGTTCAACCCCAAGCTGATCGACCGGACCGAGCAGGTCATCCCGTGCGACTCGGTGATCATCGCGATCGGGCAGGCGCCGGATCTGTCGTGGCTACAGCCCGAGGAAGGCATCGAGACGGGCCGCGGCGGAACCATCACGGTGGAACCCGAGTCGCTCGCGACCAGCGCCGAGGGGATCTATGCCGGCGGCGACGTCGCGTTCGGCCCCCGCAACCTGATCGACGCGATCGGCGATGGACGCCGGGCGGCGGCCTCGATGCATCGACAGATCACCGGCGCCGAGCCGCCTCGGCCGTCACTCTCGGGCCGGCGGATGCTTCCGATCGTCTCCGTGAACCGAGGGCCGGACGAGGGCGCCTATACGGAGCGCGATCGCCTGCGGGTGCCGGCCGAGCCGACCGGCCGGCGGATCGGCTCGCCCGAGGTGGAGCTCGGCTACACCGAGGAGCAGGCGCGTCTCGAGGCCGGCCGGTGCCTCCAGTGCTTCTTGAACATCATGCTCGACGAGACCAGATGCATCCTCTGCCGGGGCTGCGTGGACGTGTGCCCGGAGCACTGCATCCGCATACTTCCGGCGGATCAGGTGCGGGGGATCGACACCGGCGAGCCATCGAGCGTCCTCGTCATCCAGGAGGACCTGTGCATCAGATGCGGCCTCTGCGTGGATCGCTGCCCCACGCACGCCCTCTCCCTGGAGGGATGGTCCGAGGCATCGACGGCTCCGATCGCTCTCGAGCTGATCCCGGTATGAGGTGACTGAGATGGCGAAGCACGAACGGAGGATCCGAGACCGGGGATGGTACCGGGCGATCTTCCATCCGGGTGAGAGCTTCCGTAGCAGCGAGGTCTACCGATCCGCGATCCGCCACCCGAGGCCGAGCACGCCACGCGGGCGCGCCCTGACCTCGTTCCAGAACTTCTTCCTGCACGTCTATCCGGTGAAGGTCCCGAAGGAGATCGTGAAGGCCCGGACGACCCTCCGGTTGGGATTCATCGCGACGGTGCTGTTCGCAATCTTGTTCGTCTCGGGGATGTACCTGATGTTCTTCTACCACCCGGCCGTGCCGGACGCGTACTTCGACATGCACGCGCTCGCGACCTCGGTGACCTTCGGGCAGTTCGTGCGGAACGTGCATCGCTGGTCGGCCCACCTGATGGTGATCGTCGTCGGCCTGCACCTGCTCCGGGTCTTCTTCGCGGGTGCGTACAAGGCGCCGCGGCAGTTCAACTGGGTGATCGGGATGGGCCTGTTCGTCATGACACTCCTGCTGTCGTTCACCGGGTACCTGCTCCCGTGGGATCAGCTCGCGTACTGGGCGATCACCGTCGGCACGAACATCGCCGGCGACGTGCCGCTGCTCGGCGGGCACGTTCGCTCGCTGTTGCTCGGCGGGAGCGACGTGACCGGGGACTCGCTCCTGCGCTTCTACGTCCTGCACGTCTATTTCCTCCCCGCGCTGCTGGTGATCGGGGTGGCGATCCATGTCTGGCGGGTTCGCAAGGACGGGTTCGCGGTGGAGGACCGGGCCGAGGGAGATACCGTCGCGATCGACGATGCGGAGCCCGACCAGACGAGGGAGGTGGCGGATGTCCGCTCGTGAGCCCGAGCCTCGGTACCGGCTCCTCGGCGTCGTTCCGCGGGAGGTCGAGCAGCAGAAGCCGGACCAGGACCCCGACGACGCGGTCTTCACGTGGCCCCACTTCCTGATCCGGCACGCGGTCGTCGCCGGCGGGGTGGTCCTGGTGGTGTTCGCGCTGGCGATCGCGTTCCAGGCGCCGCTCAAGGGGATCGCGAATCCCAATCAGACACCCTCCGTCGCGAAGGCGCCCTGGTACTTCGCCGGCCTTCAGGAGCTGCTGCACTGGATGCAGCCGGTCGTCGCCGGCGTGCTGATCCCCGGGGCCGCGCTCCTGTGGTTAGTGATCCTCCCCTACCTGGACAGGCGCGAGGGATGGAGGATCCGGGACCGCAGGTTCGTCGTGGTCGTCTTCACCGTCGTCGCGGTCGCGGCCCTGGTCCTGACCGTGATTGGCACGTTCTTCCGAGGGCCGGCATGGAGCTGGGCGTGGCCTTGGCAACACTTCTACGCGGAGTTCTGACATGAGCGACGAACAGGGCAAGACCGAGCCGTCGGCCGACGCGGCGGGCCCGACGACGGATGACTTGGCACGCGAGATCGATCGACGGCGGTTCCTGAACGGTGCGTGGAAGACCCTCGGCGTGGTCCTGATCGCCGAAGGCGTCTGGACCACCTACGACCTGCTGAACCCGCAGACCGCTGCCGGAGGCGGGGTGATCGACGCCGGGCCCGTCAGCGATTTCCTGGAGGAGGGCTCGGTCCGCTACTTCCTGAACGGCCGCTTCTACGTGACGAGCCACGAGGGCGGGCTCCGCGCTCTCTACCAGAAGTGCCCGCACCTCGGGTGCGGCGTGCCGTTCTGCTCGAGCTCCCAGCAGTTCGAGTGCCCCTGTCACGGGAGCGTCTACAACGTGATCGGCGAGTACCTCCAGGGTCCCGCTCCACGAGGGATGGACCGATTCGAGATTCAGATCCAGGGCGACCGCGTGATGGTCGATACCGGGGCCCTCGTCGAGGGGCCGCCACGCGGCGAGCTGACCGGGCCCTCGGGGCCGGCGGGCCCGTCGTGCGTCGCGACGGAGGGTGAGGCGTCGGGCGGCGCCCCTTCGTCGTCATCGGGACCGACGGACGCATAGGAGGAGGCGATGGGGGAGAAGCTCCGAGACGATCCGGGGCTCGAGCGGTCAACACGCCGGTGGCAAACGCGGGGCGTCGCGGTCTTCCTCCTGCTCGTGCTGGCCTTCCCGATCTACAAGCTCACCGAGCACGGGC
>CAVOUQ010000035.1:0-46842 GCA_963699635.1 uncultured Actinomycetes bacterium | reverse complement strand
CCGGTTCCGGTCCCATCGTTGGCCATTGAGCAATAGCTTCGGCGGAGTTGAGTCTGGCGTGGCCTGTCGCTGTTACGGATGACTTCAGCTTGACGGTGTAGTGGCATCGGGCCATTCTGATTCTGTCCGCGGATAAGGGGTCCTATGCACCGATTCGCATCGGCAACGCGGCGAAGACGCAAGCGTGTGCTCGGCGCAACTGTTGCCTCGGTGTAGCTCATCGCCGGGGCAGCGGCAGCGGGTGCCTCACCCGGGGATCTCGATCCAACCTTCGGTGTTGGTGGCTGGGTAGTTGCCGCTCAGCATCCCGCCAAGCACGCCCATCTGTCCTGGATTCTTCAGGTTCTTTGGTATCACCCAGACATGTCCACACTTCTTGCACGTCCGTTCGAGCATCTTCTGCCGTGCCATTTGTTCCCCCTGCCGTCCACTCGCCGAGTAGACCAGCCGGCCACGATCCTGCTCGGTGACGGCATGGACGGCCCGCTCGAGGATGTCGCGCTCTCGTTGAGCCACGCCGGAGATGCCATGGGGCAGAGCATGGTCTTGCCATGAAGATGCCGTAGGCAGTACGGGCGGCTGGCAAGCGTGTGGTCCGATACCGGACGCTCGAGCGCTCGGTGGTCCCTGCGACAACACACGTGCCGATCTGGGAGGGGGAGCGATGGATTACCCGTATCCGCTGCAGCAGCTCTCAGCGTCTGGAACGGTCGTCAAGGTGCCTGGCGGCGAGGTCTATCCAGGGAATCTGGCACGAGAATTGATTCCCATCTCCAGAGCGATCAGCGAGGTGCTGGAGGAAGACAGGGGGGGATTCCTCCAGGGCATCGAGGTGTCGCTCTCGATTACGGGGAACGGGAATATCGCCTTCCTGAAGTCCGGCGGGGAGGCTGCGTTGAAGCTCACTTTCGCTCGGTTGGGCGCTGCAGCTTCGCAGTTGGGCCAAGTTGGCCGCTTCACCAGAGTCCCATAGGGCGAACGGCTAGTGGACCGGCGCTCGTTATCTTGACGAGGCGAGTTGGGGTTTGGGAGCCGTCGGGGTCGCGTCGAGGGCCTCGTCGACGATCGCGCTCGTCGCAAGGGCCTGCTCTCGGCGAACGACGCGGACGGCGTGCTCGAGGATGTCGCGCTCTCGGCGTGCAATCGGAGGCGACGCTAAGCCGCTAGTCCGTTGGTGGCGGTGGTGGTTCCCATCGCGATCCCCTCGCCTCATTGGCAGCAAGAGTGGCAGCAAGCGCGACCGCCTACGCAGCCTGCCACGAGAAGCCGCAGGCAATCGGTGGGGCGGGCAGGACTTGAACCTGCGACCGACGGATTATGAGTCCGCTGCTCTGACCGACTGAGCTACCGCCCCTGGTACTTCTGACCTGCGACGACGCGCGCCGTGACCGGTTCTCCCCCGGCGGCGTGTAAGGATCATGTCAGAATCGTCCCTCTCACCTGAGCGCTGCGCCGATGGCCTGGGCGAGCTCTCGTTGACGGCCGCGGATCGCGTGCGCGTACACCGAGAGCGTCAGCGATGGCTCCAGTGTCCGAGGCGCTCGCTCACGGCCACCACGTCCATGCCGGCGCCGAGCAGCCACGAGGCACACGAGTGACGCAGGTAGTGGAATGGCACGACCGGGACGCCGGCGTCGGCCGACAGTCGCTGGAAGACGTGCGTCGTCACGTCCAGTCGCCACGGCTGGAACCCGCTCCGCGTGGGACGGCGGAAGACGAGCTGCCCGACGTCCGCGACGCCCTCGGCGATCTGCCTCTCGCGCATCGCCCGGAGGGCCTCGATCGTTGAGGCGTCGACGTCCAGCGTCCACGCCTTGTCGTTATTCGGCGTGTCGAAGCGGAGCATCCGCTCGTCACCGGGAAGGCGCTTCGCGCTAACGGATCGGCGGAGGCGGACGGTCTGTCGCGCCAGGTCGACCTCGCCCCAGGACAAACCGAGCAGCTCGCCGAGGCGCGCCCCCGAGTCCAGGGCGAGCCGCACGAGGACGCCCAAGTCGGCGTCGTGGTCTTCCGTGTAGGCGAGGAAGCGGCGCGCCTGGTCGTGCGTCCAAAGTCGGTCGACGTCCACCTCGTGCCGCGGCACCCTCGGGCTCGACGCTCCCCGGACCGGATTGACCACGAGCTTGCGGTGGGCGTTCAGCGCCCTGCGGAGCGTCCGCCGTACTGCATCGACCGAGGCGGGGCTCAGGCCCTTATCGAGCAGGCGCCGGAACAGATCCTCGACGTCGGTCGTGGTGACATCGGACACGCGCCGGCCGGCGATCGTGTCGGGTAGCAGATGGACGCGCACGTGCGACTCGTACGACTTCCACGTGGAGACTTTGATCCCGCCGTGTGGCGGCTTGACACGCTCGAGCCATCCTGCGAGATAGGCGCCGAGCACCTCACGCGCCGGCGGGACGTACTCCCCTCTCGTGGCGTCGGCCCGCAGTTGGTCGCGCAGGTTTCGAGCATCGGTCTTCGTCCCGCGTACGATCCGCACCACGGGTGCGACTTCGGCTGGCAGGTTCCGCATTCTTCCCCGCGATCACGCAGGACACAAGTCAGCCGACTTCCCAGCGATTTTCTCCAGAGTTACAAAGGCGGATCCAACCGAAGGGGCGGTCGAAAAGTTCGTGATCCTCGCGGAAGACTCGCCGTTCTCGACTGTTCGGGGGGGACTGGCTCGCGAGTCGCGCTGAGAGGTTTCTGGTGTCGCGGTGGGGAAAAACCGGTCCTGCCTCGCCGATTCGCCAAACGCGGAAGGATTCAATGAGCGACGCCGAGCTATCGCGGCTGCTCATCGTCGTGGCCGACTCGCTCGATCGCCAGTCTCAGCCGTCGATGTCCGGCATCGTCCGCCAGGCGGCGAGGCGGATCGCCGAGGGGAACCTTCCGCTTGTGGGACGTCGTCCTGATCGGTGTGCCGGCTGCGGTGGCCCGCTCATCCAGCCGCCCACCGGTCGGCGTCGGAAGTGGTGCACGAGCCCAGCGTGTCAGCGTGCCCGTGAATCCCTCCTATGCCGGCTCGAAGTGCCAGGTCACCGTGTACGAGAGGTAACCGTCATCGTAAATGGATGTTCCGTCGAGCACCGTCATTCCCACGGCGAACGGGCGCCCATCCCCCGTCCTGAACCAGCCTCCAGAATGGGGCCCGAACGCCTTTTGGGAGTAGTCGGGGCATTGCACCACTATTGGGAAGTTATAGGAATTGTCGTGCCCGTGGCCTGTGTAGTAGGTCTCCAAATCGGGGTATTTTGGCAGATAGATCTGGAGGTACGTGGTGACGGTGTCCTCGTTGCCGAGAGAGTCGGTGCCGCTACCGCTCCACGTACACCCGTTGTCGTCGGTTCCCGACGTCACCCAAGAGGCCGAGCCCGACAGAGCGCGATAGGTGTACGTCACGTATTGCCCTTCCGTGTTGATGTTGTCCAGTTGCCACACGACTGTTGCTGTGGACTCCTCGGCGACGGAACCGTTGCCGTAGACTCTCAAACTGCTCTGGACGCTTCCGGCCCAGCGCTCTGGCAGATCGCAATGGTCCTTCACGGTAACCTTGTAGTTGCCCGCCACCCGCTGGGCCGGGGACGGTCCGTTCCCCCGGCGCGCAAAGGAGTGGTTGGAGATCACGACGTAGAACCGGTCGAGGTCCTCGGTGGGCCGGTCGCGACAGATCGTGACTTCGTCACCGGTGGCGGTGATCCTCACCCACTCGTCCCCACCTCCGTCGAGCCGGCCGACGATGTCGAGATCGACGTTGTCCCCGTTGGTGAGCGAGCTCACGTCGATCGCGATCTCGTGCACCTTCGCGTCTGGAACGATGAACTCGTCGCTCTGGGCGGCCAGGGCGACGACGTTGGCCCGGTACCTCGTCGTGACCGTCGGGCGGCTTCCCTGCCGCAGCTGGACCGCCGCATGCGTGAGCACGTGCTGGTTGCGGGGGAAGTCCCTGCGATCGTCGTCGAGCTGCTGCCACGTCACGGTTTCCAACCCGGTCGACGATCTCGGCCGGTAGGACTGGGGCTGGAGGTTCGTGACCGCGAAGTCCCGATAGAACGACTCGAACGGGAGACTCTCGTTGACGGCGGCGTCGAGCTCTCGGAACGTCGTCAGCGACTCGAAGGATTGCCAGGTGGAGAACACGCTCGGTGCCCCCATGCCGGCGTGGTCCGCCTGGAACAGCGGCCAGACCCAGGAGTGGTACTGATGACGTCCTGGGGACTCAAGCAGGGACCGGTTGTTCCGCTGGAACTCCGTGAAGGCGTCGTAGACGTCCGCTCGGGTCTCGGTGCGGGTGTAGACCCACTCGGCCCACGTGGCGGTCGCCTCGTCATACCAATAGTCGCCGTGAGCATGGTGCGCGAACTGGAGGACGTGGAAGAACTCGTGCGCCAGGTCCGCCACGATGCTGGGGGACCCGAGTCGGCCCCGGGACAAGCGGAGGAAGCCGCTGCTGGCCTCGGGCCGTCCCGGGACGCCATACGGGGACGCGCTCAGCGTCACCGCCACCTCGTCCGCCTCGTCGATCCCCCGGCACCCGTCCTCGCGCGTGATGCACTGGTTCTTCCCGAGCACGTAGATGTCGATCTTGCCGCTGCCCCATGTGCCGTCGTCGTCCGGGATGGGCGGTCCCATGCCGTCCGGCACCGGCAGGGTCATCGGGCCCCAAAGCCTCGAGCCCATGTCGAGGACCTGGTCCTGGGTGCTGAGCGCCGTAGCGGCGGAGCTCGCACAGACCCACACGCGGAACCCCGCGTCGGACGCGTCCTCGAGCCCCGGCTTCGGCCACCACTGGTTCGGCGACCGACAATCCCGCTCGCCGCGAGCGTTGACCCGGGTCGATCGTGCCCCCGCCACCGGATCGCCCGTGGGGCCCTCCCCCGGTCGGCTCGTGGCCGGTATCGGCGCGGACAGGAGGGCGAGCGCCACGACCGAAGCGAAGACGAAGCGAAGCAGATGCCTCCAACTCGATCGCCCGGAAGCCGACCGCCAGCGCATCACGCACTCCCCGAGCCTGCCCCACGCCGCGGGCAGTGCTCATCCGACGGCACTCTACCCCTGCCCATCAAGGCCGGCGGCGATGGCCGCTACCGATCCGCCGTGCCGTTCGTCACGCCCCGCGGACGGATGTCGACCGGTTCTCCGTAAGGGGGCCCTGTCAGAATCCGTGTAAGAACTCTCGCCCCACGTCAGCGCGTTGGGCCTTTCCCGCCTGAACGAAACGGCAGGTCACGGTACCTGCCGGGACGCTACGGCATGCCCCTCACCTGATTATGAGTCCGCTGCTCTGACCGACTGAGCTACCGCCCCCGCCGCGAGTGTCGGCGGACCGCGACCCGGCACCCGCGATCGACGAGGCTACTCCTTCTCGTGCTCCCGCCGGGCCTGTTCGACCTCCTCCGCCATGCTGGCGAGGCGCTCGTCCGCGGCGATCGCCATGTCCTGGAAGTTCCTGCGGAGCTCCGCGATCTTCGCCCCGAGATCGTCCAGCTTCCCCTCGAGGCTCCCGACCCTGTCCTCGAGCAAGGACCGGGGGCCGGGGGCAACCACCAGCTCGTCCTCGGCGGTCGGCGACTCCGTTTCCGGCTCGGGCATCGGCTCCGGCGTTGCCTCGACGGACTCCTCCGGCATCGCCTCGGGCGAGCTCTCGAGCGCAGGCTCGAATGCCTCCGCGGCCTCGACCTCCGGCTCCTCCTCGGCCTCCATCTCGAGCGCGGCCTCCACCTCGGACACCGCCTCGGCCTCGCTCGTGGGCTCGGGCTCGGCCTCGGGCTCGGGCTTCGGAATCTCGTCCGGCGCGACCTCGGTCGATAACAGCTCAGCGAGGCTCTCCGCTGCGCTCGAGGCCCCCAGGAGCGATGGGTCGGCGATGCCCCGCTTCATGGCCTCGGCCGCCTCCTCGGGCGACGCCCCCTCCCGCAGCGAACGCTGGTAGTCGAGCAGCCGCTTCATGATGTCGTCGTGGGCGGTCTCGGCCGCCTCCGTCGGCGGATCCTCGTCCGATAGCGAGACTTCGGGTTCGGGTACGTCGTCGGGCACGAAAACCCCTTCTGACGAGCGCTGATCGACCAGTGTACGGCCGCCCGAGCGTCCCGCTCAATCGGGCGCCGCCAGGAAACGAGGGCAAGGAATCGCAAGCCCGAATCACCCCGTCCGGCCGTAGCATTCTGGTGGAAGGGGGGCCTTCGCCACGATGGGCTTCGTCGACGTCGGAGGGGACGCTCAGAGCCGGCACGTCCGGGAACGCGCGGAGGCGGTTCGGGCCTACCTCGAGGCCAACCGAACCCGGGACCTCGACATGAACGAGGTGGCTCGAGCCGCCGCCCTCTCCCCGTATTACCTCACCCGGATCTTCAAGGCTCGCTACGGGGTTCCTCCGTATCGCTACCTGATCGGCCTGCGGATCGCGGATGCCACCGCACTCCTTCGGGATTCATCGCTCAGCGTCACGCAGATCTGCCACCGAGCCGGCTTCAACTCGCTCTCGCACTTCATCACGACCTTCCGCCGGCACACGGGCATGAGCCCCTCGCGATACCGGCGCATGGTCGACTGGCAACGCGACGCCGCCAGGTTCGGTCGCGAGGCCGAGTCGATCCTCAAGCAGCCGCGCCGGCGCCGCGACGCCTGAGCCCGCCGGGGCCCGTGCGGCTACGATGCCGCCGTGCCGACGGAACAACTCCGCGAGGCGTGGACTCGCGACGAAGCGACGTTCAACGCCTGGCTCACGCTCGAAGGACACACGGCGGCCGCCGCGGTCGCGGCGGGGGGCGTCGATGCGGTCACGCTCGACCTCCAGCACGGCGCGGCATCCCTCGACGGGGCCGCCGAGATCTTCGCGGCGATCGAGGTGGCCGGGGCCGTCCCGCTCGTCCGCACCCGGTGGAACGACCCAGCAGAGATCATGCGAGCGCTCGACGTCGGGGCGCGCGGGGTCGTCTGCCCGATGGTCGGCTCGCGCGCCGAGGCCGAGGCACTCGTGAGCTGGTGCCGGTATCCACCGAGCGGCGTTCGGAGCTTCGGTCCCGTCAGAGGGGCGCTCGGTTCCGGCGCCGAGCACGTGCGCCGGGCCAACCAGTCGACGGTCGTCCTCGCGATGATCGAGACCGCGGACGGCCTCCGTCACGTCGACGAGATCGCCTCGACGCCCGGCCTCGACGGTCTCTACGTCGGGCCGACCGACCTCAGCCTGGGCCTCGGGCTCCCGAGCCTCGCCGACCTCGACGACCCGTCGCTGCTCGAGACCCTGGACGCCGTCGTCGCGGCCGCGGGTCGGCACGGCATCGTTCCGGGCGTTCACGCGCCCTCTCCCGAGCGCGCCGCGCGAATGGTCGAGCGAGGCTTCCGGTTCGTCTGTCCGGCCGTGGACGAGGACCTGCTGCGATCGGGAGCCCGCTCGGCGATCGACGCGACCCGCGGGCTCATCGGCGCGACCTGAGCCTTGGGCGGCCGCCCTTTCGGCCGGAGCGTTACCCCTCGGCCGCGGAGAGCACCCGCTCGATCACCCGCATGTTCGCGACCGCGTCCTCGGGCGGGATCGGCACGTCCGTCCCCTCGAGCACCGCGCGCGAGAACCCCTCGACCTGCACGCCGTACTGATCGGCCGCCGGAATCTCGATCACCTCGGTGTCGGGGTTGACCGGCGGATCTCCCCCGGCCGTGACGAAGAGCCGGGTCGGCCGGTTCGGCGGGATGTTGAACGGGATCTCCACGACCAGTCGGCCCTCGGTCCCCACCAGGTGGACCCGCTGGTCGGGCTCGATCCAGGTCGAGCAGGTGAAGGACGCATGCCGATCGCCGAATTCCAGCAGGGCCGACGTGAGGACGTCGGTGCCGAACGCGGGATGCCGCCGCACGAGTGCCTCCACGCGCGAGGGCTCCTGCCCGAAGAGCATCCTCGAGACGTTGATCGGGTAGCAGCCCACGTCCATCAACGCCCCGCCGCCGAACGCCGCGACGTTGCGGATGTTCTCGGGATCCACGTTGCGATAGGAGAAGAAGCCCTGGATCGCCGTGAGCTCGCCCAGCCGGCCGGAGTCGACGATCTCGCGCGTGCGAACCCACTGCGGGTGCAGCCGGTACATGAACGCCTCCATCAAGAGGACCCCGGCCCGGCGGCATCCGTCCACCATCTCCTGGGCCTGGGCCGAGGTCATCGCCAGGGGCTTCTCGCACAGGACGTGCTTGCCGGCCTCGGCCGCGCGCAGCGCCCACTCCGCGTGCAGGTGGTTGGGTAGCGGGATGTAGACGGCGTCCACCTCCGGATCGGACACCAGGGCGTCGTAGCTCCCGTGGGCCTTGGGGATACCGAGCTCCTTCGCGGCCGTTTCGGCGACCGCCAGATCGCGGGACGCGATCGCGACGAGCGCGCAATGCTCGGCCGTTCGCATCCCCGGGATCACCTTCGCGACGCCGATGTTGGCGGTGGACAGCACGCCCCAACGGATCCTGGTCACATTGCCTCCCCTGTGTGCGCGAGCATGCCGAGGTCACCGACGACCGATGCCAACCCTAGACGAACTCCTCCTCCGCCTCGTCCGTAGACCTAGGGAAACCGATTCGCCGCGGTCGACGAACATGATCGTGAGCCCGTGGAAGGAGTCCGTCATGCGGATCACCAGGCTGATCGCCGTCGGCGCCGTGTTCCTCCTCCCGCTCGCCGCGTGTTCCAGCGGTGACGACGAGCAGCCGGCCGGAGACGGTTCGTCACCCACGACGACCGTGAGTGTCACGCCCGAGCCCTCCGAGACGCCGGAGGCCACGGAGACCGAGGGATCCTCGGGAGAGACGGAGGTCGAAGCCGAAGACTCCTCCCTTGGGACGATCCTGACCGACTCGGACGGCAACACGCTGTACGTCTTCCTCAACGACACCGGGAGCGAGAGCACCTGCTACGACGACTGCGCCGCCACGTGGCCGGCCCTCGCCGCGGCGGGCGAGCTCAAGGCCGGCGACGGAGTGACCATGTCGCTCCTCGGCACGACCGAGCGAACCGACGGGACGGTGCAGCTGACCTACAACGGGCATCCTCTCTACCATTTCGCCAACGATGCGCAACCCGGAGACACCAACGGACAGGGGATCGGGGAAGTCTGGTTCGTCGTCTCGCCGGACGGTGAGCCGATCCAGGGCTGACAGGAGCTTCGGGAGGCTCGCGGTTGGCGTGCACGCACCCGGCGGGTTGCGCTACAGTCGAGGTGCCGAGCGAGATGACTCGCCGAGAGGTTGAGGGAAAGCTCGGTGTTGAGCCCCGGGGGGCGAGGAGGTTTCCCGGGGCTCCTTCCTTCTTGGCGATCACCCAGCCCGACAGGCCCGTATGACGTCGTTTGACACGGACGGGCTCCTGCCCGAGGCTCCGCCGTCATGAGCCTGGCTGAGCTGCTTCAGCTGCTCCACGTGCTGTCCGCGTTTGCGTTCGTGACCGGGCTGATCGGACGTGACGTCACGATCGCGATGGCCCGACGGGCGACCGACCTCGGTGGGATGCGGACGTTCCTCGATGCGGCGTCGCCGTTCGACCGCTTCCTGGTCGTCCCGGGCACGTTCGCCGTGCTGGTGCTCGGGATCCTCACCTGGTGGGCGGAGAAGCTCCCGCTGTGGGGGACGGGGACGCGATGGGTGACCGTGTCGCTGCTGATCTTCCTGTCGAATGCGCCGCTCGTGCCGCTGGTGTTCATCCATCGCGGCAAGGTGTTCGAGGAGGCGCTTGCGGGGTCGGTCGAGGCCGGGACGCGAACGCCAGCTCTCGAGGCCGCGTTCGCCGATCCGGTCGCGGTATTCGCGCGCTGGTACGAGCTTGCTTCGGTCGCGATGGTGATCGCGCTGATGGTGGTCAAGCCGTTCTGACGACCCGGAGCCTGAAGGACGCTCAATCGAGTGGGATTCCACGTCGCGTCTTGAGCGTTCACCTGCGAAGACGTTGGCTCCGGGGGTTGGACTCGAACCGACAACCTAAGGATAAGCAGTCCGCCGCCGACCGTTCTGCTTCGTACCGCCATGTACCGTTGCCGGCGGTTTCGTTCCGGCCGCGGAAGCCCGAACCTCCACCTGCGGAAGAGATTCGCCCCAGATTCACCCCAACCGAGGAGCTGTTCGGCCTTCGCCACGGCGTTCGCAGCGGCGTCCTCGTCCGGGTGGGAAAGCGGCGACAGCCTCCTTCACGCGCCGCGCAAGAGTCGGGGGGGCGGCGTCGCCCCCCGGACTGCCCCAACCGAGCAAAGCAAGGGGCCTCAAGGTTTAGAGGGTGTCGCTCGCCGTACAGATTACATAGGCTCCCGCGCTCGTGTTCGCCTCACGCAGGACGCCGTCGACGTAGAGAGAACACGTGACGTTGCCGTCCTCGGAGCCGTCCTTCTGCGCCGAGACGTACAGGAACGTTCCCTCGACCGCATCCAACGAGTAAGTCCAGGGCACCGGGACGTCGCTGACTTGGGCCGCGTCTCCGTTCTCGTTCTCGTATGTGATGTCTACCGTGGCCGTCGCGCCGGTCACCTCGTAGGTCACGGCATGGGTCGGCGGGCTGTCGGGAACCCTCGCCAGCAGCACGATAGTGACTCGCCCGCGATCGTCCAGGGAGGCGAGCGTGTTGACGAAGCACTCCTCGGCCTCGGCGTACGGGATTCGCAACGTCCGTTTGAGGGGCGTGGTCGCAGTGAAGTCCTTGCTTCGTGAGCGGGAGTTTCCCTCGTCGTAGCAGGTGAGCGACCAGGAGACGTCCACTCGCTGGTTCGGACGTGCCTGAACCTTGACCCACAACGCCTCTGGGTAATCCACGTGACTATCGGCGATTGCCGTCGCATATAGGCCGGAGTCGACGGCTCGTCCGATCCTGATGATGCTGTCAGCTCTAGCCGGCTGGGCCATCAGGGGAGCAGAACCGTCGAAGCCAGGAGAGCACGAGCAAGACGATGCATGATCTCCCTCCAAACCCCCTCGATTCTGAGTCATCATCCACCATCCAGCAAGCTGGGCCGACGGGTAGGGTCAGAGGCTTCTAAGGTACGGGCTCGCCGTGCGGCGCGGGCTCAGTGCATCCAACGACCTACTCGACGCTACGAACGGTCAATTCCCGGAAACTCCATATGGTCGACCTGTCCTTGTGCAATCGTGGCCCCGGTTGGTAGCTGGAACCTCTCTCGAACCTTGGCCCATTCTCGCTCGCCGATCGCAGGGGATTCCTTGCCGTAAGTCTTCAGCTGTAGCTTGATTTGCTCGAAGAGAGGCTCCGCGTCGGGGCGTTCCTTCCGAGGGGTGGCAAGAACAGACTCGATGTCGCGGCGTAGCGCCGAGTACAGCGCGGCGGCCACCCGATGCTTCTCACTGCGTTCGCCGAGCCGCAGGAAGGTCTGCAAGCTAGCTAGCACTGCTGCGCCAACGCTGAGGAATCCCACCAGGATCCGCAGAGGAAGGCTGACCGACTCCCCGAGGGTGGCGAACACGCTGGTTCCGATAACCGTCGACAAGACCACCACCGGGATGCCAAGTCGAAGATTGCTACGAGTCAGATGGTCGGCCATCGCGAAGTGGCCGGCTTCGACCGCCGAAACGCGACTGGCCCAAGCTCCAAGCAGTTCCTCGCGTGCCGTGTGCCACCCCTTTCCGCTGTGCGAATCGAAGGGCACTGACGCCTGCTTAGACATCTCGACTTCTTGCTCGGCGTCCGTTGTTCGGCCCTCCCGGCCACTCGTGTCGATAGGCTGGCAGAACGGGCATATGAAGGCCCGTCCTCCTTCCGACCTACAGCTCACCGCTCTCTCGGCAACTCAGATCGCCGGGTCGCCGTGCGGCGCGGGCTCCCGGTGCGCCCAATGACCCCGGGTGACGCCAAGACCGCCGACCCGATGCACCGTCCGCCCGCACGTAGAGCAGTCGAGAACCCAGGTCCCGAGCTCGCGCTCCACGTCAGCCTTCACGTTCAGGAGCTCGAGGCGGAGCATCTTCGCTGGAATTGTTACGGGGTGGGATCCGTCGAGGCTAGCCTCGAGGGCCTCGTCGACGATCGCGCTCGCGGCTCTAGCTCGCTCGCTCACCACGTGGACGGCGCGTTCGAGGGTCTCGCGCTCTCGTCCGCCCACGTCCGATCCCATTCGCCCCCAGATTCACCCCAAAGATCGCTGCGCGTCTAGTCAGCTCGGGGGGTGGGACTCGAACCCACAACCTACGGATTAACAGTTTGATTCGGGCGGTTCCGCAGGCAGCGCGAACGAGCCCGAAAGGGCCTGGGACCAGCGGTATTGAAGACCGGCAGTGATCGACATTCTTCACCTTCTCGCGGTCCGTCGCGGGACACATACGGGACACATCGACGGCCCCACCGGCTTTGACAGGCAAGTCTTCCGTTCCCATCAATCATGACAGCGGCGAGGTGCTATCACAACGGCTCCGTGCGGTCACAGAACCACCCCGCTTGGTCTGACGTGCTGGTGCCGCGGGTGCTCTCCATACCCCCTCCCGTTCCGTCTTGCGGAAACGGCCTCGTTCGACGCGGCCGGTCAGACCCCGGTCGTCGACTCGATCTCATTAGCTTTCACGGCTGCCTGGAGCGCCGCGTAGTCCCGATCGTTCTGGTCAGCGTAGGTCTCCGAGAAGGCCACGATGGCGCGGTCGAACGCATCGGAGCCTCCCAAGTACGACGCGATGGCGATCCGGTCCCCCGAGCGCGCGTGCGCCCTGGCCAGCGTCCACCCGCACATCCGTCCGTAGATGCCCATGGCCTGCGGGACCATCGCCTCCGGCGCCCAGGAACCCTTCCAGTCGCGGAGCTGGCGCAGGTAGAAGTCGCGTTCGACGCCGTCGATCCCTGTCAGGCGGTTCCAACCGAGGAAGATGTCGCTCGCCGCCTGCATGAGCCGCTGCCCCTCGACCACCCGCTGCCCGTGGTTCGCGTATCGGCTCTTGCCGACGAACGGCTCCAGGACGGAGGCCTGGGCCTCCTTGGCCTGCAAGAACAGGGGGTCGCGGTCGTCCCGGCCGAGCATGAGCGCGATCCAGGCACGGGTGCCGACGCTCCCGACGCCGACCACCTTCCGGGCGAGATGCGAGAACCGGAAGTCCTCCAACAGATGCTTGCGGTCCCCCTGCAAGGTTCGACGGTAGGACCGGATCAGGTCGCGGATCGTCGCCAGGAACTCCTCCGCCCGATCTGGAGGGAGCAACTCCTCGACGGGGACGACCAGCGGCGGATCGCTGATGATGCGCCGCTCTCCGTCGACGATGTGCGTCAGCTTGCCGAACGCCTCCAGGCTATCCTTGGTCTTGGCCTTCGTAACGAGCCGATCGGCTTCCTTCATGTTCTTCTTGTCGAGCAATGCTCGGAGGCGAGGGAGGCCTTCCTGGATCCT
Organism: uncultured Actinomycetes bacterium; assembly: GCA_963699635.1. Classification (GTDB taxonomy): domain Bacteria; phylum Actinomycetota; class UBA4738; order UBA4738; family HRBIN12; genus CALGFI01. The sequence goes on along the minus strand of CAVOUQ010000035.1, from coordinate 33,523 downwards.
CTCGTGCGCGTACCAGACCTCCAGGTTGCGCATGGCGGCGAACTCCCGCATCGCGGACCGATATCCACCGGCTGCGCCGAGGACGACCTCGGCGCGCTCCCGGTCCGAGAACCCGTTGTTACGACCCGCAATCGCCAGACTCGCGGCGAGGCGTTTCACGTCCCATTCCCACGGTCCCGGAGTTGTTTCATCGAAATCGTTGATGTCGAAGAGGAGCTCGCGCTCGGGAGAGCCGAAGAGGCCGAAATTCGACACATGGGCGTCGCCGCATGCCTGGACGACGAAGCCCGATCGCGGCGTCGAGGCGAGGTCCGAGGCCATCAGGTAGGCCGCGCCGCGGTAGAACGCGAACGGCGAGGCGAGCATCCGTCCGTACCGGATCGGGACGAGCTCCTGGACGCGACTCTCCGCTTGCTCCTCGAGGAGCCCGACCGGATCCGGGCGGCCGGATGGCGCGTCCCAGGCCGCATGGCTAGAGCGGGGAACCTCGGCGCGAGCCGCCTTGCCTCGAGCGGCACGCTCCGCGGGCGTAAGGTGGACGACGGCCTTGGGCCGCTCGCCCGCATCTCGGGCGGCGTCTGCCGCCGTCGTCGCTTCTCCCTTTCGAGCAGACGTCGAGGCTGGTTCGGTTATGGCCACGCTCCCTCCGGAGATCCTTTCGCAAGCCGTCCGAACATCAGGCGCACACGCATGACTCGCCCCGATGGTCAACGGCCGAGGGTTTGGGCCGACTGCGGTGCGACCGAGTGGCTGGGGCCGCCGATCCACGTCCGCCGGGACGGCGCCGTGGACTCCGACTATAGACGCTTGCCCTATAGACGCTTGCCGCCGTCGCGTTGAAGTCGTCCCGCTCGGGCCGGACCTTTGCCAGACGGCTCCGTCACGCTCACTCGGGCGGCGCCTCGAGCGGAGGCTTCGACGGGTCGACGACGTTGAGCTTGACATCGCCCTGAGCGGCCATCCTCCCCCTGATCCCGCCGCCGCGACCGCGCAGGATCCAGGCGACCCCGACGGCGAGGATGCCGCCGATGAACGGGCCCACGATGTAGACGTACCAATCGTGATAGTTCCCGCTCACGATCATCGGGCCTAGGGATCGGGTGGGGTTCATCGACGCCCCGCTGATCGGCGCCGACCAGAGCCCCGCGAGAGCGATGTAGGCCCCCACGCCGATCGCACCGAAGACGCCGATGTTCTGGGCACCCGAGGCCGTGCCGAGGATCGTGCTCAATAGCCCGAGGGTCAGTACCGCCTCGAAGATGATCGCGGTCGTCGCCGAGATGCCGGGACCGGGCTCGGTCGTGCCGAGCCCCCCGATGTCGCCGAGCGTCGCACGCAGGAACGCCACCGCGAGGATCGACCCGAGCAGCTGGGCGATCAGATAGCCGGGCACGCGCTTCCACGGGAAGTCGCCCCGCATCGCGAAGCCGACGGAAACGACGGGGTTGAAGTGAGCCCCCGACACGGCTCCCATGAACAGGATCATCGCCATCACCATCAGCCCGGGTGCCGTCACCCGGACCGCGAGCGGGATCTGCCCGCCGCTCTGGGCGTTGACCATCCCGCCGCCGGCCGCGACGAGCACCAGGAAGAAGGTTCCGAGGACTTCGGAGAACAGTCGCCGACCCTCGAACCGAGGGTCGTAGAAGTCGTGGACCACATCCTCGGCCTTGGTCTCCAGATAGCCGAGGACTCCCCCGTGTTCCGGAACCGCTGATGCGCCGCGTTCAGCCATCGGATCCCTCCCCTTGATCTAGCTCGTCCGGATGCACCGGAACGGAAGACTCTAGTCTTCATCGCGATCCTGTTCATCGCGATCCCCGACAGGGCGGCCGGTCACCACGATCCGCGCTCCTGCGTTTCCGTCCCGAGCGGAAGCATCGTCATGGGATGGACGTGCGAACGAGCAACGACTAGCCTCCGCGACCGGGACGAGGCGAGGGCGTGTGGGGGCATCGGAGACTGCGACACAGGGCGATCGAGCCTCGGACGGCGGGAGCGGCGGTCGCCTGACCAAGCTGGATCCCCGGGCCCTCCGCCACGCCGACATCCGGATCTTCTCCTCCGCGAGCGACGCGCCGAACGCCCGGCGTCCCACCGACGTGATCCTGCTGATCGTCGCGGTGAGCGGCGTCGTCATCCTGTCGTTCTTCGCCCCCGGACCGACGGCGATCGACAAGACCGTCAGCGACCTCCTGAAGGAGCTTCCGGGTCTCCTCGGATGGTTCTGGAACATCTGCTACGACCTGATGATCGCCTGGGCGCTCATCCTGCTCATCCTCGCGCTCGTCGCCCGCGGACGGAAGCGGTTGTTCTTCACGGAACTGATCACGGGGGCGCTGGCGCTAGGGTTCGCCCTGCTGGCGGGGGAGGTCTCAGGCACCGACTGGTCGACGAGCCTCAAGGCGCTTGGGGCGTCCGAGGCGCCTCCCGTGTACCTCGCGATCAGGCTGGCGGTGGCGACGGCGATCGTCGTGATGGCATCTCCGCACATGGGCCGGCCGCTCCGATTCATCGGGCGCTGGGTCGTGACGTTGGGAGCGCTGGCCGGCATCGCGATCGGCGTCACGCTCCCGATCGGGATGGTGGCCGGGCTCCTGATCGGGTTGGGCTCGGCCGCGATCATGCACCTGCTCCTGGGATCGCCGGCGGGTCGCCTCACGCTCGGCCAGATCGCCGCCGCCCTGGATGACCTCGGTGTCGAGACGACCGATCTCCGGCACGCCCCGCTCGAGCCAAGCGGGGTCGCGCTCGTCGTGGCGACATCCCCTCAGGGCAAGACGCTGCTCACGAAGGTGTACGGCCGGGACGCGTGGGACGGCCAGTTCCTCGCCTCGATCTGGTCGTCGCTGTGGAACCGGGGCGAGCGCCCCACCCTGGGCTTCGGCCGGTTGCAGCAGGTCGAGCACGAGGCGTTCGTGACCCTGCTCGCCGAGAGGGCAAGCGTGCCGGTCCTGCCCATCGTGGCGGCGGGGATGGCCACCGAGCGCGACGCGCTGCTGGTGAGCGAGGTGACCGGGCGCCCGCTGAGCTCGGCCGACCCGACCGAGGTCGACGACGAGCTCGTGCGCAACATCTGGCGGGCGTTGGGCCCGCTCCACGATCTGGGGATCGCCCACGGTCAGTTGGACGGAGAGCGGATCGTCGTCCGGTCGGACGGGACCCCCACCCTCGGCGACTTCGGCGGCGCGCGTGTGGCGGCCCCCGACGGGATGATGATGGCCGACCTCGCGCAGGTCCTGGTCACGACGGCGCTGGTCGTCGGTCCCGAACGCGCGATCGCCGCCGCGACCGACGTGCTCGGGAAGGAGAGCTTCGCCGATGTCCTGCCGTTCCTGCAGCCCGCGGTCCTCGACCGGGATACCCGGCGAGCCGTCCGGGATGTGGACTGGGACCTCGACGATCTGATGGAGCGCTCGACCGAGGTCACCGGCACCGAGGCGCCGGAGCTCGAGCAGATCCGGCGGGTCACCGGGAAGTCGATCGCGATCGTGGCGCTGATCGCGTTCCTCGCCTACGGCCTCATCTCCGCGCTGGCGAACGTCGGCATCCAGAACCTCTGGGACGAACTGAACTCCGCGAACCTGGCGTGGCTGCTCACAGCGCTGATCCTCGCGCCGATCTCCCAGATCCCCCAGGCGTTCTCCACGCTCGGCGCGTCGCTCCAAGACATGCTGTTCGCCCCCGTCCTGATGCTGCAGTACGCGATCCAGTTCATCCAGCTCGCCGTGCCCAGCTCGGCCGCGCGCGTGGCGCTGGAAGTGCGGTTCTTCCAGCGCAACGGGGTCGACACCGGGGGGGCGCTCTCGATCGGCTTGATCGACAGTCTGAGTGGGTTCGTGATCCAGATCCTGCTGATCCTCGTCATCACGATCTCGGGGCTCGCGAGCCTCGATCTGTCTTCCGGCAGCTCCGGTTCCAACTCGTCGGGCAGCTCCACCTCCTCATCGGGACCGAGCCTGCTGATCCTTGCGGCGCTGCTGCTCATCCTCGGAGCGATCGTCGCGCTCACGATCCCGCGCTACCGAGCCGTCATCAAAGACGCGATCCCCCGTTACCGCGCCAACATCCGTGCGCAGATGTCCTCGGGTGCGAAGGCGCTCCGGGTGCTGCATTCCCCCTCGAAGGTCACGATGCTCTTCCTTGGGAACCTGGTCGCCCAGCTGATGTTGGCGATGATCCTCGGGATCTGCTTGCGCGCGTTCAGTGAGAGCGCCTCCTTCGCGGGCCTGGTCCTGGTGAACACGATGGTGGCCCTGTTCGCGGGCTTCATGCCGGTGCCGGGAGGGATGGGCGTGTCCGAGGCCGCGCTCACGGCGGGACTCGTCGCGCTCGGGGTCCCGAACACGGCGGCCATGTCGACGGCGATCGCGTACCGCTTGGTGACGTTCTACCTGCCGCCCATCTGGGGCTCGTTCGCGACGCGCTGGCTCAAGCTACACCAGTATCTGTGAGCATCCTCGGATCCGGCGACATCACCCGCTGACGACGCGTGGCAAATGGACGCGAGGATCGCCTTGCTCGTCCTGAAGGTCTCCGCGATTGAAGATGGCGGCGGTGTTCATGATCTCCGTCGCGACCATCGCGCTGAAAACGCACGTGATGCCGAACCGGCTCGCCTACGCCGGATACGTTAGTGCGCTCGTCCTCTTCGTGGGGGCGGGACCGTCACCGTGGGTGCAGCTCCTGTTCCTCGGTGGATCCTGCTGCTTAGCGTCGACATCCTCCGTGCTCCTGGGACTCCGGCCCAGGCCAGGCATCGTTCACGTTCGGCCTTTCGGCTACTCACGACTGAGCATCGCCTGAGCCTCGCGCTCGAGGTCCAGGTAGGGCTCGCCGCTCACGTCGATGGCCACCCGGTTGATCGTTCCACCGGTGAATCGGTAGGGCGTCTCCCCTGGATAGTCGTCGGTCACCGCCGCGCCGCTGTCCCGGCCCACGCAGAGGCCCTCACCCGCGAGCTCGAAACCCCCGGGCTGCGTCTTGATCCGCCCCTCGCCGACCTTCTTGTCGCCGTAGTAGAGGGAGAGGATCCCGGTGGACACGTGCGGCGGATCCTCGCCGTCCTTGTCGAACGAGGCCGACAGGATGAGGTTCTCCCCGGTCGGGATGTCCTCCGTCGCGACGACCTTCTGCTCGAACATGCCGACGAAGTTGTTGACGTAGTGGAGCCGGTCGTCCTTCACGTACAGCGTGTGGCCGCCGAAGAGCGCCCCGTGAGCGAACAGGACCCCCTGCGCGCCCGGTGCGGGGATGTCCACGAGCGCCCCGATGCTGAAGGACCGGTTGCGGACGCTCACCGACTGCGACTCGGGCACGTCGGCCACGTCGGGGTAGTAGACGTATCGATCGCGCGGCGCCGAGAGCTGGGGTCGCGGCGTCATCAGGATCTCCAGCGGCGACCGATCGTCCAACGGGAACGCTTGGTTCCTCCCCGCCTCTGCGAACCACAGGTTCACCATCTCGCGGAGCTTCTCGGGCTCCTCGGCCGCGACGTTGTGTAGCTCGGACCGGTCGACGTCGGTGTGGTACAGCTCCCACTCGTCGTCGTTGAATTCCCCCCAGCCGGCGATCGTCGGGTGGTTCGTGATGGCCTTCCAGCCGTCGTGCCAGATCCCCCGTGAACCGAGCATCGAGTAGAACTGCGTCCTCCGAGCAGGCGCGGCCGACGCGTCGTCGAAGCTGTATCGCATGCTCACGCCGTCCAGATCGCTCTGGACGTGCCCCTTGATCGTCCTCGGGGGCTCGACCCCGAGACAATCGAGGATCGTCGGCACGATGTCGATCGCGTGGTGGTACTGGGTCCTGAGCTCGCCGCGGGCCTTCATGCCCGCAGGCCAGGAGATCATGCACGCGTCGCTCGTCCCCCCGTTGAACTCGTAGCGCTTCCACATCTTGAACGGCGTGTTGAACGCCATCGCCCAGCCGTTCGCGTAGTGGTTGTAGGTCTTCGGGCCCCCCAGCTCGTCGATCATCGCGAGGTTGGTCTTCAGGTCGTCGGGGATACCGTTGAAGAACAGGTTCTCGTTGACCGAACCGTTGGGGCCACCCTCGCCGCTGGCGCCGTTGTCCGAGACCAGGACCACGATCGTGTTCTCACGCTGACCCGTTTCCTCCAGGTAGTCGAGCAGGCGGCCGATGTGATGGTCCGCGTGGGCCAGGAACCCCGCGTAGACCTCGGCCATCCGCGAGAACAGCCGTTTCTCGTCGTCGTTCAGGGAGTCCCACGGCCGCGTGACGTCGAGCGGCGGGAAGGGCTGTCCATCGTGGCCGGTCCGCGACTCCGACGTGCCGATCGGGTTGACGGGTGGGAGCTCGGTCTCGGCGGGGACGATCCCCATCTCCTTCTGCCGCGCGAGCGTCTGCTCGCGCATCGCCTCATAGCCCATGTCGAAGCGCCCCTTGAAGCGCTCGCTCCACTCGGGCGCGACGTGATGCGGCGCGTGGGCCGCCCCCGGTGCGTAGTACAGGAAGAACGGCTTGTCGGGCGCGAGCACCTTCGCGTCCTTGATGAACTCGAGCGCCTTGTCCGTGATGTCGTCGGTGAAGTGGTACCCCTCCCCCGGGGTCTTCGGCGGGTCGATCGGGTGGTTGTCGTAGACCAGCTCCGGATACCACTGGTTCGTCTCCGCGCCGAGGAACCCGTAGAAGCGCTCGAACCCGCGGCCGGTGGGCCAGTTCCTCCGGGTCGACGCGACGTTCATCTCCACCGTCGGGCACAGGTGCCACTTGCCCACGATGTAGGTGTTCCACCCGAGCTCGCCGAGGACCTCGGACAGCATCCCGTTCTCCGGCGGGATCGTGCCGCTCGCGTTCGGGAACCCGCTCGCCCCCTCGGTGATGCACGCCATCGAGTTGCGGGTGTGGTTGCGACCCGTCAGCAGGCACGATCGGGTCGGGGAGCAGAGCGCGGTCGTGTGCCACTGCGTGTACCGGACGCCCTCGGCCGCGATCCGGTCGACGTTGGGCGTCTCGATCGGCCCTCCGTAGGTGTTCATCGCCGAGAACCCGACGTCGTCGAGGACGATGTAGAGGACGTTCGGCGCCCCATCGGGCGCCTTCGGTGGCTCGAACGGCGCCCAGTCAGGCTCCGAATCCCGGATGTCGACGTTGACGGTTCCCTTGAACGGCTGCGGCATGCTTGGCCCTCCCAGGTATCGATCGTCCGGTCCCGATGGCAGGACGCCCCGCATCATGACTCATCCGGCGAAACACTGCCCAGCCCGTCCCCGAAGCGACGGGTATCGTTCACTTCTTCGCGCGGAGGTGTCCATCCGCGCGTTCCCCGTTTGTCCCCAGCGTGTCCGTCCGAGAGAGGAGGACATGGAGTGCCTTCTCTTCATCCACCAGGGCGACTCCCCGACGCCTCGGGGCCGGAGGCCTGGCCACGCTCTCGGAAGCGGAGCAGCAGGCCGTCTACGCCGACTACATCTGCTGTGCTTGTCGCTCCTCCGGTGAATCGTCTACGGACCGATCCGCCCGGCGGATTCCCTGCCGGGCAGCGATCTTCCCAGCGATGTGGTCGGCGTCGCGTCCGACGCCCTGGATCTGCTCAGAGGAAACCGAATAGAGGAACTTGAGACCGATGAAGTAGGGACCAGGTTCGGATTCAACTACGGGAGATGCTCCGGTTCGGTGGGGAAGTCAAGCAAGTTCTTGGAGGGCATCGCCGTAACTCAGGACCAGGTCTACATCCGCGTCCTTGCAGTGGACTTCTTTGTCAGCCTCCTCAAAACCGTCGAGACGTGGGCGGAGCGAACGCTCGCGGAGATCGAATCGTGGGACGACCTCAGCTCCGACGGAAAGTACGAGCGGGCGCTTGAGAAGATCCGGGAACTGCCGATTCCCACGCCAGAATCAGTGCAGAAGACACCGGTACCGCCTCGCACTCAACTCCGACCGCGACGGCACGACGGGCGGGTCTAACTCCGCGAGGGGGCGCCCTGCGGGAGGACAAGGCGGGAGAGAAGGTCATCGAGCCCCTCGCCCACGCACCTGTTCGGGGCGGACCGGTTCAAGCGGAGTCTCGCCGAGATCGACCACTCGGCACGTACGGAGGAGCCGTCACGCCGAGCCACCGGCGCTGGCGCTCCAGCCAGATGTGCCGGCCTCCTCGCCGAGGGGCTTCCGGACGGGACGGCTGTGCCACCTCCTCGGAGATCAGGGCATGCCTTTGATGAAGGGCGATCCGCGTCAGATCCGCCGCTCCTCAATCGAGGTCACCTGCGTCGCGGCGATTCCTCGCCGTTGTCGAGTTGTCGATTCCGACGACACCTTCCCGGAAGTGGTAAGAACCGTTCCCAAACCGTCGCGGGACCACCGCGGGACACATCTCGGCGACGGCGAGCTAGGGGCGACTCGATGTGCCCCTCTTCCGGGGCTGTTGTGGCTCCGGGGGTGGGACTCGAACCCACAACCTACGGATTAACAGTCCGCCGCTCTGCCAATTGAGCTACCCCGGAACGGGCTGGCAGTCTACCAACGGCCCCCGACCCGCCGGCTCACGATGGGCTAGGCTTGCCTCGATGCGGTTCAGGACCGGGGTGGTCGTCGGCATCGCGATCGGCTATCTGGTCGGTCGTCAGATGATGCGGGGCGAGGGCGACGAGCGCCCGAACGGGGTCCGCGCCGCGATGGCGCGCCACCCGTCGTCGCAGCGGCTCGCGGGCCTGGCCGAGCGGGCCGGCTCCAAGGGCGTCGAGGCGATCCAGCGGGCGCGGGCGACGATCCAGCGACGCCTGGTCGCGGACGTCGACGACCTGTCGATGAACTGATCGGCCGCCGCTCGGACGGGCCTACTCGAGGTAGTCGCGGAGCTTCTGCGACCTCGACGGATGCCGGAGCTTGGACAGGGTCTTCGACTCGATCTGCCGGATCCGCTCGCGCGTGACGCCGAACTCGCGGCCGACCTCCTCGAGCGTGCGCGGGTGGCCGTCGAGCAACCCGAACCGCAGCTGGATCACCTTCTTCTCGCGCTCGGAGAGCGTGTGCAGCACGGCCTCGAGCTGTTCCTGGAGCAGGATGAAGCTGGCGGCGTCGACGGGGACGATGGCGTCCGAGTCCTCGATGAAGTCGCCGAGGTGGGAGTCCTCCTCCTCGCCGATCGGCGTCTCGAGCGACACCGGCTCCTGGCTCACCTTCAGGATCTCGCGGACCTTCTCGGCGGGGATCCCCATCTGGCGGCCGATCTCCTCGGGGGTCGGCTCGCGGCCGAGGTCCTGGAGGAGCTGGCGTTGGATCCGCACCAGCTTGTTGATCGTCTCGACCATGTGCACGGGGATCCTGATGGTCCTCGCCTGGTCCGCGATCGCGCGAGTGATCGCCTGTCGGATCCACCACGTCGCGTAGGTCGAGAACTTGAAGCCCTTGGAGTAGTCGAACTTCTCGACGGCCCGGATCAGGCCGAGGTTTCCCTCCTGGATCAGGTCCAGGAACAACATCCCGCGGCCGACGTAGCGCTTGGCGATCGAGACCACGAGCCGCAGGTTGGCCTCGATCAGCTTGCGCTTGGCGAGCTGGCCGTCGCGTTCGACCCTGCGCAGGAAGTCGTCCAGGTCCTCGCGGGTCCTCGGCCGGTAGGACTTCGACACCCGGTCTCGCCCGATGCCCTCCACCTTGCCGAACTTCTCAACCTGGTGGTTGCGGATCGCGATGACCGACTCGACGACCTGGCGCAGGCGCTTCTGGTCCACCCGGCCGTCCTCCTCGACCAGGTCGCGGAGCTCGGTCGAGATCTCCCCCGCCTCGATCCTGCGCGCCAGGTCGATCTCTTGCGCGGCGGTGAGGAGCGGGACCTTCCCGATCTCCTTGAGGTACATCCGGACCGGGTCGTTGGTCGGCGCCTTCAGCAGGTCGACGTCGATCTGGCGCTGCGCGGTCGAGTCGACCTCGTCGCCGGGGACCTCGATGACCTCGATGCCTTCGCCACGCAGGTGTTCCTCCACCTGCGTCAGGAACTCCTCGAGCTGTTCGGGCGTGAAGTCGTCGACCGGGACGGCTTCGAGGAGATCCTCGGAAGTCACGAACCCCCGCTCGCGTCCGCGAGCAGTGATCGCTTCTTTCGCTTCCTCCAAGCCCAGGTCGCGGGCCACTTCCGTCACGCCGTCGCTCCCTGCCGCGGGTCGGGGATGCGGAGAGTGTACGAGCCGCAGTCGGCGACGCCCACGAAGGCTACGTCACCGCCGAACCCGCGTGGCGGGCTCGGCGGTGAGGCGCTATCGCTTCGCTCCTTGAGCGCTAGGCGTGCACGTTGCCGCGTTCGCGGAGCCGTCGCAGCTCGCCGTCGGTCGCGATCAGCCGGTGGAACAGCTCGTCGTAGGTGGGGTCCGTGACCGGGTTCAGCTTCTGCAACTGTTGACGCAGCGCCGCGCTCGTGCGCTTCAGCGCGAACTCCTGGAGCCGTGACCATACGTCCTCGGCGTAGGCGGCGGACGCCTCGCCGTCCAGCGGCTCGAGCGCCAGGGCTGAGAGCGCCCGAACGGACGTCTCGTCCTGCGATCCGGAGACGAAGCCCGCGACGTCGCCGTTGGTCTCGAGCAGGAGCGCGAACAGGTCGCGATTGCGCGCGGTCTGGAAGCGATCGGGTTCCAGACGGGGCGCGAGGGTCGCGAACGCCTCGGCATCCCGCGCGAGCAGCCGCAGCATCTCGCGCTCGACTCGCTCCTGGGCCGAGACGCGTTTGGTCGCGGGGCCCGCCTCCACGACGCGACCGCTCATCCGCCGGTCGAGCGCCATGACGACCGAGGCCTCGGTGACCCCGGCGAGCTCGGCCAGCAGGTGGGCGTACTCGGACCGCCGCACCGGGTCGCCGAGCTGCTCCAGCATCGGCATTGCCGCGGCGATTGCGGCGCTCTGGCCCTCGACCGTGGACAGGTCGTTCCGGCGCACGGACCGCCGCAGCATGTACTCGACGAGGGGGACCGCGCCCTCCGCGAGCTCGCGGAGGGCTTCGCCGCCGTTCGATCGCACGAAGTCGGCGGGGTCTTGGCCCTCGGGCAGGATGAGGACGACGGGCTGGAGCGGATACGTCTCGAGGAACTGGAACGCACGCTCGGCGGCCCTCGCCCCGGCCTCGTCCGAGTCGAAGGCGAGCACCATCCGCTGGGCGAACCGCGAGGCCAGCCGGAAGTGGCCCTCCCCGAGCGCCGTGCCGCACGTCGCGACCGCCGTCTCGATCCCGGCCTGGGCCATCGCGATCACGTCCGTGTATCCCTCGACGACGTGGATCTCGCCGCTGCGGGCGATCGCGGCCTTTGCGCGATGCAGGTTGTACAGCACCTCGCCCTTGCGATAGACGGGCGTCTCGGGAGAGTTCAGGTACTTCGGGCCCTCCTCGCGGGCGCCGGGAAGGATCCGCGCGCCGATGCCGACCGCTCGGCCCGCCAGGTCGTGCACGGGGAACGTGATCCGCCCCCGGAACCGGTCGCGCACGTTGCCGCCCTGGTCCTGAATCGCGAGGCCCGCCTCGACGATGATCTCGCTCGACAGGGACCGGGCGAGCCGGCGGAGCAGGAAGTCCGCGTACCCGGGCGCATAGCCGACCCCGAAGGTGGCCGCGGTCTCGCGGTCGATCCCTCGCTCGGCGACGTAGGCCCGGGCGTCCTCGGCCTCCCGGCCCTCGAGCAGCAGCTGATGGTAGAGGGCTGCGGCCTCCTCGTTCGCCCGGTGGAGGGACTGCCGCTTCCCGGCGGCGCGCCGCTGCTCCGGCGAGTCACCTTCGTAGCGCAGGGTGACCCCGGCCTCCTTCGCCAGGCGCTCGACGGCCTCGGCGAACTCGAGGTGCTCGACCTCGCACAGGAACCGGATCGCGTCGCCGCCCTTGCCGCAGCCGAAGCAGTAGTACATACCCTTGGACGGCGAGACGGAGAACGACGGCGTCTTCTCGGTGTGGAATGGGCAGAGGCCGCTGAACGAGTCGTGCCCCGACTTCTTGAGCGTGAGGTAGCCGGAGACGAGCTTGACGATGTCGGTCCGCTCGTGGACCGCCTCGATGTCTTCCGGTCGGATCCTGCCCGCCACGTCTCCCCTTCCCGCTACAGCAACCAGGCCTGGGGAAGGAAGAGCTGTTCGTACGTTCGGAGAGCGTACCGATCCGTCATGCCGGCGATGTAGTCGGCGACCCGGGTCGGCAGGTCCCCCGGGGCGCGATGGTACTCCTCGGGGACGCGATCGGGATGGTCGAGGTAGTAGGCGAAGAGCGTTCGGACGACGCCGATCGCCTTGTCCTGCTCGGCCCGGGCCTCGTCTCGAAGGTAGACGCGGTCGAAGAGGAAGTCGCGGAGCACGTCGAGCGCCGCGAACACCTCCTCGGACAGCCCCACGTCGGGACCCTCGGCGCTGCGTTCGACGAGGTCCGTCACGAGCCGGTTGATCCGTTCCGAGTGCGTCCGTCCCAGGACCTCGACCGCCTCGGTCGGGAGCTGCGCCTCCTCCAGCACGCCGGCGCGGATGGCGTCGTCGACGTCGTGGTTGACGTACGCGATGCGGTCGGCGTACCGGACGATCTGCGCCTCGGCCGTCGCCGGCTGCGGCATCGACCAGGTGTGGTTCACGATGCCGTCGCGAACCTCCCAGGTGAGGTTCAGCCCCGTCCCCTCGTTCTCCAGGTGGTCGACGATCCGCAGGCTCTGCTCGTTGTGCCGAAAGGGCCGGCCGAGGAACGGCGTGAGCGCCTGCTCGCCGAGGTGCCCGAACGGCGTATGCCCGAGATCGTGGCCCATCGCGATCGCCTCGGTCAGGTCCTCGTTGACCCGGAGCGCCCGTGCGGCGGTCCGCGCGATCTGGCCGACCTCGAGCGTGTGGGTGAGCCGTACCCGGTAGTGATCGCCCTCGGGCGCGAGGAACACCTGCGTCTTGTGCTTCAGGCGCCGAAACGCCTTGGAGTGCACGATCCGGTCACGGTCGCGCTGGTAGCAGGTCCGAAGCGGGTCCTGGGGCTCTTCGTGCTCCCGTCCCTTGCTGGTGGAGGCGAGGCTCGCGCCGGGCGCCAGGGTGTCGTGCTCGATCTCCTCGGTGCGCTCGCGGGCATTGACCACGCCCGGCATGGTAGCGCCGACCCCCGACCCCTCCCGGTCGTGAAGCCCGCCCGGCTCGCCGTCCGTACTACCCTCGGAACCAGCCACCTCGGCGGGAGGATGACATGACCCGAACACGCTCTTGGTTGCGCCCGGCGATCGCCCTTGCGACCGTGCTGCTGCTGGGTGCCGCCTGCGCAAACGACGACGGCTCGGACTCCGCCGCGGGAACCGGGTCCACCGGGGCCGCCACAACCGGCGGCGGCACGACCGCGTCCACCGGCTCGACGGATAACGGAGGCGGCGGCCGGTACGACTACGGAAGCGGCGGTGGCGGCGGCAACGACGATTCGGGCATGGACGATTCCGGAGGGGAGGATGGCGACCACGCCGGCCACGTCGCGCTCACGGCCGACAACTTCGCGTTCGCCCCCACCGCGATCGAGGCGAAGGCCGGCAGCGAGATCTCCATCGAGAACGCGAACGCCGCGACCCCGCACACCTTCACGATCGACGGGACCGCCATCGACCTCGAGCTCAGCCCCGGCGACGTCGAGGACGTGACGATCGACCTGGACCCTGGCGCCTACGACTTCCACTGCCGGTTCCACGCGTCGATGACGGGCACGCTGACCGTCACCTAGCCGGCGTCCAGCGGACTCAGTCGCCGACGAGACGATAGCGCAGGTACGCGAACGTCTCGCGGACGTAGCCGTCGAACCGCGTGCCCTCGGTCCTGGCGGCCGACTGCCAGGTCGCCGACGCGTACCCCTCGATGCCGAGGTCCGACGCCATCCGCTTGACCCGAAGGTTGTGCCAGGGATCGGACACCAGGAACGCCGAGCCCAGGTCCCGCTCGTGCATCCAGTCGGCCGCCGCGCGAAGGCTCTCGAGCGTGGTGCCCCCGATCGGCGAGGCCACGACGGCGTCCGCGGGAAGATCCTCGTTCGCGATCAGCCAGTCCCGCCCGGCCTCCGCCTCGGAGGTGCGATCGCCCGGCGCCGCCCCGCCGAGCACCATCACCGTGTCCGAGCGTCCCTCTCGATACAGGAGCGCCGCGTGGCGCAGGCGGCCCTCGAACACCGGCGACGGTTCACCGTCGTACTGCGCGGCGCCCAGCACGAGGATGACGTCGACCTGGTCGACCCGGCTCGCGTCGTCGGTGTGGGCGGCCCTCCACACCGCGAACGCCGTGAGCCCGACGACGAGCGCCGCGACGCCCGCGGCGGCGCCGAGCGAAAGGAGCACGGGATGGCGGCGGATCGCGCCCACGGCGCGATGCTAACAAGCACATTCGACATCCCCTCTCGCACTCGGGGATCGAGCGACCACGCTCACCCGACCCGGATCGTCACGCTGGCGGTCGCTCCGGCGACCGTCGCGGTCGACAGGAACGTGCCTCGGATCCTCGCGACCGCGTTGAACCGATACACGCCGGGAACGGCGACCCCGAAGGATCGGTAGTGCCAGGCCGACGTCCCGAGCGTCTGACTCGGACAGCACTCGATCGACCAGGTTCCGGGCGGGAGCGTCCCCGGGCCCGGGGTCTGGAATCCCGAGGCGCTCACCCAGACGTCGAGCCGGGCGATCGCGCCGACCTCGACCGTGTGCCGGACGCGATCGCCCACCACGGCGGGGTTCGGCGACGCGTCGATGCCCACCACCTTTGCCTGCGCCGGCGCGGCCACCAGGCCGACGACGAGCGCCGTCAACAACACCACCTTGCGCATGCCTCCTCCTTCGTTCCGTGCCAGGGGGAGATGCCGATGAACTGGGCGAACGGTGCGTCCTCAGACGAGCCCCGCGTCCTCGAGGGCGTCGACGAACCCGGACTGCGTGAAACCGTTGCCGATGACCGCGCGGGGATCGCAGAGGTCGCCCTCGTCCCACGTGACTATCCACACGTCGTCGCGCCCGACGAGGACGCCGTTCCGGCTCTCGCTTAGGGCGAGGTCGCCGACCAGGGACATACCCTCCGCGAACTCGCCCGGGATGCCGACGAGCACGTGGAACTCGCGGCGCTCGTCGTCGCGGAACCCGAGCCGAACCCCGACGTGGTCCGGGTACTGCTCCTCGAAGGGCTCGAGGGGGGCAAAGCCGCTCGGGGCCGCGAAGCGGACCCCGCACACCGGCCGGTCGTCGGCCGGGGCATCCGTCCCCGAACCGGCGCATCCGGGAAGCGCGACGAGCAGGAGCAGGAGCGGGAGCCGTCGGATCACGTCTCGGAGTCCGCGATCGGCAACGAGTCCGCGATCGGCCCCAGCAGCGGCCCCGTGCCCTCGAGGTTCGCCTCCTGCCCGAGTCCCGCGTAGGCACCGCCGAAGCTTTGGACGCGCTCGGCGACCAGCGTGGCGGGCAGACCCAACGATCGGGCGAGCGCGACGAACTCGGCGGCTCCCACCTCGGTTCGAAAGACCGAGACGAGCGCGAAGCCCCCCTTCACGCCGAGCTGATCGGCAAGACCCACGAACTGGTCGACGGGCGCGACGTAGTAGCCCTGGAGGTCACCGAACACCAGCTTCGCGTTGGTTGCCTCCGCCTGCGCCCTGCTGGGGTACACCCCTCCCACGACGGCGAGCAGGAGCTCACCCGGCCCCGTGTCCTTGGCCAGCCGAGGTCCGATCGGCGGCCCGTATGGCTGCGCCTCCGTCGCCGTTCGGGCCACGGTCGCGAAGCCGACGAGCGATCCGACCAACCCGAGCGTGACCCCGAGCACCACTGCGTACCTGCGCTTCATCGAACGATTCCCCTTTCCGCGAGATGACGTCCGGCCCTCAGTAGCCGGTCGCGTACTGGAAGTGCATGGGATCGCAGAACGCGAGCCCCCAGTACCAGCTGTGGCTCTGCCAGATCGACGCGTGGTAGGTGTTCACGCTCGACGTGCACTTGCCCTGGTACTCCTCCGCCGAGGAGACGTCGATGGCGATGCCGAACGCGTGGGTGCTCCACTCGCTCGAGTCGGTCCGCTTGGTCCGGCAGGCGTATCCGTAGACCCCATGCTCGATGTAGGGCTGGAGGTGCGCGTTCTGGATGTGCCCGTACACGTCGTTGTCGAGGTTGGTAGACGAGCCGCCCTTGTTGCCGACCATCTCCGTCGGGTATCCGCCGAGCTTCTTGTGGAACCAGACCGTGTACGTGACGCCGGTGTCGGCCGCGACCCAGATCATCGAGATCGAGTGGGCGTTGGCGCTGCACGGCTGCCCGAAGCGGTTGACGATCTGCGTGTAGCCGTTGGGTCGGTTCGGGTAGCCGTAGTGCTTGTCCCGCCATCCCAGCGCCGCCCAATGGAACGCGAGGAGGAACGGGAGGAGCAACGCCACCAGCACGGCGACCGCGCGCATCCCGAGCCGTCTCACCTGGAAGCGCGGAGGTCCCGCGATCCGCACGATGCACCACCTCCTAGGTCCGCGGGGGAGGTGGGGAGAGATCGGAGCCTAGGCGAACTGACGTTCGCACCGCATCACCCGCGCGGGGGTGATCGGCGCCCGGTTCGGGTGATTTCCGGTGAGGACTATTTCGACGCGGACTCCACCGTACCGGCGGCAGCCTGACCGGCCGCGAGGCGCGCGGTCTCGACGCGGAACGGCGAGCAGCTCACGTAGTCGAGCCCGATCTCGTGGCAGAACACCACGCTCGCAGGGTCGCCGCCGTGCTCGCCGCAGATCCCGAGGTGTAGGCCGGGGTTGGCGGCTCTGCCCT
Source organism: uncultured Actinomycetes bacterium (assembly GCA_963699635.1). Lineage (GTDB taxonomy): Bacteria > Actinomycetota > UBA4738 > UBA4738 > HRBIN12 > CALGFI01. The sequence continues at coordinate 16,811 of CAVOUQ010000035.1, read as the reverse complement.
CCTCGCAGGCGATCCGCATCAGCCGACCGACGCCGGGCCGGTCGACGGTGACGAACGGGTTGGCGGGGACGAGCTTGCGTTCCTCGTACATCCCGACGAACTTGCCGATGTCGTCGCGCGAGAAACCGAACCCCATCTGCGTCAGGTCGTTCGTCCCGAACGAGAAGAAATCCGCGACCTCGGCGATCTCGCCGGCGGTGACCGCGGCGCGTGGGACCTCGATCATCGTGCCCCACTCCAGGTGGGAGAGCTCGACGCCCTCGCGCTCGAGGACCTCGGTGGCGACCGGCTCGAGCTCGGCGCGCATCTGCTCGAGCTCCGGCTTGGTCGCCACCAGCGGGATCATGATCTCGACCCTCGGATCGTGACCCTCCTTCTTCACCTGCGCCGCCGCCTCGCAGATCGCGCGGACCTGCATCGCGTACAGGCCCGGCTTCACGATGCCGAGCCGCACTCCGCGCAGGCCGAGCATCGGGTTCGCCTCGTGCAGCTCGTTCACCTTGCGCAGCACGCGTTCTTGCTCGGCCACGTCCTCCCCGCGCTCCTTCCCGAGCGCCACCTCCACCGCCAGGGAGACCTGGTTCGGCAGGAACTCGTGCAGCGGCGGATCCAAGAGCCGGACGGTGACCGGCAGGCCGTCCATCGCCCGGAAGATCCCGACGAAGTCGTTGCGCTGGAGCGGAAGCAGAACGTCGTAGGCGGCCTGCTCCTCCTCGGGCGTGTCCGCAAAGATCATCTGCTGGACGGCATGGACGCGCTCCTGTCCCAGGAACATGTGCTCGGTCCGGCACAGCCCGATGCCCTCGGCGCCGCGCTCGCGCGCGTTCGCCGACTGGTCCGGCGTGTCGGCGTTCGCTCGGACGCGTAGCCGCCGGCGCGCGTCCGCCTGCGACATCAGCCGCTCGAACGCCTTCCAGATCCTCTCCTCGCGCGCGGTCGCGTCTCCCGATCGCGCCTTCTCCAGCACCGACTCCTCGAGCGGCAGCTCGCCGACGAAGACGTTCCCCGTGAAACCGTCGATCGTGATGACCTCGCCCTCGCGAACGGTCGTGCCGTTGGCGACGAACGAGCGCGAGGCGAGGTCGATCCGGATCGCATCGGCGCCGCAGACCGCCGGGATCCCCTCGCCGCGCGCGACCACCGCGGCGTGGGAGTTCGTCCCGCCGGCGCTCGTGAGGATCCCCTGGCTCGCGATCATGCCGTGGTAGTCGTCGGGCGTGGTCTCGCGGCGGACCAGGATCACCCGCTCGCCGCCCTTGGCCCGCGCCTCAGCCTCGTCGGCGGTGAAGACGACCTTTCCGACCGCCGCACCCGGCGACGCGTTCAAACCTTCGGCGACCGGAGTCTCGGACTCCTTGGCGCTCTTGGCGACCACCCGCTTGAACAGCTCCTCGAGGCGGTTCGCGTCGACGCGGAGCAGCGCGGTGTCGGTGTCGATCAGCCCCTCCTCGAGCATGTCGTGCGCCATCACCCACTCGGCGAACGCCGTCCGCTTGCCGATTCGAGTCTGCAGGATCCAGAGCTTGCCCTTCTCGATCGTGAACTCGATGTCGCACATGTCGCGGTAGTGACCCTCGAGCGTGTTCATCACGTCGATCAGCCCCCGGTACGACCGGGGGTCGATCCCTTCGAGCTCGGCGATGCGCTTCGTGTTGCGGATTCCGGCGACGACGTCCTCGCCCTGAGCGTTCTCGAGGTAGTCGCCGTACGGAACCCGCTCCCCCGTGCTCGGGTCGCGAGTGAACGCGACGCCCGTGCCCGAGTCGTCTCCGCGGTTGCCGAAGACCATGGCGACGATGTTGACCGCGGTCCCGAGATCGTCGCTGATCTTGTTCTGGCGCCGGTAGTCGCGGGCGCGCTTGCCGTTCCACGAGCGGAAGACCGCATCGATGGCGAGCCGGAGCTGATCCTTCGGGTCCTGCGGGAAGTCCTCGCCGGTGTGCTCCCGGTAGATCTCGCGGAACCGCTCGATCAGCGCCGCCAGGTCCTCGCCGTCGAGATCCGTATCCTGCGCGCCCGGACCCTTCGCCCCCTTCGCCTCGTCGAGCGCATGCTCGAAGGCCTCGGCCGGCACGTCCATCACGATCTTGCCGAACATCTGCACGAACCGCCGGTAGGCGTCGCGGGCGAAGCGCACGGCCTCCTCGTCGCCGCCCGTCTGCTTCGCGAGTCCCTCGACGGACCGGTCGTTCAGCCCGAGGTTGAGGACCGTGTCCATCATCCCCGGCATCGAGAACTTCGCGCCCGACCGGACGGAGACCAGGAGCGGATCGTCCGGGTCGCCGAGCTCCTTCCCCATCGCCTCCTGCATGCGCCGAAGATGCTCTCCCGCCTCCTGAAGCATCTCGGCGGGTGCCCCGCCCTGTGCGAGGAACGCGAGGCAGGCCTCGGTGGTGATCGTGAATCCGTGAGGCACGGGCAGGCCCATGTTCGTCATCTCGGCGAGGTTGGCTCCCTTGCCGCCGAGGAGGTCCTTCATGTCCTTGTTGCCCTCGGAGAAGTCGTAGACGTACTTGGTCATGGATCGGCCTCCGCTCGTCCCTGCGTTCGAGCGGTCAGTCTACGGCCGCCTCCGGTGGCGTGCCGCCTCGGGACGCGAGCTACGGCGCGTAGTCGTTCGTGTAGTACTCCCCCGGAGCGAGCGCCGCATCGAGCTGGCCGGCGTCGACGAGCGCCTGCGTGAACGAGGACCACTCCTCGTCGGTCTGGGCCGGGTAGGACCCGTCCGCCAACAGGAGCGGGATCGTCGCCTTCCACGCATCGAGGTTGTACCCGTTGTCCGTCGCCGCCTCCGGGTAGGCCTGCTCGAAGAGCTCGACGGCCGCGTCGGGGTTCTGGCTCGCCCATTCGATGCCCTTGCGCGTGGCGTCGAGCCAGGCCCTCGCGAGGTCCGGGTTCGACGCCGCCCACTCCGAGTTCGCGACGTACACCCAGACCGGCGTGTCGGGCGTGCCCGCCTGCGGGCCGAGGAGCTGGGTGAACGAACCGCCGCCGCTCGTCGAGATCTCGACGCCGCCGAGGTTGGTGACCTCCGTCGCCACGTCGATCTTGCCGTGCAGCAGCAGGGGGATCACGCTCGCCGTCGCGGCGACCGTCTTCACGTCGTCCATCGTCAGGCCGCCCGACGCGAGCACCAGCGGGAGCATGGCGGCCGTCCACGAGTCGTTGTAGATCCCGATCGTCTTGCCGGCGAGCGACGCCACGTCGATCGGCTGGTCCCCGAGCTGGAACAGCCCCCAGTTGTTGGACTGGGTCATGTTCGAGATCGAGACGACCGGCAGATCCTCCCCTCGCGCGAAGACGACGTCGGTCGTCGCCGAGAGCCCGACCTGCGCATCGCCGCCGGCGAGCATCTTCATCGTCGTCGAGTTGTCCGGCGGCGTCTGGAGCGTCACATCCAGCCCGGCGTCGGCGTAGTAGCCCTGATCCTTGGCGGCGAGGAACGGGATCCAGAGCGGGTCGGGGTAGGGCCACTCCGTCACGATCGTGAGCGAGGTCATCTCGGGGCCACCGCTGCCCGACGCGCCACTCGACGACGTTCCCGTCCCGCCGCTCGAGGCGCCCGTCGGGCCGGTGCTGGCCGAGCCGCCGTCGTCGCCGCACGCCGCGGCGAGCAGCGCCAGGGCCACCGTCGCCGTGATCAGGGTCGCACGCAACCTCATGGTCGTCCTCCTTCTCCGAAGGCCACATCTTCCCGCACCGGGGCCGCGGGCGGCCGCCGTGCTCGCCGCGCCGTCGAGCGGGTTCGCCACGGCGTGCAGAGCCGTTCCGCGCCCACGACCGCGAGGAAGCCGGTCACGCCGATCGCGGTGAGCAGCAGCACCGCCGCGTAGACGGCGGGCGTGTTCAGTCGCGAGTTCTGGATCAACAGGTAGTTCCCGAGCCCCGGCGTGAGGCTCGCCGTCCACTCTCCCAGGACGGCGCCCGTCACCGCGTACGTGGCTCCGAGCTTCAGCGCCGAGAACAACGGGGTGAGCGTGGCGGGGAGCTCGATCACCCACAGCACACGCATCGACCGTCCGTCCATGACCCGCGCCAGGTTCAGCAGGTCCCGGTCGACGTTCGCGAGCCCGTCGAGCACGTTCACGACCACCGGGAAGAACACGATGAACGCGACGATCGAGATCTTGGGTGCGAGACCGAAACCGAGGACGATCACGAGCGGCGCCGCGATCGCCACGACCGGGATCGCCTGCGAGGCGATCAGCACCGGGTAGACCACGCGCTGCACCAGCGACCAACGCGACATCAGCACCGCGAGGGTGAACCCGAGGACCGCCCCGACGACGAACCCGATCACGGTCTCCTTCAGCGTCGTCCAGAACAGGCCGGAGAGCACGTCCCAGTCGTCGCGGATGGCTCGGAACGCGTCGATGGGCGACGGGATCAGGTAGGGCTTGACGTCGAAGATGCGGATCGCCAGGCCCCACACCACGAACACCCCGGCCACGGCGAAGACCGGGACCAGGAAGCGCCACGGGCCCTTCGTCACGCCGCCTCCCGATACAGCAGCCCCAGCACGCGTCGCTTGAGCTCCACGAACTCTGTGGACGTGAGCGTCTCCAGCCCTCGGGGACGTGGGATCGGGACCGCGACCTCGGCCTCGATCCGTCCGGGCCTCGGCGTCATCACGATGACCCGATCGGCCAAGAAGACGGCCTCGTCGACGTCGTGGGTCACGAAGACGACCGTCCGGTCGAGCTCGGACCACACCTCGAGCAGCCATCGCTGCATCTCGAGACGCGTCTGCGAGTCCAGCGCCCCGAACGGCTCGTCCAGCAGCAGGACGTCCCGGTGCACCGCGAGCGTTCGCATGAGCGCGACACGCTGGCGCATCCCTCCGGACAGCGCGTGCGGGTAGTGGTCGGCGAAGTCGCCGAGCCCATAGCGCGCCGCCAACTCCCAGGCCTCGGCCTCGTCGCGCGCGGTTACTCCGCGCGTCAGCGCCGCCCCGAGGACGACGTTGCCGATCACCGTGCGCCAAGGAACGAGGAGGTCCTTCTGGAGCATGTACCCGACGTGCCCGGTCTGGCCCGTGACCTCGCGACCCTCGATCAGAACGCGGCCGGAGGCCGGCATGAGCAGGCCGGAGATCACGTTGAACAGCGTGCTCTTCCCGCAGCCCGAGGGCCCCACCAGCGAGACGAACTCACCCGCGTCGACCCGAAGTGAGGCCTCGGAGAGGGCGACGGTATCCCCGAACCGACACGTGACGCTCTCGGCCAGAAGCTTCGCGGCGCCCTCCACGGGCGCGAGTCTAGACGGGCTTCAGGCCGCGGCGGCCTCGAGCGTCGCGAGCGTCTCGGCGTCGGACGCGAACAGGATACGAACGCCCGAGCCCTCGACGGGGAGCACGGTCGCCGACTGCCCCGAGCCGTCGATCCACCGCTCCGCCGCCGCGGCAAACTCCTGCGCGTCCGCCTCCGAATCCCACACGGTCGCGAGCACGACCGCGACGCGCTGATCGTCTGACCAGGCGCGGTAGATGCCGCCGTCCCAGCCGTCCGCGGCCTCCGCGGCCTCCGCGTCTCCGAGGCGGAGCCGGAGCGCCTGGTCGAGCCACATCTCACCGACCCCCTGGACGTCCAGGTCATCCCAGCCCGGTCCGAGGGCGTCGGCGAGATCCGACACGTCGACCGGCGTCGGGACGTCGTTCGGGTAGCGCTCGGGGTGGATCACCTGCTCGGTGGAGACGGGCGGATCGCGGAACGCCGCATCCACGGCATCGTTCCCGCCCTCCTGCTCGAGCGTGGCGATGAACTGCAGGCCCGCGGTGTACGGCCACAGCTGCGAGGCGTCGATGAACGCCGGGATGTCGCTCGGGGGCGGTTGCTGCGCGGCCGCCTCGGTGCCGACCTGCACCTGCTCGTCCAGCGAGAGGAACGTCTGCGCCCACCGGTACATGAAGAACGTCGCGTTCCCCTCGACGAGGCCGACCGCGGCCTCAAATTCCTCGTCGCGGCAGTCGGCCCCGACCTGGTCGATGATCCGCTCGAGGCCGAACCGCTGATCGTCGATCGCGTGCGTCAGCTCGTGCGCGAGCGTGATCCGATCGTACGGGGACGGGTCCTCCTCGCCGATGAACTTCAGCTCTCCGGTCAGCGTGTCGTAGTAGCCGATCACCTGGGTGCTGCCGTACTCGAGCATCGCGTCCCGGATGCTGGTCCCCGCCGGGATCACGCCGATGGTCTGCCAGGCAAGGCTCCGCCGCGCGTAGAAGTCCTCGGGAAACGCCACGTCGAGGTAGCGGTTGTACCCGTCGGCGATGTCCTGCTGGGTGACCGGCTCGGCGACGACCGGGTGCGTGTACTCGAATCCTCGCAGCTGCTCGACCTGGTCCATCACCTCGGCGATCGCCGGCGGCGTGGGGCCCTCGGCCGGCACGTCGGAACCGGCGTGGAGGTCCGGCTGGGGGATCGTGCAGAGCTTCTTCAACGCCGCGAGAGCGGAACCCGGCCCGTCCTCGGCCGGCGGGACGACCTCGGGCGAGCTCGGCACCTCGGCGGCGGGTGAGCCGTCGGTGGCTCCGGTCGGACCCAAGTCGCCTCCGCTCCCGGGATCCGCGCTCGAGGTGCAGGCCGAGGCCAGCAGCCCCACCGCCAGCGCCACCGTCGTGACACGTGCCCGAACGCTCACCCGCGCCTCGTGACCAGGACGCTCGCGAGCGCGATCGCGATGGCGGCGATGGAGAACCCCGCCGAGACGCGAAGCAGGCGCAGCGACTCCAGGCGCCCGAGCGAGGAGATCACGAAGCACGCGCCGGCCACGAGCATCAGCGCGAACGAGAACGCGTAGAGGCTCACCCATCCCCTTCGAGGTTTCGGCTCGTCCACGGGATTCCTACAGCCGTTCGGCGAGATGGGGCACGAGGTTCTCGATCGGCAGCCGCTCCTGCCGCATCGAGTCGCGCTCGCGGACGGTGACCTGCCGGTCCTCGAGCGTGTCGAAGTCGACCGTCACGCACAGCGGCGTGCCGACCTCGTCCTGCCGCCGGTACCGCCGCCCGATCGACCCGGCGTCGTCGAAGTCGCACATCCAGTGGGGCTTCACGAGGTCGAAGATCTCGCGCGCCCGAGGAGCGAGCTGCTCGTTGCGGGACAGCGGAAGCACGGCGACCTTGATCGGCGCCAGGTCCCGATGCAGCGCGAGATACGTCCGCTTCTCGGTCCCGCCCTTGGCGGTCGGGGCCTCCTCCTCGCGGTAGGCGTCGAGCAGGAACGCCAGGACCGCCCGATCCACCCCGGCGGCCGGCTCGATCACGAACGGGTGGTACCGCCGGTCGTGCTCCTGGTCGAAGTAGGTCAGGTCCTGGCCCGAGAACCTCTCGTGCTGCTTCAGGTCGAAGTCCGCGCGGTTCGCGATGCCCTCGAGCTCGCCCCAGTCGGTGAACGGGAATCGGTACTCGACGTCCACGGTGCGCTTGGAGTAGTGCGAGAGCTCGTCGGCGTCGTGCTCGCGCAGGCGCAGGTGCTCCGGGTCGATCCCGAGATCGGTCCACCAGCGCATGCGCTCCGCGATCCAGTAGTCGTGCCAGGTCTCGTCGGCGCCCGGCTCGACGAAGAACTCCATCTCCATCTGCTCGAACTCGCGGAGCCGGAAGATGAAGTTGCCCGGCGTGATCTCGTTGCGAAACGACTTGCCGATCTGCGCGATCCCGAACGGCACCTTCTTGCGGCTCGTCGACTGGATCTGCACGAAGTCGACGAACATCCCCTGCGCCGTCTCCGGACGCAGGTAGACCGCGTTCGACTCCTCGGCGACCGGGCCCATGTGGGTCTTGAACATCAGGTTGAAGTTCCGGGGGTCGGTGAACTCGTGGTGGCCGCAGTTCGGGCAGGTCGGCCGCTCGTGCATGTCGATGGTCGTCTCGTCCTCCTCGTGCCCGGACTGCGGCGCGTGGATCCCGGGAAGGTGATCGGCGCGGAACCGCTGGTGGCAGTTCAGGCACTCGACGAGCGGGTCGGTGAAGACCTCGAGGTGACCGCTCGCCTCCCAGACCTTCGGCGACATGATCACCGCGGCGTCCAGTCCGACGACGTCGTCACGAAGCTGGACCATCGACCGCCACCACGCGTTCTTGACGTTCCGCTTCAGCTCGACGCCGAGCGGGCCATAGTCCCACGACGAGCGCAGCCCGCCGTAGATCTCGCTGGACTGAAACGCGATCCCCCGCCGCTTGGCGAGGGAGGTGACGGCCTCCATGAGCTCGGCCACGGTGGGTCCTCCTCTCCCGGCCGCTGGCGGCGGCCGCTGGCGTGGGGGCCAGTCTACGGTCGAGGTCGCGGTCGAGCCGGCCGATCGAGTGGAGAGATGACGGTATCGCGCACGTGCCGTGCGTGCGGGGCGGAGGCCTGCGGGGCCGCCGTACGGTCGGTACGCGCTGATCGGCATGCGGAGCCTGACCGCGCGGTGCCGCGACCCGGCCACGTTCCCCGAGTCAAGCGCGCGTTCCGGCTCGCGGTCCCCGATCAGATCTGCGGCAGGAAGAACAGGCCGCCGACGTCGCGGAGCACGCCGTCCTCGACGCGAGCGATCCAGACGCCGGGCTCGTCGCCGTACCACTCGGGGTGTGGGAGCACGACGTTGACCAGCAGGCCGACGCCGTCGAGCCCTCGGACGATCGCTCCGTCGACGCACCGGTCGCCCTGCACGTCCGTGCAGAGTTGGACGAACCCGTCCCCCGAGACGAGCAACCGACCCTCGACGGCGATCCAGCCCTCGGGCGCCGCGGCGACGACCTCCCCGGGCGACGCCCAGACGTCGGCGCGCTCGAGCGTGTGCGGGATCACGAACCCCTCCTGTCCGGTGTTCCCGCTGATCACCCGGACCGTGCCGGCGGCGCCCGCGCCCTCCGGACACAACGGGGGGTAGGTCGACGAATCCGTCTCGTGCGCCGAGCCTCCTGGCGAGGGGTCCTGGATCGCCCCCACGCGGATGGACGACGGTTCGCCGTCGGCGTCCCGGCCGACGACGTCGAACGCGAACGTCGCGAGCCCGAACGGCGCCGGCCCGGCCGAGACCCACGTCCCGAACTCGTCGAACCGGGCCTCGTGCGCCACCTCGACGAACTCGCGCGTCGAGGGGCACCAGGCGACGAGGTCCTTGATCCCGTACTGCACGTGACTCGAGAAGGCGTCGACCACGGACACGCTCCCGTCCTCGTGGTGGACGACGAAGACCGGACGCCCGTCCGCGAGGAACACCGGAGCCACCTGGCCAAGCGGCGGCACCTCGAGCACGTCTGCGCCCGACAACGTCTGCCCGTCGTCGCCGACCGGCGCGAAGACCCTCCAGAGGAGGACGGCCGACACGGCGAACACGGCGAGGGCGGTGACGGCGGCCGCGACGCGCGACCGCCGCGTCGGACCGAGCGGCCCGAGCTGCGGCCCGTCCCCGATGCGGCCCCAGAGGTCGGCGGGGAGCTCTCCCCGCCGCAGCTTGCTCAGCTCCGTCTGCCAACGCTCCGTCATCGGTCGTCCTCCCGATCGCCCAGGATCTCGCGGAGGCGCCTCCGCCCCCGGAACAGGTGCACCCGCACCGTCGCGGCGGTCATCCCGAGGAGCCGTCCGACCTCGGGGCTCGTGAAGCCCTCGAGGTCGTGGAGCAGGACGGCCGCACGCTGGTTCGGCGTGAGGGTCGCGAGCGCTCGGATCACGTCCTGGATCTCCCCGGGGTCGAGCCCGGGCACCGGGTCCGGCATCTCGGGCCACGGTCGCTTCTCGCGTTGGAGCTCGCGGCTCGCGATCCGGAACGCCGTCCGGTAGATCCACGCGACCGGCTCCCGGATCCGGTCGGCGTACTCGACCGCACGCGCGAAGGCCTCGGCGACGGCGTCCTCGGTCACGTCGCGGCGCCCGCCCGTGAACCCGTAGATCGCCCGCCAGAGCGCCGGGGCGGACTCGCGATACACATGCTCCAGATCCGCCGACGCGTCGAGCCCCACGTCCCGCCCGGCCGCTCCCTCGCCCACGATCTGCACTGTAGGCCCGCCCCTCTCCGCGAGTTCGGACGTACAGAGCCTCGGGGGAGGCAAAGCGTTTACGGCGGGGGGCGTCCGCCCGAGATCAGTCGGAGTCGTTCTCGGCGATCGCGCCGAAGCGCCGTGACCGCTTCTGGTAGTCGCGGATCGCCTCGTACAGGTCCTCGCGGTCGAAGTCCGGCCAGTAGACCGGGGTGAAGTAGAGCTCGCTGTACGCCGCCTGCCAAAGCAGGAAGTTGCTGATCCGCTCCTCGCCGCTGGTGCGGATGATGAGGTCCGGATCCGGCATGTCCGGGTGGTAGAGCCGGCGCGAGATCGACTCGGGCGTGATCTTCTCGCCCTTCAGCCGGCCGGCGTCGTGATCCTCGAGCAGCTTCTTGACGGCGTCGGCGACCTCGACCCGGCCGCCGTAGTTGAACGCGATCGTGAGGGTCATCCCGGTGTTGTCGCGCGTGAGCTCCTCGGAGATCTGCATCTCGCGAAGGACCAGCCGCGGCACGCGCCAGTCCCGGCGTCCGAGCCAGCGGACGCGGACGTTCATGCGATGCAGCTCGTCGCGTCGGCGGCGAAGCAGGTTCCGGTTGAAACCCATCAGGTAGCGGACCTCGGCCTTCGGCCGATTCCAGTTCTCGGTCGAGAACGCGAACATCGTCAGCCACCGCAGGCCGAGGGCGTCCGCGCCGACGACCGTGTCCCACATCGCGTCCTCGCCGGCCGCGTGGCCCTCGGTTCGGGGGAGGCCCCGTAGCTTGGCCCAGCGGCCGTTGCCGTCCATGACGATCCCGACGTGGCGGGGCAGCCGGTCTCGGTCGAGATCGTCGAGGTAGGTGCTCACGGAACGAGGCTCCTCGCGAGGATCGGCAGGCTCTTCATCCGGCGCTCCAGGTGATACTCGGCGAACCCGAACAGCAGGGCGCGGGATTCGCGCCTCACCGTGCTATCGGTCGAGATCTGCCCCGACTCGAGAAGCCCGGAGGCGCCGAGCGCCGAAAGGTGCTCGAGCGCGGCCCGCGAGACGTGTCCGGCGTCGAACTCGGCGTCCTGGGCGCAGACGGCGCCCCCCTGACCGCTCGCGAACCGGTCGGGCTCGGGACGGCCGCAGATCGCGCACGCCGTGAGGCTGGGGTGGAATCCCGAGAGCGAGAGCAGCTTCAACAGGAAGGACTCGGCCACGGCGGCGGGGTCGGCCGGGCCGGCGTCGAGCGCCCGCATCCCGGTCAGCAGGAGCATGAACAGGCGGACGTTGCGCTCGTGCTCCTCGGCCACCTTGTCGACGGCCTCGAGCATCGTCTCCCCCGCCGCGAACAGCCCGAGGTCGCCCCGGAGCGCCATGAACGGCGCGAGGATCTCGGCCTGGCTCACGGTGTCGAGGGCTCCCCGGCCCCGGTAAACCATGAGCGACACGTGGGTGAACGGTTCCAGCCGGGCGCCGAATCGCGAGGTGGTCTTGCGGATGCCCTTGGCGACCGCCCGGACCTTGCCCGACCCCTGGGTCATCACAGTGACGATCTTGTCGGCCTCGCCCAGCTTGCTGGAACGCAGGACGACGCCCTGTTCCTTGTAGAGGGGCATTGTCCGAATGGTAGCCCGCGCCCGGACGCGGGCCCGTCAAGGGGCGTTGCGAAGTCGTGATATCCGGCCCGCGGCCGCGTCGGTCACCTCACAGGAGCGGCGTGACCCAGAAGTCCTGGTGCATCCCGGCGGCGTAGTGACCCTTCAGGTTGCAGACCACGGCGTAGTGCCCGGGGGCAAGGTCAAGGGTGAGCATCATCGAGGCGCCGGCCTCCATGTCGCCGGTCTCGCCCAGGTTGGTCACCCCCGTCGCGTCCTCGTCGATCCGGTCCGGCTCGCCCTCAAAGCTCACGATCGGGAACGCATCGGCCGGGGTGTCGGTGGCAAGGACCACGAACTCGTGGGTCTCATCGGCGGTGTTGGTGACCAGGAACGAGACCTGACCCTCGGGCGCAAAGGACTGGGACAGGTCGATCGACATCTCGGTGGGCGAGGTGGTGTTGAGCGCGACCTGGACCGGAGTGGCGTCGGCGGGCGTGACCCAGAAGTCCTGGTGCATCCCGGCGGCGTAGTGACCCTTCAGGTTGCAGACCACGGCGTAGTGCCCGGGGGCAAGGTCAAGGGTGAGCATCATCGAGGCGCCGGCCTCCATGTCGCCGGTCTCGCCCAGGTTGGTCACCCCCGTCGCGTCCTCGTCGATCCGGTCCGGCTCGCCCTCAAAGCTCACGATCGGGAACGCATCGGCCGGGGTGTCGGTGGCAAGGACCACGAACTCGTGGGTCTCATCGGCGGTGTTGGTGACCAGGAACGAGACCTGACCCTCGGGCGCAAAGGACTGGGACAGGTCGATCGACATCTCGGTGGGCGAGGTGGTGTTGAGCGCGACCTGGATCACGGATCCTGTCTTCGCCGGATCCTCGTACCCGAGGGCGATGGGGGCGGTGTTCTGGTAGCCGGGGATGTAGGCGACGGTCCGCGAGGCTCCGTTCTCGCCGGGCGAGACGCATGCCACCAGCACCATCGAGACCAGCGCCAGCAACGGCACGGCGCGAACGATCCGGGTTCTCGAGCAGGTGGTCGCCGGCATCATCGGTCCGCTCCTGCCCTCATCCGCTCGAGGGGGTTCGCCAGTTGGGGACGCTCGGGGCCGTCGCCTGCCACGAGCGGATGTACGCAACGAGGGCGGCGATTTGCTGGTGGGTGAGTGGCCCGCCGAACTCGTCGAGCCAGGCGGGCATCGCGGTTCCGGGGATGCCGCCGGCGATGATGCCGTGCATCTGCTCGTCCGACACGCTGTCGAGGAACTCCTGCGAGTTCAGCGCCGGGCCTTCGCCGCCCTCCCCTTGTGTCCCGTGACAGGTGGTGCAATTCAGCGACCAGAGCTGCCGCCCGGCGCCGACCTGCGCGGCGTTCTCGGATGCGAGCGCATCGTCGAGCCGCCCGTGCTCGGTGAGCTTGTAGATCGGGAAGGCCAGCACGAGCAGGAGGAAGACCGCGACGCCCCGCGTTTGCCACCGGCGTGTTGACCGCTCGAGCCCCGGATCGTCTCGGAGCTTCTCCCCCATCGCCTCCCTCCTATGCGTCCGTCGGTCCCGATGACGACGAAGGGGCGCCGCCCGACGCCTCACCCTCCGTCGCGACGCACGACGGGCCCGCCGGCCCCGAGGGCCCGGTCAGCTCGCCGCGTGGCGGCCCCTCGACGAGGGCCCCGGTATCGACCATCACGCGGTCGCCCTGGATCTGAATCTCGAATCGGTCCATCCCTCGTGGAGCGGGACCCTGGAGGTACTCGCCGATCACGTTGTAGACGCTCCCGTGACAGGGGCACTCGAACTGCTGGGAGCTCGAGCAGAACGGCACGCCGCACCCGAGGTGCGGGCACTTCTGGTAGAGAGCGCGGAGCCCGCCCTCGTGGCTCGTCACGTAGAAGCGGCCGTTCAGGAAGTAGCGGACCGAGCCCTCCTCCAGGAAATCGCTGACGGGCCCGGCGTCGATCACCCCGCCTCCGGCAGCGGTCTGCGGGTTCAGCAGGTCGTAGGTGGTCCAGACGCCTTCGGCGATCAGGACCACGCCGAGGGTCTTCCACGCACCGTTCAGGAACCGCCGTCGATCGATCTCGCGTGCCAAGTCATCCGTCGTCGGGCCCGCCGCGTCGGCCGACGGCTCGGTCTTGCCCTGTTCGTCGCTCATGTCAGAACTCCGCGTAGAAGTGTTGCCAAGGCCACGCCCAGCTCCATGCCGGCCCTCGGAAGAACGTGCCAATCACGGTCAGGACCAGGGCCGCGACCGCGACGACGGTGAAGACGACCACGACGAACCTGCGGTCCCGGATCCTCCATCCCTCGCGCCTGTCCAGGTAGGGGAGGATCACTAACCACAGGAGCGCGGCCCCGGGGATCAGCACGCCGGCGACGACCGGCTGCATCCAGTGCAGCAGCTCCTGAAGGCCGGCGAAGTACCAGGGCGCCTTCGCGACGGAGGGTGTCTGATTGGGATTCGCGATCCCCTTGAGCGGCGCCTGGAACGCGATCGCCAGCGCGAACACCACCAGGACCACCCCGCCGGCGACGACCGCGTGCCGGATCAGGAAGTGGGGCCACGTGAAGACCGCGTCGTCGGGGTCCTGGTCCGGCTTCTGCTGCTCGACCTCCCGCGGAACGACGCCGAGGAGCCGGTACCGAGGCTCGGGCTCACGAGCGGACATCCGCCACCTCCCTCGTCTGGTCGGGCTCCGCATCGTCGATCGCGACGGTATCTCCCTCGGCCCGGTCCTCCACCGCGAACCCGTCCTTGCGAACCCGCCAGACATGGATCGCCACCCCGATCACCAGCAGCGCGGGGAGGAAATAGACGTGCAGGACGTAGAAGCGCAGGAGCGAGTCCCCGGTCACGTCGCTCCCGCCGAGCAACAGCGAGCGAACGTGCCCGCCGAGCAGCGGCACGTCGCCGGCGATGTTCGTTCCGACGGTGATCGCCCAGTACGCGAGCTGATCCCACGGGAGCAGGTACCCGGTGAACGACAGCAGGAGTGTCATGACGAACAGGCCCATCCCGATCACCCAGTTGAACTGCCGCGGCGCCTTGTACGCACCCGCGAAGAAGACCCGGAGCAGGTGCAGGCCGACGACGATCACCATCAGGTGGGCCGACCAGCGATGCACGTTCCGCACGAACTGCCCGAAGGTCACCGAGGTCGCGAGCGCGTGCATGTCGAAGTACGCGTCCGGCACGGCCGGGTGGTAGAAGAACATCAGGTACATCCCCGAGACGAACAAGATTGCGAACAGCACCGTCGCGATGAATCCCAACCGGAGGGTCGTCCGGGCCTTCACGATCTCCTTCGGGACCTTCACCGGATAGACGTGCAGGAAGAAGTTCTGGAACGAGGTCAGGGCGCGCCCGCGTGGCGTGCTCGGCCTCGGGTGGCGGATCGCGGATCGGTAGACCTCGCTGCCACGGAAGCTCTCACCCGGATGGAAGATCGCCCGGTACCATCCCCGGTCTCGGATCCTCCGTTCGTGCTTCGCCATCTCAGTCACCTCATACCGGGATCAGCTCGAGAGCGATCGGAGCCGTCGATGCCTCGGACCATCCCTCCAGGGAGAGGGCGTGCGTGGGGCAGCGATCCACGCAGAGGCCGCATCTGATGCACAGGTCCTCCTGGATGACGAGGACGCTCGATGGCTCGCCGGTGTCGATCCCCCGCACCTGATCCGCCGGAAGGATGCGGATGCAGTGCTCCGGGCACACGTCCACGCAGCCCCGGCAGAGGATGCATCTGGTCTCGTCGAGCATGATGTTCAAGAAGCACTGGAGGCACCGGCCGGCCTCGAGACGCGCCTGCTCCTCGGTGTAGCCGAGCTCCACCTCGGGCGAGCCGATCCGCCGGCCGGTCGGCTCGGCCGGCACCCGCAGGCGATCGCGCTCCGTATAGGCGCCCTCGTCCGGCCCTCGGTTCACGGAGACGATCGGAAGCATCCGCCGGCCCGAGAGTGACGGCCGAGGCGGCTCGGCGCCGGTGATCTGTCGATGCATCGAGGCCGCCGCCCGGCGTCCATCGCCGATCGCGTCGATCAGGTTGCGGGGGCCGAACGCGACGTCGCCGCCGGCATAGATCCCCTCGGCGCTGGTCGCGAGCGACTCGGGTTCCACCGTGATGGTTCCGCCGCGGCCCGTCTCGATGCCTTCCTCGGGCTGTAGCCACGACAGATCCGGCGCCTGCCCGATCGCGATGATCACCGAGTCGCACGGGATGACCTGCTCGGTCCGGTCGATCAGCTTGGGGTTGAACCGCCCATCGGGGTCGAACACCGAGGCCACGTCGAGGACCTCGAGGCCGCTCACCCGGCCGTTCCCGACGATGGCCTTCGGCCCGAGCCGGTGACGGAGGGCGATCCCTTCGACCTCGGCCTCCTCGATCTCGAACTCGTGCGCGGGCATCTCCTCGCGGGTCTCGAGCGCGACGACCGTGACCCGCGCGCCCATGCGGGCCGCGGTTCGGGCGACGTCGAACACCGCCGTCGCCTGGGTCCCCGCGGCGTCGGCAGCCGACCGCGCCTCGGACTGCGGGGCGAGCTGGCCCTGGGCGACCTCGCGGAGAGCCGAGCGCGCGGCGTCGAGGGCCACGTTGCCGCCACCGATCACCAGGACCTCGGCGCCGAGGTCGATGGAGTAGCCCATGCTCGCGTTCAGCAGGAAGTCCATCGCCTTCAGCACGCCGTCCTTGTCGTTGCCCGGGATGTTCAGGTCGCGGCCCTTCGTCGCGCCGATCCCGAGGAACACGGCCTGGAAGCCCTCGTCCCGCAGCGAGGTGAGCGTGAAGTCGCGGCCGAGGGCCGTCTCGGTGCGGAGCTCGACGCCCATCTCGAGCACGGCGTCGATCTCCTTCTGCAGCAGATCGCGCCTGAGGCGGTACGCCGGGATCGAGAGCACCATCTGACCGCCCGGACGATCCGCGGCCTCGAACACCACCGGCCGATACCCGTAGGTCGCCAGGTCGTGCGCGCACGCGAGGCCGGCGGGACCCGAGCCGATCACGGCCACGCGCTCGCTCCGAGTCAGAGCGATCGTCCCCGCCCGCTGGTACACATCATCGCCGTGCTCGCTCTCGACCCCGAACCGCTCGCACACGTACCGCTTCAGGGCACGGATCGCGATCGGCTGATCGATCGAGCCCCGCCGGCACGCGATCTCGCACGGAGCCGCGCAGACTCGGCCACAGATCGAAGGGAACGGGTTTGGCAGGCGGGCGATCTCGTACGCGAGGCGGTCGTCACCGCCGGCGATCGCCGCCACGTAGCGGCCCGCCATCGTGAGGACG
>CAVOUQ010000034.1:0-29520 GCA_963699635.1 uncultured Actinomycetes bacterium | reverse complement strand
CGCGCCGTTCGTCGAGCCGCGGATCCCGCTGGTCACCGGACCGCGGCGAACAGCTGCCAGGGGTCGGGGACGCCCTTGAGCTCGTGCAGGCCGCGATCCTCGAACTGGAGGGCGCTCCCGGCCACGAGGTCTCGAACCGTGCTGGTGACGAGCACCTCGCCCGAACTTGCAAGGGCGCACACCCGGGCCCCGATGTGCACGGCAATCCCGACCACCTTCATCCCGTCGGTGTCGACCTCGCCCGTGTGCACCCCGGCCCGAATCTCGACTCCCAGCTCACGAACCCGCTCGATGAGCGATCCCGCGCACGAGACGGCGCGCGCGGGCCCGTCGAACACGGCGAAGACCCCATCCCCGGCCGAGTCGACCTCCCGACCCCGATGCTCGCGCAGCGCCAAGCGCACCAGCTCGTGGTGCGCGCCGTGCAAGTCCTTCCATGCGGCGTCGCCCAGCTCGGAAGCACGCATCGTCGAGTCGACGATGTCGGTGAACAAGACCGTGGCAACGTTCCGCGTGGGCTCTGGCGCTCGTCGCTCGCCGGTCAGGAACTCCTCGATGACATCAAGCAGCGCGTCGGCGTCCTCGCCCCATGGATGTGCGTCGCGTCCGGGGACTTCGACGAAACGAACTTCCGGCAGGTGGTCGGCGAGCCAGCGGGCGCTCTCGATCGACGTGACATTCTCGGCCGGGCGATGCAGGACGAGTGTCGGCGTTCGGATCGACGGGACGATCGCCCGAAGGTCCGTGCGACTGAATCGTCGCATCTCGCCGGCCCCGGCGCCCGGCGGTGTGGTGACGCAGATGAACGCTTCGATCATGTCGACGAATTCATCATCGCCGGCCAGGGAGGGAAGCGCGCTCCGCACGTACTGCTGAGCCTGCCGGCGAGTCGTCGCTGCTCGAGAAGCGATCGCGATCTCGGCCTCCCAACGATCTTCCGACCACTCCATCGGGAGTTCGTCGGAGCGCACCCACGCCGGCGTCGCGCTGAACAGGATCATCGAGTCGAAGAGGTCGGGGTGCGTTGCGGCCGCAAGCATCGCGACGAAGGCCGACTCTTGCGAGCCGAATAGGACGGCGGAGCTCGACGCCGAGGCGCCCATCACGGCCAGCAGATCCTCGACGTGTTCCTCGAGCGTGGACGACTCGCCTGGCCGGAGTCGGTCGGAGCAGCCGACCCCACGAGCGTCCATGACGATCAACCTACAGAAGGAGGAGAGGCGCTCGAGGAATCGGCGGTAGGGCGGGACGAGCCACTGGAACTCCATGTTGCTCATATAGGCGGGCATGTACACGAGGTCGATCGCACCGTCGCCGATCACCTGGTAGGCGATCGCGAACTCTCCGTTCCACACGAACAGCGTCTCTGGCCAGTTGCGCACGGCTCGATACTGCCCGACTCACCAGCGACGGGGCAAATGCAAAGGAGATGGGAGGCGCGTAGAGCAGCCTGTCGAAAGCTCACTATCCCGTTCGTCGTAGGGGCATCGGATCGATACGGCCCTGTGGGGCCGGGAAGGAGAGGGGACATGGCCGACTTCGTGCTGCTGTATTCGGGCGGGAGCATGCCCGAGGGCGAGGAGGAGATGGCGAAGGTCACGCAGGCCTGGACCGACTGGTACGGGAGCATCGGCGGCGCGCTGAAGGACGGGGGCAACCCGTTTGCCCCGGCGGCGAAGACGGTCGCGACCGACGGCTCGGTCAGCGACGGGGCACCCGGGACCCCGCACACCGGCTACACGATCGTGAAGGCCGACTCGCTCGACGCGGCCACCGCGATCGCGAAGGGCTCACCCGTCCTTGCGGGCGGCGGCAGCATCACGGTGTACGAAACCTTCGACGTGATGTAGCCGGCTTCCACCGGGCAGCATCGGTTGAAGGAGAGGCCCGGCGTCGCCGGGCCTCTCCTTCGCGTTTGCGATCCCCCTGCCCCCGGCGCACGATTCGGCTGGATCCGAGAAAGGGGCCTCGTGGCGCGGAGGATGCTGCCCATGGGCATCGCGGGCGTGGGCGCGATGCTGCTCGCGGCGTCGTGCTCGCTCACGCAGGACACGATCACCGGCTCGGGGAACGTCGTGGACCGGTCTTTCGACGTCGGCTCGTTCACGCGCCTGGAGGTGTCGCAGGCGTTCGAGGTGGACGTGTCCCTCGGCGAGGCCCCGGCCGTCACCGTGCAGGTCGACGACAACCTCGTGGACCTGCTCGACGTCGGCGTCTCCGGCGACACGCTCCGCGTGGGCCTCGAGCCCAACACCTCCACGCGCGACGCGGTCCTGCGGGCGGAGGTGACGGCCACCACGCTGGCCGGCGTCGAGGTGAGCGGAGCGGCCGCGGTTCACGTGGTCGGCGAACTCATCGCGCATGCGCTCGACGTCGCGCTTTCCGGCGCCGCGATGCTCGAGGGAGAGATCCAGGCAGAGTCGCTGGAGCTCGAGCTCTCCGGCGCGTCTAACGCGACGCTGACCGGACGCGTTGCCGACCTCACGGTCCGGGGATCGGGGGCCAGCCTGCTGGAGGCCGGGGGCCTCGAGGCGGTCGCCCTGGAGATCGAGCTCTCGGGCGCCTCCTCTGCCACGGTCGCCGTGACGGACACCCTGTCGGCATCCGCCTCCGGCGGCTCCTCGCTCGAGTACTCCGGGTCGCCCACGGTGCTCCACAGCGACGCCTCCGGAGGCTCGAGCATCACCCGGCTCTAGCCGACGACGATGACCGTCAAGCTCGTACCGCCGTAAAAGGGAAGACCCCCGACGACCTGTAGGCGAGCGCGATGTCGCCGTCCCACGCGTATCGGGTCTCCGGACGGTCCACGGACGGATCCTTGCCGTCCAAGAGGTTGGCCGCAACACCGGTGCGGGCCAGACCCTCACGCTTCCGCATCGATCTCGGCAGACCTACAGGGGCAGCCGGAATAGGCTCGTCACGTCGTGCGCGGAGATCCAGACGGCGCCGCCGCCCGCGTCGACGCTCCCGCTCCCGAGCGCGGGTCCGTACCGGGCAATCACGGTGTCGGAGCCGGGATCGATCTGCGCGACGAGCTCCGCGCTCCCGCGGAGCCAGACAGATCCGGCGCCCACGGCGATGTCGCCGCCTTGGATCGTGCCGGAATCGACGATGATCGTGCTGGCGGTGTTCGTCTGCGGATCGATGTGCGAGACTGAGCCGTCGTCTTGATTCATGACCCACACGCCACCCTCGCCGACATCCAGGAACAACGGTCCCGCACCGACCTGGATCCTGGCCATTTCCTCGAGGCTCGAGGGGTCGATCCGGAGAACCTCGTCCTTCTCCGGGTAGGTGACCCAGATGCCGCCGAGTCCCGCCCTGACGGCTCCCGCTCCCGGGGGAATGCGGACCTTCGCGATCAGTCGGATCGTCACCGGTCGATCTCGACCAGCAGGCATCCGGGGCACTCGAAGCCGCCCTTGTCGGCGACGGCCCACACGGCTCCCTCGCCGACCCCGACGCTGGATTCCCCTTCGGAGGGAACCTCGACCGCCACCCAGCCGGTCTCCTCGCCGGTCTCGGGGTCGATCCGCGCGACGCCCTGCGGCTGGCAGGTAGCGGTCCATACCGAACCGAAACCCGAGCCCAGCGAGGCGCACTGCTGCTCCTTCAGTGCGACGCTGCCGACCAGATCGCCGGTAGCCGGATCGAAGATCCCGATCCCGTCGGCGACCCCCGCGACCCAGACGCGGCCGAACGCGAACAGGACCCAATCGGGAAACGGCTCGGCGGCGATCCGCTGGCCGCCGGCTTCCTCGACGTCGATCAATGCCGGAAGGTCCGAGGCCGGAGACGGGGGCGAGACCTGGGCGGTCGGCGTGGTGGCCTCCGGTGACGGATTGCCCTCACTTGCGGTGCAGGCGGCCGCGACGAACGCGAACAGCAGGGGCAGGACGCGTTTCATCGACCATCGACCTCCGGATCGCGTCGAACGCTACTCCGCGAAGCCGCCGTCGTCGAACCGCCGGCGGTTACACCCGGCGGGCTTGGAACAGCTCGACCGGTTTGGCGACGCCCTTCAGCTCGGTCGGTCCCAGCGGTTCCATCGCGAGGTCGGGGGCGTCGATCTCCGCCGCGGCCTCGGCGGTGAGGACCACCTGATCGGGGCCGATCCGATCGGCGACGCGGGACGCCAGGATCACGGTCCTGCCGTAGTAGTCGCCGTCACGGAAGACGACCGGCCCGGCGCTGATTCCTACCCGAACGCGCGGCAGGTCCTCGGCCCGGACCACGTCGACCAACTCGAGGCCGCAGCGGGCAGCGCCATCCGTAGCGGTGAACCGGAGCATCACCCCATCGCCGAGGAGCTTCACCGGCTCGCCTTGATGCCGAACGGCCGCGACTCGGGCGAGCTCACTCAGGCGATCCGCCAGGCGCGCCGTCGCCTCATCGCCGTGCCGCTCGGCGTACGCGGTCGAGTCGCTCAG
This sequence comes from uncultured Actinomycetes bacterium, assembly GCA_963699635.1. Taxonomy (GTDB): domain Bacteria; phylum Actinomycetota; class UBA4738; order UBA4738; family HRBIN12; genus CALGFI01. The sequence goes on along the minus strand of CAVOUQ010000034.1, from coordinate 25,090 downwards.
GTCGGCGAACGCGATCGCCGTGGGGTGGACGGGTCGCGGTCGCGGGATCCCGGCCTCTTCGAGCACGCGCTCGAGGTTCGCGACGATGTCCTCGGTCGAGTAGTGCTCGAGGTGCCGCCGGTACAGCAGGCTCACGGCCCGATGCCCGACCTGCAGCATCGGTGCCGCGTACGTGACGAGGGCGTCGATCGCCAGGCTCCGCGACGGCATCGAGGCGAACAGGGGCTCCTCCACGCGCTCCTGGAAGAAATGGACCTGGGACTCGGTCAACCGTCGCAGGTTGTCACCGAAGTAGCGGGTCCCCGCGAGCATCGCCTCGGGATCCCGGCCGAGCAGGCGGAACGCCATCGCGAGGATCTCGAGCATCTCCTCTTCGTCCGCGCGCATCGGCTCGTCGGGCTCGGGCGCCGGAAGCTGGAACCCGGCCACGAAGATCCGGTTCGCCACGTCGATCGGGACGTCGTTCGCGATGCACGCCTGCGCGAAGGTGCGCTCGCTCATCGGGATCGGCTCGGGGAACAGCAGGTCGAACCACGACATCGAGTACCGGCCCTCGGCGACGAGCGTCGCCAGGAGCTCGGGCGAGATCCCCGCGGCGTCGAACGCCTCGACGATCCGCACCCGCTGGATGTCGGACGGCGGGTGACCCTCGGGGTCCGGCGCCAGGATCCCGAGGTCGGTCATGCGAGCAACCCGCTCGGGCGAGGTGCCGGCGAGGCGAGCGAGCTCCGCGGTCGAGTGCGCCACGGCGCACGATGCTACGCCTCAGGACGGCGGTCGCCAGATCGCCGGCAAGCATCCCGAGCCGGTTCGCGCCCCCAGAAAGAGGCATGCAGGATGCCGTCGTGACCGAAAGCGTGGTCGCCCGCGATTCCATCCCTGACCGGGCCTGATCGAGGCGACCGCCGGCGGCGTCTTCGCTACGCGGAACAGGTCGAGCAGTCCAGCGAGATCGAGGCTGACCCTGTGACCGGGAACGGACCGCCGTCCGTCGTGTCGATCGACGTCTCGCCCTCGGCGTGGGTCGCACTCACGCGCTGAACGCGGAAGGTCGCCGTCATGGCGCCCTGCAGACCCACCCAGTCGCCTGGCGGCTCGATCCCCGTCTGGGTGAACTGAAGCTCGAGCGCATCGGGTGTCGACGTGCCGGCCACGTTGAACTCAGCCGTCGTCCCTGTTCCGGGAATCTCGAAGGTGCACTCGGGTCCGGACGCGAGCACCGCCGTCGCCGATCCCGAGACCGTGCCGTCGGCGGCGACCCAGAACGTGGGCGTGACCCGCCACGATCCCGCACAGACCTCGGGCGACAGCCCGGTCGGCTCCGCAAGGTAGTCCTTCGACAATGCGAGGGCGATCGTCCCCTTCCAGCACTCGGGCAGCCGCTTCCCGGAGTTCTTCACGATGTCCGCGAGCCGGTCTGCCAGCCTCTGGTCGATCGTGTCCCCGCCGTCCATCAGGGTGCCCTGACGTCCTTGGATGGGGAGGCCGCTCATCAGTCGAGTGTCGTCGCCGAAGCCCAGGAGATGACCGAACTCATGAGCGAAGTTCCGGTCGGTGTCGAGGTGCCCCGACCACACGGCCCAGAGCTCGTGCGCGTACGGGCTCGTGTAGTCCTCGCCGGGATTGGCCGTCTGATCCGGATCGTAGGCGTCGTACGTTTCGGGCCACGGTGCGTTGGGACCCGTCCCTTCCCACGAGACGACGTGGTGACCGGGGACGGTCACCAAGGTGGGGAGCCCGTTGACGGAGATCTCGTGGACGGCGGACTTCGAGACCGGGTTGATCGTAACGACGAGGTCGTAGAGAAGGCAGCTGTTCTGTAGCGCGGCCAACCCGTCGTTCCAGTAGATCATGATTCGTTGGGCGATGTCGGCCGCCCACTCCCCGACGCCTTCCTGATTCGTATCGCCCACCACGATGTCGATCGTGACCGAGATCGTCACGATCGGAGCGTCGACCGTCACCACCGTCCCACCCGTCGACGCGAACCCGTCCTGACCGGAAGCGCTCGCGGGCACGAGTGCCTGCGCCACGATGGCGAGGACGACGATCGCGCGCCGGAGCGTGCTCACGGTCCGAACGGCTCCGGAGCGGGGACGACCTCGAAGGAGGCTTCGGCGTCTTCCCACCAGGCCTCCCATGCCGGGATCGTCGCGGCCGCCTCGGCGGCCGTGGTCGCCTCGCGCAGCCCGAGGTCCTGTCCCGTTGACTGCAGGAGCGCGAATCGTGCCTTCTCCCAGACGCGCGCCGCCGGGTAGCCGAAGGGCAGCGCAGCGTCCTCGCCGAGCGCCTGGATCAGGACCGGGACGGACCGGGCGTCCTCGAGGGCGAGCAGGCCGGCCGCAGCCAGGACTCGCTCCCCGGGATCGGCCGACTCCAGGACCGGCTCGAGCGCGCTCGCGTCCTCGGGCCGCGCCGTCACCGAGAGCGCGTAGACGGCGGCGATCCGGACGTCGGGGTCCTCCGATCCCAGGAGATCGAGGGCCGCCGCACGGGTCGCGTCAGGGTCGGTGACGAGCGCCAGGTTGAGGCGGGCGCGGGGTCCGAACTCCTCCTGGACCGAGGTGTCGAAGCCCTCGATCGCGGCTCGCGGGCCGTCCTCGTCGGAATCGTCACCACCGACACACCCGACGAGCCCGAGCGCGAGCACCACGACCAGAGCACGCTTCACGGCTCCCCTCCCATCGGGCGAGTGCAGGGTACCGTCCCGGAAGGCCGATTCGGCCGAAAGTTCGCATCCACTACACGTCCCGTCGATCCTTTTCGTTGACCTTCTGGAGATGTGGGCTGTAGGAAGCTCGACGGAGAGGGCCGACGCCGGCGACGTGCGCATGGATGGCCGAGCCGCGGCGTCGTTCGAGGAGTTCTTCGACGACGAGCGCGTCCGTCTGTATCGGGTCCTGTTACCGATCCGCAAAACGATATCGATCGGTTCGCGGAGATCCCGCCGGGCGCTCCTCGAGATGCCCGAGGCTGCGGAGGTGCCTCGCCTTCCAAGGCGACGGTGTGGGCGGCGCGGCACTGCGCGACCGACGGGACCAGGGTCACCGGCAGCGGAGCCCGAGATGGTGACACCGACGAACGGCGTCGGGACTGCCGGAAGAGGTCGAGATGGTCTTCGCCCTCACCCTGCCGGAGACGGGGGCTCACGATCTGCTCGACTTGGCGGAGGGGCGCCGTCGAGCCGGGAGCGGAGAAGGTAGCGCTTCCCCTCCGACGTGAAGACGAGTAAGAAGAACCGAACAGGGAGGGGCCGCGCCGCGTTCATGCTGCGTGATGATCGAGCCGACGAGCCTGGACGCCGCTCGCGACCTCGCGAGGGCGCAGCCGTTCGAGGAGTTCTTCCTCGCCGAGCATGAGCGGCTCTTCCAGGCCCTCTACCTGCTGACCGGCGACCGGCACGAGGCGGACGACCTCGCTCAAGAGGCGCTGCTCCGCGCCTACGAGCGGTGGGACCGCGTGGCCTCGATGGACTCGCCGACCGGCTACGTCTACCGAACGGCGCTGAACCTGCATCGGAGCCGGCGCCGAGCGCTCGTGGTACGGGCCCGCCGGATCTTCGCGACCGTTCCGGCCGAGGATCTCAGCGGCCCCGTGTCGGCGAGCCAGGACGTTCGCCGCGCACTCGTGCAGCTCCCGCGAGGACAGCGCGAGGCGCTGATCCTCGTCGAGTGGCTCGGCCTCGAGTCGGAGGAGGCGGGCCGAGTGCTCGGCATCGACGCCTCCTCCGTGCGAGGGCGCCTCCACCGGGCGCGCTCTTCTCTCCGCCGACTTCTAGGAGACCGTGATGAGTGACCTGCGAACGATCCTCGAGCGAGGCGTCCGAGGTGCGGCGCCGCCCCCCGACGGGTTCGAGCGCATGCTGCGCCGGCACGATCGCCGGCGCCGGACCCGTCGCCTCGCGGCGGGCGTCATCGGGATCGCTGTCTTCCTGGCCGCGGTCTGGATCGTGACGATGGGCGCGCCGTTCACGCACACGGTGACGCCGGCCGCAACCGGATCGAGCGGTCCCGTCGACTTTACGACGGGCGCACCGGACATCGACTACGTCCTGAACCTGGACACCGGCGCGATGACGCCGTTGCCCGACGCCATCGTCCGATCGCTCGGCGAGAAGCACTCGGACGTGTCCGTCGGCTTCGGCGGACGCGTGACGAACGTCCGCGAGAGCGGCCAGTACGCGGCCTCGCCCGGTGGATCGCTGCTCGCCTACGTGGCGCGCGGCGACGAAGGGAACTTTCAGATCTTCGTCGCCGGCATCGACGGCTCGGGGGTTCGTCAGGTGACGCACGATCCGACCGGCGCCGCGTTCCCCGCCTGGTCGCCAGACGGGACGAGGGTCGCCTACTCGGGGTACGGCGACGGGGACGTGTACAACCTCTTCGTGGTCGACGTCGCCGCGGGCGAGTCGACGCAGATCACCTCCGAGCGGCACGGTGCGTGGCAGCCGCAGTTCACGCCGGACGGCTCGTCACTCCTGTTCACCGGCGGCACGCAAACTCGGCCGGAGCTCCGAACGGTGCCGGTCGTCGGAGGGGAGAGCACCCGCCTCATCGACCTCGACGAGGACCTGAGCGACGCGGGGAACGGCGCGATCTCGCCGGATGGTTCGCTCGTGACCTTCCTCGGCGGCGGCAATCCTCTGGGCACCCCGGGAGGCCACTGCGGGCCTTGTCGCCTCGTGGCCAACGTCGACGGCACCGAACGGCGAATCGTCGACGGCTACGGCGCGAGTCCCGCGGGAATGTGGTCTCCTGACGGGACTCGGATCGTCGACACGGATGATTTCTGGACCGTCTATGTCGTCGACATCGAGACCGGCCGCGCCTCATCGCTCGCCCAGGGTCGTTCCGCGACCTGGCTCGACGACCACACGCTCCTCGTCGAGGGCTGGTGATGGCCTCTGCGAACTCGGCCCCGGCGGGCGTTCATGAAGGCTGCGACCAGCTGAAGGGATCGTGCGAATGAGACTCCGCTCTCGACGTGTCGTTCGTCTCGTCCTCATCGGGATGGCGCCCGCCCTGATGGTGTCGGCATCCGGGCGATCATCCACGCGCTCCGCCGACCTTGATCGGCAACCGCGGACGCCCGCGTCGGTCACTCGTCGGGTCGGCTCCTTCGACAGCCGTCTCGGCGGGGCGGCCGTCCCGGTCTCGGCACGGGTCCAACAGGCACGCTCCGCCCTTTCGCGCACCCTTGGCCCCCTCGCGGTCGTGGCGCCCGACCCCGTCGCCGGGACGCTCCGTTTCGTCGGCCGCCTCGACGGCTTCCTGACGCCCCGGAGCTCTCGTTCCGCCCGGGCGATCGCGCTCGGGTACGTGCGCGATCGCCTCTCGGCCTTCGGGCTTTCCCGCCCGGACCTGGCGACGTTCGAGCTCCGTCGCGACTACGTCGACATCCTCGGGACCCACCACCTCTCGTGGATCCAGCGCGCCGGTGGACTGCCAGTCTTCGGCTCCGGCATCTCCGCGAGCGTGACGGCTCGAGGACAGCTGGTGAACGTCACCGGCTCGCCCGCCCATGGACTGACCGCGACCACCACCGCGGCGAGCCTGGACGCCACGGCGGCGATCGTCGCGGCGCGATCGGCCGCCGGCGGCGCCGGGGCTCGTACGACGTCGGACACGGCGGAGCGCGTGCTGTTCCCCACCGCTCGCGATGTCCGACTCGCCTGGAAGACCATGACGCGGATCTCGGATACCGAGACCGACCTGTCGGTCGTCGATGCCGTCACCGGCGAGGTCCTGTGGCGAGCGAACCTCACGGTCTCGGATTCCAAGGGCGTGGGACAGGCCGTCGAGTACTACCCCGGCGACGTGCCGCTCGGCGGCGGCGAGCCGCACCAGGTCAGCTTTCCGGTCCTCGACGGAACCGCGCTGTCGGGGAACAACGCGCACGTCTACTCGGATCCCGACGACGACAACGCGGCCGACCCCGCGGACGAGGTGCCGTCCGTCACGGGCCTCGACTGGAGCTACGTGCCCGTGTTCGACACCACGACGGCGTCGCAGAACTGCTCTGTCCAGTTCTTCTGCACGTGGGACATGAACGTGCCGCGTAGCTGGGAGCTCAATCGCGAGGCGTTCGGCGTCCAGCTCTACCACTTCCTGAACGTCTATCACGACCACCTGCTGGCGGATCCGATCGGGTTCACGGAGGCGGCCGGCAACTTCCAGCTCGTGAACGAGAGCGGCCTCGGGCTGGCCGGCGATCCGGTCCAGGGCCAGTTCCTCGACGGCGCGAACCTGGATGGCGGGCTGCCCGACGCCTTCCACCTCAACGACGCGAACATGTCCACCCCGCCCGACGGCGGTCCGCCGACCATGCAGCTGTACTTGAACCGCCAGATCAGCTCCTTCCCGACGATCCCGACGAGCGACTCGGGGAGCGAGGCCGACACCGTCTATCACGAATACACCCACGGCCTGTCGGGCCGCCTGGTCACCTTCCCCGACGGGACGTGGGCACTCAGCAGCGCCCAGGCCGGCGCGATGGGCGAGGGGTGGAGCGACTGGTACGCGATCGACTTCGCCGACAACCAGGGTTACTTCTTCGACACGCCGGCGAGCGGCGACGCCGTCATCTTCCGCTACACCGCGGGCGGTGGCATGTTCCGGCACGAGGCGACGGATTGCCCCGTTGGCGTCGTGGCGACCGGGTGTGAGGGAACGGCGGGGAGCGGCCCGGGCGGCTTCACGTACGGCGACTTCGGCCACGTGCGCAATGGGCCGGAGGTCCACGCGGACGGCGAGATCTGGACGCAGACGCTCTGGGACGTCCGTGAGGCGCTCGGGTCCTTCGTCACGGAGGGCATCGTCACGCGCGCGATGGAGCTCTCGCCCCCGGAGCCGACCTACCTGGAGATGCGCAACGCGGTCATTCAGGCCGACCAGGTCGCCTACACCGGCGCGCACGTCGATGAACTCTGGAGCATCTTCGCCCATCGCGGGATGGGGTTCTTCGCCGCGACGGTGAACAACGACGACACGTCGCCCGTGGAGGACTTCAGCCTCCCGGTGACCTGCGCGATCGATCCCTGCGGCTCGATCTCCGGAACGGTCACGGATGAGGCGACCGGCAGCCCGATGGAAGGCGTTCGCGTCTCCGTCGCCGGGATGGCGTCCGGTTTCGACCTCGGCCTCGAGGACACGACCGATTCGACGGGCGGCTTCGAGATCCTCGGCGTCCCCTTCCACGACTACCCGAAGATCGTCGCCGGCGCCGTCGGGTACGAGCCGTTCGCGGTCCCGGTTAGCGTGGACGGAGCCGAGTCCCTCGAGGTCGACCTCGTCCGCGACTGGGCGGCGCTCGAGGGCGGCGCGACGCTCCTGAGCTTCACGCCGCCCGACTACACGGGGTTCTGCGGGTTTGGAGCCGACGGAGCCTTCGACCTGTCGACCGGGACGGGCTGGCCGAGCGACTCGCCCGCCAACGGCGACAGCGGCGTGGCCGGACCTCGCGCCGCGATCGTCCGGCTCCCCGTCGCGGTCGACGTGACGAGCTTCGGCGTCGCGAGCGGCGGCTCGTGCGGCGACGAGTCCGACGCGGGCGTCAAGGTTTTCACGATCCAGGTCCGACGCCGAGGAGGTTGGGCCACCGTCCTCACCGCCCGTGCACTCCCGGACGGCGTGCTCCGGACCTACCTCCCAACGGGCGGCGCGTCGAACGTCCGCTTCGTCCGGTTCGTCATGCGGTCGAACTACGGCAACCCGTTCTTCATGGATGTGCTCGAGGTCACCGTCCGCGGCACCGTCAGCGGGAGGGCGCCCGCGTGATCGCGTGGCGCGCCGGTCGCTGCTGAAGGCCGTCGCGCGGGAGCCGACGTCGAGGATCAGCTCGCGTGTCGATCGAGGTGCGACTGGAGTCGAGCCTCCAGGCTGTCGAACCGCGAGTCGACGCGGGCAAAGCGCGTCTCAATGACACCAAGCACGGCGTCGAACCGCGCATCGACCTGGGCGAATCGGGCGTCGACCTGGGCGAATCGGGCGTCGACATTCGCGAAGCCGGCATCCATCCGAGTCGCCAGCGCGTCGATCCGCGAGCCCTGCGCGTCGATCCGCGAGCCCAAGTAGAAGAGTGACCCCAACGACGTAGCGGCGAGGAGGCCGATCGCGGTCCAGACGGCGGCATCCATTTCGCGCGCGAGCGTAGCACTCGGGTCCGACAGGGCGGCCCGGTCTCCCGCGGGGGCATGTGAAGAAGCATATGGGGCGTGCCGAGGACCCCCGACTCCGAGCTACTCGAGGTACCCGAGGCCGCGCAGGTGCTCCTCCATCTCGTCGGCCTCCGTGTCGCTGACCGTCGACTCCTCGTCGCCGGTCGGCATGCCGGGGATGGCGACGACGGGCTTCGGCTCCGTGTGCGTCACGTTCGCCTCCGAGCCGACGACCTCGTGCAGGACACGCCCGGTGTGCTCGATCGAGGCCGGCGCGTCGAGCGCGGCAAGGATCGTCGGCGCAAGGTCAACGAGCAGCGGCTGCGAGGTGAACGGTGACCGGGAATGAACCAAGCACCAACTCTCGTGGGCTCACGGATCTCAGCACGTGAACCTCACTCCTCCCCAGTCCTCCTGCTGCTCGCCCGCCGACAGCCAGCTCACTCGCGCGTCGACAGACGCGGTCGACCAGGTGCTGCGTGTCGCGCCGTACGGACGGACTGCAAGGCTCCCGACGAGCTGAGAGTCCTGGTCAGACCCCGCCACGAAATACCAGACGGGACCTCCGCACCAGCCGGGGGGAAGCTCGAGCGACGAGCCGAAGACCGCTTCGAGGCGGGACGTTCGTGCCCCGACGGAGACGCCCTCTCCCGTTACGAGTCGGGCGCCGTTCTCCGTCCGTCGCCTGGTAACACCCCATCCGAGCAGGTGCAGGACGCCGTCGTCGCGGTATCGCGTCGGCCAATCGCCGAACACGACGTACAGACCACCGAAGTCCAGTCGCCGGGCGGTCGAACCCATGCCCAAGTAGCCGAGAGGAAGATCGCCGTGCATTCGATCGTCGTACACGGGTGACCCCAGGAGCCCGACCAGCAGCGGGACAACCTCGTTCATCGGCCGGCCGAACGAGGCCACGTCGAGACCGTTCGGCTCCACCACGATCGTCCTCGACGGGCTCGCCGGCTCTGCGGGTGCCGCCGGGCTGGCCGACTCGGCGGAGCTCGGTGAATCGGCGAGCGTGGAGGTTCGCCCCGGGGCAGGTTCCACCGCCCGACCGCAGGCCGCGGCGGCGAGGACCAGCGCGATCCCGAGCCCTCGAGCAAGAATCCCTGGGTTCTTCATCCCGCCCTCCGAATCTCAGGCGTGCCGATGTCTCGTCTCGTGGAACGCGCGACGAAAGGTCTTGCCTGCGACGACGAGGAGGCCGATCACACCAAGCGCCCCGACGAACAGGACCATCACCGCGACCTTGGAGGCATCCTCCGAGACGTTGCACACCTCACCCATTGCCACGCACAACGAGGTAACGGCGATGGCACCACCGAGGACGACGCTAAGCGCCAGGAACGCCACTCCCTCAAGCCACAGCCATACGGCTCTTCGGGCAGCCACGACACTCATCCCTGCGGGTCCGATGCACCACCACGAGACATCGGCATCCGGCGGCGAACAAGAGCCGTGCGGCCCGACCGGGGAGGACCGCTCGGCCGGGCAGGCGGGAGACAGAACGCTCATCGCGTTCGGCTGGCCCATCGACTGGCTGGACGATCGCACCCTGCTCATCCGGGCCCGCCGGTTCGGGGAGGGATGACGAGGCTGGCGACCGGCCGAGCGAACGCGGGACTACCGACGGGGCGTGGAAGCGCTGCCGCTACTCCAGATACCCCAGACCCCGGAGGTGCTCCTCCATCTCGTCGGCCTCGGTGTCGGTGACCGTCGACTCCTCGTCGCCGGTCGGCATGCCGGGGATCGCGACGGCGGGCTTGGCTTCCGTGTGCTTCACGCTCGCCTCCGAGCCCACGACCTCGTGCAGAACCCTGCCCGTGTGGTGGATCGAGGCGGGCGCGCCGAGCGCGGCCAGGATCGTCGGCGCGAGGTCGACGAGCAGCGGCTGGCTCTCGAACGCCCTCACGCTCGGCCCGGCCGTGACGATCACGCCGTCGATGCGGTGGTCGCCACTGATCCAGTCGGCGTCCTCGATCGCGGACTTCGCGTGCGTGAGCGAGTACTGCTCGGCGGGCTCCATGAGGATGTCGGGCGCCGTGTCAGCGTGCTTGCCCTTGAAGATCTCCTCGCGCCGGAAGATCGCCTTCACCGGCTTGCCGCCCGTCTTAGGGTCGACGAACGAGCTCAAAGCCTCCATCACCTGGTCGCGCACCTTCTCGTAGTCGGCCGGGTCCACGATGCCATCGGGCTCGCGCCCGGCGAGGTTGATCGAGACGCCCTCGCCCGTCGAGCGGATCGTCGTGAACGCCTTGGTCTTGGACCAGTTCACCGACTGCGGCAGGCTCACCTTGCCGTGCAGGCCGAGCAGGTCGTAGGCCTTACGCGCGACCTTGCGCACCGGACCCCACTGCATCGGCCCGAAGACCACGTTCGACGCGCTGAACTCGAGGAAGCCGAACCGCTTCAGCAGGTGGTCCATGTGGATCGTGCGCGTGACCGACTGGAACCCGTGGTCGCTGATGAACAGGACCAGGTCGTCCGGCCGCGTGCGCGAGACGAACGAGCCGATCGCGTCGTCGAGCTGCTTGTAGACGTCGCGCACCTTCGCGCCGGTCGCGGTCTTCGAGTTCCGCGCCATGTCCGGGTGGTCGGGCGAGACGTAGTTCGAGAGCGCGTGCTGCGTGCGGTCGACCGAGACCCAGACCGAGGCCATCAGGTCCCACTCCGAGTTGTCCATCAGCCACTCGGTCGCGCGGATCCGCTTGCCGGTGATCTCGAGCGCCTCGTCCAGGTACGGCCCGGGGCGGTTGCGGAACGTCGTCCACGACATGCCGTTGATCGCCCACGGCACGCCGGCCTTCTCGAGCTGCTCGGGCAGGTCGGCCGGCTGCGAGTAGGTCCGCCCCTTCGGCAGCACCCCGCCGGCCAGGATCTTCCCGTTGATGTCCGGCGGCGGGAACATCAGCGGCACGTCGGCGTAGACCCCGACCTTGCCGGCCGCCGAGAGGTCCTCGACGAACGTCCGCTCCTTGATCGAGCGGTAGGTGACCGGGTACTGCTTGTGGGTCCCCGGGACGGTCTCGAGGATGTCGTAGACCCCGTGATCGGCCGGGTCGACGCCCGTCAGGAACGACGGCCAGGCCGCCCACGAGTGGGTCGGCACCGTGGACTTGAGGACCCCCCGCTGCCCCCGAGCGATCAGGGCCTGCAGGTTCGGCAGGTCACCCCGCTCGAGCAACGGGTCGAGGATGCGCCAGTCGGCGCCGTCCCATCCGATAAGCAGTACTCGTGACATGAGCGCACCTCAGAGAGTCTTGCGGTTCGGGCAGTCTAGCTTCGCGGCCTCAGGCACGACCACGCCGCCTTAGATAAGGAAAGGGCGATTCCCTTATCTAAGCCGGGAGGTAAGAGAAGCCTAGTTTTCGGGACTCGCCACCCTACGCCTGGAGTTGTGCGAGCACCTCGCGGGAGTAGAAGACCTTCCGTGTCCGTCCGCTACGCCGGATCTCTTCGAGGATGCCGAGCCGAACCAGCCCGATCACCGCCGCGTTCGCGGACTGGTAGCTCACCCCATACTTGGTCGCGACCCACGGAACGTCGAGTATCGGGAAGCCGATCAGCTCGTCGGCGATGCGCATCGCGGTCCCGCCCCTCGACCCGGCATCGCGCACACGCTGGATGATGGAGTCCCGCAGGCCGAGGAGTCTCTCGATCCGGGACTCCCCTACCCGGGCCTGCTGCTCGATGCACCTACCCATGAACGACAGCCAGTGGTCGAAGTCACCGTCAACGCTGAGCTTCAGGAGGTTCCCCTCGTATTCATCCTTCCGAGGTTCGAGCCACTCGGCGAGGTTCAGGAGCGGGAAGCCGAGCTTCTCTGCTTCCATGAGTTGGAGCGTCATCACGAGGCGGCCGAGACGGCCGTTTCCATCGCTGAACGGATGCAGGGTCTCGAACTGATAGTGGCCGAGGGCCACGCGGATCAAGAGGTGCATGTCGCCCTCCTCATGGATCCACGCTTCCCATCCACTCATCCCCTCGACAAGTGGATCACGCGGTGGGCAAGGCACGAACCTCGCCTGCTCGATCGGAGCATCCTGTCGCCCGATGTACACCAAGCGCTCGCGAAGCCGGCCGGCATCGAACGTGTCGCCGCGCGTCCCGGCGACGAGGATCTTCTGGAGTTCCGTAAGCATGTTGACACTGATCGGGCGTTTCGAAAGTCGGTCTACCCCAACCTGGGCCGCTTGAACGTAGTTGAGGACCTCCTTCGCTTCGGCGCTGACCGACTCTGGTCCCACGATCTCCCCCTCCAGTACCTCTTCGATGGGGGCGTAGGTGCCCTCGAGAGCCGAAGTGCTGACTGCCTCCTTGGTGAGCGTCGGACGAACGAGGAGCGAGGGGTTGGGCATCCGTCCGGCGGCCATGTCCAACCGTCCCAAGGCGAGAGCGGCATCGGCGAGCGTGGAGACGGTCGCGTCTTTGAGCGTCACCGAGTGGGGCAAGGGGTTTGGGACGTAGGCGAAGTAGGAGAAGTCACCCCAGCGAGAGTCGTGCCCGGAGACCGGGACCAAACGACCGATCGGGGACTTCCCGAGAGCTTCTAGATCCATGGTGTTGAAGTTTAGCGGCCCTTATCCTCAATCCACTCGGCGGTATTGAGCCTTCAGGATCGGGTTGAGCCTAGGGGCTGCTTGAGCTGAATTCAACCTCTGTGATTTGAGGGTTCCCGCCTCCGCCCGGCAGGCGCATCCTTCCATCGCTATCGTCCGGGAAGACAACGGGGCAGGTGGACAAGGCGATGGCGGGGACAAGGGCGTCGATCAGGCCTACCTCACCGCTGAAGCGAAGGCGAGGGTCGAGATCGACCAGCAGCTCTCGGCCTGCGGCTGGCTCGTCCAGGACCGCGCCGAGCTGAACCTCTACGCCGGCCAGGGTCGCCGCCCGCACCTTGCCCCCGCGCAATCCGAGGGGCAGGCTTCGCTGCGTGAACGCCTTCGTCGCGGTGACGGACGGCGAGTGGTTCCGGTTCCTCGCCGGCCTGCCCGGCGTCGACGAGGTGAACTTCTGGCAGCCGAGCGCCAGGACGTTCCGCGCGCTCCAGCCGGGCGAGCCGCTCCTGTTCAAGCTGCACGCCCCCGAGAGCTTCATCGTCGGCGGCGGGTTCTTCGTGCGCTGGAGCCCGCTCCCGTGCTCGATGGCGTGGGAGGTCTTCGGCCAGAAGAACGGGGCGGCGAGCCTCGGGGAGATGCGGCGGCGGATCCAGCGTTACCGGCGCGCCCCAGCCTCGAGCGAGGACTACGAGGTCGGCTGCATCGTGCTCACGCAGCCGTTCTTCTTCGACCGGGCCGACTGGTTCCCGCCGCCGGAGGACTTCCACCCGAACGTCCAGACCGGGAAGCGCTACGACCTCTCGGCGCCGCCGCACGGCACGAGACTTTGGGAGGAGGTCGCGCTCCGGACGATGGCGCGTGATCTCGACCTGGACATCGAGGTCGAGGCCGAGCCCGGCAAGATGTTCGGCGAGCCGATCCTGGTGCGGCCGCGTCTCGGGCAGGGCGCGTTCCGCGTCCTCGTGACCGAGACATACGAGCGTCGCTGCGCCATCACCGGCGAGAAGATCCTTCCCGTCCTGCAGGCGGCGCACATCCGGCCAGTCGCCGTGGCGGGCCAGAACCGCGTCGACAACGGGCTCCTGTTCCGCTCGGACGTACACACGCTGTTCGACCGGGGATACGTGACCGTCACGCCGCACCACAAGTTGCGCGTCAGTCGTCACCTGCGCGACGACTTCCACAACGGCGAGTACTACCTCTCGTTCGACGGCCACGAGATCTGGGTGCCGCCACGCGCGGCCGACCGGCCGGACCCCGATGCGCTCGCGTGGCATTCGGACACCGTGTTCCGCGGCTGAGCCCTCGAAGGCCCGACCGGCACGTTCTTGCCCTCGGGCGGGCGTCGGAATAGCTTGCAGGATCCGATTCCACGGAGGTGGCAGTGAGGCACGCCCCGAAGATCGCCCTCGTCACGACCCTGATCGCCGCCGCTTCGTTCGCGTCGCTTCCCGTCGCACACGCTGCGTTCCCGGGGACGAACGGCGGCATCGTGTTCAACCGGCTGAAGCACAACCAGTTCGACATCTTCGTGGTCGATCCGAGCTCGACGAGCACGGTCCGGCTGACGAACACCGACTCGAAGAACGAGGACATGCCGGATTGGAGCGCCGACGGCACGAAGATTGCGTTCACGCGCTGCGGCCACAGCGAGCTCTCGAACTGCGACATCTGGGTCATGGACGCCGACGGGTCGAACAAGACCCGGCTCACCACGACCGATGCCCAGGAGACCTGGCCCGCCTGGTCTCCCGACGGGACGCAGATCGCGTACACGTCGAACCTCGACGACCCCTTCCAGGACGTCTACGTGATGGACGCCGACGGGTCGAACCAGACCAGGCTCACGACGACGGCCGGGTTCGACGCGTTCCCCGAGTGGTCCCCCGACGGCTCCCTCATCGCGTTCAGCAGCGACCGCTCGGCCCTCGACGACATCTGGGTCATGGAGCCCGACGGGTCGAACCAGACGCGCGTCACGCACGGCCAGAAGATCGACGAGCGACCGGACTGGTCGTCGGACGGCACGACGATCGTGTTCTCGAGGAACGGCAACGACATCTGGACCGTCGCGCCGGACGGGACCGGGCTGACGCAGATCACGTTCACCGAGAAGAAGGACGAGTTCGCGCCGGCGTACTCGCCGGACGGAACGATGATCGCCTTCAACCGTGTGACGAGCTCCGGGCGCCTCGGCGTGTGGGTCATGAACGCCGACGGCACGAGCCCGACCCAGGTGACGTTCGGGCAGCAGGACCTCTTCCCCGACTGGGGACCCGCCTAGGTCCGCGCCGGCTTCGCGGATCCAACTCCGGACCCTGACCCGTTGCCGAGCTCGCGCCCGTTGCCAGCTTGCATCCCGTGACGAAGGATGGAGCGGTTCGCGCGAGGAAGGAGCGAGCATGTCGGCGAAAGTGATCTGTGTCACCTTCGACAGTCACGATCCCGAGGGAGCGGCACGCTTCTGGGCGACCGCGCTGGGCTACGAGGTCGACCTGACGTGGCAGTCCTTCGGCGAGGTGCAGGCGGACGATCCCACGGGGGAGGGTCCCTCCCTGTACTTCATGAGGGTCCCGGAGTCGAAGTCGGTCAAGAACCGCGTCCATCTCGATCTCGTCGCCGAGCCCTCGATGGAGGAGGAGGTCTCCCGGCTCGAGGCGGCCGGTGCGCGCGCGCTCGCGACACACCGCGATCCGGACGAGTTCCCGGCTCCCTGGCGGTGGACCGTGATGCAGGACCCGGAGGGGAACGAGTTCTGCGTCGCGGAGCCGCTGGCCGACGGCGCGTGAGACCCGACACGAACTACGCACGGGCGCCGGACGGCGTCTACCTCGCCTATCAGACGGTGGGCGAGGGCCCCATCGACGTCGTCTGGCAGTTCGAGTGGTGCGGCAACGTCGACGCGATCTGGGAGTACCGCCCGTACGCCGAATGGCTCCGGGGGCTCGCGTCCTTCTCGCGCGTGATCCTGCACGACCGGCGCGGGACCGGGGCCTCGAGCCGCAACGTGGATCCCCCGAATCTCGAGACGCGCGTCGCCGACCTCGAGGTCGTGCTCGACGCGGTCGGCTCCGAGCGGGCCGTCCTCGGCGGAGCGTTGGAGGGCGGCGCCCCGAACGTCCTGTTCGCCGCCTCGGTCCCTGAGCGGGTCGCGTCGCTCTTCTGGTGGTACCCGGCCCCGCGGACCACGCGCGCTCCCGACTACCCGTTCGGTTCCTCCGAGGAGTTCCTCGCCGACGGGACGAGGGACATCGCCCAGCGCTGGGGAACCGACGCCTACGGGCTGGCGGAGGCGCAGATCTTCACGGCGTCGAACGAGCCGTTCCCGTGGGGACTGCTCACGCGGCAGACCGCGACACCCGACGTCGCCCTCGTGTTCGACCGGATCTACAACGAGACCGACGTCAGGGGCGCGATGGCGGCGATCTCGGCGCCGGTGTTGCTGCTCGCGCGCGAGCGGGATCGCGAGGCCCTCGAGTACCTCGCATCGCTCCTGCGGGTCCCGCAGGTCAGGCTGTTCCCCGGTGAGGGTTCGCTCGATGTCGACGAGATGCCGGGCGTTCTCGATGCCATCCGAGGGTTCGTGGGGCTCGAGCCGACCCACGAGCTGGACACGATCCTGTCCACGGTGCTGTTCACCGACATCGTGGATTCCACCCGAACGCAGGCGACGCTCGGCGACCGCCGCTACAAGGATCTGATCGAGCAGCACCACGCGATCGTCCGTGACGAGCTGCGTCGCTGGCGAGGCGTCGAGTCGGACACGGCCGGCGACGGGTTCTACGCGACCTTCGACGGGCCCGCACGAGCGATCCGCTGTGCGCTCAGGATCTCCGAACGCGTCCGTGACCTCGGGATCGAGGTCCGCGCCGGCGTCCACACGGGCGAGTGCGAGCTGATCGACGGGAAGATCGGCGGGCTCAGCGTGTCGATCGGCGCACGGGTGGCGGCGATCGCGGGCGCCTCCGAGGTACTCGTGTCGCAGACGGTGAAGGACCTGGTCGCCGGCTCTGGCTTCGTGTTCCACGAGGCGGGGGAGCACGAGCTGAAGGGCGTTCCGGGCACCTGGCGGATCTACCGAGCGACCGGCTGAGTTCGCCACCATCGGCACGGTCGCTTCGACGGGTCCTCGGGCTCCCCGGCCGCGTCGCCTCCCGTGGCTATCGTGACCGGGTGCCGTCGCCCCGCGTCCTATCGAAGCGCGCGCTGAACCGCGCGCTGCTCGAGCGCCAGCTGCTCCTTCGGCGGCGGCGGATTCCGGCGCTCGAGGCCGTGGAGCGGCTCGTCGCGCTCCAGTCGCAGGTGCCGCGCGATCCGTACGTCGCGCTCTGGTCGCGGGTCGAGTCGTTCCGCGCCGAGACCCTGTCCGACGCGCTCGAGGAGCGACGCGCCGTCCGGATGACCCTGCTCCGCGGGACGCTGCACCTCGTCACCGCGCGCGACGCGATCGGCCTGCGGGCGCTGGTCCAGCCGGGCATCGAGCGGGTGATCTACGGCTCGAGCCCGCTGCGCCGAGCCGTCGGCAGCGTGGACATGGACGAACTGTCCGCGGCGCTGCGCGGCTGGCTCGAGGAGCGGCCCCGCACGCGCGCCGAGCTCGTGAAGCAGATCGCCGCGCGATGGCCGGACGTCGACGCCGACTCGCTCGGGTACGCGATGTACGCCGCTGCCGACGGTGCAGGTGACGCCGCGAGGGCTCTGGCGGCGAAGCGGCGGCTCGGCCTTCACGACGATGGAGGCGTGGCTCGGCGCGTCGCCCGATCCCGCGGCCGACGTCGAGACGCTCGTTGTGCGGTACCTCGCGGCCTTCGGGCCCGCGACGCCCGCCGACGTGCAGTACTGGTCGGGCGTACCCGGCCTGCCCGAGGTCTTCGAGCGGCTCCGGCCTCGGCTGCGCACCGTCCGCGACGAGGACGGCCGCGAGCTCTTCGACGTCCCGCGCGCGCCGCTTCCCGACCCGGACGTTCCCGCGCCGGTCCGCTTCCTCCCCGAGTACGACAACGTCGTGATCGGCCACAAGGACCGGACCCGCATCGTCCTCGAGGGCATCCCGCGCTGGACCGAGGTCGGCTGGGGGTCGGTGCTCGTCGACGGGATGGTCGCCGCCCGGTGGCGGCTCGTGGAGGCGAAGACGGCCGCGACCCTCCGGATCGAGCCGTTCCGCCGCCTGACTCGCGAGGAGCGCGCCGAGACCCGCGAGGAGGCCGGGCGGCTCGCGGCGTTCCTCGCCCCCAAAGCCAAGGCTCAGGTCGAGCTCCGGCCCTGACCAACGGCGAACACGGGAACCATCCGCCGAACGCGAGAGGGCGGTCCGCCCGGCCGCTGGGGCCGGGCGGACCGTTCGCCTCAGGAGGTCCAGTCGGAGCTGAACTCCGCGACGTCGGGCGTGTCGGTGATCTGCCGGAGCCCGGTCCCGTCCGGCCGCACGAGATAGAGGTCGGGGTTCTCCCCCCCAGCCGCACGAGCGGCGAACGCGATCCAGGCCCCGTCCGGTGACCACACCGCCCCCCCGACGGCTTCGTCGATCGATGCCTCGACCGGGAGCGCGATCTCGTGGAGCTCGGTGCCGTCGGGATGCACCAGGCCGAGGCCGCCGTCCGTGGCGATGAAGACGATCCATTCCCCATCCGGCGACCACGTCTCCCAGGAGAACGCCAAGACCGAACTCGGCGGCGTGATCTCGCGGAGACCGGACCCGTCGGTGCCGACGACGTAGAGGGTGCCCACCTCGTCGCTCGACATCGATCCGGTGCCCGGGTCGTCGGCCAGGAAGACGATCTCGGCGCCGTCGGGCGAGAAGTCGCCGGGACCGCCGCCGAAGTCGGTGAGCGAGCGAAGCCCGCCGCCGTCGGATGCGCGAACCGTGTACACGCCGCTTGCGAGGTCGCTGTACCCGCTACACGCGAGCAGGCTCCCGTCCGGCGAGAACGCGGTGCAGCCGATGTTCAGCGTGCGGTCCTCGACGCCGTCGAGGAGATGGAAGTCCGAACCGTCGGCCGCGATCGTCGCGGGTCGAACCGGCGTCGCGGTCTCCGCGGGCCCGGCCGTCGACGTCACGAGGATCCTCGTGCCGTCCGGCGACCAGGCCACACCGGGATCCGTGTCGACCCCGAGGTCCTCGGACGGCCCGCCCGCCGCGTCGATCGTGAAGAGCGCCGAGGTGTTCCCACCGGCGTAGACGTGGTACAGGATGCGGCCCTCGGGCGGGGTGGACGCAGCCGGGACGACCGCCTGATCCTTTCCGAGCAGGTTCGCCGAGACCACCACGGCGGCGGCCGCGATGAGCGCCGCCGCCACGATGATGGCGCCGATCCTGCGATTGCGCTGCTTGCGATCCCGGAAGCGGTCGAACCGCTCGACCGTGCCGGGCTTCTGATCCGTGTGTGTCGACATCTCCATGACCTCCACGGCACGGTGAATGTCGAGCACCGCCACGCGAGCACGCGACTCGAACGTCATCCGTCGTCCTCCTCGAGATGGAGCAACCGGACGACCTTCTTCCGGCCCTCGTACAAGTGCTTCCTCACCGTGCCCTCGGCCGTCCCGAGGACGCGAGCGACCTCGGCGACGGACAGATCCTCCAGGTAGCGGAGCGCGATGGCCTGTGCCTGCCTTCGTGGGAGCGACCGGACGGCGCGCCAGAACTCGGCGCCTTCCGCCGAGAGCTCGGGCAGGGCCGGCGTCTGCCCGAGCGTCATTCGCGCGAGCGCCTTCGTCTCGACAACCCGCCGACGAAACGCCGAGACCGAGAGGTTCGCGACCACACGGCGCACCCAGACGCCGGGCTCGTCGAACCGCCCGATCCGGTCCCAATCGCGGTGGGCGACCAGGAACGCCTCCTGGGCGAGGTCCTCGGCGCCCGAGCGGCTCCCGGAGAGCGCGTACGCGAGCCCGACCAGCGCCGGGTACTCGCGGACGTAGAAGTCCTCGAACGTCTCCAAGGACCCCACGGCGACGGGTTCGGATCCCTCCGCCACCGACCGACTCCCCTCCAGGAATGCCATATCGTCGCTCCACCACGTCTCTCGCGCGAACGCCCGCCGGCGCTTACCGCTCGCATAGACTCGGCCGGTGCCGATCTGCCCCTCGTGCGGTGAGGACAACCCCGAGCGCGCGCGGTTCTGCCTGAACTGCTCGACGCCGCTCCAGGCCGCCCCCTCCCGGCACGAGCGGAAGTTCGCGACCGCCCTGTTCGCCGACATCGTGGGCTCGACCGAGCTCGCCGAGCGCGAGGACCCCGAGGTCGTCCAGGCGCTCGTCTCTCGCGCGTTCGACCGGATCTCAACCGAGATCGAGCGCTACGGCGGCCTGATCGAGAAGTTCGTCGGGGACGCCGTGCTCGCCGTGTTCGGCGTGCCGTCCGCGCACGAGGACGATCCCGAACGGGCCGTGCGGGCGGGCCTCGAGATGCAGGCCGTGCTGTCCGAGCTGAACCGCTCGTTCGCGGCCGAGGGACGCCCCGAGCTCGAGATGCGGATCGGCGTCGAGGCGGGCGAGGTGCTCGTCGACCTCGAGCGAGCGAGCGGCACGCGCGACCGGATGCTGACCGGAGACGCCGTGAACACCGCGGCGCGGCTCCAGTCGGCTGCCGACCCCGGGCACGTCGTCGTCGGGCCGGCCGTGTTCGCGAGCACGAAGGAGGTCATCGACTACCGGGATCTCGAGCCGCTCGACCTGAAGGGCAAGGCCGGGCCGGTTCCCGCCTGGACCGCCCTTCGCGTGCGGGCCCGGCGCCGCGGCGAACGGCCGCCCCTCGGGCTCGAGGCGCGCCTCGTCGGCCGGGACGAGGAGCTCGCCGTCCTGAAGCAGACGCTCCAACGCGTCGAGTCCGATGGCCGGCCCGCCCTCGTCACCGTCCTCGGCAACGCCGGCGTCGGCAAGTCGCGGCTCGCGTGGGAGTTCGCGAAGTACGTCGAGGGCCTGCCGCAGATCCTGTACTGGCGGCGGGGGCGCTCGCTCGCGTACGGGAACGTGTCCGTACTCGGCGCTCGCGGAGGCGGTGAAGGCGCAGTGCGAGGTGCTCGAGGACGACCCGCCCGAGACCGTCGCCGAGAAGGTCGACCACACCGTGAAGGAGCTGTTCGGCGACCTCGAGGTCGCGCCGCACGTGCGCGCGCTGGTCGGCGGCCGCACCGAGGAGCGCCTGTCGCGCGAGGAGCTGTTCGACGCATGGCGGCGGTTCCTCGAGCGGATGGCCGCCCGCTACCCGCTCGTGCTCGCGCTCGAGGACCTGCACTGGGCCGACGCGGGGCTCCTCGACTTCGTCGACCACCTCGCCGACTGGGCCTCAGGCCCGATCCTGATCCTCACCCTCGCGCGGCCCGAGCTGCTCGAGACGCGCCCCGCCTGGGGCGGCGGAAAGCGGAACTACGCGGCGATCTACCTCGACCCGCTCAGCGAAACCGAGTGCGAGGCGATGGTCGAGGACCTCCTGTCCTCGGACCTGCCCGAGGAGGTGACGCGGCTTGTCGCCGAGCGCAGCGAGGGCAACCCGCTCTACGCCGAGGAGATCGTCCGCATGCTGATCGACCGCGGCGTGCTCCGCGCGACCGAGTCCGCAAGGTGGGAGGTCGCGCAGTCGGTCGACGAGGTCGAGATCCCGCGCTCGATCCAGGCGCTCATCGCCGCGCGGCTCGACACGCTGCCGGCCGAGGAGAAGGCCGTCGTGCAGGACGCCGCCGTGGCCGGGCGCATCTTCTGGCTCGGTGCCGTCGCCGCGCTCGCGAACGGCGGCGCGGCCGGTGTCCGCGACGCGATCGGCCGGCTCCGAGTGAAGGAGATCGTCACGCCCCGCGAGCCGCCGGTCTTCTCGGGCGAGCACGAGTTCGCGTTCCGCCACGTCCTGATCCGCGACGTCGCGTACGAGTCGCTGCCGAAGCTGCTCCGCGCGAGCAAGCACGTTGCGGTGGCGCGCTGGGCCGAGGAGCGGACCGGCGACCGCGCGCGAGAGCTCGCCGAGGTCGTGGGTGCCCACTACCTGCGGGCCGTCGAGTACCGCGACGAGCTCGGCGAGCCGGCCGACCGCGAGCTCGAGGCCGCGGCCGGGCGCTGGGCGACCGAGGCCGCGGAGCGGGCGTGGGACCTCTGGCAGCAGGAGTCCGCGCACCGCTGGTTCGCGGACGGGCTGCGCCTCGGCGAGCGGGCCGGCGGCGACCCCGAGCGGCTCGCGCGGCTCTCCGAGGCGGTGGCCGTCACCTCCGAGGGCTTGACGCCGATCGACGACACCGTCGATGCCTACGAGGACGCGCTCGCCCGCTACGAGGCGTTGGGGCGTGACCGCGACGTCGGCCGGATGCAGGCCGCCATCGCCTACGCGCTGCTCACTGTCGCCCGGCTCGAGGAGGCACAGTCCTGGGGAGAGCGCGGCATCGCGACCCTCGAGCCACACGGCGAGAGCGCGGAGCTCGCGCGCGCGCTCGAGAGCCTCGGCAACACGCGCCGGCGGCGCGGCGACGTCGCCGGCGCCGAGCCGGCGCTCCGCCGGGCCGTCGAGATGGCCGAACGCACCGACGCGCTCGTCGTCCAGGGGCACGCCGCGGTCTCGCTCGGCATCGTGCTGCTCCATCAGGTCGGGCGGGCCCCTGAGGGGATCGAGCTCCTCGAGAAGGGCTGGGACGTCGCGGGTCGCGCCGGGGACCTCGACCTCCTGCTGCGCGTGCACAACGCGATGCCCTCCGTGTTGATGGACTACGCGCCCGACTACGATCGCGGGTGGCGGATCCTCATGGACGGCATCGAGCTCTCGCGGCGCTCGGGCCGGCGCGACCACGAGGCCTGGATGTGGTCGAACGTCTCCAACTACGCGTTCGACCTCGGGCGCATCGACGAGATCGAGCGGGGGGCCGCGATGGCCGCCGAGATCGGCCGCTCCCACGACAACCCCTACGCGCTCGGCGCGGGGTTCGTCGCGGGCGCGCAGGCGGCCTTCCTCCGAGGCGACCTGGTCGCGGCCGCATCGCATCTCCGGGAAGCCATGGGCGTTCTTCCGATGGGGGAGGAGCAGCAGGCCGTCCCCTACCAATCCCTGACGGCGGGCTGGATCGCCCGGGCGAACGGTGAAGACGAGGAGGAGCTGCGCTCGTACCTCACGGCGCTCGAGATCCTCGGCGACGACCTCATGGTCGGAATGGCCGACGAGCTGCTCTCCGAGACCGTGCGGGCGCTCGTGCGTCGGACCCGGGACGCGGAGGCGCCGCCGTATCTCGAGCACCTCCGCGCGGTCGCCCCGGACCGTCCGAACGCCGAGGCATCCCTGTGGTGGGCCGAGGGCGTGCTCGAGCGAGACCCGACCAAGCTTCAGGCGGCCGCGAACCAGTTCGCCGAGCTCACCCGCCCGATCGACGAGGGGCGCGTGCTCCTCGACCTCGCCGACCTCGGCGACGACCCGGAGGCGAACCGCGCGCGAGCTCGCGAGCTCTTCTCGGCGTGCGGCGCCGAGGTCTACGTCCGGCAGGTCCCGGACGTCGTCGCCTCCTGAAACGCGCGATCCGTCGGTCAGCCGCCCAGGGCCGGCAGCACCTCTTCGCCGAAGCGCTCGAGCTGTTCGATCGGCTCGCCCACCGGCCAGAGGAACACGCGCCGGACGCCTGCCTCCGTGTACCGGTTGAGCCGTTCGGCGCACTCCTCCGCCGAGGCGACGAGCAGCCGGTCGCCGAGCTCGTCCGGGTCGCGACCGAGCGCCGGACCTACCCACCACTCGAGGGCGCGACGGGCCGCCTTCGGATCGTGCTCGACGCGGAACATCATCGTGGCGAGCGCGTTCGGGAACGTCTCGGGGTCCTTGCCGTGGAGGGGGAGCTGCTCGCGCAGCTTGGCCCACGCCTCGGCGAAGCCCGACGGGCTCGTGTTGTAGGCCGAGGCCAGCCACCCGTCGCCGAGGCGGGCCACACGCCGGAGTCCGGCGTCCGAGCCCCAGCTCCCGACCCAGATCGGCGGGCCGCCGGCCCGCGCCGGCG
This sequence comes from uncultured Actinomycetes bacterium, assembly GCA_963699635.1. Taxonomy (GTDB): domain Bacteria; phylum Actinomycetota; class UBA4738; order UBA4738; family HRBIN12; genus CALGFI01. The sequence continues at coordinate 1,421 of CAVOUQ010000034.1, read as the reverse complement.
CGGGCTCGAGGCGCATGCCGCTCGTTGAGTAGAAGGAGCCCTCGAACGGCTCCCCGTCGGGGCGCCAGAGCGCCCGGAGGGCTTGGATCGCCTCCTCGAACCGCGGCCAGCGCTCGTCCCAGTCGATCCCCACGGCCTCGTAGTCGGGCCGGTACGAGCCCGGCCCCACACCGACCACGAGGCGACCGCCGGACAGGAGGTCGATCGCGGCGAGCGACTTCGCAAGCGGGAGCGGACCGCGGACGACAGCAAGCGCGATCGTCGTCGCGACCGTCATCTCGCCTGTGGCCGCAAGCACCGACGCGAGCGCCGTCGGCCCGTCGAGCCACGGCTTGCGGAACTGAAGATGGTCGTTCACCGACACGGCCGTGAAGCCGAGGCGCTCGGCGGTTCGGACGTACTCGAGCAGCGACGCGAGGTCGTACCGAGGCTCGTCCCACGCGAGCAGTGGCAGGTGCACGCCGAAGTCCAACCTTCTACTCCTCTCGCCTCATCGAGCGGTGTCGGTACCAGGTGCTAGGGTTGTTACATCACTCCAGAAAGGTGATGTAAGATGACTCTCGTGAAGCGCCTCCAGATCATGATCGACGAGGACCTGGACAAGATCCTCCAACGACTGGCCGTTCAGCAGCACACGTCCAAGGCCGCCCTCATCCGGCGGTTCGTGCGTGAGCGGGTGGAGTCGGCACCGCCGATCGAACGGGACCCGATCTTCGGGATGCTCGGCGCCGACGACTTCGAGCCCCAGCCGGTCGACGACGTCGTCTATCGGTGATCTTCGTCGACACGTCGTTCTGGGTGGCGTTCCGCAACCGGCGCGACGCCCACCACGCGGAAGCCGAGGCGTTGCTCCGAGGCATCGAGGATGAGCAGCTCCTGACCTCGAACCACGTGCGAGGCGAGACCTGGACCTACCTTCGGCGGAAGGCCGGGCACCGGTCGGCGGTGGGGTTCCTGGACGATCTCGGGAAGTCCGGGCGCGTCGAGGTGGTCCACGTCGCACCCGAGCTGGAGCAGCGTGCCCTCGCCTGGCTCCGGAAGCGCGACGAGCGTGAGTACTCCTACGTCGACGCCACGAGCTTCGTCCTCATGCGCTCGATGCGGATCCGAGAGGCGCTGGCGTTCGACGGCGACTTCACCGCCGCAGGCTTCCGCGAGCTTCGCCGGGGATGATCACCGGAGCCAGGCCAACGCCGACGGGTCCCGTCGAACCCCACGCGGACCAGTTCGCGCGTCGTGCCCGGCGTCGTCAACGATGACGAGCTCGGAGGTCGGCCATCCGCGATGCACCGCCCATGCCGACCGGGATGCATTTCGCCTTGGCCAACTCGAGCGAGATACCGTGCGCCTGGGACGACCCGGCCTTCTCTCAGTCCATGTTCGGTGGGTCGGGGAGCAGGCCGAGCTGCGCCATGGTCCCA
>CAVOUQ010000033.1:0-37158 GCA_963699635.1 uncultured Actinomycetes bacterium | reverse complement strand
GAGCGCCTCGAGGACGCGCCCACGATCTGCCGGGCGATGTTCACGCACGAACGAACGACGCTCGAGGGGACGCATCATCACGTCGACGGCGCCTACAACGTGCCGCAGCCGGTCCAGGCAGGCGGGCCGAGGATCCTGATCGGAGGCGGCGGTGAGCGCAAGACGCTCCGTCTGGTCGCGCGATACGCCGATCTCTGGAACGGGTTCGGCGCCCCAGAGACGATTCGCCACAAGATCGCCGTCATCCGCGACCACTGCCGCGACGTCGGTCGCGATCCGTCCGAGATCGAGATGACGAGGCTGGGCACCCTGATCGTGACGGACACGATGGAGGAAGCCGAGCTCCGGCGCGAGCGATTCCAGGCCTTCCGCGAGGCCGACGACGAGACGTTGCATTCGATCCTGATCTGGGGGACGCCGGACTCCATCGGCGACCGCGTCCGGGAGTACGTCGATGCCGGCCTGGACGAGCTGCTGTTCAACATGCCAGTGGGCTCGTCCCCCGAGGATGTCGCCCGTGCGGGGAGGGCGCTGACCCGGACTCAGCCTCCGATCGGCATGATCGGTCGACTGTCGAAAGCTCACTATCCCGTTCGTCGTAGGGGCATCGGATCGATGCGGCCCTCGTGGGGCCGGGAAGGAGAGGGGACATGGCCGACTTCGTGCTGCTGTATTCGGGCGGGAGCATGCCCGAGGGCGAGGAGGAGATGGCGAAGGTCACGCAGGCCTGGACCGACTGGTACGGGAGCATCGGCGGCGCGCTGAAGGACGGGGGCAACCCGTTTGCCCCGGCAGCGAAGACGGTCGCGAGCAACGGCTCGGTCAGCGACGGGGCACCCGGGACCCCGCACACCGGCTACACGATCGTCAAGGCCGACTCGCTCGACGCGGCCACCGCGATCGCGAAGGGCTCGCCCGTCCTTGCGGGTGGCGGCAGCATCACGGTGTACGAGACGTTCGACGTGATGTAGCCGGCTTCACCTGACCCATCGGTTGAAGGAGAGGCCCGGCGTCGCCGGGCCTCTCCTTCGCGTTTGCGATGCCCCTGCCGCCGGCGCACGATTCGGCTGGATCCGAGAAAGGGCCTTGTGGCGCGGAGGATGCCGCGTATCGGCATCGCAGGCGTCGGGGCGCGATGCTGCTCAGTCCCCCGAGGAAGAGCGCCAAGTACGGGCTCTCCACTTCGGGTCGACCTGGGAGCAGTACCCATAGAGGTACACGAGATCGACTGGACCAGCCCCGACGACCTGGTAGGCAAGCGCGATGTCGCCGCTCCACGCGTATCGGGTCTCCGGACGGTCCACGGACGGATCCTTGCCGTTCGGTTACACCCGGCGGGCTTGGAACAGCTCGACCGGTTTGGCGACGCCCTTCAGCTCGGTCGGTCCCAGCGGTTCCATCGCGAGGTCGGGGGCGTCGATCTCCGCCGCGGCCGCGGCGGTGAGGACCACCTGATCGGGGCCGATCCGATCGGCGACGCGGGACGCCAGGATCACGGTCCTGCCGTAGTAGTCGCCGTCACGGAAGACGACCGGCCCGGAGCTGATTCCTACCCGAACGCGCGGCAGGTCCTCGGCCCGGACCACGTCCACCAACTCGAGGCCGCAGCGGGCCGCGCCGTCCGTAGCGGTGAACCGGAGCATCACCCCGTCGCCGAGGAGCTTCACGGGCTCGCCCTGATGCCGAACGGCCGCGACTCGGGCGAGCTCGCTCAGGCGATCCGCCAGCCGTGCCGTCGCCTCGTCGCCTTGCCGTTCGGCGTACGCGGTCGAGTCGCTGAGGTCGGCGAACGCGATCGCCGTGGGGTGGACGGGTCGCGGTCGCGGGATCCCGGCCTCCTCGAGCACGCGCTCGAGGTTCGCGACGATGTCCTCGGTCGAGTAGTGCTCGAGGTGCCGCCGGTAGAGCAGGCTCACGGCCCGATGCCCGACCTGCAGCATCGGTGCCGCGTACGTGACGAGGGCGTCGATCGCCAGGCTCCGCGACGGCATCGAGGCGAACAGGGGCTCCTCAACGCGCTCCTGGAAGAAATGGACCTGGGACTCGGTCAACCGTCGCAGGTTGTCGCCGAAGTAGCGGGTCCCCGCGAGCATCGCCTCGGGATCCCGGCCGAGCAGGCGGAACGCCATCGCGAGGATCTCGAGCATCTCCTCTTCGTCCGCGCGCATCGGCTCGTCGGGCTCGGGCGCCGGAAGCTGGAACCCGGCCACGAAGATCCGGTTCGCCACGTCGATCGGGACGTCGTTCGCGATGCACGCCTGCGCGAAGGTGCGCTCGCTCATCGGGATCGGCTCGGGGAACAGCAGGTCGAACCACGACATCGAGTACCGGCCCTCGGCGACGAGCGTCGCCAGGAGCTCGGGCGAGATCCCCGCGGCGTCGAACGCCTCGACGATCCGCACCCGCTGGATGTCGGACGGCGGGTGACCCTCGGGGGCGGGCGCGAGGATCCCGAGGTCGGTTAGCCGTGCGACCCGCTCGGGCGAGGTGCCGGCGAGGCGAGCGAGCTCCTCCTTCGGATGCGCCACGGCGGACGATGCTACGCCTCAGGCGGGCGAGCCGGCGCGGTGCGCCGCTACGCCGAACAGGTCGAGCAGTCCAGCGAGATCGAAGCCGAGCCCGTGACCGGGAACGGTCCGCCGTCCGTGGTGGCAATCGACGCCACACCCTCGGCGCGGGTCGGGCTCACACGATCGACGCGGTAGGTCGTGGCCATCGCGCCCTGCAGGCCCATCCAGTCCCCCGGCGGCTCGATGCCCGTCTGGGTGAACTGCAGCTCGAGCGCGGTCGCCGACGCCGCTCCACCGACGTTGAACTCGGCCGTCTTGCCGCTGCCGGGGGATCTCGAACGTGCAGTCGGCATCCACCTCGCGGCCTGAGACTCGATGGAACGACTCACGCCTGAGGTTCGGCGGCCACGGCGCAGCTACGGCGGGCCGAGCGTGGCAAGCACGTGGTGGTAGGCGTACCCCTCTTCCCACGGGCCTTCCGCGTCCTCGTCGACGGTGAAGCCCGCCTCGGCGATCCATGCACGGGCGCGGTCCATGCCCGGGTAGTAGTGGTAGTAGGGGTCGGGGTCGCGCCAGATAACCTCGCCGTCGACGACCGGAAGGCCGGCTCGGCGCGCCTCCTCGTTCGCCTCGCGCACGTCATCCGCCCCGACGAGCTCCACCGTCAGGTACAGCCGTCCTTCCGAGTGCAGGGCTCGGGCGAAGCGCTCGATGACGATCGGCCAGTCCTCGGGTGGCACGAACTCCATGGCGTCCACGCACATGACCCCGTCGAATTCGTCCACGAACGGGAGGTCCTGCAGATCGTGCTTTGCCGTTTCGGCTCGTGGGAACTTCTCGAGGGCGGCGGCGAGATAGGACCCGGTGTGATCCACGCCGAGCACCGATCGGCCGCTGCCGAGCACCATCGAGAAGCACTTCCCGGTTCCGCACGCCGCGTCGAGCACGCGTCCGCCCGGAGGAAGGCTCGACAGGAACCGCTCCATCCACGCCCGATGGCTCGGCTCGATGTCCCCCCATCGTTCATCGAAGACGTCGACGAGGGCGTTCTCCTGCTCCTCGTTCTCACGGCGGAGGCTTCGGATCCACGAGGCGCGATCGACGGACACCGGAACCCGAGCGTACGCCTACGGCTCACGTTCTGATTCAGCCGGAAGACGTCGTCGGGATGCCACACCCGCTTGAGGGCCTCGAGCCGCTCGTACTTCGCGCCGTCGAGCCGGAGCGGAGGGGCAGCGCTTCCCCTCCGACGTGAAGACGAGTAAGAAGAACCGAACAGGGAGGGGCCGCGCCGCGTTCATGCTGCGTGATGATCGAGCCGACGAGTCTGGACGCCGTTCGCGACCTCGCGAGCGCGCAGCCGTTCGAGGAGTTCTTCCTCGCCGAGCATGAGCGGCTCTTCCAGGCCCTCTACCTGCTGACCGGCGACCGGCACGAGGCGGACGACCTCGCTCAAGAGGCGCTGCTCCGCGCCTACGAGCGGTGGGACCGCGTGGCCTCGATGGACTCGCCGACCGGCTACGTCTACCGAACGGCGCTGAACCTGCATCGGAGCCGGCGCCGAGCGCTCGTGGTACGGGCCCGCCGGATCTTCGCGACCGTTCCGGCCGAGGATCTCAGCGGCCCCGTGTCGACGAGCCAGGACGTTCGCCGCGCACTCGTGCAACTCCCGCGAGGACAGCGCGAGGCGCTGATCCTGGTCGAGTGGCTCGGCCTCGAGTCGGAGGAGGCGGGCCGAGTGCTCGGCATCGACGCCTCGTCCGTGCGAGGGCGCCTCCACCGGGCGCGCTCCTCCCTCCGCCGACTTCTAGGAGACCGTGATGAGTGACCTGCGAACGATCCTCGAGCGAGGCGTCCGAGGTGCGGCGCCGCCCCCCGACGGGTTCGAGCGCATGCTGCGCCGGCACGATCGCCGGCGCCGGACCCGTCGCCTCACCGCGGGGGTCATCGGGATCGCCGTCTTCCTGACCGCGGTCTGGATCGTGACGACCGGCGGGCCGTTCACGCACACCCTGACGCCGGCCGCAACGGGATCGAGCGGTCCCGTCGACTTCACGACGGGCGCGCCGGAGGTCGACTACGTGCTCGACCTCGACAGCGGCGCGATGACGCCGTTGCCCGACGCCATCATCCAATCGCTCGGCGAGAAGCACTCGGACGTGTCCGTCGGCTTCGGCGGACGCGTGACGGACGTCCGCGAGAGCGGCCGGTACGCGGCCTCGCCCGGTGGATCGCTCCTCGCCTACGTGGCGCGCGGCGACGAAGGGAGCTTTCAGATCTTCGTCGCCGGCATCGACGGCTCGGGGATTCGTCAGGTGACGCACGATCCGACCGGCGCCACGTTCCCCGCCTGGTCGCCGGACGGGACGAGGATCGCCTACTCCGGGTACGGCGACGGGGACGTGTACAACCTCTTCGTGGTCGACGTCGCCACGGGCGAGTCGACGCAGATCACCTCCGAGCGGCACGACGCGTGGCAGCCGCAGTTCACGCCGGACGGCTCGTCGCTCCTGTTCACCGGCGGCACGCAGACTCGGCCGGAGCTCCGAACGGTGCCGGTCCTCGGAGGGGAGAGCACCCGCCTCATCGACCTCGACGAGGGCCTGAGCGACGCGGGCAACGGCGCGATCTCGCCGGATGGTTCGCGCGTGACCTTCCTCGGCGGCGGCAATCCTCTGGGCACCCCGGGAGGCCACTGCGGGCCTTGTCGTCTCGTGGCCAACGTCGACGGCACGCAACGGCGAATCGTCGACGGCTTCGGCGCGAGTCCCGCGGGAATGTGGTCTCCCGACGGGACTCGGATCGTCGACACGGATGATGCCTGGACTGTGTACGTCGTCGACATCGCGACCGGCCACGCCTCATCGCTCGCCCAGGGTCGTTCCGCGACCTGGCTCGACGACCACACGCTGATCGTCGAGGGCTGGTGATGGCCTCTGCGAACTCGGCCCCGGCGGGCATCCATGGACGCAGCCACCAGCTGAAGGGATCGTGCGCATGAGACTCCGATCTCGACGTGCCGTTCGTCTCGTCCTCATCGGGATGGCGACCGCCCTGATGGTGTCGGCACCGGGGCACGCATCCACGCGCTCCGCCGAGCTCCACCGGCAACCGGGAACGGCCGCGCCGGTCACTCGTCGGGTCGGCTCCTTCGACAGCCGTCTCGGCGGGGCGGCCGTCGCGGTCTCGGCGCAGGTCCAACAGGCACGCTCCGCGCTCTCGCGGAGCCTCGGCCCCCTCGCGGTCGTGGCGCCCGACCCGATCACCGGGACGCTCCGCTTCGTCGGCCGCCTCGACGGCTTCCTGACCCCCCGGAGCTCGCGCCCCGCCCGGGCGATCGCGCTCGGCTACGTGCGCGATCGCCTCGCGGCCTTCGGGCTGTCCCGCCCGGACCTTGCGACGTTCGAGCTCCGTCGCGACTACGTCGACATCCTCGGGACCCACCACCTGTCGTGGATCCAGCGCGCCGGCGGGCTCCCGGTCTTCGGCTCCGGGATCTCCGCGAGCGTGACGGCTCGAGGCCAGCTGGTGAACGTCACCGGCTCGCCCGCCCATGGACTGACCGCGACCACCTCCGCGGCGAGCCTGGACGCCACGGCGGCGATCGTCGCGGCGCGGTCGGCCGCCGGCGGCGCCGGGACGCGCTCGACGTCGGACACGGCGGAGCGCGTACTGTTCCCCACCGCTCGAGGGGTTCGGCTCGCCTGGAAGACGTTCACGCGGATCTCCGACGCCGAGACCGACCTGTCGGTCGTCGATGCCGTCACCGGCGAGGTCCTCTGGCGAGCCAACCTCACGGTCTCGGACTCCGAAGGCGTGGGAAAGGCCGTTGAGTACTACCCGGGGAACGTGCCGCTCGGCGGCGGCGAGCCGCACCAGGTGAGCTTTCCCGTTCTCGATGGAACCGCGCTAGCCGGGAACAACGCGCACGTCTACTCCGACCCGGACGACGACAACGCGGCCGACCCCGCGGACGAGGTGCCGTCCATCTCGGGCCTCGACTGGAGCTACATGCCCGTGTTCGACACCACGACGGCGTCGCAGAACTGCTCGACGCAGTTCTTCTGCACGTGGGACATGAACGTGCCCCGGAGCTGGGAGATCAACCGCGAGGCGTTCGGGGTCCAGCTCTACCACTTCCTGAACGTCTTCCACGACCACCTGCTGGCGGACCCGATCGGGTTCACGGAGCCGGCCGGCAACTTCCAGCTCGTGAACGAGAGCGGCCTCGGGCTGGGCGGGGACCCGGTCCAGGGCCAGTTCCTCGACGGCGCGAACCTGGATGGTGGGGTACCCGACGCCTTCCATCTCAACGACGCGAACATGTCCACCCCGCCCGACGGTGGGCCGCCGACCATGCAGCTGTACCTGAACCGCCTGATCAGCACCTTCCCGACCATCCCGACCAGCGACTCGGGGAGCGAGGCCGATACCGTCTATCACGAGTACACCCACGGCCTGTCGGGCCGGCTGGTCACCTTCCCCGACGGGACATGGGCGCTCAGCAGCCCCCAGGCCGGCGCGATGGGCGAGGGGTGGAGCGACTGGTACGCGATCGACTTCGCGGACAACCAGGGCTACTTCTTCGACACGCCGGCGAGTGGCGACGCCGTGATCTTCCGCTACACCGCAGGCGGCGGCATGTTCCGGCACGAGGCGACGGATTGCCCCGTCGGCGCCGTCGCGACCGGGTGTGAGGGAACGGCGGAGAGCGGCCCGGGCGGCTTCACGTACGGCGACTTCGGCCACGTGCGCAGAGGGCCGGAGGTCCACGCGGACGGCGAGATCTGGACGCAGACGCTCTGGGACGTCCGTGAGGCGCTCGGGTCGTTCGTTACGGAGAGCATCGTCACGCGCGCGATGGAGCTCTCGCCTCCTGAGCCGACCTACCTGGAGATGCGCAACGCGATCATCCAGGCCGACCTGATCGCCTACGCAGGCGCGCACGTCGATGCGCTCTGGGGCATCTTTGCCCATCGCGGGATGGGGTTCTTCGCGGCGACCGAGAACAGCGGCGACACGTCGCCCGTGGAGGACTTCAGCCTCCCGGTGACCTGCGAGGTCGATCCCTGCGGCTCGATCTCCGGGACGGTCACGGATCAGGCGACCGGCAGCCCAATGGAAGGCGTTCGCGTCTCCGTCGCCGGGATGGCGTCCGGTTTCGACCTCGGCCTCGAGGACACGACGGATTCAACCGGCGCGTTCGAGATCCTCGGCGTCCCGTTCCACGACTACCCGAAGATCGTCGCCGGGGCCGTCGGGTACGAGCCGTTCGCGGTCCCGGTCGGCGTGGACGGAGCCGAGTCCCTCGAAGTCGACCTCGTCCGCGACTGGGCGGCGCTCGAGGGCGGCGCGACGCTCCTGAGCTTCACGCCGCCCGACTACACGGGATTCTGCGGGTTCGGTGCCGACGGGGCCTTCGATCTCTCGATCGGATCGGGCTGGCCGAGCGACTCGCCCGCCAACGGCGACAGCGGCGTGGCAGGCCCACGAGCCGCGATCGTCCGGCTCCCCGTCGCGCTCGACGTGACGAGCTTCGGCGTCGCGAGCGGCGGCTCGTGCGGGGACGAGTCCGACGCCGGCGTCAAGGTCTTCACGATCCAGGTTCGACGTCGGGGGGGTTGGATCACCGTCCTCACCGCCCGTGCGCTCCCGGACGGCGTGCTCCGGACCTACCTCCCCACGGGCGATGCGTCGGACGTGCGTCTCGTTCGGTTCGTCATGCGTTCGAACTACGGCAACCCGTTCTTCATGGATGTGCTCGAGGTCACCGTCCGCGGCACCGTTCACCAAAGGGCGGCGGCGTGATCGCGTGGCGCGCCGGTCGCTGCTGAAGGCCGTCGCGATGAACTCGAGGAAGCGTCACCAGGACCTTGTCAGCCGCTCCACGGATCGTCCGGGTGGAACGTCGCCACGAGGCCCGGTCCGCCGTCCACCGGCTCGAGCCACAGCTCGCGCACCGTGGACAGGTCGACCGGCAGGTTCCGGCCCCACGACGACCAGCCGCGGCCGAACTCGGCACGCCCGAGCGAGACGCGACGCCCGTCGGACGTGAGGAGCCACGCCCGGAACGAACGGGCCTCGCCGATCGGGGAGCTCATCGACACGAACACCCACGACGGGTCGCCGGCGTAGCCCCACGCGGTGCCGACCTCTCGGGCGCCGTCGAGCAGCGTCGCGGCGGCGAAGAACGACCCATGGCCGACGCCGAGCAGCGCCCGGTAGTCGCCCGCGACGCGCCGGTCCCCCGCGGTCGCCGCGAACATCGCGCCGGCGCCGACAGCGATCGCGATCACGAAGCCCGCCGCCACGGCCAGCGGCCTCGCCCAGGAACGGCGGGGGTCGCGCGCCAGGCGCGCGTCCGCGAGCGACACCGGCGGAGCCGGCGGGGGTCCGTCGGCCAGATCGATCGCGTCGAGCACGCCAGAATCCAGGCCCCCCGGCGGCTCGTGCTCGGGCGCGAGCAGCAGGAGGTCGTCGGCCATCGACGACAGCTCCAAGACGAGGTGTCGGCACGACGCGCAGTCCCCCAGGTGCCGCAGGCTCGCGTCCCGCTCGAGACCGTCGGCGACGTCGAGCGCCAGCTCGGGCGCCATCCCGACGACCTCCTCGCAGCTCATCTCACGCCCCATTCCCCACCCCCAGATCGGATCGCAGCTTCAGGAGCCCGGCCCGGATCCTCGACTTCACCGTCCCGAGCGACACGCCCTCCATGTCGCTCATCTCGCGCGCGGTGTAGCCGTAGAAGGCGGCGAGCACCAGCACGCGGCGCTGTCCCTCGGGGAGCCGGCGGACCGCCTCCCGCAACGACCCGTCCTCGTCCGCCTCGCTCGCCCCGCCCCGCTCGCTCCTCGACTGGACCAGGCCGACGAGCGCGTCGGGCTCGACCGGCTCGATGCCCCGCGACGGCAGCATGTTCAGCGCCGCGTTCCGCGCGATCTTGAGCAGCCAGGCGGCCACCTTGCCGCGCCGCGGGTCGAAGGACGAGGCGTGCCGCCACGCGCGCACGAACGTCTCCTGCGCCGCCTCCTCCGCCGCCCCCCGGTCCCGCAGGATCGACAGGGTGAGCCCGAAGACGCGCCGCTCGAACCGCCGGACAAACTCGGCGGCGGCCGCGGCGTCCCCCGAGCCCATACCGGCGAGCAGCGCCTCGTCCGAGGGCGAGAGCAGGGCGATCGGGTCGGGCGTTCCCACGGGAGGTAGTACCGGCCGAAGGCCACCTTCGGATCGTTCCCGGATCAATCTCGTCCGGATCGATCCGCGAGCGCCCCGTGCCCGGTACTACCCGCCGTTCACCGACGGAAGGAGTCGACCATGCGGGGAACGAAGGGACGGGTACGCCTGCTCGGGGCCGTGTTCGCGATCGGGATCTTCGCGGCCGCCTGCTCCAGCGCGGGCGCAAGCGCCGGGAGCGGCGGGATATCGCTCTCGATCGCCTCGCCGTCTGACGGCGCGACGGTTTCGGAGCCGTTCACGGTCAAGCTCGACGCGAGCGTGCCGATCGGCGACCCAAGCACCGGCGACCACCACGTGCACCTCTGCTTCGACGGCGGGAGCTGCGACGACGTGGCGGGATCGGTGATCGCGTACACGAACACGGCGCAGGTGACCGGGCTCTCGCCGGGGACGCACACGATCGAGGCGTCGCTGCGCAACGCCGACCACTCCGACGCGGGCGTGAGCACCCAGATCACCGTCACCGTGAGCGGCGGCAACGGTGGCTCGGCCGGCGCGTCCGGCTCCGGCGACGGCATGACGACCGGCACCACCGGCCGCGGGTATGGCTACTGAGCCGCTGACCCGTCATCCCCGGCGCGTCCGCTGGCTGCACGCGAGCGTCGCGCTGATCACGCTCGTGCTCCTGTGGACGGGCTGGTGGCTGCTGGCGGGCGAGGAGGGCAGGCCGAGCCTCCTCGCCCGCGCGTTCGGCGTGGCCGACATCCGCGTGCACGTGTGGGCGGGACGGGTCCTCGCGGTCGTCACGGTCGTGGCGCTTGCCGCGGGATGGCGGGGCACACGGACGTTCGTGCGGGAGACGTTCCGGCGCGACCGCGGCGACGCGCGCTGGTGGGCGCGATGGCCTTTCGGCGCGCTTACGGGACGGTTCGCTCGGCACGAGGGCACGTTCGATCCCGGCCAGCGCGTGGCGAACGTCGTGATCGTCGGCGGGCTCCTCGTCCTCGGGGGGACCGGAATCGCACTCACCATGCTGCACGGTGGTCCGGTCTTCGCGGTGCTCGCGAAGGTCCACCTCTGGACCGCGGTCGTTGTGACGCCCGTGATCCTCGGTCACGTGTTGATCGCTGTCGGCGTGCTCCCCGGCTACCGGGGGGTGTGGCGGGCGATGTTCCGCGGCGGACGGGTGTCCGAGGAGACGGCCCGGCGCGTGTGGCCGGGGTGGACGGAGCGGATGCGCTCGGAGCCCGAGCCAAATGCGGACGAGCCCGCCCGAGAGCCCGTCAGCCGTCCTTAGGTCAGCTCGCGTGGCGACCGATGCGGGCGTCGATCCTGGCCCCGACCGCGTCGAACGCACCGACCCTGTCGAATCGCGCCTCGACGAGCGCGATCAGCGAGTCGAAGCGAGCATCCATCCGGGAGCTGATCGCATCGGTACAGGTCGCCTGACCGTCGATTCGAGAGCTCTGCGAGTCGATCCTTGTTTGACACGACGCGATGGTCTTCCCTGCGCGAGTGGCGATACCGAAGAAGGGATCGGTCGGCTCGCGAGAGCTGGGATCTACTCGAGATACCCGAGGCCGCGGAGGTGCTCCTCCATCTCGTCGGCCTCGGTGTCGGTGACCGTGGACTCCTCGGCGCCGGTCGGCATGCCGGGGATCACCACAGCGGGCTTGGACGACGGCTCGGCGTGCTTGACGGTCGCGTCCGAGCCCACGACCTCGTGCAGGACCCGGCCCGTGTGCTCGATCGACGCCGGCGCGTCGAGCGCGGCAAGGATCGTCGGCGCCAGGTCGACGAGCAGGGGCTGCGAGGTGAACGGCTTCACCGACGGCCCCGCCGCAACGATCACGCCGTCGATGCGGTGGTCGCCCGAGATCCAGTCGGCGTCCTCGATCGCGGACTTCGCGTGCGTGAGCGAGTACTGCTCGGCCGGTTCCATCAGGATGTCGGGCGCCGTGTCGGCGTGCTTGCCCTTGAAGACCTCCTCGCGGCGGAAGATCGCCTTCACGGGCTTGCGACCGGTCTTGGGGTCGACGAAGGAGCTCAGCGCCTCCATCACCTGGTCGCGCACCTTCTCGTAGTCGGCCGGGTCGACGATCCCGTCGGGCTCGCGGCCGGCGAGGTTGATCGAGACGCCTTCGCCGGTCGAGCGGATCGTCGTGAACGCCTTGGTCTTGGACCAGTTCACCGACTGGGGCAGCGAGACCTTCCCGTGCAGGCCGAGCAGGTCGTAGGCCTTGCGCGCGACCTTGCGCAGCGGCCCCCACTGCATCGGCCCGAAGACCACGTTCGACGCGCTGAACTCCAGGAAGCCGAACCGCTTCAGCAGGTGGTCCATGTGGATCGTGCGCGTGACCGACTGGAACCCGTGGTCGCTGATGAACAGGACCAGGTCGTCGGGCCGCGTGCGCGAGACGAACGCGCCGATCGCGTCGTCGAGCTGCTTGTAGACGTCGCGCACCTTCGCGCCGGTCGCGGTCTTGGAGTTCCGAGCCATGTCCGGGTGGTCGGGCGAGACGTAGTTCGAGAGCGCATGCTGCGTGCGGTCGACCGAAACCCACACCGAGGCCATCAGGTCCCACTCCGAGTTGTCCATTAGCCATTCGGTCGCGCGGATCCGCTTACCGGTGACCTCGAGCGCCTCGTCCAGGTACGGCCCAGGCCGGTTGCGGAACGTCGTCCACGACATGCCGTTGATCGCCCACGGCACGCCGGCCTTCTCGAGCTGCTCGGGCAGGTCGGCCGGCTGCGAGTAGGTCCGCCCCTTCGGCAGCACCCCGCCCGCGAGGATCTTCCCGTTGATGTCCGGCGGCGGGAACATCAGCGGCACGTCGGCGTAGACCCCCACCCTGCCGGCCGCCGAGAGGTCCTCGACGAACGTCCGCTCCTTGATCGAGCGGTAGGTGACCGGGTACTGCTTGTGCGTCCCAGGGACGGTCTCGAGGATGTCGTAGACCCCGTGGTCGGCCGGGTCCACGCCCGTCAGGAACGACGGCCAAGCCGCCCACGAGTGGGTCGGCACCGTCGACTTCAGGACCCCCCGCTGCCCCCGGTCGATCAGGGCTCGCAGGTTCGGCAGGTCACCCCGCTCGAGCAGCGGGTCGAGGATGCGCCAGTCGGCGCCGTCCCATCCGATGAGCAGTACTCGCGGCATTCGTGCACCTCAGAGGTGGCGGGAAGACCGCCGAGGAGTCTAGACAGACGGGAAAGCGAGCGACCACGTCCCTCATCGCGCCGACGCGCAAAGGGAACGCTCCCAACAGCAACGAGGCACCGGCAGGTCGCATGGCCGGCGATCAGGTACTCGTGGCATGGCATCTCAGCGTGATCAATGCCTACCGGGTCTTGTCTGCGAGCTTTGCGGCCGTCCGGAGCGGAGGTCGCGGACAAGCGCCTTGCCCTCGTTGGCTTCGCGGGGGAGGCTTCGCGCGTGAACGCCATCGTCGCGGTGACGGACGGCGAGTGGTTCCGCTATCTCGCCAGCCTGCCCGGCATTGACGAGGTCAACTTTTGGCAGCCGAGCGCCAGGACGTTCCGCGCGCTTCAGCCCGGCGAGCCGTTCCTGTTCAAACTGCACGCGCCCGAGAACTTCGTCGTGGGCGGCGGCTTCTTCGTGCGCTGGAGCCCGCTCCCCTGCTCGATGGCGTGGGAGGTCTTCGGCCAGAAGAACGGGGCGGCGAGCCTCGAGGAGATGCGGCGACGGATCGAGCGCTACCGGCGCGTCCAGGCCTCGAGCGAGGACTACGAGGTCGGCTGTGTCGTGCTCACGCAACCGTTCTTCTTCGACCGGGCCGACTGGTTCCCGCCACCCGAGGACTTCCGCCCGTACGTCCAGACCTTCAAGCGCTATGACCTCTCGGCTCCGCCGCACGGAACGAGGCTGTGGGAGGAGGTGGCGCTCCGCACGATGGCTCGCGACCTCGACCTGGACATCGAGGTCCAGGCTGAGCCCGGGAGAATGTTCGGCGAGCCAGTACTTGTGAGGCTACGCCTCGGGCAAGGCGCGTTCCGCGTTCTGGTGACCGAGACGTACGAGCGTCGCTGCGCGATCACTGGCGAGAAGATCCTGCCGGTCCTGGAGGCGGCGCACATCCGGCCAGTCGCCGCCGCGGGGCAGCACCGCGTTGACAACGGGCTCCTGTTCCGTTCCGACGTGCATACGCTATTCGACAAGGGATACATGACCGTTACACGTGACTACCGTTTCCGAGTGAGCCGCCATCTGCGGGACGACTTCCACAACGGCGAGTACTACCTGTCTTTCGACGGGCGCGAAATCTGGCTGCCCCCGCGCCCGACCGACCGGCCGGACCCAGGTTCTTCAGTGGCACTCCGACACGGTGTTCCGCACTTGAGCATCCGATCCGAGTCCGGGTCAGGATAAGACTCGGCCGGATTCCTTTCCTGGGGGAGGAGGCAAGATAAGCATTGGTGTGCCTCGGTTTGTCAAGATAAGCGTCCCGCCGTATCCTTATCTAACACTAGCGTGAGGATAAGGCATGCCCAGCACCAGAGCCGGCCGATACGAGCGGCAGCCGGAGGGCTACCGAGCCTTCGTGCCAGCCCCCTTCCCGCCCCGGGACCTCCAACTCGATTCGGAGCTCCAGGCCATGACCTCGGGCGCCGACCTGGCGCTCGGCAGGCTCGACGGGGTTGTAAACGTCATCCCTGACCCAGAACTGTTCGTTCTCATGTACGTCCGCAAGAGGCGGTGCCTGTCCGCAGATCGAGGGGACGCAGGCGTCGCTATGGACGTGCTTGAGTTCGAGGCCGACTCGAGGCTCCCGGCGGTCCCCTCACACGTCGAGGAAATCGTGAATCACGTGGCGGCGCTGAACCACGGGCTGCGAGCGGCTTCCCGTGATTCCCGCTATCGAGTCGGCCTCGATCTGCGAGATCCACGGGGTGCTCCTCCGAACGTCCGAGGAGCGACCCACAAGCTCCCGGTGAGTTCCGCCGCTCGCAGAACTGGATCGGCGGCGCTGCCTGCAACGGCCCGATTCGTCCCGCCACCGCCTCATCTTGTCGACGACACGATGCCGATCTCGAGCGGTTCCTGAACGACGAGAGATTCCGCTACCCGCCGCTCGTCAAGGCCGCGCTCGCGCACGTCCAGTTCGAGACGATCCATCCGTTCCTTGACGGGAACGGACGGCTGGGCCGATTGCTCATCACGTTCTGGCTCGTGGACCGAGGCATATTGCGCAAGCCGCTGCTGTACCCGTCGCTCTACTTCAAGGAGCATCGGACCGATTACGTCGACCGGCTTCAGGCAATCCGCGACGAGGGCGAGTGGGAGCCATGGGTAGCGTTCTTTGTGGAAGGAATCGCCCACTCCGCCACCGAAGCGACCGTCCGGGCGATGGACATCGTGCAACTGCGAGATCGTGACCGTGACCGTGTTTCGGCCGCCCTGGGGCGGCGTTCTCCGAACGGCCTCGCCCTGCTGGATCGGCTGTACAGCCAACCGGTCGTCTCCGCAAAGCTCGTGGAGCGCGAACTCGGTGTCTCCCAGCCGACTGCGACCGCACTCGTGAACGATCTGTCGGAGATTGGACTCCTCCGGGAGATGACCGGTAAGAAGCGCTATCGCCTCTTCACGTATCACGAGTACCTCGACCAGTTCCCAGGGGCGGGTCTCAGATCGTAGCCGAGCGTCGAGCGGCTTTCGGATCCTCCTCGAGCCCTTGACCGACAAGTCGCAGGCTCATGTTCGCCGCCTCCGGCACCCGCCCTCGTGCGGTCCGGCCTACACAGCTCTCGCGGCTTCCGGTTGCCGCCTCGCGTCCTCACTCCGCCGCACAAGGTGTCGGACCACGTACTCGGCGTCCCGGCCCACGCCGGGGAGCACGTCCGAGGCGAACGAGTACTGGAACGGCAGGCCGACGAAGTACAGGCCGGGCTCGCTCGTCACGACGCCGCGGTCGTGCGTTGGCACCCCGTCCTCGCCGAAGATCGGCAGGACGATCCACGACAGGTCGTGCCGGTATCCCGTGCACCAGATCACGTTCGCGACGTCGAGGGCGGTCCCGTCGTCCATCACCGGAGCACCATCCCGCACGGCCACGGTCTTCCCGACTCGTCGGACGCCGGCCTCGTCGAGCCACTTCGGCTTCACGCGCACCAGCGGATCGCCCTGCGTCGCGGACTTCGCCATGGCCTTGCGCCCCATCGGAGTCCGGAGCGTGAGCACGTGCAGGCCGATGAACCGGACGATGCGGAACCCGACGTGGCGCGCGAAGCCCGTGTCGATGTTGAACGGGATGTGGCCGCGGATCGGCCCGGAGAGCCACGTCGGGTGCGTCTCAGCCACCTCGAGCGAGATGTCGCCGCCGGAGTTCCCCGCACCCACCACGAGGACCCCGCCCTCGCGGAGCTTGGACGGGTTGCGGTAGGTGGTCGAGTGCAGCTGGAGGATCGCCGGGTCCAGGTTACCGGCGATCGCCGGAACCCTGGCCTCGCGGTGTGCGCCCGTGGCGACGATCACGTTCTCGGCCCGGAACGTCCGGTCGCCGGCCGTCACGACGAAGCCGTCCCCATCCCGCCGGACGCCGTCGACGCGGACGCCGGTCTCGACCGGGAGCGCGAACCTCGCCGCGTACGCCTCCAGGTAGTCCGCCAGCTCGTCCTTCAGCGGGGTCGTGGACCCCTTCGCCGGGAACCCCCACCCGGGGAGCCGGATAGCCCACGCCGGCGTGAACAGCCGGAGCGAGTCGTACCGCTCGCGCCAGCTGTCGCCGATGCGCACGTTGCCGTCGAGGATCACGAACGACCGCCCCGCCTCACGAAGGTAGTAGCCCGCCGCGAGTCCTGCCTGTCCCGCCCCGATCACCACGGTGTCGAACGTCTCGGGTCCCATCTCGCACCCCTTCCGTCAGCCGTCGGGCGCAACGTACGCGGGGCGATACCGCCGGTTCATCGACGGAAGGCACCATCTCGGTTCTCGAACGGCATGGTGCGTTCGCACCATGCCGTGCCTACGCCAGGCGGTGCTCGAACGCGAACGCCGTGGCCGCGGCCCGGGACGAGACCCCGAGCTTCGCGAACATGTTCTGGAGGTGCCGCGCGACGGTGTGCTCGCTGATCACGAGCTCGACGGCGATGTCGCGGTTCGTCTTCCCGGCGGCGACGAGCCGGAGGACCTCGGCCTCCCGCGCGGTGAGGCCGGCCGGGAGGGATCGCCGGCCTTCCATAGCCTCGCGCACCTCGGCGACGTCGCCGGCCGCGCCGAGCCGTTCGAACTCCGCGAGGGCCCCGCGGAGCTCGCGTCGGGCCCCGTCCTCGTCGCCGCCGGCCAGCAGGGCCTGGCCGAGGAGCGTCCGCGCCCTGGCCGTCTCGTACGGCAGCCGCAGGTCCTGCCACGTCGCCGTGGCGCGCCGGAGCGCGTCGAGGGCCGCGGGAACGTCGCCCTCGGCGAGCGCGAGGGAGCCCGCGGCCGTCTCCGATGCCGCCGCGAAGGCCGGCAGCGCGAGGGCCTCGGCCATCGCCCGGAGCTCGTCCGCGGCGGTCCGCGCCTCGTCGATCGCGCCGGCAGCGAGGGCGGCCTCGACCTGCGCCGCGAGGAGCCGGGCGCGGACGGGCGGATGGAGCGCCCCCGACAGGGCGACGCGGAGCGCCGACCGCGCCGCGTCGGCGTTGCCCTGCGAGACCCGGACGAGCGCGAGTCCCGGCTGCGGCTCCTGCCCAAGCTCCTGCGCCCGCTCGAATGCGGCCTCGGCGCCGGCCAGGTCGCCGACCCGGCGCCGGACCTCGCCGAGCTGGACGAACGCCGAGGCGGCGAGTCCCGGCCGCTGAAGGGCGAGCTCGTCGGCGGCGAGCATCGCCTCCGATTCGGCCTCGGCCCACGATCCGCGCAGTCGCGCCACCTCGGCCCGGTCCACCCGGCACCACGCGGGGAACGGCGAGCCCGGCGCCAGGGTGTCGCACCAGACGACCGCCGCCTCGCTCCACTCGCCCGCGCGTCGGACGTCGCCGAGCTCGAGGCAGGCCGAGATCACTGCGCAGTAGATGACCCCGGTGAAGTACGGGCTCAGGTCACCGGCGACGACCGCCGCCATCGCCTCGTCCAGCAGCGCGAAGCCCTCGGGGACGCGTCCCGTCGCGATGAGGGCCAGGCCCTGGGAGTGGATGGCCATCGCGACGAGGTCGCTCACGCCGTGACGACGGCCGAGCTCGATCGCGCGCTCGGACAGCTCCACGGCGCGCTCGAAGTCCCCCGTGAACCGGGCGACGGTCGCCTCGAGCAGGGCGAGCCACCCGGTCTCGGGCTCGTTCGCGATCCCCTCGGCGTGCCGCTGCGCCCGCATCAGGAATCCGGCGCCGACGGAGGCCTCCTCCCGCATGAAGTGCTCGATGGCGAGGCGCGCCGCGACGGCGGCCGCCGCCCGCTCGTCACCGGCGGTGACGTAGGCCGCATAGGCCTTGTGCCGCAGGTCGAGGGACTCGTCGAGCTTCGAGAGCCACCAGGCCGCGTCGGCGAACCCCTCGAGGTCGCGGGCCGTGAGCTCGGAAAGGTCGGCAGCCCGGAACCCGGCGTACGCGCCGGCCCACGCCGTCGACGCGATCGCCGCACGTGCCCGCTCGATGTCCTCGACGCCCACGCCGTCCTCCCGCCGCGGTCGACGCCCAAGGGTAGAGCCCCGACGGGCTTCCTGGGTGCACCGTCTTGCCCTCGGGCGGGCGTCGGAATAGCTTGCAGGATCCGATTCCACGG
Source organism: uncultured Actinomycetes bacterium (assembly GCA_963699635.1). Classification (GTDB taxonomy): domain Bacteria; phylum Actinomycetota; class UBA4738; order UBA4738; family HRBIN12; genus CALGFI01. The sequence continues at coordinate 18,756 of CAVOUQ010000033.1, read as the reverse complement.
AGGTGGCCGTGAGGCACGCCGCGAAGATCGCCCTCGCCACGACCCTGATCGCCGCCGCTTCGTTCCCCTCGCTTCCCTTCGCACGCGCGGCGTTCCCGGGAACGAACGGCGACATCGCGTTCAACCGGCTGAAGCACAACCAGTTCGACATCTTCGTGGTCGACCCGAGCTCGACGAGCACGGTCCGGCTCACGCAGACCGACACGAAGAACGAGGACATGCCGGACTGGAGCGCCGACGGGGCGAAGATCGCGTACACGCGCTGCGGCCACAGCGAGCTCTCGAACTGCGACATCTGGGTCATGGACGCCGACGGGTCGAACAAGACCCGGCTCACCACGACCGATGCCCAGGAGACCTGGCCTGCCTGGTCTCCCGACGGGACGCAGATCGCGTACACGTCGAACCTCGACGACCCGTTCCAGGACGTCTACGTCATGGACGCCGACGGGTCGAACCAGACCAGGCTCACGACGACGGCCGGGTTCGACGCGTTCCCCGAGTGGTCCCCGGACGGCATCCCTCATCGCGTTCAGCAGCGACCGATCGGCGCTCGACGACATCTGGGTCATGGACCCCGACGGGTCGAACCAGACGCGCGTCACGCACGGCCAGAAGATCGACGAGCGACCGGACTGGTCGCCGGACGGCACGACGATCGTGTTCTCGAGGAACGGCAACGACATCTGGACCGTCGCGCCGGACGGGACCGGGCTGACGCAGGTCACGTCCACGAAGAAGAAGGACGAGTTCGCGCCGGCCTACTCGCCGGACGGGACGATGATCGCCTTCAACCGCGTGACGAGCTCCGGGCGCCTCGGCGTGTGGATCATGAACGCCGACGGGACGAGTCCGACCCAGGTGACGTTCGGGCAGCAGGACCTCTTCCCCGACTGGGGCCCAGCCTAGGGAGGTCCGACATCGGCAGCGTGATCTACGACAAGAGCATGTCCCTCGACGGCTTCATGGCCGGGGCGAACGTTCGACTGGAGGCGGGGCTCGGCGACGACGGGGAACGTCTCCACGACTGGGCGTTCCCGGACGAGGCCGGCACGGAGATGCTCAAGCGCGAGATCGAGCGGCTCGGCGCGGTGATCTGCGGCCGACGCACGTACGACATGTCGATCCAGTATTGGGGAGCCGACGGGCCGACCGGGCCGGCGCGGGTCCCACTGTTCGTGCTGTCGCACCGCGTGCCGGACGACGTGCCCGAGGGCGGCGTATACACGTTCGTCGACGACGCCGAGACGGCGCTCGCACGTGCGCGCGAGACGGCGGGCGACAAGAACATCAGCGTCATGGGCGGCGAGGTCGGCCGCCAGTACCTGCGGGCCGGCGTCGTCGACGAAATCTCGGTGCATCTCGTGCCCGTGCTGTTCGGGAGCGGCACGCGGATGTTCAGAACGTCGTCGACGAGCACGTCACGCTCGAAGTCATGTGGGTCGCCGAGAGCCCGCACGCCGCGCACCTGAGGTACCGCGTCGTCCACGACCGCTGACGTCGGACCTCGTCGGGCGGACGGAGCTCAGCGCGCACCTCTGTGCGCCGGACTACCTTCGGATCGTCCGAGAGCCCAGGTGAGAGGAGCGGCTCGTGACAGACGACTCTGAGCAAGAACACGCTCGCGTTGCCGACGAGGCGCGGGGAATGGCTCGAGAGGCAGAGGAACGTGCGAGGGCGGAGGCCGAGCGGATCGAGGCGGACGGGCGACCGGATCGCGGCGGAGGCGTCGACCGGCGAGGAAGGGCTCCGCCAGCTCGGGGTGATCTACGGAGGGCTGATCGGGGTCGCGGTGGTCATGACGCAGCCGTTCCTCGTCGCCACGAACCTCGATGCCTCCGCCAGGGTCAGCATCATCGCGTTCGCGGTGGCCATCCCGCTCCTGGCGGCGCTCGTGCTGGTCAACCGGCAGGAGGTATTCCGCGGTCGGCGAACCACGTCCGTGATCGTCACGATCGCGCAGTCGATCGCCCAGCTGGCCGCGTTCGTCGGGATCGTCGCGGGTTTCTGGCACATCATGTGGGTCGCCGGGGTGACGTTTCTCGTTGCGGGAGTCGTCGCTGTGGGGGTTCACTCGGCGGGCTTCTGGCGGGTGGAGAGCACGGTGGAACCTGCGTCCTAGAGGCGGGGGATCCGCCGGCATCCGACGAGCGGCGCACGACGTACCACTGACCATGAGCAGGCTGCTGACCTTCGTCGTTGCGGGCGTTCTTCTGACCGCGTGTGGGTCCGACGACCATCCATCTCGACGCCGTCGACGCCCGAGACCTTCTCGCGGAGCTCCTCGCCCTCCGGCCCCACCCGCTACGAGGCTTCGGCGTGCCCCGTCGCGGACCAGGCGTTCTGCGCGACCGCCACCAAGGTCATCGCCGCCCTGCAGCGCGGCGACGCTGACCGGCTCTTCGGGCTCAGCCGCCGGGATCGGCTCGTCTGTGCCGACCTCGCGACCCAGTACTTCCCCGGGGTGGAGTAAGAAGAGGTGCTCAGAGGTCACGCGCTGAGCGGCCCCGACTTCGTCGTCGAGGTAGTCGACGAGGAGGGCTATCGCGAACAGCTCCAGGCCATCACGTCCAACGTCGATCCGTCGTACTCGGACGAGCTCGGCGACGGCGCGCTCCGGGTGATCGGCGTGGGCACCTGCGGGCCAGACATCCCGGGGCGGCGCACCTACCACCTCGCCTGGACGGCTGCGGTGAGCGAGACGGGAGCGCCGGCCGAACGCATCCTCGGCAGCTTCGAGCTCACGTTCGCGGACGAGTGGAAGATCGCACTCTGGTACCTCGGGCCACTCGAGGAGTGGGAGATCGAGCAGCCCGAACCGCTCGAGCTGGCGTTCTGCGAGGCGGGCCGGACGCCCTGGCCGGCGTGAGCCTGACGCAGCGCCGGGACCGCTGACGCCTACGCCGCGACCGTATCCGTCCGCGCGCGTCCGTATCGTGACCGGATGTCCTCGCCCCGCGTCCTGACGAAGCGCGCGCTGAACCGCGCATTGCTCGAGCGCCAGCTGCTCCTGCGGCGTCGCCGGATGCCCACGCTCGAGGCCGTAGAGCGGCTCGTCGCGCTCCAGTCGCAGGTGCCGCGCGATCCCTACGTCGCGCTCTGGTCGCGGGTCGAGTCGTTCCGCGCCGAGACGTTGTCCGACGCGCTCGAGGAGCATCGCGCCGTCCGAATGACGCTGCTCCGCGGGACGCTGCACCTCGTCACCGCGCGGGACGCGATCGGCCTCCGCGCGCTCGTCCAGCCGGGTATCGAGCGGGTGATCTACGGCTCGAGCCCCCTGCGGAAGGCCGTCGACAGCGTGGACATGGACGAGCTCTCCGCGGCGCTCCGCGGCTGGCTCGAGGAGCATCCGCGCACACGCGCCGAGCTCGTGAAGGAGATCGCGGCTCGATGGCCGAAGTCCGACGCCGACTCGCTCGGCTACGCGATGTACGGACTGCCGACCGTGCAGGTAACGCCGCGGGGGCTGTGGCGACGGAGCGGCGGCTCGGCCTTCACGACGATGAAGGCCTGGCTCGGCGCGTCGCCGGATCCGGCGGCCGACGTCGAGACGTTCGTGCTTCGGTACCTCGCGGCCTTCGGGCCCGCGACGCCCGCCGACGCCCAGTACTGGTCGGGCGTGCCCGGCCTGCCCGAGGTCTTCGAGCGGCTGCGGCCCGGCTGCGCATCGTCCGCGACGAGGACGGACGCGAGCTCTTCGACGTCCCGCGCGCGCCGCTCCCCGACCCGGACGTTCCAGCCCCTGTTCGCTTCCTTCCCGAGTACGACAACGTCGTGATCGGCCACAAGGACCGGACCCGCATCGTCCCCGACGGCATCCCGCGGTGGACCGAGGTCGGGTGGGGGTCGGTGCTCGTCGACGGGACGGGTGCCGCGCGCTGGCGACTCTTCGAGACGAAGACCGACGCGACGCTCCGCATCGAGCCGTTCCGCAAGATGACACGCCGAGAGCGAGCCGACACTCGCGAGGAGGCCGCGCGGCTCGCGGCGTTCCTCGCGCCCGAGGCGGACGTCCGGATCGAGTGGTAGCTCGTGCCGCTCAGACGGGCTCGGCGACCCAGCGGATCGGGTCCCCGCCGTTCAGGTCGTTGAAGCCCGCGTCGTAGAGCGCGCCGACCACGAGCGTCCGCCGGTGGGCGGCGAACGTCAGCACGTGCGCGATCATCCCGCCGTACGTGAAGACCGTGGGCGCGCTCGCACGCCGCGTCGACGAAGGTCTCGTCGACCCGGCCCTCGTCGGCCACCTGCCGCACGGTCGCGAGGAACGTCGGTCCCTCCGTCGGCGAGCCGCGCGCGCATCCCGTGGAGCGACTCGCCTCGCTCGACCGCGAAGTCGTAGTCGCGGCCGCGACCGCCGCGTTCCACATCCCCATCTGCCCGATCAGTCGCGACAGCAGCGACCGCAGGGTCGGCTCGTCGTCGACGCCCTCGACCGTAGAGCTCGATCGGCGGCGTCGAGCTGCTCGTCGGTGAGCGTCCCGGCGCGCTCGAGGAGCTCGCCGAGGAGCCAGACGTGGTGCTCCACCATCCTCACCATCAGGTCCATCGAGGACTACCTCGCACTCGTGCCGGCAGCCGCAGGCTGCTCGGCGGATGGAAATGGACGTCGCTCGGCGCCGGGAGCTGGATCTTCGTCGGGGTCCGCCGCCATCGGGCCGGCGTCACGCCGTAGGCCTTCGCGAACGCGCGCGTGAACGCCTCGTGCGAGGAGTAGCCGGCCTCGATCGCGAGATCGAGCACCGTGCGGTCGGTCGTGAGCAGGCGGTACGCCGCCCGCTCGAGCAGCATCGCGCCGCCGGAAGCGCGCCGGCGGCTCGCCCGCCGTCGCCGAGCATGATCCGGTCGAAGTGGTACCGGGACAGGGTGCACGCGCGACCGCCAGGTCGGCGGCGGTCGTGTCGTGATCGTCGAGGGCGTCGGACAGCACGTCGACGAAGGCGACGAACGGATCGGTGTCGGGCTGGGCGCTCATGGCTGGCCGTCATGATGGACCGCGGCGCTTTGCTCCGACTTGATCGTGCTTGCGGGATCCCGGACTGAGGAGGCGCTATTCGCGACCGAGGGATCGAGCCGGGACGCGGCCGATGACCGACGCTCCTGCCCCCGGCGAGCTGCGGACCTCGAGCGCGCCGCCGATGGCGTCCAGCCGGTCGGCCATGCCCTGGAGCCGCTGCCCCGCCCCGCCGAGGCCGGGTCGAAGCCGATCCCGTCGTCCCGCACCTCGAAGACGAGGCCGCCGTCGCCGCCGGACAGCCGCACGGTTACACGGCTGGCCTCCGCGTACTTCGCCACGTTCTGCAGCGCCTCGAGGCAGCAGAAGTACACGGTCGCCTCGACGTCCTGGGGATACCGGCCGATCCCGTCGGCCTCCACCTCGACCGGGACCGCCGCCTTGCGCGCCTGCGCGGCGAGCGCCGCGCCGAGCCCCTGGTCGGCGAGCAGCGGCGGGTAGACGCCCCTCGCCAGGTCGCGCAGGGTCTCGAGGGCGTCCTGCGTGTCCGCCTGGATCTCGGCAAGCATCGCCTTCGCCCGCGCGGGGTCGCGCTCGACGAGGCCCTCCGCCAGGCGCTGCTTGACGGCGAGCGCGACGAGCTGCTGCTGCGCGCCGTCGTGCAGGTTCCGCTCGAGCGCCTTCGCGCGCTCGTCCTGGGCCGCGACGATGCGCCGGCGCGACTCGCGGAGCTCCTCGATCAGCCGCACGTTGCGCAGCACGAGCGCCGTCTGCGCCGCGACGTCGCCGAGGAGCCGCTCGCGATCGGCGGCGAGCGGCTCGGCGGCCGGCGTGACGACCGTGATGGCGCCGAGCAGCTCCCCTCCGTGGCGCACCGGGAACGCCCGCTCGCGCTCGGGGAACGACCGGCAGCTCGGATCCGCGGGGCCGAGACGGGCGCTCGATCCCCGTTCGTCGGCCACGACGCCGCCACCCGCAGCTCCGAGCCCACGTGGAGCCACACCCGCGCCTCGCTCGCCCCGATCCCCTCGGCGAGGATCCGGACCATGCGCGGCAGGACGTCCTCGGTCGAGTACGTGTCCGCCGCGCGCGACGTGAACTCCGAGAGCACCTCGTACGGCGTGGCTCGCTTCCCGTAGACGACGCGGTTCGCGAGCCGCCGCGCCCGCTGCCGCACGGGGTTGAACGCCACGCGCCACGAGCGCCGCCGCGAGCGCGGACAGGAGCGGGCTCCCCTCGTTGCCGACGAGCGTGCCGACGCCGACGACGAGCGCGACGTAGACGACGGTGATGAACGCGACGAGCGTCGCGAACACCACCGTCTTGCCGATCACGACGTCGATGTCGTACAGGCGGTACTTGAGGATGGCGATCGCGATGGCCACGTAGAGCGCCTGGAGCGCCAGGGTCCCGAGGACCGAGATCACGGGATTGTCGAAGAGGAACCCCAGGGTGAACGTCACCGCGACGAGCGCGGCGGCGCTGGCGAACCACTTGAGCTGGAGTCGCTCGTCGCCGGTCGATGCCCGGAACCGCAATGCCGCCGAGACGAACGACGCGATGACCACGCCCGCGAACAGCGGAGCGCCGACCACGAAGATGCCATCGACGATGGCATTGGCGATCGGTGAACCGCTGAGGTCGTCCGAGAACGGGTTCTCCCAGCTCGCCGTCGCGACGATGAGCGTCCCCACGGCGAAGGCGACGGCGATCGCCACGTCGAGCCAGGCCACCACGCGCCACCGAGGCGACTTGACTCGGCCGGTCGGGAACCACAACAACAGGAGCGGCAGCGCGCACACCGCGATCGGCCACGTCCAGTTCGCCAGCCAGCCGAAGAGCCGCCCGCCGGGAAGCCCCGGGTGCGCGAGCAAGGCATGGACCGCCCACGTCCCCGCGAAGGCGTTGAGCGCCAGCCCGAGGCCGGCCACGATGAACAACCAGCCCATGCGGTTCTCGGGACGGCGGACGGCAAGCAGGATCCCGAGCGCCGGCACGGGGATCCCGCCGATCATGTCCAGGACGTCCGGGAGGTTCCAGGACGGGAGGTTGGGCGTGGGCGGGGCGTCGCGGTCGACGAACGCGAGCAGGATCGCGGCGAGCAGCAGCCCGATCGCCAGGGTGCCCAGGAGCCAGGCCCACCGACGGGCCGACGCGTTCGTCCCGCTCGTCACCCTCGGATTGTGCGCTTGACCGGGGCGTCCGGGAGTGGGGCCGCCGAACGATCCCGGGCGGAGAACCGCCCGGGATCGGTGGTGGAGCCACCCGTGGGCCGGAAGGAACTCGCCGACCCGAGGGAGAGCCCCCTACGCCGCGATCGCCGCCTCTGGTCGGCGAGTCGCGTCCTCGTCCCCTCGAACGAGATGCCGGACGACGTACTCGGCGTCGCGACCCACGCCGGGAAGTACGTCCGAGCCTGCCGAGTACTGGAACGGGAGTCCGACGAAGTACAGGCCGGGCTCGCCGGTCGCGACGCCGCGGGCGTGAATCGGCGCCCCGTCGTCGCCGAAGATCGGCAGGTCGATCCACGACAGGTCGCGCCGGTACCCCGTGCACCAGACCACGTTGGCGACGTCGAGCACGGTCCCGTCCTCGAGCACGGGGGCGCCGCCTCGCACGGCGACGGTCTTACCGACCCGGCGGACGCGGCCTTGTCGAGCTACTTCGGCTTGACGCGGACGAGCGGATCGCCCTGCCTGGCGGACTTCGCGCGGGCCTTGCGCCCTATCGACGTCCGGGTCGTGAGCACGTGCAGCCCGATGAACCCCTCGGGGACGCGGCCCGACGCGACGAGGGTAATCCCTTCGACGTGAATGGCCATCGCGACGAGGTCGTGCACGCCGTGCCGGCGGCCGAGCTCGATCGCCTGCTCGCACAGCTCCACGGAACGGTCGAAATCGCCGGTGAACCGGGCGACGATCGCCTCGACCATGGCGAGGAACCCGGCTTCCGGCTCGGTCGCGAGCCCTTTGGCGTGCCGCTGCGCGCGCGCAAGGAACCCGGCGCCGACGGAGGGCTCTTCCCGGATGAAGTGCTCGATCGCGACGCGTGCCGCGACGGCGGCCGCTCCCCGGTCGTCCCCGGCGGCGTCCTACGCCGCATAGGCCTTGTGCCGAAGGTCGACGGACTCCTCGAGCTTGAAGAGCCACCAGGCCGCGTCGGCGAGGCCCTCGAGGTCGCGGGCCGTGAGGTCGGACGGGTCGGCCGCCCGATACGCGGCATACGCATCGGCTCACGCCGCCGCCTCGACCGCCCCGCGCGCCCGCTCGATGTCCTCGACGCCCACCTCGGTCCTCCAGCCGCGTCGACGCGCCACAAGGGTAGCCAGGACGGCACCCGTGGGTGCCGGGTTCACATCGACGCGTGACTCGGATCCGCACTGGGGACGAGGTGGCGAGTCGGGATCCATCCCGACACCTTGGTCCCGGCACCGGGCGACGACTCGACGGTGAGTGACCCGCCGAGCGCCTCGAGACGGTCCTTCATGCCTTGGACCCCGGTTCCGAGCTGCGTCCGGGTGGGATCGAACCCGGCCCCGTCGTCGACGACCCCGAACGCGATCGTCCCGTCCCGGTCGGCGAGCCGCACGCGAGCCGTCGACGCGTTCGCGTACTTGGCGACGTTCTGGAGCGCCTCGAGGCAGCAGAAGTACACCGCCGCCTCCACCTCCTGCGGGTAGCGGCCGATCCCCTCACCCTCGATCTCGACGGGGAGCGCGGCCTTCCGAGCCTGCGCGTCGAGCGCGGCGACCAGTCCCTGGTCAGCGAGCAGGGGCGGGTAGATCCCGCGGGCGAGGTCGCGCAGGTTCTCGAGTGCATCGGTCGCCGCCGCCTGCAGGCCCTCGAACGTCGCGGCCATCTCGGGGGCGTCGCGCTCGGCGAGCCGGCGTGCGAGGTTCAGCTGTACGCCGAGCGCCACCAGCTGCTGCTGTGCGCCGTCGTGGAGATTGCGTTCGAGCTGTTTGGCGCGTTCGTCCTGGGCCGTGACGATCCGGCGGCGCGAGGCACGCAGCTCCTCGATCAGCCGGACGTTGCGGAGCACGAGTCCCGCCTGGGCCGCGAGGTCGCGGACGAGCCGCTCCTTCGACGGGTTCATGGGGTCGCTCGGCGGCATCGTCACCGAGAGCGCGCCGAGGAGCTCGCCGAGGTGGCGAACCTCGACGCCGTCCTCCCTCTCCCCGAACCCACCCGGGGCCTCGTTCTCCACCCCGACGGGCACGGTGCCGTTCTCCGGCCACGACGCGGCCGGGCGGAGCTCTTCGCCGTACCGCAGCCACACGCGGGCCGAGCTCGCTCCGGTCCCGGTCGCGAGGATCTGGGCCATGCGCGGCAGGACCTCCTCGGCGGCGAACGCGCTCGCGACCTTGTCCGAGAACTCGGACAGCACCTCGTACGGCGTCGCGCGCTTTCCGTACACGATGCGGTTCGCAAGGTGCCGGACGCGTTCGCGCACGGGTTGGAACGCGACCGCGATGGCGACCGCGGTCACGATCGTCAGGAAGGAGTTCCCACGGTCACCGACGAGCGTGCCCACGCCGATCACGAGCGCGACGTAGACGAGGGTAAACAGGGCCGCGAGGATCCCGTACACGAGCGCCTTGCTCACGACGAGGTCGAGGTCGTACAACCGGTACTTGAACAACGCGAGGGCGATCGACGCGGGGACGCCGAAGAGGATGATGAGGATCAACGCGGTGAACGCCACGACTCCGACGATCGTCTCGTCGCAGCCGCAGGCGATGAGGCTCGCCAGCGAGCTCAGGACGCAGGCGCCCCCGGCCGCCGCCACGAGCCCCAGCCACTTGATCTGCTGGCGAAGCTCCGCGTCCCCGTGGCGGAAGCGCTGGATCAAGCCCGCGAAACAGAAGACGACCGCCTCCACGGTCACCCACGCGGCGATCACGAGCGCCGGCCCGACGACGCCAAGCAGACTGGCCACCCCGAACGGGTTCGGAAAGGAGCCCGCAGTACCCGACGGAGCGACCGGCATGGGCTTGAGGAGGAACAGGACGTAGCTGGCGACCGCGCCGCCGATCCCCATCCACAGCACGGGACGCCACCGGGGGGACGGCGGACGGCCGTCCGGGAAGAGCAACAGGACGAGCGTGATCCCGACGAGCGCGAAGATCCAGAACTGCGAGAGGGCGGTCAACACCTCTTCGACGGCCGGGAGCGACCCGGGGAACGTCACGAGCCCGACCGCGCCGTACGCGTTGCCGAGCGTCACCACCCCGGTGCTGATGCCGACGGCCGCCAGGAACCAGCCGATCACGTTCCGCGCCCGGACGGCGATGAGGAGCCCGATGGCGACGTAGAGCACGGTCCCGATCACCGTGATCCCGTCAAAGAACAGGTCAGCTTGGGCGTTGGTGAGTGCCTCGTGGCCCAACACGAGAAGGACGACGTTCGCTAAGGTGAGGGCCGCCGCGAACAGCCCTACCGCGATGGCCGCCCACCTCGTTGTCCGATTGGTCATCCCGATCACCGCTTCGAATTGTGACCCCATCGACAGGGCGTGCGAAGGGTGGCTGCCTGCGTGCGGAGCGGGCTGGGCACCCGAACTGGGGGCGTCGGCGTCGACACCCTAAACTCGGCAAATGGTCGCATGTCCCTCCTGCGGTGAGGAGAACCCGGACCGCGCTAGGTTCTGCCTCAACTGCTCGGCGCCGCTCCAGCAGACCCCCTCCCGGCACGAGCGGAAGTTCGCGACGGCCCTGTTCGCCGACATCGTCGGGTCGACCGCGCTCGCCGAGCGAGAGGACCCCGAGGTGGTCCAGGCGCTCGTGGGGCGCGCCTCGATCGGGTCTCGACGGAGATCGAGCGGTACGGCGGGCTGATCGAGAAGTTCGTCGGCGACGCGGTCCTCGCCGTGTTCGGCGTCCCGTCGGCGCACGAGGACGACCCCGAGCGGGCGGTTCGGGCCGGGCTCGAGATGCAGGCGGTCCTGTCCGAGCTGAACCGCTCGTTCGCCGCCGAGGGCCGGCCCGAGCTCGAGATGCGGATCGGGGTCGAGGCGGGCGAGGTGCTCGTCGACCTCGAGCGGGCCGGCGGGACGCGCGACCGGATGCTCACCGGCGACGCCGTGAACACCGCGGCCCGGCTCCAGTCCGCGGCCGAGCCCGGCCGCGTCGTCGTCGGCCCGGCCGTGTGCGCGAGCACGAAGGAGGTCATCGACTACCGGGACCTCGTGCCGCTCGACCTCAAGGGCAAGGCCGGGCCCGTCCCTGCCTGGCACGCGCTGCGGGTCCGGGCGCGGCGGCGCGGGAGCGGCCGCCGCTCGGCCTCGAGTCGCGCCTGGTCGGTCGCGACGAGGAGTTCGCCGTGCTGAAGCAGACGCTCCAGCGCGTCGAGTCGGAGGGACGCCCGGCGCTCGTCACCGTCCTCGGCAACGCCGGCGTCGGCAAGTCGCGGATCGCGTGGGAGTTCGCGAAGTACGTCGAGGGCTGCCGCAGACCCTGTACTGGCGGCGGGGCCGCTCGCTCGCGTACGGGAACGTCTCGTACTCCGCGCTCGCGGAGGCGGTGAAGGCGCAGTGCGAGGTGCTCGAGGACGACCCGCCCGAGGTCGTCGCCGAGAAGGTCGACCGCACCGTGAAGGAGCTGTTCGGCGACCTGGAGGTCGCGCCGCACATCCGCGCGCTCGTCGGCGGCGGCTCCGACAGCGCCGCGCGCGAAGACCTGTTCGACGCGTGGCGACGGACCCTGACGCGGATGGCGGCGCGGACCCGCTCGTCCTCGCGCTCGAGGATCTGCACTGGGCGGACGACGGGCTCCTGGACTTCGTCGAACACCTCGTCGACTGGGCGACGGCCGATCCTGATCCTCACCCTGGCGCGACCGAGCTCCTCGAGCGCCGGCCCGGCTGGGGCGGCGGCAGGCCGACCTACTCCCGATCAGGGTCGACCCGCTCTCCGAGCCGGTGCGCGATGGTCGAGGACCTCCTGTCCGCGGGCCTGCCGCCGGACGTGAAGCGGCTCTCGTCGACGCCGCGACGGCAACCCGCTCTATGCCGAGGAGATCGTCAGGATGCTGATCGACCGCGGCGTGCTCCGGCGGCCGGGGCCCCGCGGTGGGAGCTCGCGCAGCCGATCGAAATCGAGGTCCCGCGGTCGATCCACGTCCTCCTCGCCGCCGCGGCTCGACACCCTCCCGGCCGACGAGAAGGCGCTCGTCCAGGACGCGGCCGTCACCGGCCGATCTTCTGGACAGGTGCGGTCGCCCGCCCTCTCGGACCGACCGCTCCCCGACGTGCGCGGGGTTCTCCGGCGGCTCCGCGTAACGAGACATCACGCCGAGCGAGCCCCCGGTCTTCGCCGGCGAGGACATTCGCGTTCCAACACGTCCTCATCCGCGACGTCGCGTACGAGCGCTGCCGAAGCTGCTGCGCGCGAGAAGCACGTCGACGGCGCCCGTTGGGCCGAGGAGCGCACCGGCGACCGGGAGAGGAGATCCGCCGAGCTCCTCGGCGCCCACTACCTGCAGGCGATCGGTAGCGGGACGACCTCGGCGAGCCCGCGAACCGGGAGCTCGACGCGGCGGCGCACCGCTGGTCGTGGGAGGCCGGCGCTCGGGCCTGGGAGCTGTGGCAGCAGGAGGAGGCGCTCCGGTGGTTCCAGCGAGGCGCTCCGGCTCGGGGAGCGCAGCGGCGCCGACACCGAGCGGCTCGCCGAGATCGCGGAGGCGGCGGCCGTCGCCGCCGACGGCCTGATGCCGATCGACGCCGTCGTGGATGGATTTCGGGCCGCCATCGATCGGTTCGAGGCGCTCGGCAGGGACGGCGACGTCGGTCGCATGCAGGTGGCGATCGGCTACACGTTGGTCAGAGCCGCCAAGCTCGAAGAGGCGCAGCGGTGGGTCGAACGCGGGATCGCGGCGCTCGAGCGGCATGGCGAGAGCGCCGACCTCGCTCGCGCCCTCGAGATCTTGGGGAACCTTCCGGCGCCGGATGGAATCGTCGATCGACGCCGAGGCGCCGTTACGACGAAGCGTGGAGATGGCGTCGCACGTCGACGCGCCGGATGTCCGGGGCCACGCGGCGATCTCGCTGGGGATCGCCCTGCAGCACGTGGGCCGGGTCGCCGAGGGGCTGGCACTGCTCGAGGAGGGCTACGAGGTGGCCAGCCATACTCGACAGCTCGAGCTCCGACTGAGGGCGTGCAACGCCCTCCCGTCGACCTTCATGGACTACGCGCCGGATTACGAGCGGGGGCGGCGGATCCTCATGGAGGGCATCGAGCTCTCCCCGGCGGTCCGGGCGGCGCGACCAGGAGATGTGGTTGTGGTCGAACGTCGGCAACTACGCCTTCGACCAAGGACGGATCGACGACATCGAGCTCGCCGGCCAGACGTGCATGGAGATCGGTCGGTCGCATGGATACCCCTACGGGCTCGGGGCCGGCGGCATGCTGCTCGGCCAGGCCGCGTTCCTCCGCGGCGACCTCGCCGAGGCCGAGCGCTTCGTCGGCGACGCCGCTCGGGCGATGGATGCGCGCGAGGAGATGCAAGCCGCCCCCTACCAGTACCTCCTGTTCGGATGGATCGCTCGAGCTCGCGGCGACGACGACGAGGAGCTCCGGCGCTATCTGGCAGCACTCGAGATCATCGGCGAGGAGCTGATGGAGCGGGATGGTCGACGAGCTCCTCAGCGAGACGGTTCGCGCGCTCGCTCGGAGAGGCCGCGCCGAGGAGGCCATGCCGTACCTCGAGGAACTGCGTCGCGTCGCCCGAGGCCGGCCGAACGCCGAGGGGTTCCTGTGGTGGGCGGAGGGCGTCGTCGGCGGCGATCCGACGAAGCTCCGAGCCGCTGCGGAGCGGTTCGCCGATCTGACCCGCCCGATCGACGAGGGGCGCGTCCTGCTCGACCTCGCGGACCACGGAGCGGATGCCGGGCCGAACCGAGCCCGTGCACGCGAGCTCTTCTTCGGCCTGCGGCGCCGAGGTCTACCTGCGACAGATCGCGGTCGCCGACGCCGATCCCCTTGACGTAGTCCGGGACTTAGTCCACCCCATCCACGCCATGTCGATCAACGTCCACGAAGCCAAGACGCACTTCTCGAAGCTGCTCGCAGCGGGTGGCACTGCGGTGAGGAGATCGTGATCGCGAGGGCGGGCCACCCCCGTCGCCAAGCTGGTCCCGATCCGCCCCGGACGTGGCCCAGCGGCACCCGGGCAGCGCGCGAGGAGGGACGTCTGGTGTGGGTGACGACTTCGACGCGCCGCTCCCCGGACGAGGTCGCGAGCGGCTTCGAGTGAGGCTCCTGCTCGACACGCACGCACTCCTGTGGTGGATCGCGGACGACGTGCGGCTCCTCCGCTCGTGCGTCCGCGCTGATCGCCGACGGGGCCAACCAGGTCCCTCGTGAGCGCCGCGAGCGCGTGCGGAGATCGTCGTGAAGAGCGGGCTCGGGCGCGTCGAGGTGCCGACACCGGTGGATCGGTTCCTCGTCGCGCAGCTCGAGGCGAACGCGTTCGTCCCGCTCCCCGATCCAGATGCGGCACGCCCTCGGCCTCGCGGCGCTCCCGGACGTGCATCGGGACCCGTTCGACCGGATCCTCGTCGCTCAGGCCGTGGCGGAGGACCTCACGCTCGTGAGCCGCGACCAGGTGCTGCGTCGGTCCATCCGGTCGCCGTCGAGTGGTAGGACTCCCTCCCTACGCGTCAGGCGCGCAGGAGCGGCATCACCAGCTCGCCGAAGCGTTCGAGCTGCTCGATCGGCTCCCCGACCGGCCACAGGAACACGCGCTCGACGCCCGCCTCCGCGTACCGAGACAGACGCTCGGCGCAGACCTCGGCCGGCGCGACGAGCAGCCGGTCGCCGAGCTCGTCCGGGTCGCGGCCGACGGCCGGGCTCACCCACTCCTGCAGGGCGCGACGCGCGGCCGCCGGATCGTCTTCGACGCGGAACCACATCGTCGCGAGCGCGTTCGGGAACGTCCCGGGATCCTTGCCGTGCAGCGGGAGCCGCTCGCGGAGCTTCGCCCACGCCTCGGCGAAGCCCTCCGGGGTCGTGTTGTAGGCCGAGGCGAGCCACCCGTCGCCGAGCCGGGCCACGCGGCGGAGCCCCGCGTCCGAGCCCCAGCTCCCGACCCAGATCGGCGGGCCGCCGGCCTGCGCGGCTCGGGTTCGAGGCGGATGCCGCGGGTGGAGTAGAACCGGCCCTCGAACGGGTCGCCGTCGGGGCGCCAGAGCGCCCGGAGCGCCTGGATCGCCTCCTCGAACCTCGGCCAGCGCTCGTCCCAGTCGATGCCCTCCGCCTCGTAGTCGGGGCGGTACGAGCCCGGTCCGACGCCGACCACCAGCCGGCCGCCCGACAGGAGGTCGATCGCGCCGAGCGACTTCGCGAGCGGACGGGACCTCGGACCACGGCGAGCGTGATCGTCGTCGCGACCGTCATGTCTCCCGTTGCCGAGAGCACCGACGCGAGCGCGGTCGGCCCGTCGAGCCAGGGCCGGCGGTACTGCAGGTGATCGTTCACCGACACGGCCGCGAAGCCGAGCCGCTCGGCGGTGCGGACGTACCCGATCAGGCTCGCGAGGTCGTATCGCGGCTCGTCCCAGGCGAGCAGCGGGAGATGCACGCCGAAGTCCATGGTCATCGTTCCATCGGGATCGGGACTCCCAAACGAGTGGAGCAGTTCATGTGCGCGCATGCGCGAACGTTGGTCTCCGGACAGCCGCACGAGGCCGAGGAGCGCCATCGCCTCCTCGAACGGGTCCCCGTAGGTGCGCAGGCGCACGGCCAGCTCCTCGTAGGCGTCCCCGGCCCCTGCCTCACCGCCGGCGTCTGCCAGCATCGCGCGAGACGCCTCCAGCCGAAGGCGATCTCGGAGCACGCCGAGGATCTGCCGACTCGACCAGCCGCTCGGCGATGTCCAAACGGCCGGCGCCGATGCAGAGCCGGACGGCGCGCGCGAGCTCGATCGCGCGATACTCGGGGGCGACACCGGCGGTCGTCGCCCCGAACGCGTCGAGCCGACGGGCGGCCTCCTCGGCACGGCCGTCGGCGAGGGCGATCGCGGCCGCGGCGACGAGCGCCGGCGCGAGCGCGTGTAGCTCCTGGGTTCGTTCGGCGATCTCGACGAGCTCGTTGGCCTCCATCACGCCCGAGCGCTGGCCGCGCGCGAGCAGCACGTGGGTCCGCGCAACGTGCGCGATGACCGCGATCGACAAGTCCAGCTGGCCGGTGGGCGTCGCGAGGAGCTCCGAGCTCCACTCGAGCACGCGGTCCCACTCGCCGGCGTCCAGGAGCGCGGGGAGCGCGCCGCCCTTCGTGTACGTGCCCTGTGAGCGGACGTTCCGCCGTTCGGCCAGCTCGAGGGCCAGGTCCCATTCGGCGAGACCGGCCCGGGGGCCCTCGATGGCCCACCGCCACTCGGCGAGGTAGTTCCTCGAGGTGACGATGTCTCCAACCGCGCCGACCTCCTCGGATCGCCGCAGGGCCTCCTCCAGGTCCGCGATCCCGTCCTCGAGCTCGCCGGCCGAGCACCGGGCGTCGCCGCGAACGTGAAGCGACATGATCGCGACCTCGTCGCTCTCGTCCTCGAGCAGCTCGAGCGCCCGGTCGGCGAACGCCATCGCATCCGCGGTGTCACCCACGAACAGCTTCTCCTCCGCGCGGTAGGCGTACGCCCGCGCGAGCGCCGGCCCGGCGGGTGGCGCTCCAGGACCTCGACGGCCTCGGCCAGCGCTGCCCGCGCGCGATCGGTCTCGCCCATGGCGCCCAGCTGCGTCCCGGCGCGCGTGAGCCACTCGCCGGCCGCGATCTCGTCACCGGCGTCGCGCGCGATCGCGAGACCGTCGAAGTGTCGTGCGAGCACATCCCGCGCATCGAGGAGACCGCTCCGCCGTCCCGCCACCGCCGAGCGCCAAAGCACGTCCCGTCGTGCGCGGCTCCCCTGGGGCGCGAGCCTGAGCGCCCGCTCGAAGAGGGCGAACGCCGCCGCCGGATCCATGCGCGCGGCCCGGTCACCCGAGACCGTGAGCCACCGCAGGGCGGGGCCGCTCGCCCGTTCGAAGACATCGGTCTCGTCCCCGCCGCGAGGGCGAGCTCCGCCGCCAAGGCGTAGTGGCGAGCGAGTGACTCGGCCCATTCCTCGGCGCGTTCCCCGCTCACCCCCTCGAGCCAGGTCGCGGCCGCGGCGTGCCGGCGCGCGCGCGCGCCGCGAGGAAGTCGTCCGTACGCGACCTCACGGATCAGCGCGTGCGTGAAGCCGTACGCATCCACGCCGGGCAACGATGATGCTCGATGCTGGAGGAGACCACGGCGTTCGAGCTCCTCGAGACCGGCGCGCACCTCGGCGAAGGGACGCTCCGACAGCCTCGCCAGTGCCTCGGGCCACACCTCCTCGCCCAGCGCGCTCGCATCGTGCACCAGCGTGCGGATCTCCTGGGGGATCGAATCCAGGCGCGCCGCGATCACCGCCTGTACGGACGCAGGCGTCGCGACCACCTCGGCATCCGATCGGCTCGCCTCGCCGAGCATCCGGGCGAACTCGACCGCGTACAGTGGATTGCCGCCCGACCTCGCGAGCACGGAGTCGTCGGCCGAGGTCCGGAGCGCCGCGTCGACCAACAGCGACCGCATGAGCCGGCCTGTCTCCTCGGGCGCGAGGGGTGGGAGCCGAACGGTGGCCGAGTCCTCGGAGGGCGGCCATCCGTCGCGCTCGAAGAGATCGGGTCGGGCGGTCGCGAGGAGCAGGACGGGGCGATCCCGGACCCGCCGGGCGAGATACCGGAGGAACTCCAGCATCACGTCCTCCGCCCAGTGGAGGTCCTGCACGGCGAGCACCGCCGGCCGGTGATCCGGCAGGATCGCGCCGGCGAAAGCGTCGGCGACCTCGGCGACGGGCATGGTCTCACCCGGATCGGCCGCACCATCGTCCATGAGCCCCAGGATCGGGGCGAGACGCGAGACGACCCACTCGACGTCACCCTCGCCCCGCTCCACCAGCGCGTGCAGCTTGGCGCGCACGTCGGCGGGTTCGTCCGCGGGCGTGCAGCCCGATGCCTCGCGGAGCACCATCGCGACGGGTTCGAACGCGGAAACCTCCCCGTACGATGGGCACCGGCCCTCGTGCCAGCGCGCCGCCCCGGGAACCGATGTCGCGGTCCGCCGGAACTCCTCCAGGAGGCGCGACTTCCCGATCCCGGGCTCGCCCACCACGGTGACGATCTGTGCGCGGTCCGTCGCGAGGACCTGTTCGAACCACTCGCCGAGGATCGCGAGCTCGCGGTCGCGGCCGACGAAGTCGGGCGCGACCGCGACCCCCGAGGACACCGGTCGTTCGCCGGTCACCCTCCAGACCTGCAAGGGTTCGGCCTTCCCCTTGACCGTCGCCGGCGGCAGCGCTTCGGTGTCGAACAGTTCACGCACCAGGCGCTCGGTGACCCCACCGATCACCAGCCCGCCCGCAGGGGCCAGCGCCTGCATCCGCGACGCCGTGTTCACGACATCACCGGCGACGGCCTCGCCGACCTGGGGTCCGGTCCCCTCGGTCACGACCGCCTCTCCGCTGTTCACGGCGATCCGCACCTGCAGCGCCGGGTCGTCGGCGCGCAGCTCCTCGATCGCGTCCAGGATCCGGAGCCCGGCATGCACAGCGCGGGCCGGGTCGTCCTCATGCGCCACCGGCGCGCCGAAGACCCCCATCACCGCGTCGCCGATGAACTTGTCGAGCGTCCCCCCGTAGCGCTCGATGATCTCCTTCGCCCGGCCGTGGTACGGGACGAGCGACGTGCGGACGTCCTCGGGGTCGGCCAGGTCGGAGCGCTCGGTGAACCCCACGAGGTCGACGAACAGGATCGTGAC
>CAVOUQ010000032.1:0-55787 GCA_963699635.1 uncultured Actinomycetes bacterium | reverse complement strand
CAGGTCAGAAGCCTTTCGTGGCCCGTCGGTCCTTCGGGCGGGTCACACTCTTGGTCAGACTCGCGGCCTAATTACATTCGCTCGGCGGGTGCTCGGCGTGCGCGCTCATGAGTCGTGTCGGATCTCCCCGTGCGCCTCCGGGTGGCTCATCGGCGCCTTGTGCAACTCGGCCGCCTCGCCCGACTCGTCCTCGTGGGCGACGCTCTCCCACTGGAGCCGAACGATTGACGAGGCGGCCTTGACGGCGTCGCCGACCTCCTCGCTGACGGGTCCCAGGGGCCGGTCGCTTCCCATTCGCCCTCGTTCGTCTCAGACATGCTCTCCTCCGAGTAGCGCATCAATCCCGCGCGCGGCGTCCGGCTTCAGCTCGTCGACGACGTCCTGATACCTCTTGAGGATCTTCCAGAAGGGGAAGGACCGATGACGATGACAGCATGGGGAGGGAGCGGCAGCAGCAGACGATGCTGCTTGACGAACGGCGTCGGGTCTCCGAGGAGCAGGAGCCGCCGCGCGGCAGCGGGAGGAAGCACACCGCGGCCGCGTGGAACGGCTGCGAGCGGCCCCGCCTGCCCGTCCGGCGGGGCCGCTCTGCATCGCATCCCCGGTGCGCGGAAACCGGGCAACGATGCGCGGTCGTTGCCGCACCGCGGGCGCGATGCGTAGACATTCTCCGGCGTTTGCAGCAGTCCAACGGACCGCTCCGTTGGCTAGCGTGACCACGGCCCGAGCGCCCCGAATCCGTCGATCACGCGCCCGCGGAGGGGGATGAACGCCATGAAACGGTCGACCCGTTCCGGCCTCTCGATCGCCGTCGCCGTCGCGATGCTCACCGCGATCCCCGCGTGGCAGGCGTCGGCGTCGCCCGGGCTCGTCACGACCGATCTGAACGGCGGCCTCACGCCCGAGGACCTCGCCGAGGCGCTGGCCGGGACGGGGGTGGCGGTCTCCAACGTCACCTATGTGGGCGCCAACGTGGCCGCGGGCTCGTTCTCGGGCGGGACCGGCATCATCGGGTTCGAGGACGGCGTCGTCCTGTCGTCGGGTGACGTCGCCAACGTCGTGGGTCCGAACGTGGAGGACGGGATCACGACCGTGAACGACCAGCCGGGCGACGACGACCTGACGGCGCTCTCGGGATTCCTCACGAACGACGCCGCCGTGCTCGAGTTCGACTTCGTCCCCGACGCCGACGCTGTCTCCTTCCAGTACGTCTTCGCGAGCGACGAGTACAACGAGTTCGTCAATAGCCAGTTCAACGACGTCTTCGCGTTCTTCGTGAACGGGACGAACTGCGCGACGGTGAACGGCGACCCCGTCTCGATCAACACCATCAACAACGGAAATCCCTTCGACACCGACCCGCGCTCGCACCCGGAGCTCTACATCAACAACGACCCGAGCGACGGGGGAGGCACGATCGACACGGAGATGGACGGGTTCACGACCGTGCTCACCTGTGAGTCAGCGGTCAACCCAGGCGTGACGAACCACATGAAGCTGGCGATCGCCGATGCGAGCGACTTCAGCCTCGACTCTGACGTCTTCCTGCAGACCGGCAGCCTCACGACCGGGGAGCCGCTTACCACCGCCAAGACGGCGGACTCGGGGACGAGCCCGGCCGGCGGGAGCAACGGCTACACGATCCAGATCGCCAACCCGAACCCGTTCGACGCCGCGCTGACCTCGATCACGGACACGCTGCCCGCCGGGTTCGCCTACGTCGCGGGATCCTCGACCGGGGTCACGACCGCGGACCCCGTGATCGAGGGCCAGCTGCTGACGTGGTCCGGCCCGTTCACCGTGCCCGAAGACGGCTCGGTCTCGCTGCACTTCGGGGTGACCGTCTCGACCGAGCCTGGCGAGTACCTCAACCAGGCGGGGGGCAGCCGAGGACCTGTCCGTCCAGGGGACCGGCCCGACCGCCCCGATCACGGTCACCGGGGACGGCGACACCCAGGACCACGTGATCGAAACCGTGGGCGATGACGGCGGCACCGTGATGACGACGGGTGAGGTCACGCCCGACAACCCGGTGCAGACCACCGTCATCGTGCCGCCGGGGACCGGCGGCGGGACGGTCGAGATCACGGAGGAGCTCGGTGACGACGCCATTGACTGCGGCGGCAAGACGTGTTTCTGGCCGCAGCGCTCGTTCATCACCTCGCCCAGCGCGACGATGGACAACCCGCTGCAGTTCATCTTCACCGTGGACGCGTCGGCGTTCCCGGACGACGTCAAGATCCGCGGGCTGCGGGTGTTCCACGGGGACGACCGACTCGATCTGGGCGTGGTGATCCGGCGCTGCAGCAACCGGCCGTTCGTGCGCTGCCTCGACCAGGTGCGGCAGCTCAAGGACGGGGACATCCGCTACGTCGTCCTCGCCGTGGAGAACGGGAAGCACCGGGGCTGATCGACCTGCGGGCTCCCGGAGGTTCGTCGAGGGAGGCGGACTAGACTCAGCCGGTGCGCGTCTGCGCAAGCTGCGGCGAGGAGAATCCCGACCGGTTCCGCATCTGCGGGACCTGCGGATCGCCGCTCGTCGTAGCGGTTCCGCCGCGGGAGGTTCGCAAGACGGTCACGATCGTCTTCTCGGACCTCCAGGGCTCGACGAGCCTCGGTGAGCGGCTGGACGCGGAGTCGTTCCGGGAGGTGATTTCCCGGTACTTCGAGGTGATGCAACGGATCCTGGAGCGTCACGGCGCCACCGTCGAGAAGTTCATCGGCGACGCGGTGATGGCAGTCTTCGGTCTGCCCCGGATGCACGAGGACGACGCGCTGCGAGCCGTGCGGGCCGCCGGCGAGATGCGCCAGGCGCTCGAGCGGCTGAACGGGGAGCTGTCCGATCGTTGGGGGGTAACCCTCGCCAACCGCACCGGCGTGAACACCGGCGAGGTCGTGAGCGGCGATCCCTCGACGGGACAGCGACTGGTGGTGGGCGATCCCGTGAACGCGGCGGCGCGACTGGAGCAGGCGGCGCCGTCCATGGAGGTCCTGATCGGGGAGTCGACCTACCGGCTGGTGCGGGACGCGGTGGTGGTCGAGGCGGTCCCGCCGCTCTGGCTCAAGGGCAAGAGCGAGCCGGTCCCGGCCTACCGGCTCGTCGAGGTTAAGGACGCCGAGGCCTTCGCCCGGCGATTCGACGCGCCGATGGTGGGACGCGAGCGGGAGCTTGCGCTGCTCGCCGAACAGTTCGAACGGTGCCTAGCCGAGCGGAGGTCCCGGGTCGTGACGATCCTCGGCCCCGCGGGCGTCGGCAAGTCCCGGCTCGTGGCCGAGTTCCTCGGTTCGCTCGGGGACCGCGCCGATCACGTCCGCGGCCGGTGCCTTTCCTACGGCGAGGGCATCACGTTCTGGCCGCTCGCCGAGGCGGTGCGAGAAGCGGCCGCGATCGCCGGCGAGGACGACGCGGACGGCGCGCGCTCGAAGCTCGCGGCCCTCATCCCCGGCGACGAGACGGTGGCCGACCGCGTGGCGGCCGCGATCGGGCTGGCAGCCGGATCGTTCTCGCTCGAGGAGACCTTCTGGGCGGCCCGAAAGCTCCTGGAGGCCATCGCCCGTCGGCGGCCGCTCGTAGTCCTGTTCGAAGACATCCACTGGGCGGAGCCAACGTTCCTGGACCTGGTGGAGCACGTCCTCGGCTCGGCGGAGGACGCCCCCCTCCTTCTCGTCTGCTCGGCACGGCCGGAGCTGACAGAAGAGCGGCCCGGATGGGGTTCGTCGTCCTCGTCGGTGACGATCTCGCTCGAGCCGCTGTCGGCGGCCCAGAGCGCCCTCGTGATGGAGAACCTGCTCGACGGTGCCGACCTGCCCGTCGAGCTCCGCTGGCGGATTGCCGCCGCGGCCGCGGGCAATCCCCTGTTCGTGGAGCAGCTGCTGTCCATGCTGATCGACGACGGCTTTCTCGGCCGCGACGATCGCGGCACGTGGACCGTTCGCGGCGACCTCGACTCGCTCGCGGTTCCCCCGTCGATTTCTGCCCTGCTCGGCGCCCGCCTGGACCGTCTCGGCGCGGACGAGCGAGCCGTGCTGGAGCATGCGTCCGTCGTCGGGCAGGTCTTCTACCCCGGAGCGGTCCGAGCGCTGTTGCCCCAGGAACTCCTCGCTCACGTGGACGCAGCCCTCGACTCCCTCAGCCGCAAGCAGCTCGTCGCCTCGACCGAGACCACGTTCGCCGGCGAGGAGGCGTACCGGTTCCTGCACGTCCTCATCCGCGACGCCGCGTACGCGGGCCTGCTGAAGCGAACGCGGGCGGAGCTGCACGAGGGGTTCGCCGACTGGCTCGAGGGGGCCGCCGGGATCCGGATGATGGAGCTGCAGGAGATCGTCGGCTACCACCTCGAGCAGGCCTTCCGCGCGCTCGAGGAGCTCGGTCCGCCCGGCGAGCACGGCGACGAGCTCCGGACGAGGGGCGCCTTCCACCTGGCCGCTTCGGGTCGCCGGGCCATGGCTCGCGCCGACGTGGCCAGCGCCGCGAACCTCCTCGAACGGGCCGCCAAGCTCCTGCCTCAGGGAGGCCGGGCCCGGACGGAGCTCCTGCCCGACCTCGCCGAGGCCCTCGCGGATGTCGGGGACATCGCGAAGGCGGAGGAGGGGTTGGCGGAGGCGGTCGACGCGGCGGCCGCCATCGGCGATCCCACGCTCCAGGCCGACGTGAGCCTCGTGCGACTCCTCGTGCGGCTGTACTCGGGCCAGGAGGACTGGACCGAGAAGGTGGTCCCGGAGCTGGCCGCGATGATCTCCTCGTTCGAGGAGGCTGGCTACCACGCGGGACTCGCCAAGGCGTGGCGGCTGGTCGGGCTCGTCCACGGGACGGCCTGCCGGTGGACCGCGGCGGAGGAGGCCGCCCGCCTCGCCGTGGAGCACGCCCGGCTCGCCGGCGATCGTCGGCAGGAGGTCCGCAACCTCCCCTCCTATGCGATCTGCGAGCTGTATGGGCCCACGCCGGTTCCGCTGGCCATCGAGCGGTGCGAGGAGATCCTTGAGCAGCTCGCCGGCGACCGGCGCGGGGAGGCCATCGTCCGAGGGCACCTCGCCCACCTGCACGCGATGGAGTGCCGATTCGACCTGGCCCGCGGGCTCTACGCCGAGAGCCGGGCCACGCTCGAGGACCTGGGAGGCAAGATGCTCGCCGCCACCACGTCCCTGGACTCCGGCCCGGTCGAGCTTCTTGCGGGCGACCCCGCGGCCGCCGAGCGCGAGCTCCGTCACGACTTCGAGATCCTCCGCGAGATGGGAGAGCGATACTTCCTGTCGACCACGGCCGCGCTGCTCGCTCAGGCCGTGTACGCGCAGGGGCGCGACGACGAGGCGTTCGAGCTCACGCGGGTGAGCGAGGACGCCACGGCCCACGACGACATCGAGTCCCAGGTGATCTGGCGGTGCGCGCGCGGGAAGGTGCTCGCGCGGCGCGGGGACCACGTGGCCGGCGAGATGATGGTGCGACGGGCGCTGGAGCTCATCCTCCAAACCGAGGAGCCCGACGTGCAGGGCCATGTGTATCTGGACCTGGCGCAGGTGCTCGAGCTCCTGGGACGATCCGAGGAGGCCGGGTCCACGCTCGAGGCGGGACTCGGCTGCTATCAGCAGAAGGGCAACCTCGCCGCGGCAGCTGGGGCCCGCGCGCTCCTCGACCGGCGGATGGCGGCCGGTCGGTCACGCCGCCCGGGCCGTGCATGATCTGCCAGGACGGGGCGTACGCTCTCCGCGAGATGCGGGTGACGCGCGCGACCGTCGCCGTTGGTCGACTCGGCGTCTGCGCCCGTCCACCCGACAAGCCAGGTACTCCCGAGACCCCGTGGCCGATCTCGGGAGTACCTACATTTCCGCGCCGTCGTTCCGTCAGCGGTCCAGGGTCTGCCGCGGGACCAGTCCCTGGTTGATGAGGCGCCTAATGAGGAACGAGTCGCGTCGAGCGTCTCGCCTACCACACCGAACGACGAGGCCGGCAGTTACTCCTTCTCCCCCTCCTCCTCGACGGGCGTTACCGTCTCCTCCGATGCGCGGCGCTCCACGTCGAGCCGATCAGCGTCCGCGGTCTGGAGTCGCGCGCCTTCGACCTTGTGGCCGCACGTGAACGTCTGCACCTGACGGCTCTCGGGCTGCTGTTCGCCGAAGTCGATTGTGCGCAAGGTGCCCTCACCGCAGATCGGGCAGGTGGTCGAGTCGGTCCCGCTCATCGGCACACGGTACACCTCGGCACACGATCAATCACGGGTGGGGAAGCGTGTCTATGGAGCGTCTGCTCCGCTCTGTCGCGTGGAACCGAAGGAACGAGTAGAGTGCTGGAGTCGAACCCCAAGATCCTGGTTCGCGCAGGTCGAGGCCCTGACCCACGGCCGCCAGCCGAATGGCGCGCGAGTGCCGACTCCGCGTCGAGGAGAAGGGAGGCGACATGTTCGCAGTTGTCGGGATGCTCGCGAAGGGCGGAAACACTGACACCATCCTGTGGATCATCGCTGCCGTCCTGGTAATTGCTGGCATCGTGGCTCTCTTCCGGGGATCGGTAGTCGCGGGGATCGTCCTCATCATCGTCGGACTCTTGGTCGGACCGGGTGGGGTGAGCATCTTCAACTGACCGGGGCACTACCAAGCTCGGCCGACGGACAACGTGCAGGCGCTCCGAGCCTCGACGCCGTCTCAAGGATTACGCGAATAGTTTGGCGCTCCATCCAAGGCTGGCGATCTGGTGAGCCGGCGCAGGTCTTGGCCGTTGGTGCGGATCGTGTAGATGTCGAAGTTTCCTGGCTCACGCGCATCCGAGTAGAAGGCGATCCGCTTGCCGTTGGGACCACTGGGGTTCGAGCTCATAGGTGTTCGGGCTGCTCGTCACCCGGCGCTCCTCGCCACTCTCCACGTCGACAATCCACAGGTCACCCGGGGGGCTGATGGGACCAGCGGTCGTCTGTCCGGGCCCACGCACGAAGATCAGCTCAGCCCCATTTGGTGACCACGCGGGTTGCCATTCAATCAGTTGGTTGGCCGTGACCTGCTGGATGTCCGAGCAGTCGGCGTCCATGACCGAAGATCTCGGAGTCATTTCGCGGGATAGGGTACTCGTCGCCAACTGGGTAATGCGCGAACGCGATGCGTTGGCCGTCTGGGGAATAGCCTGGGCGAAAGTCGGGAGCCGGGTCGTGTGTCAGTCTCCTCCTTCCGGAACCGTACGGTCGCATGTCGAATAGTTCGCCCCACCCAGCCGGAGAGAGCTTGACCCAAACGATGCGGCCGTTGCGGCCAGGGAACACCGCCTGAGCGGGCGCCGCGGCCGCCAGCACGACCACCCCGGCGCAGACCGCCGCAGTGAGAGCAAGGATCCTGTGCCTGAGTCGCAGCATCGCCCCCTCTCCTTGAATCGTCGAGCAATGCCACGACAAGCGTCGGCATCCTTGCGGGTGGTCAAGTCGGTTCGTGCGATGGGAAGCCGACCAGCGGGTCCCTTCCACTTGGCACGAAGCCGGGCACAGCGTCCTAGGCCGAGGCCATGGATCCCTCGGTCACTTCCCCCTTGTGCGCCGCGAAGGCCGCCAGGACCTCATCCTTCTCACGCGCAGGGACCGCGAAATGATCGAGCGTGCGTCCCAGCTCCGCTGCGACCTCGTCGAACTCCTCGGGGGTGATGTGGAGGTCGCGATGGGCCTCTTCCAGCCCGAGAGGGGTGCTCCCCGGCTTCGTGGCAGCAAACGTGAAGGGTCCACCGGAGACGTTGCAAACCCACAGGGTCCGCATGAACTTCAGCCCTGGCAGTCTGTCCAGCTGGTCCGTGTGCCATTCACGAAGCTCAGGGTTCTTTGATGCTTGGCCGACGATGGGGTTCTGGACGACCGCATCGCTGAAGTGATCGATCACCGCCGCGATGGCGAACACGCCACCCAATCGTTCGTACAGGCTCGGCTCAGCCATGCTCGTCCCCTCCTCTTCGTTCCGCGTGCCCGGGGGTGCACTACCTGGAGGGTCTACGTGCGGCACCTGGGGGCGGTTCTTGTCTCGGGCGATCCGGGAGGGGAACGCTTGGCTGCGCGAGCATGCGGAAATGTCGCTTGAGCGATCCCCAATCGAGCCCCACACTGCCTAGTGCGGATACGGCTGACCGTTGTGGAGAGAAATAACGTTGCCGGTACGCGTCGGCGGAGTCCTGGCCCCTCAGCACTGGTCTATTCCTTCGTCGGTGGCTCACGCGGAGGATGCGCAACGCGTCGCGGCGGGTTTCCCAATGAGCGAAACTGGAGTTCTGGAGGCTGACCCGATCGGCGCACAGCCTTGTTGAGTGAAGCTGCGAGTCCCGAGGTATCACCGCACGATAGGCGAAGGTAAGCCTCCTCACGTCTCGGCGCTCGACGGCTTGACTCGCAGTCTGCGCCCGTACCCGACATGGCAGGGACTCCCGAGACCCGTGGCCGGTCTCGGGAGTACCTACGTTGCGCGCCGTCGTTCCCGTTAGTGATCCAGGGTCTGCCGCGGGACCAGTCCCTGGTTGATGAGGCGCTTGATGAGGAACGAGTCGCCGTCCAGCGTCGCGGCGGGCACCTGTCCGCTCGCAACTGCGCCCATCAGCGCGCGGTCCTGCGCTGTGTACAACGACCCGACGCTCCTCGGCTCAAGCGTCTCGGCGGGCACGAGGCCGGCGTTCACGAGCTGCTCCACGGTGCTCGGCTCGAGCGTCTCGGCGGGGACGAGGCCGGCGTTGACGAGCTGCTCCATCGTGGTGTTGCGAGCGGTCGCGGTCGACACGCCGTGGGTCGCCTGATCCCCCGCGGTGCCGAGCCTCGCGTAGGCGACGAAGGCAACGGCCACGGTCACTGCCACGATGCCCACCCAGAGCCAGACCCGCGGAGCATGGGCTCTGGGAAGGTTCAGCGTTCCCTGACTGGCGCTCATCGCGTCCTCCTTCCATCGGGTCCGCCGAACGTACGTCGGAGCACCACGCCCGTCGGTGCGCACCAACACGATGGAACCGTGATCCCTCGCACCACTGGGGGTCGCCGATTTTGAGGTGCGGCGATCTCGACGAGGCGAAGGCCGGCCAGCTCGAGATGCACGGGCCCGAACGGTTGGGGTACAGTCGTGTCGCCGAGCCAGATGACTCGCCGCGAGGTTGAGGGAAAGCTTGGTGCCGAGCCCCGGGGGGCGAGGAGGCTTCCCGGGGCTCGCTATCTTCTGACTACTCCCGTCCCATCTCCTGCTCACGCACAGAGGGGAATCCTCGAGGCGTTCGGATGTCGCAACTGCAAGTAGACTGCCGGGCCGGTCCCGCGAGTCGGGCCGAGCGGCGGGGTGGCCGAGTGGTTAGGCAAGGGTCTGCAAAACCCTGTACACCGGTTCAATTCCGGTCCCCGCCTCGAGACCGGGTAGCATGCCGGTCCTCGGGCGCTTAGCTCAGGGGTAGAGCGCTTCCTTGACGCGGAAGAGGCCAGAGGTTCAAATCCTCTAGCGCCCACCAAAGCTGCAGGTCAAGGGTCCTTTTCGTCGGCCGTCGGCCTCTTCCTCGGCACAGAAGAGCGCTTGTCGGAGCGCTCGGACGTGCAAACGCGCAGGCCAGGCCGTGTGCGGATCTAGCGAGTCGCGTGCTGCGTCAAGCTCTGAGGGCGGAGAAGTTGACGAGAAGTTGACACGCTTGCTGAGTTGGCGTCCGCGGTAAGCCTTCGTCCGTCCGGCTCCGTCTATCGTCGGGATGGTCATCTCGCAGACGGAGGCGCGGCTGAGCCGGGAGACGACGAACGCAAACGTGAGGTCCGATGCCGCCGGGTGGCTCGCCGATCTGGGAGCGTTCTTCGAGGCGCATGCCGGCGCGATGTACCGCACGATCCTCGCGTACACGGGCGGGCGGGGCGATCTCGCCGAAGAGGCGGTAGGCGAGGCGTTCTCTCGGGCCGCGACTACCACTGCACGGCTGCGGGATCCCGTGGCCTGGCTGTACCGGGTAGCGTTCAACGTCGCCAACGACGAGCTCCGCCGTGAGCGCCGCGAAGGCATCGGCGTCCGCGACACGGTTCAGCAGCCGCCTGACCTGAGCGAGGTCCTCGAGGCACTGAAGCGACTCCCGCCACGCGAGCGCGCCGTCATGGCCCTCTTCTACATCCTGGACCTGCCAGTGCGAGAGGTGGGCGCCCGGCTCGGGATCTCGGGCGCCACGGTGCGGGTCCATCTCACTCGCGGCCGCCGGCACCTGGCCGCGCTGCTGGGCGACGAGGAGGAGACCGACCGATGACAGGACGGTGGGAACGGCAGCTGCATCGTCTCCGCGAGGCCCCAGTGCCTCTCGATCGCGTGCGCGAGCGGGCGCAGCAGCCACCGCGACCGGGCTCGCCGCTGCCGCCGACGCGCGAACGGGTCATCGCGGGGGTCGTTGCGATCGCCGTCTTCGTCGCGGTGGCCGCCTTCGCTTGGCGCGCGTTCACCACAACAGGTGACGACACGGCCCCGCTCGGGCCACCGCCGGCGCTACCGGCGTCGCCGTTCTCGCTTTGGCTGAGCGCCGAGCGGGTGCCGCCCGGCCCGGTCGATCTCGTAGCGCTCCTCGTCAACCACGAGGGCGCTGACGCGATCTTCGGCGTCTTCGCAACGGTCGACCGTTGGAACGGGGACGAGTGGGAACCGTACGGCGAGCTCGTGATGTGCATGGATCACTGGCACTGCACGGCACGCATCCAGCCGCCCGGGGAGATCGACGGCGTTCCTGCCCTCGGCCTGAGCGCCGAGCCCGGGAGGCCGGGCCCCGTGGAGCGATTCACCACCGGCGGTCTCGACGTCGGGTGGTACCGAATCTCGCAGGAGGCGAACGAGGGGATCGTCGCGGCCGCGGTGGTTGAGATCGCCGAGGGCGTCCCCGCCCCGGTGCCCCTCGTCTCCATCGATGCACCCGCCATCTCGGTGGCTCCTGCCCTGGTATCGCCCGCTGGCGGCGAGATCTACCTCTATCCGTTGATTCCGACCCCAACGGGGGCACAGTCGCGCGAGGATGTGTTGCAGGCGATTCGTGGGCTGTCCGAGGTCGCGCGGATCGAGCGGTGGGACGGTTCGACGTGGGAGCCCGCGGGGGAGATCCAGCTCATCGCGGCAGCCGACGAACTCGCGCGTACCGCCGAACTCCCGCCGCTTCCTGAGGGCGAGTACAGGCTCGTCCGCGACGGCCCGGATGAACGGCACACCGGCAACTTCTGGGTCGCCAACACGAGGTAGGAGGTTCTCGCGAACGCCAAGTGAAATGGTCGCGCCCGAGCTTGCCGGCTCCACGATTTCCGCTAACAACCGGATATCGAGCGCGGTATGCCGTTACCAGCGCTCCCTCATCCCCGTGGGTCGAGGGTTCACCCGGTCCGACCAGAGATCGAACCGGAGATCGACTGACGAGGGGAGCGCCTCGAGCCGTTGATCGGCTAGGATGGCCTCGACGCACCGAGCCGATCCGCCGACGTACGTCGAGTAGCCGTCGATCTCGGTCGCGACGCACCACGCTCGATCGTTAGACCACCACAGGTTCGGCGCCTGGCCCCATCCGTTGAACTCGAGCCCGGATGCCGCGTCGATCGAGCCGCGGAAGATGAAGTAGCTGCGCATGGCCCCACCCTCCGGTGAAGGGTGGATCGCGAGCTTGGGGACGGCATCCAGCTGCGCGGCGGCGCGGCGCGCGCGTTCGAGCTCCGCGCGCTCTCGCGCTCGCAGGATGGCCGGGTCTTCGTCCGGCGACCAGGACAACGAGACGCCGCCACCGAAGAAGCCGTAGCCCTCCCACACGGCGAACCAGCACACCGACGGCGTCGCCGTGAACGTCCGGAGTACCTCGACGAGCGCTTTGAGTTGCTCACTGGGGAGATCGCCCTCGAGCGGCGATTCGAGACCGGGCACGCCGCTGATGTCCAGGACGCCGACGATGTGCTCCAGCTGCATCTCTGGATGGACGACGCGTTCGTTTCGTTCCGCGAGCTCGGACCAGCGACGTGGCTCCATGGCGTCGCCCTCGCGTGCGGGGTGGAAGACCCGGGCGTAGGCGTCGAATCCGGTCGGGATGATCTCGCCGACTCGGACGCCGAGGCGTCGGTCCTGCGGCAGCAGGCGCGGCTGGATCCAGTCCGCCGTCGAGAGGTCCGTGACGAGCTCGACCCCGGCGGGCACCTCGAACGGCAACTCCATCGGCTACCGAGTGTGACCCGTCCTCGGCGCCAGGTCGAGTGGCGGTTGCGGCTACCCGCCGGAGGATACCCGGCGCTGGAAACCCGTAAGGGATCGACGTCCGGTGGATGGTGTACGCGTGGCGCCAAGGGTTCGATCACTTCCGGTGTGGGTGGCTCGGCACGAAGACTGAACGTGCCGTGCCTCCGGGACTAAGGAGGAGGTTCGCTCCCCGTGATCAGCCGGAGGAGCCATCGAAGACGGTCCTCGGTTCCCACAAATGCGGGCTCGTTCTCGACACCCCACGAGTGATCGTCGACCCCAGACAAGGATCGGAGCTCGGGGTCGTCCATCGCCACGCCCGGCTGGCCAGGGTGATCGAATCCCGGCCAGACTGGTGTCACGACGGCAGCGACCTCGGGAGCGGGATGCATGGGCCAGATCTGGGCAAGCTTCGGGAGGAACTCGTCCTTCGGTGGAAGCACGAGGGCGTTTCGCACACCCACCCCATCGTCGATCAGGGTCTGATACACGAAGCACCCGACGTTGCCGGTGATCCGCACGCCGTCCGGCTCGATGAACTCCGCCGATTGGCTCGCCGGATAGCGGTTGACCCGGTAGGCGCCGATCCAGACGACCGAGTCGAGCAGGGGACGCCGTGTCATGTAGAGCTCATGGAAGTACCTCGCCGGAATCGTCGCGTGGTCGGTCTCCGGATACACCAGGGATCCCGTGAGAGCCGTCTTGGTCACCCACGTGGCCAAGATGAGAGCCTCGTCGTCCGTGAGAGGACGGGGTCCCGTCGACGTGATCATCGGCGTCAGGATCGGTGCAACCGCTTGCTCGAGGTCCGACATCCATCCGTTGTTGCACGGTGCGCAGACCTTGCGCGCCTTGTGGTCGATCGTGTCGGTTCCCCACACGTTGTGCACATGCTCCCCGTGGTCGGATACACGCGTTGAGCTCCTGATCGGGCCGAGGGTCTGGATGTGAGGCACTGTCCAGCGTGGGAACGTGTGCTCCAAGGTCACGGGCCGGCTCCCGCAGAAGACGCACGAACGAGGTTCCGTCGATGCCACGGAGTCACCGTACCGGGGCCAAAGGGAAGTTCAACACGCGGTTGGGCTTGGGGACTGCAGGAGGTTGATTCGATCAGTCAAGGCGGATTCGCCCAACAGCGCGTTGACGGAAAGTTGACGGAAGGGCGCGACGAGAGGGTGGTCACAGGAATCGAGGGAACGGGGGAGAATGGCCCTGACCAGCAGCTTCACCGAGCCAGGGCCATGACCAGCGGCGCTGAGGAGCACCCGGTCATGCTTGACGCGGAAGAGGCCAGAGGTTCAAATCCTCTAGCGCCCACGAACATGGCCGCTGACCTGGCCTGATGCCCTCATTGGGGCATGACTCCCCATCGGTATTCGTTCAAGATCCCGGCTGCTGAAGACCACGGTCATTGAGATGCCGTGGGTCGAGTCGTATGTGACCAGATCAGGCGAGCGGTTCCGCGTCGCGTGGCGGGGCGGAGGACGGTGCGCGCGCCACTCGAAGACATTCCCGACAGGCGACGGTGCCCACGCCTTCGCGTGGACGATCGGCGATCCAGGTGGGTATCGGGCTCGTAGGGCGCGGAAGAAGCTTTAGGTGACGAGCGACATCAGATGCCTGGACTCCGTCGAGCGCCCCGATCGCAGGGTTCGATGGGTTTGGCAGACGGCAGCTTCCGATCCATCAGAGAAGGGCCGAGTGTCCTAGTGCAGACCACGTAATGGACTGTAGCTGAACGTGGGGCGAGAATTCCACTCACAGCGAAGGCGCAGTCTAACGGGGGGTGAAGACCTGAGCGTCGGATCCGATCGCAACGCCGAGCCGACTCTGGAGCGCAAAAGCCGGTCGCCCACCATCCTCATGATCGGGAGTGACAGGCTCTTCGCCGATGCCGTTCGAGTTACGTTCGAGCGCGCGGGATTCAGCGTTTCGACACTCAGGGAGAGGTCCGATGATGTGATCGCCGTCGTGGATAGGGTCAGTCCCGACGTAGTCCTGATTGAACTGAGCCCATCCGGAGAGGGCCTTGTGCTCGGATCTCGGATCGCTCGGGACGTACCGGATACGAAGGTGGTCGCCCTGACCGACGGCGATGATGCGAGCCTGGCCGAACGAAGCATCAGCTTCGGGTGCAGTGGATATCTCACCAAGGTGATCCCCACGGCTCAGTTCATACGTTCGATCGTAGCGATCGTCGACGGGCAGGTCGTGGTGGCTGCTTCCTCCCCACTCGAAGGTATGGCGGGCGAGACCGCGGGTGATGGTTCCATACGCCGTCTCACGAGTCGCGAGCGGGAAGTGTTGACGTTGCTCGCCCGGGGAACGAGCAGCACCTCCATCGCGGAAGAGCTGTCGGTGAGCGATCACACTGTTAGGACGCACCTGCAGAACATCTTCTCTAAGCTCGGTGTGCGGTCTCGTGTACAGGCTGCTGCGATGGCCGTGAGGCATGGCATCAGGTGATGATGCCGCCGACTCGGTCCGTGCCGCCCTCCGTATCCCCTTCCTCAGAGATTTGCAGCAGCCAAAGTTACGTCGTGAATCGGGTGCGCGCCGCACGTTGACGTCCTACGTTGGAACCTCGCCCCGTTCGTGCCTGCACGCTGAGAGATCCGATCGGGTGGTGGTGGGATGCGGGTCTTGCTGGCTGACGCCCAGCCGCTCCTCCGGGACGCGATCCGCGTGTCCATGGAGGCTGAGCCGGACCTCCAAGTCGTCGCGACGGCCGGAGACGGCATCGAGGCCGTCGAGGCCGCGCAGCGCGAACGACCACACGTCGTCGTCGTCGATGTCAACCTTCCGAACTACGACGGACTTCGAGTTGCCCGTGAGATCACGGCCAACGTCGCATCGGTTCGTGTCGCGATGCTCGCTCAGCGCGAGGACTCGGAACTCTTGGTCCAGAGCATCGAGGCTGGTGCGACGGGCTTCCTGACACGAAGCTCGCCGCTCCCGGATCTGATCGATGCCGTTCGCCGCCTCGGTCGCGGTGACGTTTACATCCCGGAGTCCATGCTCGCCGGCCTGATCGAGCGCCTCGTTGCGCGCGGCCGCGAGCGGGTCGATGTGGGTGAGCGTCTCTCGCAGCTCAGCCAGCGCGAGCGGGAGATATTGGCACTGCTTGCCGAGGGCGCGGACAACGACGACATGGCCCGCGCGTTGGTGATCAGCCCTCAGACCGCACGGAGCCACATCCAGCGAGCACTTCGGAAACTCGGTGTGCATTCTCGATTGGAAGCGATGGTGTTCGTCACGAGCAACGGGTTGCTCGATGACCTGAAGGGAGAACCTCCCTCGTGACACGATCACGTGGGCGGGACCAGTACGCTGGCACCGGCGCACCCGCAGGATCGCGGAGGGTGCTCGTGGTGCATCCCGAGAGGATGCTGGCCGAGGCCATCACCTCAGCTCTCGCGTCCTACCCGCTCATAGTCCCCCTGCTGCCAGCTACGTCCGCAGCCGAGGCCGAGGCGCGCATCAGCCGCGTCGGTGCCATCGATGCCGCCGCGGTCGAAGAACGCTTGTCCTCCGTAGGTCCGTTGACCGATCGACTCCGCCGCCGCGGCGCCCGAGTGGTGATGTTCGGGGACAGCCGCGTCAACGAGGACGGCAGCGTCCGCGTGCCGACCGAGGCGCCGGTCGCCGCGCTCGCGGAAGCGTTGGTGCCGTCGTTGATGTTTCGTCGGCCGATACGGCTGAGCGTCCAGCAGCGGCGCGTCCTTACACTCGTGGGACGGGGACTGACGGCCAAGGAGATCGCTCGACAGCTCGGCATCAGTCCGAAGACCGTTGAGCAACACAAGGCGCGGATCTTCAAGCAACTTGGCGTCCGGAACCAGGCGGAAGCGGTTCGGGTTGCGATCGAGTCTGGGTCCGTCGGGGAACGGTGGAACGTTGCGTGAATCGGCCATGTCGCGCGATGGGCCCACAGGGAAATCCCCGTCTGGCGCGTCACTCAGAGAGGCCATAGCTTCTAACGTACGAGGGCCGCTTGCGTCGCGAGATGAGGTCATCCGAGCCCTCGTTCGCTACGCCGACTGGTGGCAGCCACGGACCGCTTCGGTCTACCAGATCGGAGCCAGGCGCACCACCAGGGGAGATGGTATCCCCGCCGGCTTTCTGGACTCGCTCGACGAGCGAACGGAGCTGTGTCGGCGGATGGAGTTGCTCTCCGAGCGCGATCGCTCCTTGCTGTTCCTCTGGTACGTGAAACAGGACGCGGTGGAGGACGTGGCGCGGACCCTACGGATCTCGCGCAGGCAGTGCTTCCGGATCCGCACGAAGGCGCTCCGCACGATCGTCGACGCCGGGAACCGCGACCGCGCCGCGTGATCATGCCCATCTGCTAGTCGCGTCCTACTCGTCGCGACGCGACCGCTCGAGGAGGTCTCCCGTGAAGACCACGGCTTCGCTGCGCCAATCCATCCTCAGCCGCGACGTTCGGGTGGGTGTCCTGGGTCAGGGGTACGTCGGCGTGTCGCTTGCGTGCGGTGCGGCGGACGCCGGCTATCGCGTCATCGGCCTGGACGTCGATGCCCAGCGCGTGGGGGATCTCCGCGCGGGCCTCCTGTCCGTGCCTGGCGTCGACCAAGAGCTGTTTCGCCAGGGCATCGCCTCCGATCTGATCGAGTTCACCACCGATGCGCGTCAACTCCGAGCCTGCGAGGTCGTGCTCATCTGTGTTCCGACCCCACTCCGCGACCACGCACCCGACGTGTCCTACATCGAGCGCGCGTGCACCACCGTGGCCGAGCACCTGGAGCCCGGACGCCTCGTGGTCCTCGAGTCCACGACGTATCCGGGTACGACGGATGAGTTGATCAGGCCGCTCCTCGAGTCATCCGGGCTACGAGCGGGCACCGACTTCCTGGTGGCCTACTCACCCGAGCGCATCGATCCGGGGAATGCGGAATGGACGCTCAGGAACACCCCGAAGGTCGTGGGAGGTCACACGCCCGAAGCGACCGGATTGGCGAGCCTCTTCTACGAACAGATCGTGGACAAGGTGGTCTCGGTTTCCTCATGTCGTGCCGCCGAGCTCGCCAAGTTGCTCGAGAACACGTTCAGGCATGTGAACGTCGCGCTCGTCAGCGAACTGGCGATGCTGTGTCACGAGACCGGTATCGACGTCTGGGAGGTCGTGGACGCCGCGGCGACCAAGCCGTTCGGATTCATGCCCTTCTATCCAGGCCCGGGCGTCGGTGGCCACTGCATCCCTCTGGATCCCGCGTACCTGGCGTGGCAGATCCGGCGCGACGTGGGCCGGCAGTTCCAGCTCCTCGAGCAGGCACAGGACGTCAACGCGAGTGTCCCCGGATACGTCGCGTCGAGGATCTCGGAGGCATTGAACGAGCGCGGCAGAGCCGTCATGCGAGCGAACATCCTCGTCCTGGGCGTCTCGTACAAGGAAGACGTCGGTGACGTCAGGGAGTCGGCATCCGTCAAGGTCATGACGCACCTCGACAAGCGAGGTGCATTCCTCAGCTTCCACGACCCATTCGTCGAGTCGGTCCTCGTCAACGGAACATTGTTGAGGCGAACCAACCTCTCACACGCTATCGAGACCGCCGACTGCGTCGCCATCCTCACGCCGCACCGGGCATACGACCTCGGATGGGTGGCGGATCAGGCGTCGTTGATCTTCGACGCGCGCAACGCGTACGGATCGGATCGCCGGCAGAACGTCGTGCGGCTGTGAGGGGGATGTGAGGTTGTCGACCGCTGCCCGACGCCACGCCACGGACCTGCCGCCGGGCGAGGCCGGCGCCACGACCCTGCGGTCGAACGTCAATCAGCGGTATCGTCGCATGTCGATCTCGATCGCTATCAGCGACGCGCTCTCGACAGCGGCCGCCATGCTGATCGCGTACGTTGTCCGCTTCGGCTTCACATCCGTCCCGGCCGACTTCATGCTGCTCATGATCTCCGGGCCGCTCGCGCTCGTCGCGATCTTCTCCGGTTTCCGGTTGTACTCGGTGCAGCTCATCAGTCCCGCCGAGGAGTTCCGTCGCATCATCGCCGCCGTCGGGACGTCGATCGCGTCGATCGCGTTGTTCGGATTCTGGTCGCACATCCCGTACTCGAGGGCGTGGCTCGGAATCACGTGGTTCCTGACCTTGGCCTTCTGTCTGGGATCACGCCGGTGGTGGCACCTCTCGATGGCGCGGATGCGCGTCCGTGGCCCGCTTGCCTACCGAACGCTCGTCGTGGGCGCGAACGGCGAAGCATCGGCAGCGCTCGCCGCCTTCCGCTCTCCCACGCTCGGCTTCCGACCGGTCGCTGTGTTGCCGGTCGACACGACGGCTCCCGCATCGATGCTCGGGCCGACGCTGATCCGGATCTCGAGGGAAGCGTTGGCGGGCGTCGACACCTTCCGGCGCGTCCTTCGAGATCTCGCCGTCGACTGCGTCTTCGTCGCATCGTCGGCGGTAACCCCCGAGATGATGGCCCAGATCGCGAAGGCAGCCCGGCTCGAAGACGTCGAGGTCCGGCTCTCGGTGAACCTCCCACACATCCTCCCGACACGGGTGATGGCGCAGCCGCTCGGCGAGCTCACGATCGTGTCGCTCAGGTCGGCCCGCCTTTCCAGCGGGCAAGCGGCTGCGAAGCGAGCCCTGGATGTCATCGGGGCAGCCCTCGGACTCCTACTGAGCATGCCGTTGTGGGCGGGCATCGCTGTCGCGATCCGCATCACGTCCGGCCGCCCGGTGTTCTTTCGTCAGGCCCGCGTGGGGAGGCAGGGGCGGACGTTCACGCTCCTGAAGTTCCGCACGATGGTCTGCGGGGCCGAAGAAATGCTGACGCACCTTCGAGACCGGAACGAGGCGGATGGGCCGCTGTTCAAGATGCGCGAGGATCCGAGGGTCACTCGGATCGGCGGGTGGCTGAGGAGATGGAGCCTGGATGAGTTGCCACAACTCGTGAACGTCCTCAGTGGTGAGATGAGTCTCGTCGGGCCGCGCCCGCCGCTCGCGGAGGAGGTTCGGCGCTACGAGGATTGGCAGAACGGTCGCCTGGAAGTCGCCCCCGGCATCACCGGTCTCTGGCAGATCGGAGGTCGGGTCGATCTGCTGTTCGATGAAGCGGTGCGACGCGACATCTTCTACATCGAGAACTGGTCGCTCTCGTACGACCTGTACATCCTGGCCAAGACCGTCCCGGCTCTGCTGTCTCGCAGGGGAGCGTACTGATGCCCCAGCAGGACGTGCTCGGACCCTCCTGGTTCTTCGCTCGCGATCGGACCCGGCATCGCCACGCCCGCATCTCGGCTGTTCGTGCGGTCGTCCCGCGGATCGTCTTGATCGCGCTGGGGATCGTTCTCGCGGCGATCGTCGGAGCTCAGGCAGTCGGCGGATGGTCGCGGGATCTGCTCCTGATCGTCGTGGGGATCTCGGCGGGGACCGTCCTGCTCATCCTGGCGTACACGCGGTTCGCGACCTTCGTGATCGCGATCCTCGTCATCCGGGCGTCGGTCGATTGGACCAAGGCGCCCACCCAGATCGGAGAGCCCACGAGATCCGGGATGATGACAACCGGGCTCGCCGTCCTGTTCATCGTTGCGGCGCTCGCCTGGCTCCTGGTGCAGTACCGCGCGGGACACCTCGCCCGCCCCGCGCTGCTCTCCGTCGCATGGGTGGCGTTCCTCGCCGCGAGCGTGGTGAGCGCCGTCACCTCGCACAGGCCGCTCGACAGCCTCGCCGAAACGGGAAGGGTGGCGGCTGCGGTCGCGATGCTGGTGGTGCTGGACCAGCTCCTCAGGAGCGGCACCTACGTTCGCCCTGTCCTCGCTGCGTGCTACGCATCCGCCCTCGTCCCCATGGCGGCGGCCGCTCATCAAGCGCTGACGTCGGGTGCGGGCACGGCGAGCGATGGGACCGGTCGCGTCTACGGCACGTTCGCCCATCCGAACGCCTTCGGGTTCTACCTCACGATCCTGATCGTCATGGGGGTCGCCCTCCTGCCGCATCTCACGGGCAACGTCCGACCGCTCCTGCTCCTGTTCGTGTGGAGCGCGGCCGTCATGGTCGTCCTCACGTACTCACGCGGAGGCTGGGTCGCGCTCCTCATCGGGCTGGTCGGGGTCGCCCTCCTGCAAGCTCCCCGCCTCGTGCTCCTGATCTTCGGGATCGCCGTGGTCGTGGCGCTCACGTTCCCGTCCGTCACCGCTCGCGTGCTCGACCTAAGATCCGATCAGAAGGTCGCCGGCGTCGAGGGCAACTCGCTCCAGTGGAGGTTCACCTACTGGAGGACGATCGGCGGACTCGCGGATGAGCGTCCCCTGTTCGGCATCGGACCGAAGATGACGCAGTACGTCACGGATCAGGCGAAGGTGCCGCACAACGATTTCCTGCGCGCGTACGTGGAGACGGGCCTGGTCGGGCTGTGCGCCTACGCCGCGGTCGTGCTGGCGCTCATCCATACAGCCCGGAGCGCATTGGCGCGTGCCGCGCCCGGGTTCGAGCGCGGCGTCGCCGTGGGATTCGTCGGCTGCGTGGCCTCCTTCATCGTCTACAGCGTCGCCGAGAACCTGATGTCTCAGGTCGTCGTCCTTTGGTACTTCGCCGCCTTCGCCGCGGCGGCGATCAGCGTGACCCACTCGGCGACTCATTCCGAGTCGTTGCCGACGCCCCCTGACCCTCGCCCACGCGGCGCTGGTCGAACGAGGTGAGGCTGATGCGCATCATGATGATCGGGCAGAAGGGCATCCCGGCGACGTACGGCGGCATCGAACGCCACGTGGAGGAGGTCGGCTCACGTCTGGCCGAACGCGGCCACGAGGTCACCGTCTTCTGCCGGAGGAACTACTCGACGGAGGATCGTGAGTACCGCGGGATGCACCTGCGTCCGATGCGGACACCGACAACCAAGCATCTCGATGCGTTCGTCCACAGTGCGCTCTCGACCTTCGTCGGCATGACCGAGGCACCGGACGTCGTCCACTATCACGCGCTCGGCCCCGGGCTGTGGTCGCCGCTGCCTCGGTACCTGTCGCCGTCGAAGGTCGTGCTGACGGTCCACGGCCTCGATCATCACCGCGCGAAATGGGGACGGGGGGCACGAGCGGTCCTCACGACCGCGGCCTGGATGAGCGCCCGCGTCCCCGATGCGACGATCGGCGTCTCCCGGGCGCTCACCGACCACTACCTCGAGCGGTACGCGCGGTCGATGGTCTATATCCCGAACGGCGTGACCCCGCGGCGACGCCGCCCTGCCCGCGAGATCCGGGAGCGGTTCGCGCTCGCGGAGGGTTCGTTCGTGCTCTTCGTCGGCCGGCTCGTTCCTGAGAAGGCGCCCGATCTTCTGATCGAGGCGTTCCGGCACGTGCCGGGGGACCTCCGCCTCGTGATCGTCGGGGGGTCGAGCTTCACCGACCGGTATGCGGCTTCGCTCCGCCGGTTGGCGTCCGCCGACCCTCGCGTCATGTTCACCGGGTACGTGTACGGCGAGGCGATCGAGGAGCTGTATTCGAACGCCGCGGTGTTCGTGCTCCCGTCCCTGCTCGAGGGCCTGCCGCTCACGCTGCTGGAGGCGGCGGCGTCCGGCGTCCCGATCGTGGTGAGCGACATCCCACCCCACCTCGAGGTCGTGACGCGCGACGCGCCGGGTCATCGCCTCTTCCGTTCGGGCGATGCGCGATCGCTGGCCGAGGTACTGGAGGCAGTCATCGAGAACCACGCGTCGGAGCAAGATGGTGCCCGTCACTTCTCGAGCGACGTCGTCAGGACGTACGGCTGGGACGACGTGGCGCGGGCCACGGAGGATCTGTACCGGAGCCTCCTCACCCTCCCGCAGCCGCTTGCTTCCTCGCGCCAGGTGGTTCGGTGACCGGGATGGCTCGCCGAGGGCCGTGGGATTGCTTCGAAGGGAGCAGGAGCAACACGACCATCGCGACGAAGAATCCGGCCGCCGCGGCGATGCCGACCCCTCTACCGATCGTCTGCATCTCCGGGATGCGCTCGGTGGAGATGGGGGTCGTCTGTGGCCGCACGTGGGCGAGCTGATCCTCGGTCAGGCGCAGCTCGTCCTGAGCGGCGTCGAGGTCCTCGTTGGCTCGGTCGACGTCCGCCTGGAGTCGGGCCCACTCGGGGATCTTGGCCCCCAGTTGCTTGAGCTGTTGCCGGCGATCGTGCAGCTCGGCCTCGAGGGTGGTGGTCGGGGTACCGGGATCGGCCTGGGCGAGCTCGTCCTCGAGCCGTGCAACGTCGCTCGCGACCATCAGGTACTGCTCGCGAGGAAGGACGAGGCCGTTCGCCACGAGGAAATCCTCGAGTCGAGCCTCGGCCGTGTCGAGTTCGGCCTGGGTGCTTCGAACGCGGGACTTGAGGACCTCAATGGTCTGCCCGAACGGGAGCTGGATCTGCGCGACGACATCGAAGGTCGAGCGGGTCGCTTCGTCGACGATCGTCGACGCGTCGCCCCGATCCGGACCGCGATAGGAGATCCGAACCAGATTGCTGCTGCCGAGCTGCGTGGTGTCGATGCCGGCTCGGACTTCCTCGGCGTCACGATCGACGAGATCGGCGACCCTCGCGACGACGGCGTCCGATGTGATCGCCTGGTCGAAGTTCGCCATGTATTGGGAAATCGTCGATGAGCCAGCTCCCCCTGCGACGGTCGAAGGGACGGTGAGGACCGTGGCCGCTTCGTACTGCGGCGGCGTATCGGCCAGCAAGGCGAAGGCCGCTCCGCCAGCGGCGAGCGGGACGAGGAGCAGGACCCAGAGCCGCCAACCCGCACGCCCTACGTAGTTACGGATCTCCATGCAGACATCGCTTTCGACGCTCATCCGGCGAAGGATCGGCCGGCCGAACACGGTCGTCCTCAGGCGACCCCCGGCACGCTATCACTCCTCAAAGGAATGGAGACGCAACGCCGGCACTCGACGCCCGACCCGACGGTCGGGTTGCGCAAGGTGCGGCGATGGCGCTCGGGCGGGCTCGGAGGGACGGGATCCGTGGCTGCCTCCACCTGGTCTACATCCAGACGTTGGAGCGTCACTTCATGAGCCTTTTGTCAGAGTACGTGCAGGCTCGGAGGTACTTGCTCGATCGTCGGCGCACGCGAACGGCCGGAATCCGGCTGGCCCGCCTACGGGCGCAGTGGGAGAGCCCGACAGTTCCGATGGCGCCGCGTGCACGCACGGATTCCATCGTCGATGCCGACCGGATCGATCGAGTCCGCCGATCGCAACCGGGCCTGCGCGAGATCGTGATCGCCGACATCGACCAGGACGGATTCCTCTGCTCCCGTATCGGGGGGCTCCACGATGTCCCGACCGTCACGCGTCAGCGGTTCGCGCCGCGCGTGCGGTTCGACCTCAGCGTGGTCGACGTGCGTGGCGGTCTCGGGGTCAAGAAGCACTTCAAGAGAGACGTCGTCGCCTTCCTCGCAGAGTTCGAGGCAGGACGAGATCTCCACGCAGCGGGTTGCCGCGTCCCCGCCATCCTGGACGTCGACTTCGAGGCGCTGACGATCACGTCGGAGTTCATCCCGGGCCACGTCGTCCGAGAGGAACTCGCCCGGCGGGGAGCGATCCTGCGAGATCGAGACGTCGCCGTCGATCCGGCGTACCGCGGACTGACGCCGACCCAACGACGTGCCAGACGCGTGGAGCAGGGCAGGGCCGTCCTGGGCCGGGTGGTCGACACCGAGACGGTCGAGCGGTTGTTCTCGGAGATCAAGAAGATCCACGAGGCCGGATACGTGCTCCATGACGTGAAGTTCGGGAACGTCATCCTGGAAGCCGAGTCCGGCGAGCCATACGTCATCGACTTCGAGCGCGCGCGAAGGTACCCGGAGCTCGGCCGGCTCTCCCGTCGATTTCTTCGAGATCGGGACTACCAGAAGTTCAACGCCCACTTCGGGACGCAGAAGCTGACCCAGCGTCGAGCTGTCGGTTGGAGCAAACGGCCTCCGGACCCCTTGCGAGGCCTCTATGCGCCGATCCACATCGAGGGAGGAATCAACTTCGGCAACATCTGGAGGACCGATGCGGGATACGGCCGCTGGCGGTCCATCCTTCGCGACCACCTTCCGTCGGTGGAGGGCGCTCGTGTGCTCGATCTGGGCGCGAACAACGGCTTCAACGCGATCCAGATGATGCGGGTGGGCGCGCGAGAGGTCGTCGCGGTCGAGAGGGACGACCAGGCGATCGCCCAGGCGCGTATGGTCAAGGAGCTCTTCGAATGGGCGGATGGTCGTTCCTACCCGCTCACCTACGTGCACGAAGACATGGCGGCGTTGCCGCAGATCGACCTCGGGAGCTTCGACCTCGTGACGGCCCTCTGCGCCATCTACTACCTGTCCGACGAAGACATCCCGCGCCTGGTCGGACACATCAGCACTGTCACCGACATGTTCGTCCTGCAATGTAACACCGATCGATCCGTTCATCGGTCTGACCAACACACGTTCGCGAAGGCATCGGTGGCATACGCCGTCGCCGCGCTGCAGCAGAACGGGTTCCCCTCCGTCCGGGTCGTGGCCCCGCGTGGGTACGGCCGCCCGCTCGTGATCGGTCGCCGGCGAGGTCCATCGGCGTCACGAGTGAGAGACGGAGCAGGGACGCATGCATCCGGATTGGACGTTCACCGTGTGCGATCGGGAGGTTCCGGTACGTGAGTGGGTCCACGAGGCACGACGAAGCGATCGAGACCCGGAGCCAGGAGCACCTCGGAGTGAGGGCACGGAGGGCGGCCGTGTGGGCGCTTCTCGACAAGGGAGTGTCCCGAACACTGACGATGGTCGTCTTCCTCATCTTGGCTCGATTGCTGACCCCGCGAGACTTCGGGCTAGTCGCCCTTGCGCTCGTGGTCCGGAGCTTCCTCGCGGTGTTCATCGACCAAGGCTTCACGGCAGCGATTGTCCAGCGACCGGACCTGCCACGACGCACTCTCGACACGGCCTTCTGGACGGCGATCGCGACCGGCTCGTTCTTGGCGCTTCTGATGTTCGCGTTCGCCCCGTGGATCGCGGGGGAGATCCTCGGGGACGACGCCGTCGCTCCACTCGTGCGCGTCCTCGCGTTCTCTCTCCTGCTGACGGCGCTGAGCAGCACGCAAAGCGCGCTGCTCGCGCGCCAACTCGCCTACCGCGAACTCGCCGTCCGCCATGTCGTGGCGCAGCTCCTCGCCGGGGCCGTGGCGATCGTCGCAGCATTCCTCGGCGCCGGTGCGTGGGCCCTCGTGATCCAGACGATCGTGCAGGGAGCCGTGGGTGCGATCATCCTGTGGCACCTCAGCAGCTGGCGGCCGGCGTTCCGTTTCCACATGCCGTCGTTCCGCCTCTTGGCGCTCTTCGGCGTCAGCATGGTCGGCATCGACATCCTGTTCGTGGTCCAGCAACAGGCCGATAACTTCCTGGTTGGGAGATCGCTCGGCGTCGCCGCACTTGGCATCTACGCTCTCGCGTTCCGGTTCTACTTCGTCGTCGTCGACATCACGATGTCGTCGATCTCCGGCGTCGCGCTCTCGACGTTCGCCCGAGTCCAGCACGATCCCGAGACGGCGGGTCGCATGTACGTGACCGGGTCCCGACTGACGACGCTCGTGGCCCTGCCGTTCTTCGTCGGGATGGCGATGGTCGCCCCGCAGCTGATCCCGGTGCTCGTGGGGGACGGATGGGCGCCGGCCGCGCCGGTGTTGCGGGCCCTCTGCGCATCGGGCCTGATCCTGTGCCTCAGCTACCTCGATCGGAACCTGATGGTTGCGCTCGGCCGGCCCCGGCTGGCACTGCTGGTGACGGCGGTCGGTGTGGGCCTTCGGGTCGTCGGCTATCTCATCGGCGTGCAGTTCGGAGTCGTCGGGGTCGCCCTCGGCCTCAGCGTCACGTCGA
The DNA here is from genome assembly GCA_963699635.1 of uncultured Actinomycetes bacterium. Lineage (GTDB taxonomy): Bacteria > Actinomycetota > UBA4738 > UBA4738 > HRBIN12 > CALGFI01. The sequence goes on along the minus strand of CAVOUQ010000032.1, from coordinate 29,804 downwards.
TCCTTTTCTGGCCTGTCCGACTGCTCATCCTCAGAGGGCTGACGGGATTCTCGTTAGTGCGCTACGCCCGGCGCCTGGCCCCAGCGATGCTCGCGGCCGCGGTCATGGCTGCGACGCTCGTCCCGCTGCGATCGGTCCTCGGCGAACCGGCCCTCGGGCCACTCCTCGCCGAGGTCGCTTTGGGAGCTGGCGTCTACGGCCTCTCGTTGAGCGTGATCGATCGATCCTCGATCCATGATCTGATCGGCGTGGTGCGGCCACGCAGATCCGCTGAAGGTGCTGAACACAAGTGAGAAGCACCGCGGCGAGCGCGTTCGTTCGGAGGGTCCACCAGAACTGGCGATGGGGTCGGACGCACGGGTGGGCAGATCTCGTGGAGGAACACGATGTCGATCCTGGGGTACGCGTACGTCGAGCACTTCGGAAGCTTCGATGGCGTCTCACCGCTGGCCATGGGGACGGTGATCCGATGGCCGTATTCGTTTTCGGTGCTCAACGTTCCGGTACGAACATGATCGTGCACGGGTTGGATGTGGCGCCCGAGTTCCGCGTCTACAACGAGGGTCATCGACACGCGTTCGACAACTTCCGTCTCCGTCCGTTGCCGACCATCGAGGCATTGATCGACCGAAGTCGGGCGGAGTACGTCCTGTTCAAGCCGTTGTGCGACTCGCACCGCGCCGCAGAGATCCTGGATCGCTTCGGACCCCGGGCGCGGGCCATCTGGGCATACCGCGAGGTCGACGGCCGCGCCCGGTCGGCGCTGGCCAAGTTCGGGGACTCGAACCTCCGGGTTCTACGCGCCTACGCGGCCGGGGAGGCGACCGATGCGTGGCAGGTTCAGAGGATGTCGCCCGAGAACGCCGACTTCGTGCGAAGCCTCGATCCCGATCGCCTCTCCGCCGAGTCCGGCGCCGCGCTGTTCTGGTATCTCAGGAACTCTCTCTACTTCGAGATGTCGCTCGATGAACGACGGGACGCGATGCTGGTGTCCTACGACGAGTTCATCGCTCACCCGGACCAGACCGCACATGCGCTCTGTGCGTTCCTGGATATCGGATTCCGGCACCGTTTCATCGCGCACGTGAAACCTAGGGCTCCAGGATGGAAGCAGCCGCTTGCGATTGACGCGCGTATCCGGGAGCGCTGTACCGAGCTCCAAGAGCTATTGGACCGAGCGAGCGCGCGCGAGGTGTCGACCTTGCTTCACGGCAAGTGATTGTCGGGAGCTGAAACAAGCAGGTGAGTTCGACCTGAGGTGGATGTCATGAAGATTCTCGTCGTGTCGTTCCGATTCCCGCCCTACAACTCCGTGGGTGCGGTGTCGGTAGGGAAGACCGTGAAGTATCTGGTGGCGCTCGGTCACGATGTTCGAGTCCTGACTGCGCGCGATCAACAGCTCCCGGTTACCGTCCCACTCGAGGTCGACGCCCGAACGGTCGTGTCGACCGGCTGGTTGAACCCGATGCGGCTCGCGCAGCCCGCCGTCGGCGGCAGAGCCCGTGTGGAGGCGACCGGCTTCTCAGCGGGCCGCAAGCACGCCCGCGCGGTCCATCGCGTTGGTCGTCTCTACCGAAGCGTCATGATCCCCGATGAGCAGATCGGGTGGGCCTGGCCCGCGTTCCGGGCTGGAAGACGGATCGTGGATCGGTGGCGACCAGACGTCATCTACGCCTCCGCGCCTCCTCTGACGTCGCTCATCGCCGGCAGCTCGCTGGCGCTTCAAACCCGAATCCCATGGGTCGCCGGACTGCGCGACCTTTGGTCCGACAATCCGTATCGCGAGGTTCGGTTTGCCCGCCTGGATCGCGCACTCGAATCACGCGTGCTTGGTTCCGCGAGCGGCATCGTGGTTACGACCAGGGAGGACGCCATCCGCGCACGTTACGGGGTGCCGACGATGACCGTCATGAACGGGTTCGACCCGGATGATGTCCGGGAGCGAACGGACGGGTCCCCGAAGGAGCAACTTCGGATCGTGTACACGGGGATCCTGATGGTCGACCAGCGTGATCCGACACCATTGTTCGAAGCGATGGGCTCGCTTCGGGCTGAGAAACGAACGGTCCTCGCAGACTTCTATGGCCGCGACTCCCTCTTCGTCACGAAGACGGCTGAACTGACCGGGCTGGCTGACCAGGTTCGCGCTCACGGTCAGGTCGCCTATGAGGATTCATTGCAGGCGCAGCGCAATGCGGATGTACTTCTCCTCATACAGCCTGACAACGCGGACGAGCGCCTCATCTGCCCCTCGAAGATGTTCGAATACGCGGCGGCTCGCAGGCCAGTTCTCGTCATCGGTCCAACGAACGGCGTGGTCGCTCGCCTCGTCGACGAGTTTGGGCTCGGCGTGGTGGCGCAGCACGCCGACGATGTCGCGGCGGCGCTCGAGAGATGGCACGAGCAGAAGGTCAGTCCCGACGGCCTTCCGGACGTCAACGACCGCCCCCCGGAGGAACTGTCACGGCCGGCACAGGTTCAGAGGTTGTCCGGCTTTCTCGAGCGTGTAGTGCTGGACTCTCGGTCCGTCAGCGGGATGACCCCCCAGGCCGATGGCCGGTCGACCGACCAAGTGCCAAGGGTTGTCGCGACCGACACACACCAGAAGGGGATCGGACGATGCTGAGTATCGTGCACGTGATCGGTCGCATGCCGGGCGACGGAACGCAGCGTCAGCTTGCTGGCATGCTCCGATGCGCCCATCGCCGACACTGGAACGCGACACTCGCAGTACTCCGAGCCGGCGATCCGCTCGCAAGAGAGGTGGCCGATGCTGGCATCCCGGTCGTTGAGTTCAGGGGACACGATGCTGATCCCTGGAGATTCGCAAGCCTGCGAGCGCTCCTTCGCTCGGCCGATGTCGTCCACTCGTCGCTGTGGGGCGCGAACATGTACACGAGGCTAGCCGTCCTCACGCTGAGCCGCCGCCCCGCCGTCGTGGTGTCGGAGCGAAGCGTTGAGGACTTCCGGACGCGACCTCGACGCGCCGTCGACCGGATCCTTCGGCGGTGGACCGAGGAATACGTCGCGAACTCGAACGCCGTGGCGGATTTCGTCGAATGGGCCCATCACGCTCCTCGTAACCGGATCACCGTTATCAGGAACGGAATCGACCGGACCACGTTCCATCCCGGTACATCGCGGCGTGCAAACCATGAGCCGGCTCGTCTCGGGACGGTCGGTCGTCTCATCCCCGAGAAGGGTGTGGATGTCCTTCTCGAGGCGTTGCCGGCAATCGTGGCGAAGCGACCCGCGGTGCTGACCGTGGTCGGTGACGGCCCGCAACGGAAGACTCTCGAGCGCAAGGCACGCGATCTGCCGGTCGAGTTCGTCGGCCACGTAGGGTCTCCGATCGAAGTCGCCGAATTCCTGCGAAGCATCGACGTCTTCGTCATGCCCTCCCGTTGGGAGGGACTCCCGAACTCGCTTCTCGAAGCCCTGGCCTGCGGAACCAGCGTCGTCGCCTCGGATGTGCCGGGGGTTGCGGAAGCGGCACGCGGCAACGCAGTCCTCGTCCTCCCAGATCAACCCGTTGCCCTTGCGGAGGCGGTGTGTCGATCTCTCGACTCGGCATCTCGTCCCTCCGTCAGGCTCGATTCGTTCGAGGAGGTCGCATCCAGGCATCTTGCCGTCTTCGAACGGGCCCGGCGCTGCAGGGTAGGCGAAACGATCTGAGGATCGCCTCGTCTGCTCGATCCTCGGTCGAGCCGCCGACCTTGGTGGTGATGGACTTGTCCACTCCTTGCCCAGTGTCCAGGGAACCCGAGTGCCTTCCCTGATCGCTCACCTTGCGGAAGCCCTTCTCGATACGTTGAACGGCGAGCAACGAAGACCGACGCGTTCGAATGGGCGATCGAATCTCAGCGACGCTCTTCCGATCGATCCTAGGCCTCTGAGGAGGCCGGGGATCACACCTCTATAGAGCGACTGTCGTCGAGAACATGCGCTCGCTCGTCGCATCCCTTAGGGGCGAGGGCCTCGTCATTTGGGCGAGAACTACCGACACGTCGGTACAACGCGTCCTGCGATTCACCGTCGACGTGATGGGCGTCGCACTCAGGCACATCCACGAAGGACGAGGGCAAAGTGCGGCAGCATGCGCGACACGCAGTTGGCGTCGTCCGGGCGCGGCTCGGGGTCGACCTGCCAGGAGGGGCGGCGTGAGCAACGGTCTCTGGCTTCCGTCGGTCCGATGAGAGGAGGCGAGCGATTCAGATGGCGACAGGAAGGCAGCCTTTACTGAAGATTGGCGTAATCGGTGCTGGTGCCTGGGGCCGCATCCTCATCAAGACCCTGCACCGGATGCGAGTGCTTGCGTGTGTGGCAGATGTAGATGAGGCGTCTCGGGTAGAGGTGGAATCGATGACCTCGGTGCCCGTCTATCGCAACGCCGATCGGCTCTTGGCGATGGACGTCGATGCGATCGTAGTCGCGACGCCGGCAGTCTCGCACCATGCAGTTGCCAAGGCCGCGCTCGCCGCTGGGAAGGACGTGTTCGTCGAGAAGCCACTGGCGATGTCGGCAAAGGACGGTGAGGACCTCGTTCGGCGCGCCCGAGCGTGTGGCCGAGTCCTCATGGTCGGTCACCTACTCCTCTTCCAACCCGCGATCACATGGATGCACGGCTTCATCGCAGATGGTTTGATCGGTCGTGTCTACTCACTGAATCAGGATCGGCTCAACCTCGGCCGGGCCCGCGCGGTCGAGAACGCGCTCTGGAGCCTGGGCGTGCATGACGTGGCCGTGCTGCTCTATCTGGCTGGCGGTGCGCCCTTCCGGACGACGGCTTGGGGGCACTGCGTCCTGCAGCAGGACATCGAAGACGATGTCCACCTCCATCTCGAGTTCCCAAGCGACTTGCATGCTTACCAACACTCCACCTGGCTCTGGCCCGAGAAGCATCGGAGACTGACGATCGTCGCGTCCGAGGCGATGTTGGTGTACGACGAGGTGGAGCAACGCGTGCTGCTGCACAAGAAGGGGATCGACGGGACTCTCGCGGCCTGGGACCGAGGATCTGAGCTGGTGTTCCGGGGCGAAGGGGACCCTCTTCGATTGGAACTGGAGCATTTTGTCCGATGCGTCGCTGAGCGTTCGCGCCCACTGTCCGACGGAGAGAGTGCAGTCGAAGTCTTGCGCGTGCTTGAGCACGCGAGTGCTCTGCTGCGCACGGGGTCCGTCAAGCGCGGAGCGCGCCATGCCTAGGGCATATTTCGACGAGACCGCCGTGATCGATCCAGGCGCCTGCATAGGCGAAGGGACGAGGATCTGGCACTTCGCGCACGTGATGGGTAAGGCCCGGGTCGGCCGGAACTGTTCCCTGGGACAGAATGTCTTCGTCGGTGACGGCGTCGTGATCGGCGACCGCGTGAAGATCCAGAACAACGTGTCTGTGTACGAGGGCGTGGTGTTGGAGGATGATGTCTTCTGCGGTCCGAGCATGGTCTTCACGAACGTCCGCACACCACGAGCTGCGTTCCCGACCACGAGCGTGAACTACGAGCGAACCGTCGTGCGTCGGGGCGTTTCGATCGGCGCGAACGCCACCATCGTGTGTGGTGTGACGATCGGGGAGCATGCGTTCATCGGCGCAGGCGCAGTGGTGACGCGGGACGTTCCACCTCACGCCCTGATGATCGGCGCTCCCGCCCGGCGCGCTGGCTGGACATGTGAGTGTGGAGCGCTGCTGGCGTTCGAGGTCCCCAAAGCCGTGTGTTCCGACTGCGGTCGCAACTACCGAGAGATCGCCGACGGGATCGAACGAGTAGTGGTTGAAACGGTGCATGAACCGCCCGAGCTGATCCCGCTCCTTGACCTCCGTCCGGAGATCGATGAGCAGTGGAACGAACTCAGAGAAGGGATCGATCGTGTGCTGCGGTCGGGTCGCTTCATCCTCGGACCGGAGGTCGAAGCGTTCGAACACGAGTTCGCGGAGTACCTTGGCGTGAAGCACGCGATCGGCGTCAACTCTGGCACTGACGCGCTGGCGATCTCGCTGCGGGCGCTTGGCATCGGACCCGGAGATGAGGTCATCACGACGCCCTTCACGTTCTTCGCAACCGCCGAATCGGTCAGCAACGTCGGTGCGAAGCCGGTGTTCGTGGACATCGACGAGCGGACCTTCAACATCGACCCGGCACTGATCGAGGAGGCGATAACCGAGCGAACGAAGGCGATCCTGCCGGTGCACCTGTTCGGGCTGCCTTGCGACCTAGATCCCATCCTTCAGGTAGCGGGACGGTATGGGCTCAAGGTGCTTGAGGACGTGTCTCAGGCGATGGGTGCTTCGTACAAGGGCCGCAAGACAGGGACGTTCGGCGAGGCGGCCGCGTTCTCGTTCTTCCCCAGCAAGAATCTGGGCGGCTTCGGTGACGGAGGGATGATCGCAACGAACAGCCTCGAGGTTGCCTGCCTGTCGCGCATGCTGCGGACGCACGGCTCCAGGAGCAAGAACGAGAATGAGATGCTTGGGTACAACTCACGGCTAGACGAGATGCAAGCGGCTGTCCTTCGAGTGCGATTGCGCGCTCTCGATGCTCACAACGAACGACGACGACAGCTGGCGGCGCGTTATCGGCGAGAAATTGAGGGACTGCCGGTTGTGGTGCCGTACGTGGAGGGTGACCGCAAGCACGTCTTCCATCAGTACACCCTGCGCATCCCACAAGGCCGGGACTCGGTTCACGACGCGCTTGCCCGCCAGGGAATCTCGACGGCCGTGTTCTATCCGCGGCCAACCAATCTGTTGGCACCCTACGCATCGATCTCCGGGAGAAAGCCGCGCGCTGAGCAGACCGCTACTGAAGTGCTGTCGCTTCCCATGTCACTGACCTTGGCGGATGACGAAGTCCGGCGAATCGGTCGCGCGATCTCCGCATCGCTTGCTCGTTGATGCGACGTGATTGGATGGATCGCTGCACTAAGGCGAGGAGGCCGCGAATTGGCCAATGCAGAGGAGCCGCGACCGGGATAGGACCAATGGGTCTCTCGGGCACTGATCTCCGAGTGGCTGACAGGCTGACGCCTACCCGATGACGTGTCCCCGTCGTGGCCTCCGACAGGTGCTCATGCCTTCAGGAGAGCGTCGGCGATGCGGTCGGCCGCATGCCCGTCCCACAAGGCCGGACACCGGGCCTCGACCTGACCATCCAGCGCCTCCTGAGCGGCACGCGCGATTCGATTGGGATCCCGGCCGACCACGACGTTGGTCCCTTGGGTGACCGTGATCGGCCACTCCGTCGCGTCGCGCAAGGTGAGGCACGGAATCCCGAGGGCGGTCGTCTCTCCCTGGACGCCCCCGGAGTCCGTGAACACGAGCCGTGCCTGCGACTCGAGGGCTACGAAATCCAGATAGCCAAGAGCTTCCGAGACTTGGATCTCGCTCGGTGAGTCGAGCCGGCGCAGCAGCACCTGCGTTCGTGGATGTGCAGGGAAGATCAACGGCAAGTTGGCAGCCGCCCTTTCGATCGCGTCCAGCAGGCCGCTCAGGACGTTGATGTCGTCGACGTTGCTCGGCCGATGCAACGTCAGGAGTCCGTATCCTTGTGGCCGGACGTCAAAACGATCCAGCACGGGCTGCGTCTTGGCGCGCTCAACGTTGGCGAGCAGGGAATCGATCATCACGTTCCCCACGAGATGGATGCTCTCGGAAGGATGCCCCTCCGCTCGGAGATTCTCGACCGCATCTTCCGAAGGGGCGAACAGGATGTCACTGACGCTGTCGGTCACGATCCGATTGACCTCTTCGGGCATCGTCCGATCGCGCGATCGAAGTCCCGCCTCCACATGCGCCAGCAGGCTCCGGTCCTTCGCCGTCACGAGCGCACACGCGAGTGTGGAATTCACGTCGCCTACCACAACGGTCACGTCAGGATGAGTCTGTAGCAGCAATGGCTCGAACGTTTCCATGACTCGAGCCGTCTGCTGAGCGTGCGTGCCCGATCCAGTTCCGAGCGTCACGTCGGGGTCACGGAGCCCAAGCTCGCGCAGGAACACGGCGTTCATCGAATCGTCGTAGTGCTGCTGTGTGTCGACAAGCACAACCGACGACCCTCGGCCCTCGAGCGCGTCGATCACCGGCTTGACCTTCATGAAGTTCGGGCGAGCGCCGGCGACGCACAGAACCCTCATCGGACACAGGCTACCGTTCGAACGGATCGGGAGTCGACTCGCGCCTTCGGTCAAGTGGTACCGCAATCAGGTGGTGCGCCGTTACACGGATGGAATCGCGCACGGGCGACTACGACGATGTGCCTACGCCACCCCTCGGTACTTCCTGTCACGATCGTGCGACGCCCCGTGTTCCTTCTCCTGGACAACCCCATTGATTCGAACAGCCGGCTCCTTCGTTTCTGGTGGCGGAACCTCGTGCGCGGCCTGCATCGAGCCGCGCGATCCTCCGGGGCCGTGGGTACGCTCCTGTATGGACCTGAACTCGCTCTCGTTCGCGCTGTAAGAGATGGGCCTTCGACGGAGGTCATGGTGTGTCGCCGCCCAACGACATCGCGTGACTCAGCGATTCGAAGCGAGCGAAGAGCTGTCGGGCATCTTCCGCGTCGTCGAGCGTCAACGATTCGGCCAAGCTGATCAGCCTGAACGACTCGGGTATCAGCGTTCCTCCGAATGACGCAGACGCCGCACGGAGAGCCTGCCGTTCCAGCGCCACGGCTTGGCGCTGGCCCTGGTGGGTCGGCGGTCGCCTTCGGCGCGCTCAGAAATGGACCCCCTTGAGGCCGGCATCGGACGCTCCGTTCCTCGGGAGGGTTTAGGTGCGGAGAAGAACTCTCAGCGTAGTCAAAGCTGAGGTGCGAAGCGACCGTTGAATTCCGCCCGGCCGCCGCCGCCATCGTTGCCTCGCGACAGACTCGATCGCCTGCAGGGCCCGCGGGCCGACGACAGCGGAATCGAACCCCGCCTCGACCGCCTTCCTGCCAACTTCGTTCGGACCGAGGCTGCCTTCCCTGTGTCGAAGGTGGAGGTCGCGGAGCCATGCTTCGGCGGCCTCAACGCTATCAACCGTCGTTACACCCGCGAAGTGGTACGTCCAGAGCACGTGGCGTCCGTATGCGAGTGCTTCAAGGACCATGTACGAAAAGCCGTCATGAGTAATCGGCCGCACGTAGGCCGTTGTCCGTGAGATCAGGGCGCCCATGTCCTCGACCCAACCGAGGCAGCGAACGTTGGGCGGGAGACCATCGAGTGCGCTGGCAGGGACAATCCGAAACTCCACATCCGGTAGCCGCCGCGCCAGTTGCACGATGAAGTCCAGGCGGTAGAAGTCGCGCCGGTGTTCCGGAACATACGCGAGGACGGAGAACTGGTCAGGGAGTGCGGGAATCGCCGCAGGTATCACGGGGGGAATCAGGACGATGAACGAGGATTCTATCCCTCGTTCCGCGAGCTCCTCCTGTAACCAAGGCGAGCCACACCAGTGCCACGCTCGCTCAATCACATCCTCTGTTGGTGCCCCCCAGCGGAAGAGGACATCTGTTCCTACCCAGTACATGACGACCGGGACTCCGATCCGCGATAGGAGAGCCGTCAGGCGATGGAGGCTTGGTCTCCCGGAGAAGTAGATGATGACATCGGACCCGACAACACGCCGGAGCAAGTGGAGGCGAGCAGCAACCTTGCCAAGACCTGGAGCACGTGCCCTCCTTGTGTCGAGCCCCAAACCGCCGAGGAAGTCGATCGCTCGGGTGACGAAGAGATCAGGCCCCACCAGTGTGACCCGCCGAGGACGGACCCTCTCGGACATGTTCGGCAATGGTAGCAATGCTGTGGGAAGCAACCCATCGCGGGCGGCCGAGAGGGCCGTGAGCAGGGCCAGGTCTCGCCCCGTGCGCCCAATGCCCCGCCGTCAGGACCGCGCCGAGATGAAACGCCCCCTCCCCCCCGGGAAGAAGGTCCAGTTCGCGCCCCTGCCGTACCGCGATCCGCCCTCAAAGGCGTAGGACGAACCGGGTCAGTCGGTCTTGTTCTTCACGTCGACGCCGCCGAAGATCGCCGTCGCGTGGACGTTCAGCGTCGGCGCATCCTCGGGAAGCGATCCGTCGCCCTCGGTCTTGTCCTCGCAGCCGCCGAGGATCGGCGTGCCGCCGAGCTCGACTCGCCATCCCTTCGGGACCAGGACGTCCACCCCGCCGAACAGCGCGAGCGCGTCGACCGAGGCCTGCTCGTCGACGTGGGCCTCGCGCAGGTCGAGCGTCGCCCCGCCGAAGATGGCGGACACGTCCGCGTGCGTGAAGTGCTCGGAGCGATCCTTGATCTTCGTGCCCCCGAACATCGCGAGCGCGTTCTCGTGATGCCCCACCTCGACGCGCCGTCGCCACAGGCCCGACAGGACGACGACACCGATGAGGACGAGCAGCACGGGGCCGAAGAGGTCCTCGTTCGTCCACCCCTGCTGGTCCGCAAGGAGCAGGAACCCGATGCACACGACGATCCCGGGCCCGAGCGAGACCCTGCGGTCGACCAGCATCCCGATCAGGCCGAGGCCGATGATGGCCACGGGCCACCACGTGTCGATCCACGAGCTCGACTCGAGCGTCCCGGTGGCGTCCAAGATCCCGAAGACGCCGAGCGTCAGCAACACCAGACCGATCCACAGCCGGATTGGCTTCATCGCGTCCTCCCGCGTCGCACGTTCGCCTTCAGCGTCGCCGCGCGACCGCGATCCTGGCAGGGCCGTTCCGACCGCCGGCCGCGGGCCGCCAGGCGGGAGGGCGACCCAAACGCAACGCCGGCCTCGTCGGTTCATGAGTCGTGCCCGTGCTCCAGACTCTCGACGTGACCGCCGAGACGCCCGAGTTCGGCGACTTCTTCGCCGAGCAGTTCCGCCGCCTGGCCAAGGCCTGCCTCCTGCTCACGGGGAGCGCCGCCGAGGCCGAGGACCTCGCCCAGGAGGCGATGGCGCGCGTGCTCGAGCGCTGGGACCGCGTCTCGGGCCTCGAGGATCCGGAGGGCTACCTCTACCGGACGGCCCTGAACCTGCACCGCAGCGCCGTGCAGCGGCTGGCGATGGCGGCGCGCCGGCAGGTGCATCGCGACAACGTGGAGGAGCCGGACGCGGCCGAGCGTCGCCTGGATCTGCTGCGGGCGATCCGCTCCCTGCCGCGGACGCAGCGGGAGGTGCTGGTCCTCGTCGAGTGGCTCGGGTACTCGGCCGAGGAGGCGGGGCGGATCCTCGGCATCGAGGCGGTCTCGGTGCGGGGCCGGCTCCACCGGGCGCGAGCGACCCTGCGGCAACGTTTCGGAGGGACCGATGACTGACCTGCGCGATCTGCTCCAGGAGGCGGTCGGCTCCTTCGAGCCGCGCGGCGACGAGCGGGCGGTCGAGGGCCGCGTCCGCCGCCGTCGCCGCCGACAGCAGCGAAGCGCCGCGATCGTCGCGCTCGGCCTGCTCGCGGCCGGCGGGCTGCTCGCCTGGACCGCGCTCGGGCCGGCGGGATCCACGCTCGGGTCGACGGGGTCCGCATCGGGCTCGCCGGGCGCGGGGGAGATCTTCGTTCCCGACGTCGTCGGGCTTCCGCCCGCCGAGGCGCGGGCGAGCCTGGACGCGCTCGGCCTGACCGTGTTCGTCACGACGGGGACCTCGGACCAGGTGGACCCCGGGCTCGTGGCCGCGCAGGAGCCGCCGGCCGGGGTCGCGGTCACGGCGGGAGCGAGCGTCACGATCGTGGTGAACGGGGGTGCGCCCGCGGCCGAGCCCGTTCCCCTCGGCGATCTGCCCGACGCCGGCGTGGCGATCTCGTCGGCCGAGGGAGTGCAGCTCTTCGCCCTCGACGGGACCACTCTGGCGACGTTGCCCGGCTACGCGCTGGCGGGCAACCCCGGCGCGCCGGGCGTGTGGCTGCAGCGGGGGAACGAGTACTTCCTGCTGAACGTCGACGAAGGTGCCCTGGTCCCGGTGGCGGCCGACGAGGCGCGCGCGGTGTTCGACGACGAGGGACCGGGGTTGCCGCCCTCGAACATCTCCGCCTCCGGTCAGGTCCGGTACACGGTCGAGTCGGCCTCGGGCATCACCCTGCTGCAGTTTCAGTGGTCGGGCGAGTGTGAGGCGGCAATGGCGTACTGGATCGATCGGGGCTCGGCCCGGATCTTGACGGGCGACCCCGATCCCGCGAGCGCACCCGAGTCGATCGCACTCGGATGGTCGTCCGACGGCGACGCGATCGCGCTCGTCGGCGGCTCGTGCCGACCGAGCCCTGACCGGCCCGGGATCTACCGGTACTCGGCGCCCGGACAAGGACGGCTCGTGGTCGCGACCGACGCCGAGTCGGTCACCGTCGACGCGTGGGGGACCGGGATCTGACCTCGGCCCGTTTCCAAGGAGAGAAAGGAGCACCGATGTTCCGACCGACCGAACGCGCACGAATCCGCTGCCTTGTCACGAGTGCGGTCTCGACGCTGACGCTCATGGTGCTGCTCGCCGCGCCGGCATCCGCCGGCGTGCTCGGGCGGGCCACGCCGTCGAGTCAGCCGACGCTCACGAAGCTCGAGGCCCGGCAGTTCGACCGGTGGTGGAAGGGCCAGACGCTGGGGATGTCGCTCGCGCTCGCCGACATGCCGGTGACCCAGCTCCGCGAGGCAGCCGAGCAGGCCTGGGCGTCGGGGGCCGCGCAAAGGACCCTCATGGCGGTCCTGTTCACCGACTCCGGACAGACCGTCTTCGCGAGGAACGCCGCCGGGGGCGAGGGGCAGCCAAGCCCGTACGTCGCGTACTTCACGAACAACCCGAGCCAGCTCGCGGAGCTCGGCGCCTATCTCGCCGACCATCCCGAGTACGTCGCGGGACCGGGCGGGACGCAGGACGAGCTCTTCGGCATGTTCACCGGGCTCCGCGAGTCCTATCTCGCGTCGCTCGGCCTGGTCGAGGTGAACGGCCTGATCGTCGACCCGCGCGAGCCGCGGCTCTCGCCGTATCTCGTCGCGCTCCTGTTCGGTCCGCCGAAGCCGCTGCCGCAGCCGGCCGTCGCGCTGAACGTGTCGGCATAGGAGTTGCACCCCAATTCGGCGCGATTGATCGCGCGTCCCACCGCCGCGTAGGCTCTCGATTGCTCGATCGGGGGAGGGGCAGGTGGAAGGGACTACGTCGCTTCCGAGGGCGCGGCGGTGGCTCGTGGTGCTGGACCTCGGCATCGTGGTCGCCGTCTACTATCTCGGCATGTTGCTGCGGCTCGAGGGGATGATCCCGCAGGTGTATCGGTCGCGGTTCCTCCGATTCATGCCCGTCGTGGTGGGCGTCTATCTGGCGATCGAGCTCATCCTGCACATCTCCACGACGCCGGGTCTTGCGAGGGCGGCCGGGGCCGCAGCGCTCGCGGGTCTGCTCGTGGCTCTGCTCAGCCTGGCGCTCGGAGCGCGGCTGCCGATCACGGTGACGATCTTCGGCGCGCTGGCGTGCCCGATCGGCTTTGTCCTCGTTCGGCTTCCACTGCGACGTGGTCGCATGCGTTCGGCCAGCTGACAAGACGCCGCCGCGTCGCCGCGCTCACGAGATCACGGCCGACGGCGTCGAGGGCTTCGAGCCGGGTCGCGAGCCGTTCCGCGAGCCGCTCTCGATGCAGCTCCAGGTAGCGGCGAACGAGCTCGGGGTCGGTCGAGGTCGTGACGGCTCGGATCTCCTCGCGCGGCATCTCGAGCGAGCGGAGCGCCTCGGCGATCTCGTCAGAGGGTGCGAACGTGGCTTGCATCATGTCGTTTCCCGTCCCAGGAGGGCCGCTCCGTTGGACGGAGCGGCCCTCCGAATCGGGGCTCAGCCCTGGTTGAGGGCGTCGCTCGGATCGAGCGGCGACCCGGTCTCCAGGAGCGACTTGAGGTCACTGAGGATCCAGCTCCATCCGCCGCCGGCGCCCGTGTCCTCGATGGCGCCGCTCACGAGGAGCGCGAGCTTCGGCGCCCCCTCGAGCTCGTGCGTCACCGTGAGCTTCGAGACGCCGCCCTTGCCCTCGGAGATCTCGTACGTCAGGCGGGTGAATCCCTCGGCCGCCGCCTCCGGGTCCATGAGCATCCGGAACGTCTGCACCAGCCGGTTCGGTGGTTCCGCCGCGATCACCTCGCCGTCCACCACGACGTCGGGGAGCGGGAACCCCATGGCCTCGGCTCCCTTCTTCATCCCCTCGCTTGGATACGACCGGTATGCGCCTCCCGGTCGCAGGTCGTAGTCGGCCCGGTTGGTGTAGCCGTAGCGCTCGGTCCATTCGGGCTTGGTGATCGCGTCCCAGATGGCTTGCGGCGTCGCCTTGATGTAGACGCGGTAGACCTGGGTGGTGACGCTCGTCTCCGTGGTCGTCGTCATGCCATGTCCTCCTGTTCCAGCTCGGTCTTGAGCTCGGCGAGCGCCGACACCTGACGCTCCCGGTACTTGTCGATCCACCGGTCGTGGATCAGCCGGATCGGGACGGGGTTCAGGAAGTGGAGCTTCTCCCTGCCCGACCGGCGCGTGACCACGAGGCCCGCGTCCTCGAGAACCCGCAGGTGCTTCATGACGCCGAACCGCGTCATCTCCAGCCCGAACTCGAGGTCGGTGAGCGTGCGGCCGTCACGCTCGAAGAGCCGGTCGAGCAGGAGACGACGGGTCGGGTCCGCGAGAGCCCGGAACACGAGATCGTCGTCGGTCATCGCGGCCAAGAATAGGTGACCGTATGGTCACCTGTCAACCGGGTCGACGTGCCCTCGTTGGGGGGCGCCGCGCGGGACGTCCGGGACCGGCGGAAGCGTCACACGCCCGACCAGGGCGCCGGCGACCGCAGCGAGGACGACGTCCACGAGGAGGAGGGCCGGAATGGTTTCGTAACCCGAGCCCATCATCCCGGACAACACCGCCATGGCCACCGTCCAGGCCGCGACGAGTCCCGTGGTCGCGGTCGCGACGACCGCGACGGCGACCGCGCGCCGGCGCAGGCGTGGACGTTCGCCCGAGCACGACTCCGGCCGCGAACGCGATGCCGACCGCGGCGACGTCCAGCGCGGGGATCACCGTCGGACGCCCGTGCCAGTAGAAGTAGCCGCAGAAGGGGTCGACGCAGCCCGAGCCGAGCGCCAGTGGGTGCGCCACGGCCGGGATGAGCAGGAATGCCGCCGCAGCCCGCGGCCGCCGAGCGAAGGCTGCGGCTGCGGTCCCACAGACCACCCAGAGCACTCCCATGCCGATCGGCCACTCGGGCTCCTGGTACCGCCAGAGCCAGCCTCACCCCGGGTGACGCACCGTCCACGGGGTGGCGATCGCGAGCAGGCCGAGGGCGACGGTGACGGCGCTCAGCAGGAAGATCGCCATACGTGTCCCGGCGGTGTCGAGGTGAGCCGGTGCGCGCGACGGCGGCGACGGACGATTCCGGTACCGGCCTGCGACCGTCGACCCACCGGGCACGCTCCTCACCCGAGGCAAGCATGGGTCTGCCCGCCTCGAGCGGACAGGGTCGGTGGACCCGTTCACGCGCTCCACCCGCCGCGACCTCGGCGTCATCCTCCGAGACGGAGCACACGAGGGCCCCGCCGGTCTGCGGACGACCGGACCTGTCTCCGCGAGGCGACGATGTCGGAGACTGGGCGCGCAGCCGGTGGAAGCGGGCCGATGATGAGAACGGCGACGCTCGCGTGCGCGTTCGCGCTGGTGGTCGCCGCCGCGGCGAGTTGCAGCCGGCCCGCCGAGCGGGTGGAGCGACCTTCGCCACGCGTTCAGGAATCGCCGAGCGTTGCGCCTACCGGGACGCCCGCGGCCGATTCGCCAGTGGCGTCGCAGGTGACGACGCCGTCGACGTCGCCGAGCCCATCGGAGCCCGACCTTCAAGCGTGGCATCGCTCGCTCGGGTTCTCCGTGGCGGACGTGGCAACCGACGGCGAGGGCAACGCGTACGTCACGGGGTTTGCGCCGTTCGGCCCCGCGACCGAGACCGGCCGGCGCGTCGTCATGGCGCTCGAGAAGTTCGATCCATCCGGCGATCGGATCTGGACAGCCCGCTGGGAGAGCCCGTCGAGGCGCTTCCCGGATGCGGCCGGTCGTGGGATCGCGGTGACGCCGGACGGGGGCGCCGTCTACGTGGTGGGGGCCATCATGCTCCCGCCCTGGGAGGCGCAGCTGCCGAGATTGTGGGCGTATGCCGCAGATGGAGAGCTGCTCTGGTCCGTCAGGACTCGGATGTCGCTCGGCGTCGCGGCGAGCGCCGAGGGCGCGTTCGTCGGCGGGGCCGGGTGGCTCGGCGCGTACGGGCCGGGCGGCGACCGGCTGTGGACCGAACCCTTCGAGGAGCCGGCGGGCGCGCACTGCGACGTGGTCCAGGCCGTTGCGATCGGGGAGGGCGGGGACGTCTTCGCGGTCGGCTTCCTAGACACGACGCCCACCTGCGGCTCGATCGAGGGCGGGGCCTACGAGGACGCGGACGTGGTCATCCAGCGGCGATCCTCCACCGGAGCTCTCGTCTGGTCTCGGATCCTCGCGGACCCCGGCGTCACGGACGACGACTGGGCGGTCGCGGTGGACGTCGATGGACCGCGGATCTTCGTCGTGGGTGAGCGCGACGGCAGCCCCTGGCTGGCCCGCGTGTCTCCCGGCGGCGAGGTCGTGTGGGAGCGATCCTGGGCGGGAACGGCGATGCCGGTGGACGTGAGCGCGTCGGACTGGGGCGCCATCTACGTGGCGCACCACCGTGCGCTTCGCCGGTACACGCCGGACGGGGATCTCGTGTGGGAACGGGGTCTCCGGCTCGCGAGGGACGAGGCGGGGTCGGGAGCGGCGACCGCTCCCGGCGGGATCGTGTTCGTGACGGCCGACGCCTTCGCGGAGTCGGGAGACCTGTGGCGAGTCCTTCCGTGATCGGGGGGTTACCGCGGATCAGGCCACGGTCATGGATGCCGAAGGGGACCATCCCGACGCGCCGGCCGATTGCCGACGGAGCCGGGCGCGAAATCGGTATCGCCCCGCTCGGGTTGGCTCGAACGACGCTGTCGCGACGGTCGCGTCCGTGAGCCACGGCGCCCACGAGCCGTCGTTGCGGCGGCGCTGCACGTCGTAGACGAAGCCGGCCGGCGCCGGCACGGTCGACCAGCGGACGGCGAACGTGTCTCCCGCCGCTCCCGATCGCGGCGAGACGCGGACCGGCACCTGGATCCGACCGTTCATCTCCGCCGAGTGGATCGTGCACGTGTACGGATAGGTGCCGGCGGCCGTGAACGCGTAGGCGAAGCTCGGCCCGCCGGGGGAGATCAGGCCCGAGTCGAACAGGGCCATCCCCGACGTGTCGGTCGCGCTGTGGCTGCGATCCGCTTGCGAGAAGTCCCAAACGACGGTCTCCCCCTGCGACACCTCGGCGAGCGAGGGGAGGAAGTAGTCGTCGAGCGCGAGCACCCGCGTCTCGGCCCCGCGCTCGATCGCCGACCCGTCGACGGAAGCCGACAGGGCGGTCGAGACGACGACGACGGCGAGGAGGCCTCGGACGCGCACGTTGGCAGTATCGGCATCCGCTGCCCGCGGGTTCACCGTCCGAGAGGCGAACAGGCGCGTGGCAGGCGAACACGCGCCCCCGACACCAGGTAGGCTCACGGATCACCACTGGAGCCCGGAGGACGCGCTTCATGAGGTCATCAGAGCCCGCCGTCCGCGATGCCGCTCGGGCCGACGCCGGGGAACCCCCGTACCTGTACCCGGAGTACGTCGCCACGCGGCTCCGTGCACCGCTTCGTCCGCCTATCGCGCTCCCCGGTCACCTCGCCGCGACCGGCGGGCCGCTGCTCGGGGCGGATCGGGTCGGGGAGCACGACCACGACCTCACGGCCGGGCATGCCGGCGAGCCGCTCGGTCAGCGGATCGTCGTGCACGGCAAGGTTCTCGGGCCCGACGGCAGACCCGTTCGGAACTCGCTCATCGAGGTGTGGCAGGCCAACGCCGGGGGCCGCTACCGGCACGACGGCGACAACCATCCGGCCCCCCTGGACCCCAACTTCTCCGGCGCGGGACGGTGCCTGACGGACGACGAGGGCCGCTATCGCTTCGTGACGGTCAAGCCGGGTGCCTACCCGTGGCAGAACCACGCCAACGCCTGGCGGCCGGCGCATGTCCACTTCTCGCTGTTCGGCCGCAACTTCACGCAGCGGCTGATCACCCAGATGTACTTCCCCGACGACCCGCTCTTCGATCAGGACCCGATCTTCAACTCCATCCCCGACCCCGCGGTGCGATCGCGCTTGATCTCGCGCTTCGATCTGTCCGCCACGGTGCCCGAGTGGGCGCTCGGCTTCGAGTTCGACATCGTGCTGGGCGGGCGCGCCGCCACGCCGCTGGAGAACCAGGACGACGACGGGTGAGCTCCGGCCAGACGCCGTCGCAGACCGTCGGACCGTTCTTCGCCATCGGGCTGCCGTGGGACGAGGGAGCGTTCGTCGTACCGGCGGGAACGCCGGGCGCGATCTGGATCCGGGGTCGCGTGCTGGACGGGGCCGGGGAGCTCGTCCCCGATGCCCTCGTCGAGACCTGGCAGGCCGACGCCGCCGGCAGGCACCGGGACGCCGACGATGCGGACGCCGTCGCCGAGTGGTTCCGGGGGTTCGGACGCTCGGGAGCGGAGCCGGCTGGCGAGTGGGGGATCCTCACGGTCAAGCCCGGCCCCACGACGGGGCCCCTCGGCTCCGTGCAGGCGCCCCACCTCGACGTCTCGGTGTTCGCGCGGGGCCTCCTCAAGCGCGCCGTGACCCGCATCTACTTCGCCGACGAGCCGGCGGCCAACGAGCGGGATCCCGTGCTCGCCTCCGTGACCGACCCCTCCGATCGTGCGACGCTGCTCGCCGAGCGGACCGACGACGGCTATCGCTTCGACATCCGGCTCCAGGGACAGGGTGAGACCGTCTTCTTCTTCGTCGAGTGAGACCCCGGGCGGGCTCTTCGACGCCGTCCTCGCCCGGGGTCCCGTCCGCGACCAGGTGAGCGATCGAGCGTGGCTCCAGGCCATGCTCGACGCCGAGGCGGCCCTCGCTCGCTCGCTCGCCGTCGCCGGGGTGATTCGCTCCGAGGACGCCGAGGCGGTTGCGCGCGCGTGCCGGGTCGACGCGTTCGACGTCGAATCGATCGGCCGCCGGGCGGGCGATGCCGGGAACCCCGTCGTGCCGATGGTCGCCGCGTTGACGGCCGCGGTGGGTGAGCCGGCCTCCCGTCACGTCCACACCGGCGCCACGAGCCAGGACGTGCTCGACACCGCGGCGATGCTCGTCGCCGCGCGATCGCTCCGACCGTTGCTCGACGACCTGCGGGGGGCCGCGACGGCCGCCGCCGCCCTCGTCGCGCGGCATCGGTCGACGCCGATGGTGGCGCGGACGCTGCTCCAGCATGCCCTGCCCACGACCTTCGGATTGAAGGCGGCGGGATGGATGATCGGGCTCGACGAGGCCGTGGCTCGGCTGGAGACGGTACGAACCGAACGCCTGGCGGTGCAGCTCGGCGGGGCTGCGGGGACCCTGGCGTCGCTCGGGGCCGGCGGGATCCACGTGCTGTCGGCGTTCGCCGCCGAGCTCGGCCTGCGGGAGCCGGTGCTGCCCTGGCACACCACCGCGCCCGGGTGATCGAGCTCGCCGCGGGGCTGGGCGAGGCCGCCGACGCGGTCGGCAAGCCCGCGCAGGACGTCGTGTTGCTTGCCCAGACGGAGGTGGCCGAGGTCCGCGAGGTTGCGCCGGGCCGGGGAGGCTCGTCGACGCTGCCGCATAAGCGCAACCCGATCGCCGCCGTGAGCGCCCTCGCCTGCGCGCGGCAGGCTCCTGGGCTCGTCGCGAACGTCGTCGCGGCCGGCATCCAGGAGCACGAGCGCGCGGCGGGCGCCTGGCACGCGGAGTGGCGGCCGCTCTCGGCCCTGCTCGTGTCGGTCGGCTCGGCGGCGTCGTGGCTTCGCGATTGCCTGGAGCACCTGGAGGTCGACGAGCGGGCGATGCAGACCAACCTCGAGCGCACCGGCGGGCTGCTGCTCGCCGAACGGGTGGCGGGGGCGCTCGCGTCCGAGCTCGGGCGGCTGACCGCAAACGAGGTGGTGGAACGCCTCGCGGCGCGGTCGATCGCGGAAAAGCGCGCGTTCGCCACGGTCCTGGCGGAGGCTCCCGAGGTCCGAGGTCGCCTGTCCGCCGACGACCTCGCACGGCTCCTCGACCCGTCGGGCTACCTCGGGGCGGCGGACGCTTCGTGGCACGGGCGCTCACCGCGCATGCCGCTCGCGAGGGCGGGACGCCCGGGTGATCCCGCACCACGAAGTCCAGGGTCCGCCCGACGCCCCCGCGCTCCTTCTTTCGAACTCGCTCGGCAGCGCGCTCGCGATGTGGGACCCACAGGTGCCCGAGCTCTCGAATCGGCTGCGCGTGATCCGCTACGACCTGCGCGGTCACGGGGCGTCGGCGCAGCCCGCCGGACCGTACGAGCTGGCCGATCTCGGGCGCGACGTGCTCGAGCTGCTCGACCTGCTCGGCGTGGCCCGCGCACACCTGTGCGGGGCGTCCCTCGGCGGGCTCCGTGAGCATGTGGGTCGCCGTCCACGCGCCCGAGCGCGTCGACCGCCTCGCCCTGTGCGGCTCGTCGGCCCGGTTCGGCACGCCGGGTCCCTGGTTCGAGCGCGCCGCGCTCGTGCGGGAGAAGGGGACCGGCGCAGTGGCCGACGCGGTCGTCGGCCGGTGGTTCACCCCGGGCTTCGCGGCAGGCCATCCCAACGTCGTCGCGCGGATGCGCGACATCATCGCGGCGACCCCGGCTGAGGGCTACGCCGCCTGCTGCGAGGTCGTCGGCCGTTCCGACCTCCGCGGGGAGCTCGGCGCGATCCGCTCGCCCACGCTCGTCGTTGCCGGCGAGCACGACCCGGCGGTTTCGGCCGACGACGTCGACGCGCTCGCGGCCGGGATCGCCCGGTGCGACGTGGAATGGTTGGAGGCCGCACACCTCGCGAACGTGGAGCTGCCGGAGCGCGTGACCGAACTGCTGCTGCGGCACCTGTTGTCGACCAAGGAGACCCGATGAGCGACCCCACGTACGAGACCGGCATGCGGGTTCGGCGCGAGGTGCTCGGCGACGAGCACGTCGACCGGGCGATCGCCGAGACGACGGCGTTCACGGCCGCGTTCCAGGAACATCTCACCCGGACGGCGTGGGGATCTGTGTGGTCCCGACCCGGGCTCGATCGGCGGACCCGCTCGTGCGTGACGCTCGCGGTCCTCGCGGCGCTCGGCCGCGAGGGCGAGATCCCGATGCACGTCCGGGCGGCCCGCCGCCTGGGCGTGACCCCCGAGGAGATTGCCGAGGTCCTGCTCCTCCACCTCGGTGTACGCGGGCATCCCGGCCGCGAACGCCGCGTTCCGGGCGGCCAGGAGGCCCTCGCCGTCGACGGGCTAGTCCGCCCGCAGGGCGAACGCATGTCCGGAGCTCGCACATCCAGGTATCGAGGGAGGACTTCGACGGCCCCTCCGGGCTCGGTCGTGGAGGGACACCGCGAGCGTGGAAACGGAGCGAACGCAGGTGGGGATCGTCGGCGCGGGTCCGGCCGGTCTCGTGCTCGCGCACCTGCTGCACCGGCTCGGCATCGACTCGGTGGTGCTCGAGGCGCGAAGCCGGGAGCACGTCGAGGGCCGCGTTCGCGCCGGCGTGCTCGAGCAGGGAACGGTCGACCTCCTCGTGCAGATCGGCGTCGGCGACCGCATGCTGCGCGAGGGGCTGGTGCACCGCGGGATCGAGCTCCGGTTCGACGGGCGCGGCCACCGGATCGCGTTCGACGAGCTGACCGGCGGCCGAACGATCACGATCTACGGCCAGCAGGAGGTGGTGAAGGACCTGATCGCCGCGCGGCTCGCCGACCGGGCGGCCGCTCCGGTTCGAGGTCGAGGACGTGCGCGTCGACGGCATCGACGCCGACGCGCCGACGCTTCGCTACCGCACGGCGGCGTCGAGCACGAGCTCGCGCTGCGACGTCGTCGCCGGCTGCGACGGCTTCCACGGCGTCTGCCGCGACGCGATCCCGGCCGGCGTGCTGACCGCGTTCGTACCGCGACTACCCGTTCGCGTGGCTGGGCATCCTGGCCGAGGTCGCGCCCTCGACCGAGGAGCTCGTCTACGCCTACCACGAGCGCGGCTTCGCGCTGCTCAGCATGCGATCGCCGACGATCAGCCGGCTGTACGTGCAGTGCGGGCCGGACGACGAGCTCGAGGACTGGCCGGACGAGCGGATCTGGGCCGAGCTGCACGCGCGGCGCGCCCGCGACGGCTGGATCGCTGCACGAGGGGCCGGTGCTGAGAACGGCATCACCCCGATGCGGAGCTTCGTCGCCGAGCCGATGCAGTACGGCCGGCTGTTCCTCGCCGGCGACGCCGCGCACATCGTTCCGCCGACCGGCGCCAAGGGGATGAACCTTGCGATCGCCGACGTTCGGGTCCTCGCGGAGGCGCTCGCCGCATTGGTACGGCGGTCGCGACGACGCACCGCTGCGATGCGTACTCGACGACGTGCCTGCGGCGCGTCTGGCGCGCCGAGCACTTCTCGTGGTGGATGACCTCGATGCTCCACCGCTTCCCGGACGACGACGGGTTCCAGTCGCGGTTGCAGCGCTCGCACCGGGGGCCGGGGAGTCAGCAGCCCGGACAGCCTCGCTATCCAGCACGCTCTGCAGCGACTTGATCGCGACCTCGATCATCTCCGGGTTCGGGCTCGCGCGTCGTGATCTTCTGCATCACGAGGCCCGGGAAATACCAGTGCGCGCGCGAAGAGCGAGTCCTTGCACTTGCCCGCGAGCCGGATGACCTCGTAGGCGATGCCCGCCACAAACGGCAGCAGCGCGAGCTTATACAGCCATCTCATCAGATAGCTGATCTTCGTGCCCTCCGCCAGGCTGCCGTGCGGAAGATGATCCGCCACCAGCGCGAACACCACAATGCTCGGTCACCAGCACGACCAGTATGAAGCTGGTCCCGCAGCGAACGTGGGCCTTGGTATAGTGCGTCACGTTCTCGAGCGTCAGCTCCTCTCCGGCCTCGTAGGCATTGATCGTCTTGTGCTCCGCGCCGTGGTACTGGAAGACTCGTCGGATGTCCCTCAGCATCGAGATCGCGAGCACGTAGCCCACGAACAGCGCTATCTTGACCACGCCCTCGAGCGCCGTCAGCTCCCAGCCCGATGGGCACCGCGTGGCGCAACGGCTTGATGATCAGATCGGCACGAAGAAGAAGAGCGCCAGGCCGAATACAAGCCCAACCACCATCATCACGCCGACGGTGATGTCGTTCACCTTGCTCTTCGCGGCGCATCGCCTTCCGACGCCTCGGCGCCGGCATTCGCGGGCGGGACTGCATCGGCCATCGCGATGTCGGCGAATACTTCAGCGCCTTGATGCCGAGCGCCATCGCGTCGATCAGCGCGAGCGTGCCGCGCAGGAACGGCCTGTCGAGCCACTTGAACCTGCCGATGATCGAGTCGACGTCCTCGCTCGTGGTTACGATCTCGCCGTCCGCTCGCCGGACCGCGACCGCGAAGTCCTTCGGGCCGCGCATCATCACGCCCTCGATGACTGCCTGCCCGCCGTAGTGGAACTGCTTTTCCTTGGATTCTGCCACTATTGCACCTAAGCGTGTATTGCGTTCAGATGACGATCTGACAGACAAAAGCAAAGGAAGCGCCCGTGGCGATTGTCACCCGCTCGGATCGCTTCCCGCTATCAAACTGCCAGGACGAAGCTACTGCTGCTCGTCCTTCTTCTCTTTCATGCCGTACCTTGGCCATGAACTTCTCGACGCGGCCTTCGGTATCCATGATCTTCTGCTTGCCCGTAAAGAACGGATGGCACGCCGAGCAGATTTCCATGCGGATGTCGCCCGCGGTCGATCTGGTCTCAAACGTAGTTGCCGCACGCAGCAGGTCACGGTTGCTTTCTCGTATTTCGGATGGATTTCCGCCTTCATCGGGTCACCTTCTCTGTTAGCTTCGATTGATTATACCACATGCCCCAAGCCCTGACAAGCGCTACGTGATCCACAGCCCCGCGGATCGCATAAGCTGCTCAAACCGGGCCTTCTGCTCGTCGGTCAGGTCCACGAGCGGCAGGCGGCAGTGGCGGAGCGGGAACCCGCGCCGGCTCATTGCGTACTTGTTCACGGCGAACTCGGAGAACAACGAGTATATCCTGCGCGCCATCGAGAGTCGAATCTGCTGCTCGGAGGCGTCTTGGCCCGCTGTGAAGGCTCTGTAGACATCGACCGTGAGGTTCGGGAAGGCGTCGGGCATGCCCGGTAATGTGCCCCACCGCGCCGGCCGTGAGCGCTGAGAGGACCTGGTGGTCGTCACCGACGAACACCCTAAGCTTCGGGAAAGCCTCGATGTAGTGCAGCGTGCTCGGTAGCTGTCCGGAGCTGTCCTTGACCCCCGCAAGGTGGGGGTAGTGCTCCAGCGCCTGGATGATGCTGTCCGTGATCCTGATCCCCGAACACTGCGGGATGTTATACAGGAATATGGGCAGCGAGACGGAGTCGAAGACGCGCTTGTAGTAGTCGATGAGCCCCTCTTCGGTCGCCATGTGGAAGAAGTAGGGCGGCACGACCATCACGGCATCTGCTCCCGCCGACTCCGCGAACTGCGTCAGCTCGATAGTCTCCGTAAGGCTCCCGGCCCCGGTCCCGGCGACCATGAAGAGCCCGCCTCTGGCGGCGGCGCAGGTCTCGAAGACGGCTTTCCTCTCTTCCGTGGACATCGCCCAGAACTCCCCGTTGGTCCCGGACGCCACGATTCCGTGCGCGCCGTGTTCCTCGATGAACCTGATGTGGTCTCTCATGTACGCAAGATCGACGCGGTCGTCGTCGTCGAATGGGGTGAATATGGCGGCAACTACGCCCTTGAAGTCTGTCATGGATTGCTCCCTCCAAGAACAGACTCAGGCGCCGGGCCCGGAGTTTCCTCCGCTGTGCGGTGCATTTCGCTCAGCGACAAGAACAACCATGCTGACTTAGTGATGGTGTCTCGCGTGAGAATATCACGCCAATCTGCCCTAGCCAGCCCTTGACTTCTTGAGCAACCTAAGCTACTATCTATCGCGGCAAGGCGGCTCTCCACACGGGCCACCAAGTGGTAAGCGAATCGTCAGTCTGATTGGTCGGCTCGCTCAATCACACGGTGTGGGTACGCCTGCGCCACATTAGGATTCGGGGAGGTCTGTGCATGTTGAAAGCTACCAGAAAGTCTTCGGTATTGCTCCTGCTGTGCCTGTTGTGCGCGGCAACGGTGTCTCTCTCGCTTCCAGTTATGGCTGGGGACGACGCTGTCGCGAATGCGGACAAGGCATACAAGGCCGGCGACTACGCGACCGCGAAGTCGCTCTACCAACACCTTCTACAAAGAGCGAGGGGCGATCAACGATTTGCCTGAGCAGAAGGCCGCGAATGCTCACCTGATCTTGCAACTCGGTCACTGTTGCCGGCTGCTGAGCGGGCTCGGCGAGGCTGGGAAGTGGTTCGCCAAGGTGACAGCCACTTATCCGGCCGAAGAGCTTCGTGCGCTCAGTCGCTGTTCTGGGCGGGGAGTGTCAGTTCGTCCAGGTCGAACTACGGCGACGCGGTGGTTTCGCTCAAGCGGCTTCTGCAGGATTACCCAGAGGAAGCAAAAGGCTACCCGCAAGCCCGCCTGACGCTTGCGCGGGCGCTTGACAACGATCCTGAAGACGGACGAGGCGATTGGTGTGCTGAACCAGATCGCGGAGTCATCGGAGTATGAGCGCGATGAGAGAGGCCGCGCGCTGCTTACCATCGCCGAGTGCCAGGCCGGTGCGGGGCACTACGCTGAAGCGAAGGCCACGTGTCAGAACATTGCTCGCAGCTACGCGGATTCGGACTGGCTCCCGTCGTTTGCGAAGTGGATCACGGCGGGCTCGATGTGTGAAGACGGGTCCGATCCTAACGCCACTCTTGCTCTGATTGGTGAACTGCGAACAGACCCGGCGCACGAGGCTGTGGGATCCCGAGCAGCCTACTCTGTGGGAATCGTGCCTCTATGCGGCGAAGGGTGACGACGCGAAGTCGGAGGAACTGCTTACCGGACTTATCGCTCGTCCGTGTGGCGACTGGCGTCTTCTCGGGGCGGCGTATTACCACCGCGCGTGCATCTACATAGTGCGTGGTGAGTTCGAGAAGGCAAAAGCGGACATCGAGAAGATCGGGAAGCCGTGCGTGTATCTGAAGCGGCTTGCGCTGGGCGACCTGAACTACTACCAGGAGAAGTATAAGGAAGCGGCCCAGGAGTATGAGGAGGCGATAGTTCGTCTGCCCCAGACTAGAATCCCGAACAGCGAGCCGCTGAAGGCTTTGAGAACGTCCGGCCAGACTCGTATGCCAAGCTGGGAGAGAAGGACAAGGCATCGGCCACCCGTCAGAAGCTTGCGGAGTTCGAGGCCGCGCACAAGTAGGCGACTGCGCCAAGAGAGGAGAGTATGATGAGAAACCTGTATGTTCGAGCAATCACATTGGCGCTGTTGTCTCTACTGCTTGCCGCGCCTGCTCTGGCATGGACTCCGGGCTACCGGATCATCTTGAGCCTTGAGTCACACTCTATGTGCCAGGGATCGACCATGGACATCACGGCGTATGTTGAGGACGGTGGCGTGCCCCAGTCCGGTCACGAGATCGAGTTCACGGTGATCACTGCAAACGCCGGATACGTCAGTCCGGACATCGTATACACTAACGCGGAGGGCGACGCCAACACGGTGTATCACCCCGGCACGTACGCTGGCGGAGTCACAATCAAGGCTGTTGACAAGTCTCACAACAACAGCTATGCAACGAACTGGATAAGTGTTACGGACACGACTGCGCCGGTTGTAACCGACGGAGGCGTCTATACCACGTCGAAGACCCAACTGAGCGCTTCTTGGACACCAACGGCAAGACCGAGTACCAGTACGCGATAGGGACAGCGCCGTACAGCCAAACCGGGTGGGACAACGAGCGCACCTGGACTTCCACGGGAACGACTGCGTCCGTGAATGCGACGGGGCTGAGCCTGGATGACGGGGAGACCTATTACTTCTCGGTGAAATATCGGAAGCTCCTGCTGGAGCAATGTCGGTGTCAGCAACGGAATAACGGTGGATGCCACCCCACCGGAGGTCACAATAGACAAGCCTGAGGGTAACGAACTACATGTGCACGGTACGAGCCCGTCGTTCGTGCTCCAGGGGACCGCCAGTGACGTGGGGAGCGGACTCGCGGCGAACGGCGTGAAGGTGAAGATAGGAAGCGGCAACTGGGAGGACCCCGACCGCACCTCGCGCAGGCTGCCTCTCTGCGCGTTGACGTATTCCTGCGTGGCCTCCAATAGCAGTCGCTTGCGCCGGAAGTAGTCGTCTTCGCCCGTGACGTAGCGGTCGAGCAGTGGCATGGCCACGGTGAGGTGCAGCAACTGCCCCTTCCCGGAAGCCCATGATCTTGACGTCGGTGCCAGACTCCGGGAAGCTCCTCTTGAACGTCAGGGAGTTCAAGTGCGCCTCAGTCTGGCGCACCAGGCGCTCCGTCTCGGTAAGGGGGGCGTAGCCTACCGCGGCCGAGGTGTCGTTGGCGCCCAGCAGGCCGTGTGGCGTGCCGGCATGGAAGATCTCTGTCAACGCCTGCGACCCAGGCGCGATCTCGACCTGGTATCTGACGTGCCGCTCGGGGTCGACTTCCGGCAGATGGTTCCGCAACCACCCTTTGGCCGTGTCCACGGCGATGTCGCCGACCGGTATGTGCTCCCCCCCGACTTCGGTGGTCGCCCGGTCGCCGAAGATGAGTCCCATCGGTGCCACGATGGTGCCACCGCCGAAGCGGTGCTCGGCGCGTCCCGCCACCAATAGGCCCTTGTCCAGGTTGTGATGCAGGACCCTGCCGAAGCGACGGAGATACTCCCGCACGAGGGCGCGCGAGACTGCCTCCATGATCGCGTCGCAGATGGAGTCTGGGTGCCCCAGACCCTTGCGTTCCACGATCTCCACCGCTTGCTCGCCGACAGGACTGGAGTGCAAACGCTCGATCAGAATGTTCCGGCCCATCGCTCTTCCTATCGATCACGGTGCCAGCTGTACCCGACTGCCATACTGGCTTTGCAGCCTGGCGATTGCCTCATCGCCGATCTCCCGGTCGACCACTAGAGTTGCTTCTGGCGGCAACCTAGCGGGGAGGCGCCCGGGTTCTGGGCGTACCCGGTGACGTCGTAGACCGCCCGCTTGTCGCCCTGCTGTCCCCAGTCAGACGGCAGACCCAGGCTCACGACGAAATGGTCTCGCAGGTAGAGTGCCAGTGAGCTCGTTCCATCTCCCCCATGTCGCCCGCGCCCCGCCGCGAGACCAGCACGATGGGCCCGTCGCCGGGCAGCGCGCGGATCGTTGCGGCAAGGGTATACGGGTAATGCTCGGGCTTGGGTAAGGAGTGCTCCTGGGCGGCGGCGGTGCCGAGAATCACGACTATCGAGGCGGAGGCGACCGCAAACGCCTGGCGGGAAGAGAGCACCAAGGTGAGCGGTACGAGGAGCGCCAGCGCCACGACGACGTCCGGAGGGCTCGGGAACCAGACGCCAGGGCGGACGATGCCCCAGTAAACGGAAAGAGCCACCGTCACCAACGCGGCGAGCAAACGTAGCCAGGGTCGCCGTGGAGAGTTACAGGGTCGGGGCCAGGTAAGGTTGTCGAGCACCAGTGAGAGCCCACGACCCGCGAAGAGGAAGAGCGGGGCAGACTGAGCAGAAGGCGCCCGATGTGCACGTTGTTAGTCAATATGATTGGCAGACTAGTTCCGAAGAGGAGCAACAACAGCGTGCCACTGTCTACCCTGCGCCATTCGCGCAGGGCGACGGCAAGCCCGAAGCAGGAGGAACGGCGTGAGCAGGGGTTGGTACAGCCGTCCTCGCGCGTTCCAGAAGTCAAGCGTGGCGGACGAGGTATCGGCGCTCAGATACAGGTTCGCATAGTCTCTCGATGTTGCCCTTGACCATGACGATCGCGCCCGCCAATCTGGGGTCAAGACCCGCTGGCAGCCACGGTTCTTTCTGCAACGGTTTCGGCACGAGCCCCCAAGCGTTCTGCTCATATATGGACACTGATCTGTTCGCCGCGACCTTTGTAGTAGTCCAATAGACTGCCGAAGACTGGCGGACTGGCAGGGCGCAGCCAGAACAACACCAACAGCAGCGGGGCGAAGAGCAAGACCGCGTGGAGGAGTGGGCGCGCCGGTCGCTGGCGCCAGATGGTGAATGCCACCAGAGGTATCGCCAGCAACACCAAGAAGCGAATGGTGGCGTAGAAATATGCTTCCAGGACAAATAGTGCGCCGAGGAGGACGCTCCCCCGCCACGTGGGTCGCTTCTGCCAGCGCAGCAGGAGCCACACGGTGAGCAACCTGGGGTTAGCGAAATGCCGACATTGGTTGCCGTGCGGGCGTACAGCGCGAAGCCGGCTGAGGCTACCGTGAAGAGGGCGGCCAACAACCCAACTCGACGACCGTAGGTTTCACTGCCGATCAGGTAGGTAAGTGGGACCGCCAAGGTGCTGAAGGCGAGAGGAAAGAGCCGCAACAACCAAAGATCGGGCCCTCCCAGTGTTCCCAAGAACAACAGGGGCGCCATCAGCGCAGGTGTCAAGCCGCTATCGGTCATCAGTCCGTCGGTCAGCGCTAGTGAATGTAGGATGGCCTGGCCGGGATCCATCAGACCGGGCATAAGCCCCCAGACCGTGTATTCCTCCCAGTTGTAGAGGAACGGTGGCTGGGAATCGAGGGAGAAGCCAAGAGTGAACAGGGCGAACACGTAGAGCGACAAAGCGATCGCTTTGTCACCAACGAGGGGGCGGGA
>CAVOUQ010000031.1:0-9063 GCA_963699635.1 uncultured Actinomycetes bacterium | reverse complement strand
GGACATCTTCAACCGTGGTACGGGACGTCTGCGTACAGTTTGATCCGTGGAGTGCGGTCATCACCCGATCCCCTCGTCCGGCTCATCGGCGATATCGGCTGTGCGAATCATCAGCGTGCTCACCTCGAAACGATGTCGAAGAGGACCGTGGCGGGTCGGGCATGCCTGGAGATCGAGGCCGGATCGCCGTCGCATCGCGAGCACCACGTCGGTGGCGGCGTAGACGATCGGATCACCAGGTCTGACCTCCTGGTCGTCGTGGTGCCGGATCGCGGGGCGGGCACCCTCAGCAGCCGAACTCGCTCTCGGCCTTGCAGTCATCGGTCCCGGGCCCACCGTGTGCGATGTCCACCCCGGGGTTTCCTCTCAGAGTGTCGTTGCCGGCTCCTCCCTTGAGCATGTCGTCACCGGTGTTGCCCTTCAGCACGTCCATGCCCGATCCCCCGTTCAGGGCGTCGCCGCCGCTTCCTCCTGTAGCCGAGTCGTCCCCTCCTCCGGCGTTGACAACGTCGAAGCCCTCTCCTGCGCAGATGAGGTCGTCTCCTCCGCCGCCGTTGACGACGTCATCGCCCCCGAGGGCCGCGACCACGTCGTTTCCGGAGGTCCCAGCGATGGTCTCGGATGAGTCGGTTCCCTGGATCGTGGCCGGCTCGCCCTGGCAGGTGGCGGCCGGGGGTGGCGGCGGGGCGGGGATGGTCTGCCAGTCGGGGCTGCCGTCACCTGCCGCGTTGTTGGTGAGGTTCGTCTGGGCTGTCCCATCGGCGTTCATCGAGTAGACCTCGGCGTTGCCATCACGGAAGGTATAGAAGGCGATCTTGGTCCCGTCCGGGGACCAGGCGGGAAGGTAGTCATCCTCCGCGTGGTTGGTGAGGTTGGTCTGGGCCGTCCCGTTCGCGTTCATGACGTAGACCTCATAGGTGAAGCTGACGCCGCGTTCGGTATCAAAGGCGATCTTCGTACCGTCGGGGGACCAGGACGGGCCGAAGTCACGGGCCGCGTTGTTGGTGAGGTTGGTCTGGGCCGTCCCGTTCGCGTTCATCGAGTAGACCTCGGGGTCGCCGTCGCGGTAGGTCATGAAGGCGATCTTGGTGCCGTCGGGGGACCAGTCGGGGGCCAGGTCACTCGCCGTGTTGTTGGTGAGGTTCGCCGGGGCCGTCCCGTTCGCGTTCATGACGTAGACCTCGAAGTTGCCGTCGCGGTCGGTCTGGAAGGCGATCTTGGTGCCGTCGGGTGACCAGGCGGGGGTCGAGGTCACTCGCCGCGTTGTTGGTGAGCCTGGCCTGGCCGGTTCCGTCGGCGTTCATGACGTAGACCTCGTAGTTGCCGTCGCGGTCGGTCGGAAGGCGATCTTCGTGCCGTCGGGGGACCAGGCGGGGTTGTAGTCCGCCGCCGCGTTGTTGGTGAGGTTCGTCTGGGCTGTCCCATCGGCGTTCATCGAGTAGACCTCGGCGTTGCCATCGCGGAAGGTCCAGAAGGCGATCTTCCCGTTCGCTCCCGGAAACGCGGCTGCGGCGGGGGGCGCGGCGGTGAGTCCGACGCCCAGGACCGCACAAGCAACGATCGGGATGAGCCTGCGCATGCTGAGCTCCCCCTGCCTCGTCTACGAGCCGGTGCTCTTCGGCGTGCGGATGCTAGGGCGTCGGGCCGAACGGGCGCAAGCTCACTCAGAAGTCGTTCACTCATCGGCGGCGGATCGGTCAGTCGCTGAACTCGTCCCGCGACTTCAGAACTCCGACGTAGCTCTCAGCGAACGGCGACCACGCCCACCCCGCGGTACCCGTCGGGGAGGGACTCGCTCAGCCGAGCACGTCGGCCTAGCTAGGCTTAGCCCGACATCCCTGCGTTGCAACGAATACCGGCCAGTGTCAGAAAAGGCCGCATCGTGGTGGGGGAATTGCGGCGTGCCGAGTTCGGCCGCCCTACTCGAGATTGCTTGATAGGGTCCAAGACCGTGCACAGCCCGCACCAGCACCCCTCGCCGCACGCGCGCGAGCCGATCCCGGGATCCTCGAGGCCGGACCACGATCGCTCGCCGTGGTTCTCGCGCCGCCGCTTCCTGCGCACGTCCGGGCTCGCCCTCGCCGGCGCGACTCTGTACGCCTGCACGGGCGGCGGCCGGAAGAACCCGGTGATCACGCCGAGCGCGACGGCCACCGTCGTCGCGACCGAGACGCAGTGGCCGATCAAGCGCGTGATCTACGTCATGCTCGAAAACCGGAGCTTCGACAACCTGTTCGGCCGGTACCCCGGGGCGAACGGATCGACGACCGGCGTGAAGTTCGGGACCGAGGTCGAGCTCATCCCCACCCCGCACTGGCTGCCCGGCGACCTTCCGCACGATCGCGCCGCGCATCTGAACGACGTGAACGGCGGGACCTACGACGGGTTCGGGCAGGGCCAGTTCGGCGACCCCTGGGCGTACACGGCCTTCGAGGGGACGGGGGTTCCAGTCTACTGGCAGCTCGCGGACGACTACGTGCTCTGCGACAACTTCTACGCCTCGGTCGCCGGGCCCTCGTATCCGAACCACTTCTTCTTCGTGGCCGGTCAGTCCGGCGGCGCGCTCGACAACCCCGAGAACATCGAGACCCGCGAGGAGGAGGACGGCAAGCGATTCAAGAGCTGGGGCTGCGACGCCGTCGGCGACAACGTCTTCGTGCTCATCAAGGACGAGTCAGGGCAACCTCACGAAGCACGACTCCTGCTTCGACTTTCGCACCGTCCCCGAGCAGCTCGAGGACGCCGGCGTGAGCTGGGCGTACTACGCGGCGAGCCCGAACCAGAGCGGCTACTTCTGGAACGCGCTCAACGGCGTCGCAGGCGTCTTCCACACCGACCTGTGGCGCCCCGAGACGATCCGCCCCGTCGACCGCATCGTGAAGGACATCGAGCAGGACAAGCTCCCCTCCGTCACGTGGGTCACTCCCCGCTTCGAGCTCTCCGACCACCCGCCGGAGAGCACGTGCTTCGCGCAGAACTGGCTCGCCGACCTCACGAACGCCGTGATGCAGAGCGACGGGTGGGAGCACACGGCCATCTTCATCACGTGGGACGAGTGGGGCGGGTGCTACGACCATGTCCCGCCGCCCGAGGTCGACGACCTCGGCCTCGGCTTCCGCGTGCCGATGATCGTCGCGTCGCCGTACGCGCGGAAGGGCTACGTGGACGATGCCGAGGGCGAGTTCTCGACGCCGCTGCGATTCATCGAGGACAACTGGGGACTGCCCCACCTCACGAGCCGGATCGAGCACGCGCACGACTTCGAGCACGTCTTCACCTTTGGGAGGAACCCGCGCACCGACGCGCGGCCGCTCCCGAAGCTCACCGACTGCTACGGCACTCCGTGGGACTACCCGGGCGACGACTATCCGGGGTGGCCGGCCGGCACCGAACCGGACCCAACCCAGTTCGTCTAGCGACCCGCCGGCAGCGTGCATGCCCGTGAGCGTCCGGTACGCCGTCGCGAGCTGCGTCGGGGTCGGTGTCCGGCAGCGTCGGCGACAAGATCCGCTCCCCGATCGCCCAGCCGATGATCTCGGCCGCGTGCTCGAACCCCCGCTGGCTCCACGGGACGTTGACGTCGTTCCAGTTCGTCGAGGCCTCGGAGTCGCAGGAAGCGCGCGCGGTCGGCGCCGGTGACGTTGACCGCCGCCCAAGCGTGCGCGAGCTCGTGCAGCACGATCCGACGGCTCATCGCGTTCACGAGGGTGCTGCACACGTCGACGATGCCGCCGCGTGAGTAGCCGAGGTGCCCGCCGCACCCGCGTGCGTCCGCGTGGAACCGGATCTCGATCGACGGGAGCTCGAGGCCGGCCGCGTCGAACTGGCCGACGGCCCAGTGCGCCAGCTCGCGCTGCTCACTCGTTCCGCCCAGGACCGTGACCCCGCGGGGCGCCGAGGCCTGGCCGGCAGAGGGGCGCCCGCTACTCGAGAGCGCGATCGCCAACACCGCCACCGTCCCGATCCACCGCCCGATGCGCATGGGCGGACGGTCGAGCCGGGCTCATGAGTCCTCGGTGCGGGCCACGTGGAGGCGGCGTGGCGACCGCTTCAAGCGTCTTTCAAGCGATCGATCGCACCGTTCGTCCGTGAACGCCGGGGCTCGGGCGGAGCTGGGGATGTCCTTCGGGAACGGGGACGGGTACCGTCGGCGAATGGAGTTTCGCCTCCTCGGATCCCTGGAGGTCTCCGAGAACGGGGGCGGCCCGATCCCGCTCGGAGGCCCCAAGCAGCGGGCCGTCCTCGCCCACCTGCTGATCCGCGCGAACCACCTGGTCCGCACCGAGGTCTTGATCGACGAGGTGTGGGGCGAGGAGCCGCCGGAAGCGGCGCGGAACTCGCTGCAGAGCTACGCCTCGCACCTGCGAAAGGCGCTGGGGCCGGAGAGGCTCGACGGGAGTCGCGCGGGATACGTGCTTCGCGCCGAGCCGTCCGAGGTCGACACCCTGCGCTTCCAGGCGAGGCTGCGCGACGCCCGTCGGCTGCTCCCGATCGACGCAGGGGCCGCGGTCGCCGCGTTCGACGATGCCCTCGCGATCTGGCGCGGTCCGGCGTTCGCCGACCTCGCCGAGGAGCCGTCGTTGCGCGCCGAGGCCGCCCGCCTGGAGGAGCTGCGGCTCTCGGCCCTCGAGGACCGGATCGAGGCGCTCCTCTCGCTCGGCGACCACGGGGAGGTGATCGGCGAGCTCGAGACCCTGACCGCTCGGCACCCTCTCCGGGAGCGGTTGTGGGGCCAGCTGCTCGTCGCCTGCTACCGCGCGGGACGGCAGGCGGAGGCGCTCGCCGCCTACGAGCGAGCCCGCACGATCCTCGCCGACGAGCTCGGCATCGACCCGTCGCCGGAGCTCCGCCGGATCCACGAGCGGGTCCTTCAGCAGAGCCCGGACCTCGAGGTCCGCGGCGAGCCGCTCCGCGGGTACCGGCTCCTCGAACGGGTCGGCGAGGGTTCGCTCGGGGTCCTGTACCGGGCGACGCAGCCGCACCTCGGCAGGGAGGTCGCGGTCCGAGTGGTCCACGAGCACCTGGCGAGCGATCCGGCGTTCGTTCGCCGCTTCGAGCCGGAGGCCCAGGCGGTCGCGGCGCTGGAGCATCCGCACGTCGCGCCCATCTACGACTACTGGCGCGAGTCCGGCCGGGCCTACCTGGTGTCGAGGTTCTTGCAGGGCGGCAGCCTTCGCGAGCTGCTCGACGCATCGCCCCTCGAGCCGGCGCGAGCGACGCAAATGCTCGAGCAGGTCACCTCGGCGATCGGCGCCGGGCACCGGCGCGGGGTCGTCCACGGGGGACTGCGTCCCTCCAACGTCCTGTTCGACGACGAGGGCAACGCCTACGTGGGCGACTTCCGGGTCGGGATCGGGGTCGCGACGCCGGACGACGACCTCGATGCCCTCGCGAACCTCGCGAAGGAGACGCTCGACGGCCGCACCGACGCATCGGCGCTGCTTGCGGACCTCGCGCCGATGCTCGGCCCGACGCCGTCGACCGCGACCGGCGCAGACGCAGACGTTCGCAACCCGTACAAGGGCCTCCGCCCCTTCTCGGAGGCCGACGCGCCGGACTTCTACGGCCGCGAGGCCCTCGTCGAGCGACTGCTCGCGCGCCTGTCGGGCAACGGGCAGGCGGCCCGCTTCGTCGTCGTCGTGGGACCGAGCGGCAGCGGCAAGTCCTCGGCCGTTCGGGCCGGGCTCGTCGCCGCCATCCGCCGGGGGGACATCTCGGGTTCGGACGCGTGGTTCGTCACGGACATGCACCCGGGCCACCACCCGCTCGAGGAGCTCGAGGCGGCGCTCGTCCGCATCGCCGTCCGGCCACCCGCCGGTCTGCTCGGACAGCTCGAGTCGGGCCCGCGGGGCCTGCTGAACGCCGTCGACCGGCTGCTGCACGAGGGAGCAGAGCTCCTGCTGGTCGTCGACCAGTTCGAGGAGCTCTTCACGCAGACCGAGGACGAGGCGGAGCGCGCCCTGCTGCTCGAGAGCCTTCGCGTGTCGACCGCCGACCCGGCGAGCCGGATCCGGGTCGTCGTGACCCTACGCGCCGACTTCTACGACCGGCCGCTCCGCTACCCGCGGATCGGCGAGCTCCTCGGGTCGACCACGGAGCCGGTGGCGCCGCTCACGCCCGAGGAGCTCGAGCGGGCGATCGTCCAACCCGCGCAGCGAGCCGGCCTCACCGTCGACGCGGGACTGGTCCCCCAGATCGCGGCCGACGTCGCGGAGCAGCCCGGCACGCTCCCGCTCGTGCAGTATGCGCTCACCGAGCTGTTCGACCGCCGCGTGGACGGGCGGCTCACGCTCGATGCCTACCAGGAGGTCGGTGGGGTCGCCGGAGCCCTCGCAGCGAGCGCCGAGCACCTCTACCTCACGAGAGACCTGGTCGGACGCGACGCGGTGCGACAGCTCTTCCTCCGGCTCGTCACCCTGGGCGAGGGCACGGCCGACACGCGGAGGCGGGTGCGCCTGTCCGAGCTATCAGCGATCGAGGTCGACCAGCCCGCCCTGGACTCGGCCCTCGAGGCCTACGGGCGGCACCGCCTGCTGACGTTCGATCGCGATCCCGCGACTCGAGAGCCGACGGTCGAGGTCGCACACGAGGCCATCCTCGGAGCTTGGGGGACGCTCGGAACCTGGATCGACGAGGCGCGCGAGGACCTTCGGCAGCACCGGTGGCTCGCGCAATCCGCGTCCGAATGGGAGGCCTCGGGGCGCGAGCCGAGCTTCCTGGTCCGGGGGGTGCGGCTCGATGACGTCGAGGGGTGGGCGGCCGGCACCGAGCTCGCCCTCACCCGGCCGGAGCGCGCGTTCCTGGCCGAGAGCCTGTCGTCGCGGGCCGCGGAGGCCGCCGCCGAGACCGCGCGCGTCGAACGCGAACGCGTCTTGCAGCGCCGGTCCCTTCGCCGCGCCCGGGCGCTCGTGGCCGTGCTGACCGTTGCGGCCCTCGTGGCTGCGACGCTCACCACGATCGCCCTTTCGCAGAACGCGAGCGCGCAACGGGCGTCACGTCTCGCCACCGCCCGGGAGCTCGCCGGAAAGGCCGCGGCGGCGCTCAGAACCGACCGCGACCTTGCCATCCTGCTCGCTCTCCAGGCGATGGACACGGTTGCGCAGGACGGACGCGCGGTTCCCGAGGCGGAGCAGGTTCTGTGGCAGGCCGCCCCGGTGTCGGCCGCGAGAAGCCTCGGTGGCTTCTCCGACGTCTCGTTCACATCCGATCTGCGCCTCGTCTCGATCGTCGCTACGGACGGCGCCACGGGGGTCTGGGAACTGTCGACGGGTCGGCGGATCCTCACGGTCTCCGGCGAGACGGGCGCCATCAAGGACTGCCCGCCCCACGACGAGGGCACCTGCGACGCCATCGTCCACACCGCGCTGTCACCGGACGGGACGCTGCTCGCCACGGGCCAGGCCGACGGGACCGTCAGGATTCGCGACGTCGAGACCGGACAATTGCTGCAGACGATCGACCTCGTCTCGCCGGACCGGGCGCCGTTGGACGCCGCACCTGCGGTGTGGTTCAGCCCGGACGGGCGATACCTGGTCATGGGAGGACCCTTGACGGTGTCGATCTGGGACTCGCGAACGGGCGCCACCGTGTCGAGCAAGTTCGTCGGCTCCGTCGAGAACGTGGCGTTCCCGCTGGATGGCTCGTTGGTCGCCGTCTGGGGAAACCGCTCCGCAGGGCCGCTACCCCCCGTCGGCGGGCAAGAGGGCAGGATCATCGACACGGCCACCGGTGAGGCGATCGCACGCGGATGGTTCAACGGCGGGCAAGGCGGGCCGGCGTTCGCGCCCGACGGCGAGGCGGTCGCCTTCGCGCAGGTCTTGACGGTGCGGGTCTGGTCGAGCCGACACAAATCGCACACCGTGCAGATGTCGGGGCGCACCATCGATTTCGCTTTCAGCCCCGACGGCGAGGTCCTTGCCGTGGTCAACGACGTCGGTGAGGTGTTTCTCGACGCCGCGGACGAAGGCACATCGGGGCCTGTTCTCGACACCGGGGCGGGGGGAATCACCACGCTCGAATTCAGCCACGACGGCTCCCTCCTCGCGACCGGGGACGAGAACGGGGTGATCACGATCTGGGATCTTGCGAGCCGCAGGCAGGTAGCGTCGATCCCCGGCCACCCGGGGGAAATCATCCAGCTCGGCTTCTCACCCGACGACAGCCGCATCGCCGCCGCTTCGGACGACGGGACGGTGTTGCTGCACCTCGTCGACCTCCAGGATCAGACGGCGCTGGCACGAGACCGGCTGCGTCGCGGCTTTACCGACGCGGAGTGCCGACTGTATCTGCACCTCGAGGCGTGCTCGAAGGAGTGACCGTCTCGCCCGTCAAACGTTCCGCGGAATGACGAGTGCATCGACCGCGACGCTGCCGTCCGCCCAGATTGATGAGATGGGAAACGGCATCCCGGTCAGCACGCGGTACGCGGCAGTCAAGCGGGCGGAATCGTTGTCGGGGATCGACGGCATCATGATCCCCTCCCCCTGATCGCCGATCGCCCACGCCATGATCTCGGCGGCCTGCTCAAACCCGCGTTCGTCCCAGGCCACGCGCGGATCGTTCCACGTGGAGAGGCCTCGGAGCTTGAGGAACCGCTCGCGATCGGCCTCAGCGAGGTTCGCATCGAGCCATCCGTGCGCCATCTCGTGAAGGAGATCGCGAGCAGCCCACACATCCGTGTGGTGACGGCACACGTCCACGATCCCGGAGTGGTAGTAGCCGAGGCGATCTCCGCACTCGGCCCGATCCGCGTGGAACCGCACTTCGAGCGACGGGAGCCCGAGCCCAACGGTCTCGAACCGAGCACCGGCCCATCGCACCATCGCACGCTGGTCCGGCGAGCCTCCCACCACCGTCATGGATCCGGGGACTCGGCTCCCGCCGAGCGTCAGGAGGACGATCACCGCGAGAACCATCCGTTTCGCCCAGGACGCCGACCGCATGAGGGAACCGTTGAGCGAGGCGCCTGCGGAGCCGCTGTGAGGTGCATGAAGTCGGGCTGCAGGCGGCCAGGACTTCGGGCACCCGAGCAACGTCGAAAACGGGGCACGACCAGGGCTTCAA
>CAVOUQ010000030.1:0-6793 GCA_963699635.1 uncultured Actinomycetes bacterium | reverse complement strand
CGAGCCGGACCCTACCCAGTTCGTGTAGGCGGCTTTGCGCGACCGGGTAGCCGGTCGGCCTCAGGCGCGTGCGCCGACGCTCAGCCCGACGTCGACGCCTCGATCACTCGCTCGACCTCCTGGGCGATCCGATCGGGGATCACGGGCTCCATGTAATGAGACGTGTCGACGAAGACGAGGCGTCCCGGCGAGAACTGCGCGACGAAGTCCCGCTGGATCCTGCGGATCGCCGCAGTCATTTGCTGGACGGGCCAGGAGGGATCGAGGTCGAGCTCCTTCGTGGCCAGGTACGTGACGGGAATGTCGGGCGTTTTCTCCTCGAGCGCCTGCGCCGCCACACAGGTAGCCGTCTGATCGATGCGTTCGACGGTGCCTCTCCACACGTTCAGGGAGGCGCGCTGGTCCTCCGGCACGAAGTGATCGGTGTCGGGGTCGTGAGGCAAGCTGGCGTCGAGCAACACCATCCCGACGACCTGATCCGGGTAGGTCGCCGCGTACATGTCGGCGATCAATCCGCCGAAAGAAGCCCCGAGGAGCACGTACGGACCGGGAACCTGCGCGGCCTCGAGAAGGGCGTGCAGGTCACGGACGCTGTCCGTGCCCGTCCGGGGACCGGGCACGGAGTCGCTTTCTCCGACGTTCGCGCGGTCGTAGGTACAGACCCGGTGGCGGTCGGTGAGGAGATCGGGGATCCCGCCCGCGTTCAGCCGAGAGCCGCCATACGAATCGAAGATGTAGCCATGCAGGTAGACGACCGTTGGCGAGCCGCTGCCCTGGCATTCCATGTACAGCTCGTACCCTCCCACGTCGAAAGACCCTTCGATCGCCGTTGGATCAGCAGGCGAGGTAATGGGGGTAGCCGACGCCTCCGTGCGGGTGGTCTCCTTGCTGCTGCACGCGGTCAGTGCCAGAACCAGTGGCATCCCCACCAGACCGAACCGTGCCCACCACCCGAGCGTGCCATGCCTCACATTCATCTCGATCCTCCCTCCAGGTCCAGAACGTTCGTCTCGGCGGCGAGCGGCAGCGGATCACCCGTGAGCGCGCGATAAGCCGCGGCGAGTTCCTGCGGAGCGACGTTCGGAAGGGTCGGCGTGAGGATCCGCTCCCCGATCGCCCACGCGATGATCTCGGCCGCGTGCTCGAAACCGCGCTCGCTCCACGGAACGCCGACGTCGCTCCAGTTGTTGAGACCTCGGAGCCGCAGGAAACGAGTGCGTGCGGCACCCGTGACGTTAACGGCGGCCCACGCGTGCGCCAGCTCGTGCAGGACGATCCTTCGGCTCATCGCGTTCACGAGGGTGCTGCACACGTCCACGACGCCGCCGCGCGAGTAGCCGAGGTGCCCGCCGCATCCGCCTCCGTCGGCGTGGAAGCGGATCTCGATCGACGGCAGCTCGAGGCCGGCGTCGTCGAACCGGCCGATGGCCCAGCGCGCCAGCTCGCGCTGCTCGCTCGTCCCGCCCTCGACCGTGACCCCGTGCGGCGCCGATGCCTCGCTCTCCCGAGGACCCCCGGCGCCCGAGAGCGCGATCGCCGCCACCGCCACCGCCCCGACCCACCGACCGATCCGCATGTGCGGACGGTCGAGCCGGGCTCATGAGCCCCCCGTGCGAGCTGCGTGCGGGCCGCATGGCGGGCGCTTCAAGCGTTCTTCAAGCGATCGATCGCACCGTCCGCCCGTGAGTACCGGCACCCGGCCCGAGCTGGGGATGTCCATCGGGTCCGGCGGCGGGTACCGTCGGCGGATGGAGTTTCGCGTCCTCGGGTCCCTGGAGGTGTCCGAGAACGGGGGCGGCCCGATCCCCATCGGCGGCCCCAAGCAGCGGGCCGTCCTCGCCCACCTGCTCCTTCGGGCCAACCACCTGGTCCGCACCGAGGTCCTCATCGACGAGGTGTGGGGGGAGGAACCGCCGGAGGCGGTGCGGAACTCGCTCCAGACCTACGCCTCGCACCTGCGAAAGGCCCTCGGGCCCGGGAGGCTCGACGGGAGCCGGGCCGGATACCTGCTGCGCGCCGAGCCATCGGAGGTCGACGCGCTTGCCTTCCAGGCGAAGCTCCGGGACGCCCGGCGCCTGCTGCCGATCGACGCGGGGGCCGCGGTCGCGGCCTTCGATCACGCTCTGGCGATCTGGCGCGGGCCGGCGTTCGCCGACCTCGCGGAGGAGCCGTCGCTCCGCGCCGAGGCGGCCCGCCTGGACGAGCTCCGGCTGTCCGCCATCGAGGACCGGATCGAGGCGCTCCTGTCGCTCGGCGACCACGGCGAAGTGATCGGCGAGCTCGAGGCCCTTACCGCCCGGTACCCGCTTCGGGAACGGTTGTGGGGGCAGCTGCTCCTCGCGTGCTATCGCGCGGGACGGCAGGCCGAGGCGCTCGCCGCCTACGAGCGGGCCCGCACGATCCTCGCCGACGAGCTCGGCATCGACCCGTCGCCGGAGCTGCGCCGGATCCACGAGCGGATCCTTCAGCAGAGCCCGGACCTCGAGGTCCGGGGCGAGCCGCTCCGCGGATACCGGCTCCTCGAACGGGTCGGCGAGGGTTCGCTCGGGGTCCTGTACCGGGCGACGCAGCCGCACCTCGGCAGAGAGGTCGCGGTCCGGGTGGTGCACGAGCACCTGGCGAGCGATCCGGCGTTCGTTCGCCGCTTCGAGCCGGAGGCGCAGGCGGTCGCGGCGCTCGAGCATCCGCACGTCGCGCCCATCTACGACTATTGGCGCGAGTCCGGCCGGGCCTACCTGGTGTCGAGGTTCTTGCGGGGCGGCAGCCTTCGCAACCTGCTCGACGCATCGCCTCTCGAGCCGGCGCGAGCGAAGCGGCTGCTCGAGCAGGTCACCTCGGCGATCGGCGCCGCGCATCGGCGCGGGATAGTCCACGGGGGCTTGCGTCCCTCCAACGTCCTGTTCGACGACGAGGGCAACGCATATGTGGGCGACTTCCGCGTCGGGATAGGGACCGCGACCTCGGACGACGACCTCGATGCCCTCGCGGACCTCGCGAAGGAGACGCTCGACGGCCGCGCCGACGCATCGGCCCTGTTTGCGGACCTCGCGCCGATGCTCGGCCCGACGCCGTCGACCGCGACCGGCGCAGAGGACAACGTCCGCAACCCGTACAAAGGCCTTCGCCCCTTCTCCGAGGCGGACGCGCCCGACTTCTACGGCCGCGAGGCCCTGGTCGACCGACTGCTCGCCCGCCTTTCCGGGAGCGGTCAGGCGGCGCGATTCCTCGCCGTCGTGGGGCCGAGCGGCAGCGGGAAGTCCTCGGCCGTCCGAGCCGGTCTCGTCGCCGCCATCCGCCGAGGGGCCATCCCGAGCTCCGACGCGTGGTTCGTGACGGACATGCACCCCGGCCATCACCCGCTCGAGGAGCTCGAGGCGGCCCTCATCCGCGTCGCCGTCCGGCCACCCGCCGGCCTGCTCGGACAGCTCGAGTCGGGCTCCCGAGGTCTGCTGAACGCGGTCGACGAGCTCCTGCCCGAGGGGGCCGAGCTCCTTCTGGTCGTGGACCAGTTCGAGGAGGTCTTCACACAGACCGAGGACGAGGCCGAGCGCGCGCTGCTGCTCGAGAGCCTTCGGGTGTCGACCGCCGACCCCGCGAGCCGGATCCGGGTCGTCGTCACCCTACGCGCCGACTTCTACGACCGTCCGCTTCGGTACCCGCGAATCGGCGAGCTCCTCGGGGCCACCACCGAGCCGGTGGCGGCGCTCACACCGGAGGAGCTCGAGCGGGCGGTCGTTCGGCCAGCGCAGCGGGCCGGCCTCACCGTAGACGCGGCGCTCGTTCCGCAGATCGCGGCCGACGTCGCGGAGCAGCCCGGCACGCTCCCGCTGGTGCAGTTCGCGCTCACCGAGCTGTTCGACCGCCGCGTGGACGGGCGGCTGACGCTCGACTCCTACATGGAGATCGGTGGGGTCGTCGGCGCCCTCGCCGCGAGCGCCGAGCACCTCTACCTCACGAGAGACCCGGTCGGACGCCACGCGGTGCGACAGCTCTTCCTCCGGCTCGTCACCCTGGGAGAGGGCACGGCCGACACCCGGAGGCGGGTGCGCCTGTCCGAGCTGTCGACGATCGAGGTCGACCAGCCCGCCCTGGACTCGGCCCTCGAGGCCTACGGGCGTCACCGCCTGCTGACGTTCGATCGCGATCCCGCGACTCGAGAGCCGACGGTCGAGGTCGCGCACGAGGCCATCCTCGGGGCGTGGGCGAGGCTCGGAACCTGGATCGACGAGGCGCGCGAGGACCTTCGACAGCACCGGTGGCTCGCGCAATCCGCGTCCGAATGGGAGGTCTCGGGCCGCGAGCCGAGCTTCCTGGTCCGGGGGGTGCGGCTCGATCACGTCGAGGGATGGGCGACGGGTACCGAGCTCGCCCTCACCCGGCCGGAGCGCGCGTTTCTGGCCGAGAGCCTGTCGTCGCGGGACGCCGAGGCCGCGGCCGAGACCGCGCGCGTCGAACGCGAACGCGTCCTGCAGCGCCGGTCCCTTCGCCGCGCCCGGGCGCTCGTGGCCGTGCTGACCGTTGCGGCCCTCGTGGCTGCGACGCTCACCACGATCGCCCTTTCGCAGAACGCGAGCGCGCAACGGGCGTCACGTCTCGCCACCGCCCGGGAGCTCGCCGGAGAGGCCACGGCGGCGCTCAGAAGCGACCGCGACCTGGCCATCTTGCTCGCTCTCCAGGCGATGGACACGGTTGCGCAGGACGGACGCGCGGTTCCCGAGGCGGAGCAGGTTCTGTGGCAGGCCGCCCCGGTGTCGGCCGCGAGAAGCCTCGGTGGCTTCTCCGACGTCTCGTTCACACCGGATCTGCGCCTCGTCTCGATCGTCGCTACGGACGGCGCCACGGGGGTCTGGGAACTGTCGACGGGTCGGCGGATCCTCACGGTCTCCGGCGAGACGGGCGCCATCAAGGACTGCCCGCCCCACGACGAGGGCACCTGCGACGCCATCGTCCACACCGCGCTGTCACCGGACGGGACGCTGCTCGCCACGGGCCAGGCCGACGGGACCGTCGGGATTCGCGACGTCGAGACTGGACAATTGCTGCAGACGATCGACCTCGTCCCGCCGGACCGGGCGCCGTTGGACGCCGCACCCGCGGTGTGGTTCAGCCCGGACGGGCGATACCTGGTCATGGGAGGACCCTTGACGGTGTCGATCTGGGACTCGCGGACGGGCGCCATCGTGTCGAGCAAGTTCGACGGCTCCGTCGAGAACGTGGCGTTCCCGCTGGATGGCTCCTTGGTCGCCGTCTGGGGGACCATCCCGAATCCTCAGTACCCCACCGGCGGGCAAGTGGGAAAGGTCATCGACACGGCCACAGGTAAGGGAGTCGGGCACGGATTCTTTAACATCGGGCAGGGAGGGCCGGCGTTCGCGCCCGACGGCGAGGCGGTCGCCTTCGCGCAGGTCTTGACGGTGCGGGTCTGGTCGAAAAAGGAAGGCCGACCGAAATCGCACACCGTGCAGATGTCGGGGCGCACCATCGATTTCGCTTTCAGCCCCGACGGCGAGGTTCTTGCCGTGGTCAACGACGTCGGTGAGGTGTTTCTCGACGCCGCGGACGACGGCACATCGGGCCCTGTTCTCGACACCGGGGAAGGGGGAATCACCACGCTCGATTTCAGCCACGACGGCTCCCTCCTCGCGACCGGGGACGAGAACGGGGTGATCAGGATCTGGG
Source organism: uncultured Actinomycetes bacterium (assembly GCA_963699635.1). Lineage (GTDB taxonomy): Bacteria > Actinomycetota > UBA4738 > UBA4738 > HRBIN12 > CALGFI01. The sequence continues at coordinate 1,114 of CAVOUQ010000030.1, read as the reverse complement.
ATCTTGCGAGCCTCAGACAGGTAGTGTCGATCCCCGGCCACCCCGGTGCGATCGTGGAGCTCGCCTTCTCACCCGACGGGAGCCGCATCGCCGCCGCTTCGGACGACGGGACGGCGCTGCTGCACCTCGTCGACCTCCAGGATCAGACGGCGCTGGCACGAGACCGGCTGCGTCGCGGCTTTACCGACGCGGAGTGCCGACTGTATCTGCACCTCGACGCCTGCCCGAACGACTGACTCCTCGACCGTCAGGCGCTCCGCGAGACCACCAGCGCGTCGACCGCGAAGCAGCCGTCCGCCCCGCAGACTACCGGGTTCGCGTCGACCGCCTCGATGCGATCGCCGAGGCCGCGCGCGAGCCACGACATCCCCACGACCGCGCGCGCAGCCCATCGACCTCGCCGAATCACTACGGCACCTCGTGGAGCACCGGGCGGCGACTACCCAGGATGACGGCGGCACCAAACCGGACCCGACCCGGTTCGGTCTAGCCGGCCGCCGACGGCTCGGGGAGCGATGCGCCCGTCAGCATCTCGAACGCGTCCACGAGCTGCGGACGATCGTTGTTCGGAATCGACGGCATGAGGATTCCTCCGCCCTGATCGCCGAGACCCCACGCGATGATCTCCGCCCCCTGCTCGAAGCCCCGCTCGTCCCAGTCAACGTGCCGGTCGTTCCACGTGGTCAACCCTCGAAAGTCAAGGAATCGATCGCGGGCCGCGCCCGTGACATGGACCTCGAGCCAGCGGTGTGCCATCTCGTGCAGGAGCGTACGGCTCGCCATCTGGTTGACGTGGGTTCCACACACATCCACGACACCATCCGCGTAGTAGCCGAGGCGCCCTCGACAGTCGTCGAGCAGGACATGGAACCGGATCTCCAACGCGGGGACGGTGAGGCCCGAGGACTGGAAGCGTCCGATCGCCCACTGAGCCAGGTCTCGTTGCTCCTGTGTCCCGCCCACGATCGCGATCCCGGTTTGTGACCCGCCGCCCGCGAGGGAAACGACCACCGCCGCGACCACGACTCCCTTGACGATCCGGTTCGCCTGCATGGGCGAACGTTCGAACCCGGCTCATGAAGTTCGGTTGCGAGCGGCGTGGAGATCACTTGAA
>CAVOUQ010000029.1:0-8564 GCA_963699635.1 uncultured Actinomycetes bacterium | reverse complement strand
TGACGCTGGGGACCTACCACCGGATCGGAGGTGTCTCGGGCGCCCTGGTTCGCCGCGCGGAGCAGATCTACACGGACGGGGACGCTGCCGAGCGCGAGGCCGGCCGGCAGCTCTTCCTCAGGCTCGTGACCCTCGGGGAGGGGACGGAGGACACACGCCGCCGGGTCCGCCGTTCCGAGCTCGACGCGCTCGAGGTCGACCGGGGATCGATGGACGCCGTGATCGAGGCTTTCGGTCGGTACCGGTTGCTCTCCTTCGACCGAGACGAGCTCACGCGCGAGCCGACCGTCGAGCTCGCGCACGAGGCGTTGATCCACACCTGGACGCGATTGGGCGATTGGATCGACGAGGCCCGCGAGGACGTCCGAACGCACCGCCGCCTCGTCGCGAGCGCCGACGAATGGGCCGGCTCCGGTGAGGAGCCCAGCTTCCTCCTGACCGGCGCGCGGCTCGAGGGGCTCGCTTCCTGGGTGTCGGAGACTCCCCTTGCCCTGGGCCGAGTGGAGCGAACGTTCGTCGAGAAGAGCCTCGCCGCGCACGAGGCGGAAGCGCAATCCGAACGCGCGAGGGTGGCCCACGAGCGTTCGTTGGAACGACGTTCGGTGCGGCGGCTGCGGGCGTTCGTCGCGGCGCTCGCCGCCGCGTCGCTGGTCGCGGCCACGCTGACGATGGTGGCGGTCAATCGGAGCGCGGAGGTGGGGCGCGAGCGCGACCGGTCGAGGGTCTCCGCGCTCACGGGCGCCGCCCTGGCGAACCTTCAATCGGACCCCGAGCTCAGCGTCCTCCTCGCACTGCACGCGGTGAACCTCAGCGCGTCGATCGGTGACCCGATCCCATCGGGAACGGTCGAGGCACTTCACTGGAGCATGCAGGAGGCGGGGATCGAGTACCCGGCACCCGGCGGGCCGACCGCGGTCGTCGCCGGTCCGCTCGGCACGCACGGCATCTTGAACCTGCCGTTTCCCCAGCTCGTGGGGCACGCGTGGTCGCGCGTGACCCGGGAACTCACCAACACCGAATGTGACCGGTACTTCGGGAGCGCCGGCTGCCCGCCCCTGCCCAGTGAGGCACCGGCAGGCCTCGAGGCCGAACCCGTCCACGCGGTCGGGCCGGCGCCGCAGGGGCGGCCCCTGTCCGGGACGGAGGTCACGCTGTTCTGGCCGACCGTCACGGACCAGAACCTGCCCCTCCTGAGTCCGATGCTGCGCGAGCTCGACCGGTTCACCTCGGAGACGGGGATCGAGGTGCGGCTCGTCGACTTCCCGGAGGTCCGGAAATGGTTCAGCAGCAGGGAGACTCCGGGAGATCCGCCCGACCTCGCGTTCACCGGCCCGGGGGCGATGGTGGACCTCGTTTCGAACGGCCATCTGGTGGACCTGGGTGCGTTCCTGGACACGGCGCAACTCCAGCGCGATCAGAGCCCGTACCTCGTCCGGCTGGGGACCGTCGGATCCGACGGGTCGTGGCCGTCCGCCGAGGGCAGCCTGTATGGCGCCTTCGTCAGCCTCAACGTCAAGAGTCTGATCTGGTATCCGGCGCCCGAGCTCCTCGATGCGGGCTATGCGATCCCGACGACTCTGGACGAGCTCGACACGCTCGCGGAGCGGCTGCGCGCGGACGGCCGGACGCCCTGGTGCCTCGGCGTCGAGGCGGACGAGGCGGACGGATGGCAGGGTACCGACTGGGTCGAGAACCTCGTGTTGGCGGAGGCGGGCACCGAGACGTACGACGCGTGGGCGTTCCACGAGCTGCCCTTCGACAGCGAGGCGGTCCGGCGAGCGTTCGAGCGGTTCGGCGAGGTGGTCTTCACGAACGGCTCGGTACTGGGGGGGCCCGAAGGCGCGCTCAGGGCCTCGTTCTGGAATGCGCAGCGCCCGATGGTGGCCGATCCGCCGCAGTGCTGGCTCTACCTGCAGCCGAGTTTCGCGGAGCAGTTCCTTCCGATCGGAGCGGCCGGGACGGAGACCGACGTCTTCCCGTTCCCCTCGGGATCGGCGGGGTTCCCCGAGCTCATCGGGGGCGGGGAAATGGTCACCGCCTTCGTCGACCGCCCGGAGGTCCGCGAGGTGGTTCGGTTCCTGCTCGGACCCGAGTTCGGCGCCGAGATGACGCGCCGGGGCACCGGCTTCATGATCGCCAACCGTCGCTTCGACCTGAACAACTACATGCCCTTCGAGCGCCATCAGGCGGAGCTGCTGCACGCCGCCTTCGAGGGCGACGGCTTCCGCTTCGACGCGTCCGACCTGATGCCTCCGGAGATCGGTGCCGATCGCTTCTGGGACGCGATGCTGACGTATCTGGAGGAGGGCCCCGAGAGCCTCGACCGCATCCTCGCCGAGCTCGATGCTGCGTGGCCCGACCCATGATCGACTCCCCCGTCCCAATGAGTAGTCCTCAATCGTCCAGCAACGGGATTGCCCGCGGCATGCGACCTGCCACCCACGAGCTCAGCGGATGAACCGGCCGACGATGACCGTCGGGCCGGGCTCATGAGTCCCGTGCGGGCCGTCGACCGACCCCTTGGAGGCCGAGCGCCGGCATGACCGGACGCGGCCATCCGCACAGCCCGGAGTGGCGAACAAACCGCTGGTCAGAACTCGAGAAAGTCGGGAACCGAGGCCTTACACGCCCTCTACACGCGGGTCGTGAGAGCGTGCCCACCAATGCAGATTGGACGGACGGAGGCCGGGGTAGCGAGGCGGGCGCGCCTTCCGCGGCGAACGCGCGAGGCGTACGTTCCGGGGATGCGGTTCAGGGTCCTCGGACCCATCGAGGTCGTCGGCGAACGCGGCTCGATCGTCCTCGGCGGCCCGAAGCAGCGGGCGGTGCTCGCGCACCTCATCGTCCGAGCCAATCAGGTCGTCACCACCGACGCGCTCATCGGCCTGATCTGGGGCGAGGAGCCGCCGGAAGCAGCGAGGAACTCCCTCCAGAGCTATGTGTCACACCTGCGGAAGGCACTCGGAGCGGAGCGGCTCGAGAGTCGCACGCCGGGGTACGTCCTCCATCTCACCACCGATGAGCTGGACGCCGCTCGCTTCGAGCTCCTCCTCCGCGAAGCGCGGGGCGCCAACGGCAATGCCGAACAGGCCGCGGGCCTCCTCCGCGAGGCTCTCGGCCTGTGGAGGGGTCCCGCGTTCGCCGACCTCGCCGCCGAGGAAGGGCTCTCAGGTGAGATCGCCCGCCTCGACGAGCTTCACATCCAGACGCTCGAGGAGCGTCTGGAGGTCGACATCGCCGCCGGCCGTCACGGGGAGGTGATCGGCGAGCTCGAGTCCCTCGTCCGTCAACAGCCCTTGCGCGAGCGACTCTGGGCGAACTTGATGCTTGCGCTCTACCGGTCGGGCCGGCAGGCCGACGCGCTCGCCGCGTTCCAGCGGGCACGCGAGCTCCTGGCGGATGAGCTGGGCGTCGACCCGTCCCCCGAGCTCCAGCGCCTGCAGGAGCGGATCCTCCGGCAGGACCCGGACCTCGAGCTGAAGGGTGAGCCGCTGCGCGGCTACCGCTTGCTCGAGCCGATCGGCGAGGGGGCGTTCGGGATCGTCTACCGGGCGACGCAGCCGCAGATCGGACGAGAGGTCGCGATCAAGGCGGTGCATCCCGAGCTCGCCAACCACCCGGACTTCGTCCGGCGGTTCGAGCATGAGGCGCAGATCGTCGCGCGCCTCGAGCACCCACACGTCGTCCCCCTCTACGACTACTGGCGCGAGCCCGACGCCGCGTACCTGGTGATGCGATTCCTGCGCGGCGGCAGCCTCGAGGATCTGATCGACGAGGGCCCCCTCGAGCCCTCGCGTGCGGCGCAGATCCTCGAGCAGGTCGCGGCCGCGCTCGGCGCCGCGCACCGTCAAGGCGTCGTCCACCGCGACGTGAAGCCCGGCAATGTCCTGCTCGACGAGGAGGGCAACGCATACCTCACGGACTTCGGGGTTGCGCTCGACGCCGGCTCGCCGGAGCACACCTCGGGCATGATGCTGCGCGGCACCCCCGCCTACCTCTCGCCCGAGCAGATCCGACTCGAGCCGGCCAGCCCCCGCTCGGACATCTACGCCCTTGGGGTCGTGCTGTACGAGATGCTCAGCGGCGACCACCCCTTCCCCGAAACCTCACTCTCGGCACTCCTCGATCACCATCTGCGCGACGCGCTCCCGTCCGTTTGCGACGCGCGACCTGAGTTGCCGGCCGCGGTCGACAGCGCGATCGCGCGCGCCACGGCCAAGGACCCCGAGGACCGGTTCGCCGACGTTCTCGAAGTCGCGACCGCCTACCGCGCCGCAGTCGAGGGAACCCGAGCCGTGCGCGAACCCGGCGGCGAGATCCGCAACCCCTACAAGGGCCTGAGGGCCTTCCTCGAGGCCGACGCCGGAGACTTCTTCGGCCGGGAGGTGCTCGTTCGGCGACTGGTCGCTCGCTTTGGCGACGGAGACCCCTCGTCCCGGTTCCTCGCGGTGATCGGGCCGTCGGGATCGGGGAAGTCGTCGGTGGTCCGGGCGGGGCTCGTGCCGGCGTTGCGGCGAGGTGCGCTCCCGGGCTCCGACCGCTGGTACGTGATCGACGTCCTGCCCGGCCCGCACCCGCTCCAAGAGCTCGAGTCGGCGCTGCTCGGCCTTGCCGTCGAGCCCCCGCCGTCGCTCCTGGAGGAGCTCGAGCGTGACGTGCTCGGCCTCGTCCGTGCCGTCGACCGCGTCCTGCCCGATCCGGACGGGGAGTTGTTGATCGTCCTCGATCAGCTCGAGGAGATCTTCACCTTGGTCGAGGCGGACGACGAGCGGCGGCACGTGTTGGACAGCCTCCGGGCGGCCACCCTCGAACCCGGAAGCCGGATCCGGATCGTCTCGACGCTTCGAGCGGACTTCTTCGACGAGCCGCTGTCGGTGCCCGGCTTCGGCGACATGCTCGCGGCCCGCACCGAGGCGATCACCCCGATGTCGCCCGAAGAGCTCGAGCGGGCGATCGTCGCGCCGGCCGATCGCGCGGGACTCGTCGTCGAGCCGATGCTCCTCGCCGCGATGATCGCCGACGTCGCCGACCGGCCGGCCGCGCTGCCGCTCCTGCAGTACGCGCTCACCGAGCTCGCCGAGCGGCAGCAGGACGGCGTCCTCACGGTCGACGCGTACCGACGGATCGGCGGCGTCTCGGGCGCACTGGCGCGGCGGGCGGAGCAGCTGTACGAACCGCTGAACGAAACCGCCCAGGTCGCCTGCCGGCAGCTCTTCCTTCGGCTGGTGACGCTCGGCGAGGGTAGCGAGGACACGCGCCGGCGCGTGCGTCGTTCGGAGCTCCTTCCGCTCGCCGATGCCCGTGCGATGGCGACGGTGATCGATGCCTACGGGCGGCATCGACTGCTCTCGTTCGACCGCGACCCCTCCTCGCGCGAGCCGACGGTCGAGATCGCCCACGAGGCGCTGCTCGGCGCATGGACGCGGCTCCGACGTTGGATCGACGAGGCGCGCGACGACATCCGGACGCAGCGCCAGCTCGCAACCGCAGCCGCGGAGTGGGATACGGGTGAACGAGACCCGAGCTTCCTGCTGCACGGTGCCAGGCTCGAGCACGCTGCGATGTGGGCAGAGGCGACGACGCTCGCACTCTCAGCGGCCGATCGTGCGTACCTCAACGCGAGCACAGCGCAGCGAGACGAAGAACGAGCCACCGAGGAGTCACGACTCGCCAAGGAGCGCGCAGTCGAGCGCCGATCCGTGCGCCGCCTGCGCGGCTTGGTCGCGGTGCTCACCGCGGCCGCCCTCGTTGCCGGGATCCTGACCGCGGTAGCGACGAACCAGGGCCGGCGTGCAGAACGTGAGGCGAGGGTTGCGAGCGCGCGAGAGCTCGCGGCAGCATCCGTCGCCAGCCTCGGGCACGACGCCGAGCAGAGCGTGCTCCTTGCGGTCCGAGCGATCGAGACCACCAGGGATCTTGACGGAACCGTCTTGCCGGAGGCGGAGGAGGCCCTCCATCTGGCACTCCAGACGGATCGACTGCTCATGACCATATCCGCGGGAACCGGGGTCGTGCGCTACAGCCCCGACGGGTCGCGGCTCCTCACAACGGGGCAGGAGCCCGGCACCGCCACTGTGTACGACGCTCAGACCGGTCGGGTGGTCCTCACCCTCAGCGGCCACGGCGATGCCCTCCTCAACCACGTCGGCTTCAGCCCTGACGGTCGTTTCATCTCGACGTCCGAAGGTGGGCCCGACGGGTCTGTCGTCGTCTGGGACGCGGACACGGGCCAACGCCTGCTCGAGCTCACGGTGCCATCCGGCCTTCCGGTCTGCTGCTGGGCCGAGTTCTCGCCCGACGGTTCCGTCATCGCCGCGCCGGTCTGGCGCCAAGATGTGCTAACGGGTCTCTTCCATGGCAGGACGTACCTCTGGGATACCAGCACGGGGGAGGAGCTGACCCACTTCAACATCGCGGGGTTGCTCGGTTTCTCACCCGATGGAACGCAGCTCTGGATCGCAAACTGTGTTGGGGACTGGAGGAAGCCCGATTTGGGCCCCCGGGCCATCTGCGTACCGGGACCTCTCACCGACGTGTCGTGGGACCCCGATGGTTCTCGCATCGCCACGTCGACCTCCGACGGCAGGGCCATCCTTTGGGATCCCCGAACGGGTAGAAGCCTGATGACTCTCGTCCCCGCGGCTGCCAGCTCCGCGTACGACATCGAGTTCAGCCCCGATGGCCATCGACTCGCGATGGGGTTCGGCGACGGGACCGCCCGGATCTGGCGTCTCACGCCAACGGGCGCCCTGCCGGAGCTGACGATTACCGGACACGAGAGCCTGATCCAGAGCATGAAGTTCAGCCCGGACGGGACGCACCTCGCAACCGCCGGCGAGGACGGTACCGTCAAGGTCTGGGACGTCAGCCGTCAAGGAGGCGCCGAGTGGCTGAACGTTCCCGGACACGGAGCCTTTGCGTACAGTCCCGATGGCGAACAGCTGGTCGTCGGCCAACCGGGCGGGTCCCTCGCCTTTGACGATGCTCAGACGGGCGCCGAGATCCGAACTCTCGACTCAAACCTGACAAGGGTGACGACCGTCGCATTTGATGCCGACGGCACTCGACTCGCCGCGGGCGGTCCACGCGGCGCGATCGAGATCTGGGACCTCGCGACGGGCGAGCGGCTGCCGTCGCCGTCCGTCGCGGGAAGCGGGGACGTGCAGGACATCGACTTCAGCCCCGACGGGACGCTGCTCGCCGCAACCTCGGCCCGACAGTGGACGGTGGTATGGGACGCCGCTTCCGGACAGCTGGTCCACTCGATCCCGGCAGGAAAGGGGTCCGTTGAATTCAGTCCTGAGGGCACGCATCTCGTCTTCGAGCAGGGTGGCACGGATATCCCTCAGGATGAGCACGTGATCGTCTGGGATCTCGCAACCGAATCGGCGACCTATGTTCTTCACAATCACTTCTTTGCCAATGTTGCGACGTTCAGCCCGGACGGGACCCAGATCGCCGGCGGAGGGCTCGACGGGCGGATCCGGGTGTGGGACGTGTCAACCGGTGCCCTCATCCGCACGCTGGCAGGGAATACAGCCCAGATCTGGGACGCCGCCTTCTCACCAGACGGCCGAGAACTCGCGACCGCGAGCGAGGACGGAACCGTTCGGCTCTGGGACACCGAGACCGGTCGGGAGATCGCCACGGTTGCCAACACGGGCGGCCAAGGATTTCGGTTCGACATCGCGTTCAGCCCGGACGGCTCACGGCTGGCGACCACTTCCCGGGATGGAACGATTCACGTGTTGGCACTCCGGATCGAGGACCTGCTCGAAGCTAGCGGGTGCACGGCTGACCCGAGGGTTCACCGATCAGGAGTGCCGGCAGTACCTCCATCTCGAGGAGTGCCCACTCACTTGATCGACCGCCGCTCTCACGTCCGCACCAAGGATCGCGGTGTCGGCATGTCGGCTTGAAGGATTCGCCCGGCCATAGCGACGAGATCGGAACCGACGATGCCCGGTCGCTCGCCGATCACGAAGGGAATCGCTCGCCGCGAGATGTATGCAGCCGGCCCGTAACGATCCCCAGACGTCCCAGTTGTACGCGGCAACCATCCGCATCTGCTCCGGCCGGACGCCGAGCCGCTCGGCCGCCATCAGATAGGGCTCGGACGCCGGCTTGAAGCGGCGCACCTCGTCCACCGAGATCACCTGATCGAAGAGCTCAATCAGGCCGCCATGCTCGAGCTGCGCCCGGGCGGTCGGCCCGGACGAGTTCGTCAAGGTCACCATTCGAACCGGCATCCTGCAGCCGGGCGAGCGCCCGGGCACCTCCGGAGGGCCGCAGCAGTTGCATACCCCCGAGGATCGCCGCGCATTCGTCGTCGGGGAGCTCCATCCCCCGGGGCTCCGCAACCACATCGACCGCTCGCCGGCCGATCGCGCCGAAACCTCGTACGAGTCGGTCAGCGTCGTGGCGAGCGAGCCGTGGAGCAGGCGGGCGAACCACTCGCCAAGCGGGCACGCGTCGCCGAAGGCCTCTGCGAACGGCTCCCCGAGGGCGCCAAGGTCGAGCAGGTCTCGTTCACGTCGAAGACCAACACGCTCGCCATGTCAGCT
>CAVOUQ010000028.1:0-15912 GCA_963699635.1 uncultured Actinomycetes bacterium | reverse complement strand
GGGGTAGGGTGGCCTCACCGCCATCGAGATGGAGGGAGGGCCCAATGTCGGGTTTCGACGTCAACCCGCCGAGAACCCCGGGGTCCCGCGCGGGCGACGAGTTCCAGCGGGAGTTCCTCGAGGAGGCCGAGCGCGACCGACTCGCCCACGAGGCGGAGCGGGTCCACGAGGAGGAGGCGGCGGAGCGCGGGGAGGCGCCTGCGAAGCGGCCGTGGTGGAAGTTCTGGGCATGACCGCTTCTGTTGCAGCTCCCTGCTCTCGTTAGACGGGGACCGTCAGTTCGCCCGTGAGCCCGTTCGCAAGGTCGCCGGTGACGGGCTCATGGATCTCCATGTGGGACAGTTCAGACGACGAGTGGAAGGGAACGGATGATGGCGAATACATCGCTAGACGAGCTCGGCCCCGTCGATTATCTCGTTGTCGAGTTTCCCGCGGGTGCGAGCAACTTCACGGGCGAGATGGCGGCGGAGCTGCTCGCGTTGGTCGATGCGGGAACGATCCGCGTGATCGACGTGCTGATCCTGACCAAGAACGAGGACGGTTCGGTCGACGCGACCGAGCTCTCCGACATTGAGGAGCTCGGAGAGCTGCAAGTGATCGAAGCTGAGCTCGCGGAGCTCTTGGCCGAGGACGACGTCGTCCACCTCGCCGCAGCGATGGACCCGGGCAGCACCGCGGGCGTGCTGATCTGGGAGAACCTCTGGGCGGCCCCGTTCGCGGCGGCGGCGCGGCGTTCGGGTGGCCAGTTGATCGCGAACGGTCGCATCCCCATCCAGGCGATCGTCGCCTCGATCGAGGCGGATGAAGAATCGACGACCGAAGGAGCGTGAAGATGCCACTCAGGCCAGCACGTGTCGGACGAGTCGGAGTCATCGGTCATCCGGTAGCAAAGACCGCGGTCGTGGCAAAGGCCGTCACACCAGGGCCCTCGCCGGTAGCGAAGACCGCGGTGGTGGCCGCGGCCGTCACGCCTGGGCGAGGGCGCAGGCGGATCTGAGCGACGCTCTCCCCTCCGTCTGAGGCTCGTGCATACGCAGACCGGAGCGACTGGGAGAATCCAGCCTGTGGCCGAACGCCCAGGGCATCGAGCTTCCGTCGGGCGAACACGGTTCGTTCCATGAGGTCGTGGGCGGGGGTAGGGTCCGATCGTGACGTTCGAACGCATCATGAACGACGCTGTCAAGGCGTTCGAGGTAATCGGCGTTCTCATCCTGGTCGCAGGCGGCCTCATCGCGCTCGTCGGCTGCATCGTCGAGCTCGCCCATGGCAGTCCCGCATCGCGGGTGTTCGACGATGTCCGTGCGCGCCTCGGCCGTGCGATCCTGCTGGGCCTGGAGATCCTCGTCGTCGCCGACATCATCCGCACCATCGTCGTGAGCCCGACGCTCTCCAGCGCCTTGACGTTGGGACTGATCGTCCTGGTACGGATCGCGCTCAGCTTCGCCATCGACGTCGAGGTCGACGGGGTGGCTCCGTGGCGGAAGGCGGAGCTGGAGGCATCGCGGCCGCCGCATGACCCCACGTCGGAGATCTAGTCGCCCTCGCCTTCTGCCCATTGCTCAGCCGGCCCGGAAACGCAGGTTCCGATGAAGCAGCTCAAGAGCCGGCTTCCCGAAGCCTCAACGGGTCGGCGGAAGACACGCCACAGCCGCGCTTGAACTGCGGCGCCGTGCGGGAAACTGCGTGTCGCGATGTACGCTGAACCCCCAGGGAGGCGGGGTGCGAGGACCGGAGACTCGGTTCGCCAGAAGCGGTGACGCCCATATCGCCTATCAGGTGGTTGGAGACGGTCCGCCCGATTTGGTGTACGTGCCCGGTTGGGTCTCCAACGTGGAGTTGAACTGGGAAGACCCGTCCTACGCGCGGTTCCTCACACGGCTGGCGTCCTTTGCCCGTCTCATCCTCTTCGACAAGCGGGGTACCGGCCTCTCCGATCGGGTTCCTGACCGGGAACTGCCCACCCTTGAGCAGCGAATGGACGACGTCCGGGCGGTGTTGGACGCCGTTGCTTCAGAGCGCGCGGCGCTGTTCGGCGTCTCGGAAGGGGGTTCGATGTGCGCGTTGTTCGCCGCCACGTACCCCGACCGCACGCTGGCCCTCATCATGTACGGCAGCTACGCGAGAAGGCAGCGAGCGTCGGACTATCCGTGGGGTCAGTCGGATGAGGATCTGGCCGCCTCCCTCCGCGAGATCGAGCAGAACTGGGGCGGACCCGTAGGTCGCGCCGCTCGCGCTCCCAGCGCGGCCCAGGACGAGCGCTTCATGCAGTTCTGGGCCTCGTATCTCGTGCAGAGTGCAAGTCCCCAGGCCGCTCTGACCCTGGCCAGGATGAACTCTGAGATCGACACTCGGCCAATCCTGCCGGCGATCCGAGTCCCGACCCTCATCCTGCATCGGAGGGGAGACCGGATCGTGCGTACGGAGGAGGCTCGATACCTTTCCGAGCAGATCTCGGAAGCGAGGCTCGTGCTCCTTGCGGGCGACGACCATCTTCCGTGGGTAGGAGATCAGGAAGCCATTCTCGATGAGATCCAGGAATGCCTGACGGGCATCCGGCGAGGACCCGAGCTGGATCGGGTGCTCGCCACGGTCCTGTTCACGGATATCGTCGATTCGACCAAGAAGGCCTCCGAGCTCGGAGACGCGCGATGGAAGGAGTTGCTTCGCGCGCACGACGAGCGCGTGAGAACCGAACTCTCCCGGTTTCGCGGAGTCGAGGTGAAGACCACCGGAGATGGGTTCCTGGCCACCTTCGACGGGCCAGCCAGGGCGGTGGGCTGTGCCCAGGCAATCGCCGAGGCCGTGCGGAACCTAGGGATCGAGATCCGAGCCGGGTGTCACACGGGCGAAGTCGAGCTGCTGGCCGGCGACCTCGGCGGGATCGCGGTACACATCGGAGCTCGCATCGCATCCCTCGCCGGCGCCGGGGAAGTGCTCGCGTCGAGGACCGTGAAGGATCTCGTGGTGGGATCTGGGCTGAGGTTCGATGATCGCGGCCTGCACGAACTCAAGGGCGTACCCGGCCAGTGGCGCCTCTACGCGGTAGCGCGGAACTCGAGCTGAGGGACACGGCGTCGCAGGACCTCATGGCATCCGATCGACAGGCGTACGACGTGGTCATCCTCGGGGGAGGATCGGCGGGTTGCGTTCTCGCCTCGCGGCTCAGCGAGGACCCGGGGCGATCCGTTTGCCTGATCGAAGCCGGCCCGGATCACGGATCCTATGCGGAAGGCCGTTGGCCGAAGGATCTCTTGTACGCCAACGAGCTCGCCACCTCCCATGATTGGGGACTGGCAGGCGGGTGGCCTTCTTGGCGTGCCAAGGTCGTCGGCGGGTGCTCTGCGCACAACGGCTGCTTCATCGCGTGGGGATCCCCAGCGGACTTCGACGAGTGGGCCGAGGCCGGGAACCAGGGATGGTCCTTTGCCGCGCTGGAACCCTACCGACGTCGCGGCGAGGAGATGCTTCATGTCCGTCATTCGCGCGTGGGCGACCTCGAACCGTTCATGCGCGCTGGACTCGACGCGGCTGTGGAGATCGGTCTTCCTTTGCTCGAGGACTTCGACGATCCCCGAGCTTCCGAAGGCTGCGCACCGATCCGCGTCAACGCGATCGGCGACGTGCGTTGGAACGCGGCGTTCGCCTACCTCGATCCGGCACGGGAGAGACCGAACCTGAGGATCATGCCCAACGCGCTGGTCGACAGGCTGCGCTTCGAGGGCGAAAGAGCTGTCGGAACCGTCGTCCGTGTCGATGGCGACGAACTCGAGATCTCCGCCGACGTTGTCGTTCTCGCGGCGGGCGCCTACGGCTCTCCCGCGATCCTGCTCCGAAGTGGCATCGGGCCCGCAGAAGACCTCGCCAGAGCTTCGGTCGGAGTCCGAGAGAATGTCCCAGGGGTAGGACGAAACCTCGTCGACCACCCGAGGGTCGAGGTGGTGTACCGACCGAGCCCCGAGCTCGTCGCCCGAACGCGGGAACATCTGGTCGGCCGGCCGGACCGCGCCCAGACCCTGATCAAGGCCCGAAGCGAGACCTGTCCTTCGGGCACCTGGGACCTGCACCTGATGATGCGCGTACGAACACCGATCTCGAGCGACCCCGATCCCGACCCTGGAGATCTTCTGGCCCATCTCTACGTCCACGTCATGAAGCCGAAGTCGCGCGGGAGCGTGCAGATCGGCTCGAAGGATCCCAGTGTCCTTCCGATCGTGGACCACGGCTTCCTCTCTGATGTGGCGGCGCAGGACGTTGCGACCCTGGCGGCCGGGATCCGGCTCGCCCGCCGGCTAGCGAAGGCTCGAGCGATTGAGGGGCTTCTCCAGGATGAGCTCGTACCCGGTCAAGGGCTCGGCGAGGACGAGATCGCGGAGTACATCAGGAGATCGGTGGGCGGGTACTGGCATCCAGTCGGGACATGCAAGATGGGCCCGGCGAGCGACCCCGACGCGGTGGTGGATGCAAACGGGCGCCTGCACGGTATTGCGAACGTCTACGTCGCCGACGCCTCGATCATGCCGACCATTCCTCGCGCAAACACCCATCTTCCGGTGATCGCCATCGCCGAGCGGATCGCCGACTTGCTGCGCGGACGCTGAGACAGAACATGCCGGCGGGGTTTCTGCCTCCCCGATCCCGCACGGATTCCACGTGACAGCCAGAAACGAGGGACGCGGAGTTCCCCTGGCGAAGGCGGAGATGGAAGCCTCGCGGCCGCCGCGCGAACTTCCGTCAGAGATCACGAGATCGTGGCGGCGCCCATCGAGCAAATGGTTCAGGTGGCCCCCTAGTTACCGAATCGCTCGGCGAGCACTCCGTGGCGAAGCCCTCGATCGCTCACCACGACGGAGGCCCCGCCGAGCTTGTCCAGCACCGTGCGCACGATGCAGGCGCCGGCGAGGATTACCTCCGCACGTTTGGGCTGCAGGCCGACGATGGTGCGGCGCGCTTCGGCGTCCATCGACTGATAGCGCTCGATCTGCCGATCGATCTCCGCCTTGTCGAGCACCGACCCGTTCACCACGTCGGGGTCGTACGTCGCCAGCTCGTGCGCGACTGCGGCCATATTCGTTACCGCGCCTCCCATCGCGATGATCGTCTCCGGCGTCGGTCGACCGTCGAGCCGGTCGAGATCCATCGAGACTCCGGCCATCGCATCTTCCAGCGCGTTCCGGGTCACCGCGCCGGCGAGCCCGAATCGCTCCGTGAAGCTTGCGGCACCCACGTCGATGCTGAATTGCTCATCGACGTCCGAACCGTGTCCGAACGTGAACTCGGTGCTCCCTCCACCCGTGTCGAACACGACCGAGGTGCCCGTTGGACGGCCGAGCGAGGTCAGCGCGGCCTGATAGGCGAGTCGCGCCTCCTCGGCGCCGGGGATGATCTCGATCGTCACGCCGGCGCGATCGTGAATCGCGGCGATCACGTCGTCGCGGTTGCTCGCCATCCTGAGCCCGGCCGTGCC
Source organism: uncultured Actinomycetes bacterium (assembly GCA_963699635.1). Lineage (GTDB taxonomy): Bacteria > Actinomycetota > UBA4738 > UBA4738 > HRBIN12 > CALGFI01. Next base: position 10,448 of record CAVOUQ010000028.1, on the reverse strand, counting down.
CACCGCGACGATGGCGCGAGCGGCTTCGTGCTCCGCCTCGTCGGCCATCCCGGAGATCGCCGCGGCCGTTCGCTCCAACGCCTCGGTGCCGATCGCGGAGCTCTCCGCGAGCCCCTCGCCGAGACGCGTGATCTCGGCACGATCGAGGACGGCGCGCCACGAGCCATCGCCGCCCGGCTCGCCGACAAGGAACTTGATCGAGTTCGTCCCCACGTCGATGACGGCGTAGCGCTCCGGCACGTCGTCGATGAGCGCAGCGAGGCCGGCCGGATAGCTGGTGTTGACGTAGCCGACCAGCCCGGCCGCGGCGATCGCGCGGCTGACCGCCGCGGGGTCTTCCGATTCGATGGCGATCGTGCCGGTGCGACGCTCGCCCACCTCCACGTCGCTGACCTCGGCCAGGCAGCCCTCGAAGGCGTAGTGCGCGCGCCGCTTGTGCACCTCCACCGTTCTCGTCTCCGACGCCCGCTCGCGAAGTGCCACCAGGAGCGCGTCGAGCGACTCGGCACCCGGCGCCGACTCCGCGGGGAGCTGGAACGCCTCGAACACCTCGACCACGTCGGCCGGGGACAATGGGAATCCCTGCTTCAGGGTGGGTTTCCACAGCTCCAGGCCGTTCGCATCGACGACGTGCCGGGTCTTGATGTCGACGAGGCCGTCCCTGATCTTCACGCTGGCCCCCGACGTCGGCAGGAGATACAGCTCGTCGCTCTCGCCGGCCCGGTCGGGTTGGAGTCGGTCGAAGACATCCCGTGCCTTGGAGAGGTGACTGCCGAAGGTTCGCCACTCCCAACGGGGAACGATCGTGCTCATCTGCTGCGCTCCTTCGTCGATGCGATCGTCGTGGTTCGCGGTTGTATGCCTTCCGATCGACGCTTCCGATCATCCCTCTTCGGGGCCGGCCAGCACGCTCAGGGCGTTCAGCGAGGGAGCGAAGTAGTAGGCGCAGCTCACGGGCCGCGAGAACTCCGTGAGGCGATCACGGATGCCGTCGCCGGAGGTCCCGAACATCCGGGCGAGCATCTCGTCGAATCGTGTCGGATCCGCGCTGAATGCGACGAAGTACAGGCCGTGTTCCTCGACGGTGCCGTACGGGACGCTCCGGCGGAAGATCTCGAGCTCCTTGCCGCCCAACTCGATCTCGACTCGCGCGATGTGCGCGGTGGGAGGCTTCCGAGCGTCGGAAAGCTCCATGCTGTCGGGCTTGGTTCGCCCGATCACGTCCTCCTGCTCAGGGACGGAGAGCCGATGGAAGGCGTCGAGATCGTGCACCCAGCGCATCGCAAGGACGTGGCTGCCTCCCTGTCCGGGCTCCCCCGGCGGCACGAGCGCGACCTCGGCGGCCCGGCGTACCGGCGGGTTCGCGGTCCCGTCGATGAAGCCTGTCTCGTCGCGCCCCTCGTGGTAGGTGAACCCCGGTTGCTCCGCGGCGAGATGGGCAACGTCCGCGACGGCGGCCGCGGCCGCACAGGCGTGGTCGAAGGTCACATCCGGCGAGGAGCCGCTGATCCACATCCATGCGTCGTGCTGGGTCGCGGGCACGCCCGTCCCCTCGGGCGCGACGATGCCGCGGAAGGGCGCCAGCGATCTCGGCGTCTCCGTCGGAGCCACCTCCCGCCACCCGTCCGCGGCGAACGCGACGACCAGGTTCACTCCCCCGGCGGAGACGTCGGGCGTCCGCAGCCTCCGGAAGGAGGAGACGGCCTGCGTGGGCGTGACACCGGGTCGGAGGTCGAACTCGAGGAAGTGGTGGGCGTTCGTGCCCTGGGCGAAGATGCCGAACTGCGGAAGGACGAACCCCATGAAGCTCGATTCTTCCACCCCGCGCCGCGGGACGAGCGCTCCCGGTGCGGGACGACCGCGCTCGTCTAGCTCGTGTCCTTGGTCATGTCCAGAGCGGCTCGCAGCGCAGCCTCGACGTCGACGCCCATCGCCTCGACCAAAGAGATCGCCTCGTCGGGCTTCCGAGCCGAGAGCACGCCGGCGGTGAGATGTGCCGCCGTGATCCGACGAGCCCGTTCCTGCCGGGCGAGCCGGACGGCCCGCACGAACGCCGAACGAGCGCTCTCGGTGAACCGGAGGCCGCCATGGCGGGCGCGGGGCACGGCCGCGCTCGGTACCTCGGCATGGATCCCGAAGGCCTCGAGGGCCCGTGCGTCCAGGCGTGCCGAAGCGGCGCGCGCGACCTCGATGTCTCGACCGATCGCCCGCGAGGCGTCCCCGCCGGGCTCCTCGAGGAGCCCCAACAGCAGGTCCTCGGTGCCGATCCTGCGCCGCCCACGGCGGCGGGCCTCAGCTTCGGCGGCGCGGATTACCGCGGCGCGAGCATCCTCCGACAGCCGGGTTCGTCTCACCGAAGGTCCCTCCCGAACTTCTTGTGGATCGCCTGCCGGGAGACACCCAGGGCGTCGCCCACCTGTGACCAGGACCAGCCCGCCTCCCGAGCCGATGCCACCGCCCGGCGCTCGATCTGGTCGGCGAGGAGGCGAAGAGCCGAGACGGCGCGCAACGCCTCACGTGGGTCGTCGCTGTGGATCGCCGTTACGAGGTCGGTGGCGTCCATGGCGTCAACCTTAGTTGACGGCTTGACGACCTGTCAACTCCGGTTGACACCCTCAGCAACGGGGTCAGCGCTGGGTCGTCAATCGTCCCAACGGACGACCGTCCCCCCTCGAACACCAGGTAGAGGCAAGGACTCCGCCTCCGCCTCGACCGAATCGCGCGCCGCGCGCGAGAGACGGCGCCAGGGCCGGATCGTCAGCGTCGCCTGCCCACGCCGCCACGTCCCGGCGAGCTCACCCTCGACGAGGAGCCCGCCCGGCCAGACGCGCGACGTCCAGAGCGCGCGGCGACGATCGGCATCGGCGATCACGAGCTCGCGATCCTCTCCCAGGAAGAGGAAGTAGGAGTCGCCGCTCGGAAGGAACCGTGCCGGCGCCGCCGAGCTCGGGGGGGCTCGGAACGTCGGTTCGTCGCGCGCGAGGATCCACGCGTCGCCGACCGGCGTTCGCACCGGGGTCAGGGACCTGCGCAGAGCTTCGAACGCCGCGATGCCTCCCCGCGAGGCGATCCCCGCCCACCCAGCGAACGCCTCGGGCGTGGTGGGGCCGAAGACGTACAGGTAGCGGCGCGCGAGCTCGAGGCGAGCGTCGCGCGGGTCGACCTCGGGTGGCGGCACGGTCCAGACGGTCGGCAGTCGCGCGCCGTCCCACCGGATCAGAACCGTGCCGGTCGATGCCGCGTAGCGGAGCCGATTGGGATGTTCCCCGAGCGCTCTCCCCGCCTCGCCGTAGGTCATCCTCGCGCCGTCGAGGATTGCGTGGAGTCGGGCGGCGAGGTCCTCGGCGACCCGCCGGGCGCCGGCGTCGTCCGGCAGCCTCCCGAGCGAGAAGACCGCGAGGTCGGGTGCCGCGACGACGTACGCGTGGTAGCGCGGCCCCCAGAGCTGGACGAACGCGGGATCCTCCCAGGTGGACGGATCGGTTCCGTCGACGCGCGCATGGATCGACAGGAGCGCGGCTCGCGGCATGCTGTCCTGCAGGCCCGCCCACGCCGCACGCCGGAGCGAGCGCCGTCCGCGCGGAAGCCGCTCGTCGAGCGCACCGACTCGCCGTCGGTACGCCAGGATCTGTGGCCGGGTCAGGACCAGTCGACGGGCCACGTCAGGCGCGCCCTCGGATTCGTGCTTGCGTCCAGCGGGTGAGGCGCCCCGCGCCTACCCGACCGCTTCCCGAGCCACATCGCCGGGCGGCTCCAACCGCCAGCAACCGACGGTGGCGACGAGCCCGAACAGGATCGAGGTTGCCGCCAGGGCGATCCCGACGGGTCCGAAGATGCGATCCCGGGGCAGATGACACCAGACATCGAGCGTAAGGGCGATCGCCGCCGTTGCCAGCAACACCTTGCCTCGGGTCCAGCCCCCCTGGTTCTGGAGCCGGAGCGCGAAATGGTCCGGCGAGGCCCGCAAGGGTGAGGCCCGTCGCCGGACCCGCGCGGTCGTGAGCAGCGCCAGCTCGAACGCCGGGATCGCGAACGCGGCCAGATGCACCAGGTCCCCGGGGGCCTCGGAAGTGGAGGCGCCGGTCAGGTACAGCGAGCCCAGGAAGAAACCGAGGGCGAGCGCTCCGGCATCACCCAAGAAGACGCGCGCATGCGGCCGATTGAACCAGAACGCCACGGCGAGGGAGGTCAGCAGGGCCCAACACTCGACCTGGCTGAGGGGCGACGAGAGGAACGAGCCGCCCAGCAGGCCGATCGTGGCCGCCGCCGCGACGACGATCAGTAGGCCGTCCATCACATCGATCAGGTTGAAGGCGTTGACCACGAGAAGGAGGAAGGCAAGCTCGATCACCACACCCGGGAACCGGCTCGACGTGAGCGGACCGACGGCGAGCAGGTACACCGAGCACACGGCGGACTGCGTGAGGAGCTTGCACCCGGGCGTCATCGGATGGAGGTCGTCGGCGAGCCCGACGACGAGCATCGCAGCCGTGCCGGCCCACCGCGCGGCCGCGTTGTCTCCCTCAATCGCGAGCTCGCCCACGGTGACCCAGAGCAGGGGAAGCAGCACCACGAACATGGCCGGACCGCCGAGATACGGGACGTGGTCCACGTGCATGGGGACCGTCGAACGTGGCGCGGCGACGAGATCCCTCGAGATGGCGAGCCTCCGGAAGGTCTCGAACGAACACACCGTCAGGAGGACCAGCAGCGGCAGCGCCAGCGCCAGCCTCGTCGCCGTCATCGCGGTGGTCGCACCGCCGACGCCGTCGCGACCCGGTCCGCCGCGCGTTGGCCATCCTGAAGCGCATCCTCCATGCTCGAGTACTTCCACGCCCCGAACCGGCCTACCGAGTGGATGCCGAGGTCCCTCAGGAAGCGCAGGGCGCGATCGCTCGCCTGTACGCTGCCGATGAGCGGGACCGCGTAGGCGCACGCGAGGCGCCGCTCGCGCACGAAGGTGACGTCCGCCTCCGATCGGATCCACCCCAGTCGGACAAGGTCGGAGACGGTTCGACTCGTCACCGACCCCGCCGGCAACGGGCGATGCGGAGCATGGGCGATCTCCATCGTGAAGAGTCCGTGACCCATCGGCGTCAGACGGTCCGTCAGGTTGTGGACCAGGCCGAGCCGAAACCCGAGCACGTCGGGATCCGGGAGATATGCCCAGTGCTCGCCGTCGTCCCTCGGGTGGTTCGTCCCCACGTCGACGAGGACGAGGTCCATCGCCGTCAGTGACTTGACGGCTTCGGCCAGCGGGGCAGGGACGTCGCGGGTGATCTCCACGATTCGCGGAAGCGGAATCGTGGAGATCACCGACTCGAACGAGCACGTGGCGCCATCGCTCAAGCGGATCTGCTTGCGCACGGGCGACAACGCGGTGACGCGGGTGGCGAACCGGACGGTCCCCTGCAGCTTCGACGCGAGCCGATCCGCCAGCATCGAGATGCCATCCTCTGGATAGAAGAACTGCGCGTTCAGTCCGACCGAGCTGTCGAGCCTCGAAGCGGCGCCCTCCAGGACCCTGCGCACGTCGACCGGAGGTACGAAATCACCCATCCAATCGGCGGTCATGCGTTCGGGGCCCACGGTCCAAAGCTTGGTGTTGTACGGCACCATGAAATGTCGGGCGACCCCGGGGCCGAAGGAGCGCATGATCCAGTCGAGAAACGTTGCGGGCGAGCTTGCCGCCCGCTCCTCGGTGGAGGCCTGAACGATCCCGGCGAGACACTCGGCGACCACGGCCGCGGGTCGGCCGTACAGATTGGCATGGAACGGAAACGGCGTTCGAGCGCCCATGCTGTCGATCACGCAGTTCTTCGTGTGGCGAATCCATCGGCCTTCCAGGAGACGCTCGACGCGTCGCTGGATTGCCTCGTCTCTGAAATACAGGACATGGGTCGCCCGGTCGGCGCCGTAGTCGCCGCTCCGATCCGTTGTTGCCCATCCGCCGGGTCGGCGTTCCGCCTCAACCAGGAGGTAGTCGTGTTGCCCCAGCTCGTCGAGTCGCGCCGCTGCGGCCAGGCCGGTCAGACCCGCGCCGATGATGACGAACCGGTATTCCGACCCGGCCTTCGAACGACTCGCGATCGTCCTTCGAGCCTGGAGAGCGTCGTGCCTCGCGGCCGTTGGCCGGACGAGATCCGCTGGCGTGGTCGCGTGCACGGGCCCCTCCCGCCCGTTGCGTCCCTTCGAGGCGAGATCGTATACGCACGGGCACTCCCCCGCTGACGGCGCTCCGCCGAGGCTTCAAGCCAGCTTCCTGGCGACCACGAAGACCTTGTTGTTGCCCAGGACCATTCGCCGGAGTGGACGCCAGTCGAATGCGGCACCCACGCACTCGGCAATGAGCCCGGAGGGGACGACTCGTCGCGCGTACACGACGCCCGCGTAGCTGAGCTCGGAGAGAAGCTCGTGGTGCACCACATCGAAGCCGTGTGAACGCAGCGAGTGCATCAGCTCACTCGGCGTCATCAGCTGAAGGTGGGAGAAGTCGCAGATCTGGGCGAGCGACGCCTCCCGTCTCGGTGAGCCGGGCCATCGTCCAAGGAGCCGCTGCATCGGGACCAGCCGAGACGGCGTCGGCACCTCGACCAAGAGAAGCCCGTCCGGCGCGAGGGCTCGCCGAATCGGTTGGAGGAAGGGAGCGTGCGGCCAGACATGCTCGTAGACGTCCCAGAGGGTGACCGCATCGAACGTTCCAGCCGGAGCCTCGTCGACGCTACGAAGAAACGTGACCCCGCCTTCTCGAAGCCGCTCGGACTGATCGGGATCGAGCTCCTGGAACCAGCTGTCGTAGTCCGCCGCCGCGGCCAGCGAGAACGCCCCATTCCCACCCCCCACGTCCAGGACGCGCGACGCCCGGGGAACGAAGCGCGCGAGCTGCGAGCGACACCGCTTGGCCTTTCGCTCCGGCGAGTAGTCGCGGCGGGCGTAGTACTCGTCCCAGTCGACGCGGTACTGGCCCTCGAGGAGCTCGGGCGACGGAAGCGACGACGTGAAGTAGGAGCCGAATCGCCGGCAACGTCGTATCTGCACCGACGGGAGCGGTCCGGGGGCGGACGCCCAATAGCCACCGAGCTTGGTGATGTCGTATTCGGCGACGCGGACGGAGGAGGCGCCGCAGAGGCGGCACACCTCCGATCGACCCGACATGGCAGGAGTCTAGAGAGGGCCCGAACGATCGGGGCCAAGAGCTCAGACGCCGCCGCTCGATCCGCATCGAACCGTACCCACACCGTAGACTCCCCACGACCCGTGACCGCACGCGGTGCGCAGGGAGACGGCGCACGTGACGCAGACGGATTCACCGCCGAGCCGGACTGGCGACCAACCCGCGGCCGACCTCGCCATCGTCATCGTGAACTACAACGCGGGCGACTACTTGGAGCGGTGCCTCCGAAGTCTCCACGCGTCCCGCGGCGACATCGACCTCGACGTGCTCGTGATCGACAACGCGTCCGCCGACGGCAGCCATCTGCGGGCCGTCGCGGCCCATCCGTGGGCTCGTCTGATCGAGGAGCCCGTCAATCGTTTCCTGTCCCCGGCCTGGAATCGAGGGATCCGCGAGACACGAGCCCGGTACGTCCTCGTCATGAACCCCGACGTCGAGTGGTGGAAGGGAACGCTCGCCGACTACGTCGCGGTCGCCGAGCGCTACCCTCGAGCCGGCCTCGTCGGCCCGCTGGTTCGCAACTCGGACGGGACGATCTATCCGAGCGGACGGATCTTCCCGAGCGTGGTCGAAGCCGTCGGACACGCATTCCTCGGCACGCGACGACCAAACAACCCGTTCACGCGTCGATATCACCTCGCGACCTGGGATCGACGATCGGAACGGGAGGTGGACTGGGTCTCCGGCTGCTGCATGCTTCTTCCGCGCGCCGCGCTGGAGCAGATCGGGCTATTCGACGAGTCCTTCCCGCTTTACGGAGAAGACCTCGACATCGCCGCGCGCCTCCACGACGCCGGCTGGGGGGTCCTCCTCACGCCCGAGGTCGAGATCCTTCACGAGGCCGGAGTCTCGACCGGCCGGTCTCGCGGGCAGCTCACGATGCACTCGATGGGGATCTATCGCTACTACCGAAAGCACCGGGCCAGCGGCCGCCGGAGGGTCACGCTGCCCCTCGCCTGGCTCGTCCTTCGACTGCGCGCGGAGGTGGAATGGCTGCGGGTCCGTCGCACCGCCCGATGAGAGGCACGGTGACCGGATCGCGTCGGTCGATCCCAAGCGGGTTGGGCAGCCTCAGGCCTCTGAGGAGGGAGACAGAGCGGGCGGCTCATTTGGGAATCACGCGCGGCTCGAGGACGACGACCGCCGTGTCGTTCGGGCGCCGCGCAGCGTACCCGTCGAGGTTCCGGTCCAGCTCGCGCCAGCGCTGCCACAGCCGGTCACGCTCCTCACCGACCGCGGCCCTGCCGAGCACCTCGCGCCGGATCCCACCGGCCAGCTCGACGACCGCATCCGGACGGGCCTGCAGGTTCAGCCACCAGGCTGGCTCGGCCGCACCCCAGCCGTTCATCGCCATCGAGACGAGGTTGGGCCCGTCCTCGTAGTAGCCGAGGATCACGCTCCGCGGCTCGCCGCTGCGCCGGCCCGTGGTGGTGAGCCGCAGGGCACCCCACTTCCCCGGGCGCGGCGGCCACAGCCCCCTTCGCCCTCGACTCGCTCTCACGATCCGTCGATGGACGTGCCAGAAGGTCACGACGAACCACCGCGGTGGCAGTCGCCCCTTCTTCTCGCCCATCGCCACTCCTCCCCCGGAGGATGACCGATCGATCATCGTCCCTCACCCCCTCACTCGAAACCGTTGCAGACGGGAGTTGCCGATCTCGGGTTCACGGGTCCCGTGGCGTGGGGGTCCTCCGCCACCCAGGCCGGACACATCGAGCTATCGAACCCGGCTCACTCATCGGCGCCCATGTCAGGCACTGCGATGGTCGTGGGAGTCTGGATCTCCACGAGGAGCACCCAGGCTGGGGGTGGCCGTGACGAAGGCGAATCGAGGGCCGACTGTTGGGAAAGCGCGAACAGAACGCAAGCGGACTGGTTCGCTTGGGCTAGCTGGCTGGTGGGAGGGGGAGGATTCGAACCTCCGTAGGCTTCGCCGGCGATTTTACAGACCGCTCCCTTTGGCCGCTCGGGCACCCTCCCGGAAGCACCCCGAAGGATAGCAACAGCTCGCACCCGTCTTCGGGACCGCGAACCTCAGCCGTCAGACCAGGTGGATGGTCTCGTCCTCCGACGAGTACCCAACGTTGTCGCGGAACCCGTCCGTGGCTCCAACGAACGAGTCCCTGATGACCGCCGAGCCGGAGCCGAATGCGACCCCCGTCTCGGTGTCGACCTCCGCCGTCCACGCTGCCGGGGCGTTCGGCGTACAGGCGGCCGCGGCCGACCAGGATCCCCGTGCGACGAAGAGACCTTCCCGCAGCTCTCTGAGCACGCCGTAGCGGTACACAACCGAGCGCTCGTTGCAGGTGATCGTGCCGCCGATCGTCGCGATCCCCGTACTCGGATCGACCGTCCCCGGATCGTCCAGGTCCACTGTGAACTCGAGCTCGACGTCGACGACCTCGCCCATCCACAGGACCAGCTGTCCGCCGCCTCCGTCGCCGTTGCCACAGCACTGCGCGACCATGAACACGTAGGTCGTTCCCGAGTGGGCGCGGAAGCGCACTCCCGAAGCGAGCCCGAAGCGATCGTCGCTGCAATCGACAGCATGCACCTTGCCCGTTGCCGTTCGGGTGTAGACGCTCAACACGGTGTCGTATTGGCTGCCGATCAGGTCGACCTGAACCCGCTGATCCCGCGCCGGGGTGAAGGAGAAGAAGACGGACGCGTTGTTCGAACAGAAGCGAGGGCCGTTCGGAGTCGCTTCCGAAGTATCCTGCGCGTACTCGAACGGCAACGCCTCGATCTGCACCGCCGTCGCCTCGGTGTCGTTCGCCGGCGATGCCGCGAGCGCGGGCGCCGCCGACACGACTCCCACGATGCCCACCACCACGCCTGCCGTTACGGTTCGTCGCCATCCGGATCCCATCGGATCCTCCCCTCTCCCCTCGCCGAACCCTAGGCGGGCGGGGTGGACGGAGCAACCGCGGAAACCACCTGTGTTTGACCTCTCGATCCAGGGCCCGGATCGAGCGCGTTCGGCTGGGACTCGCGGCTCGCTAAGATGGGCGGCCATGGCGAAGACCGATTTCTCCTTCGACATCGTGTCCGAGGTCTCGATGCCCGAGGTGGCGAACGCGGTCGACCAGACCCGGCGCGAGATCGCCCAGCGCTTCGACTTCAAGGACACCGGGACCTCGCTCACGCAGGACGACAAGCTGATCGAGGTCCGCTCCTCGACCGAGGATCGCCTGAAGGCGGCCGTCGAGGTCCTGAAGGAGAAGGCCGTCCGCCGCGAGGTTTCCCTGAAGGCCCTCCACTTCGGGCCGGTCCT
>CAVOUQ010000027.1:0-32396 GCA_963699635.1 uncultured Actinomycetes bacterium | reverse complement strand
AACCTCCCTTCCACCTTAGCAGCGGCCACGCGGAAGCCTGTCGGGATGCGATCAGTACACCGCCCAGACCTTCCAGCCATCGTCTCGGAACACCAGGTAGACCGTGTAGTCGAGGCTCGCGCTGTCGGTCCCGTCGTCGATCGCAACGCTCACCGTGTAGGCGTCCACGTCCGGTCCACACGCCAAACGCACGAGTTCGCCTCCCGCGGCACTCGTGCCGAGCACGGCTGGCGGCCACGAGTTCGGCCCTGATCCTTCGGCGATGTAGACGGGGAACTCGGTGTCCGGTGGAACGGATGGATCGAGAACTTGCGCGAGGGCCTCCATATCGCTGAACCCGTATGCGTCGACGAATCGAAGGGCGACCTCAGATGCTCGCTCGCTCCAGTCTCGTCCGGGCTCGGAGAACGGTGGCTCGGGGCACCACTCGAAAGCACCGCGCGGATACGGATCGGGTCCGGGAGGGATCGAGATGCCGGAACCGGCGCACGCCGCGGGCTCGGCAGTCCAGCCGTCCGATCCCTGGAACACGTCGAACATCGCGACGATCTGCCCGCCGCGTACGACGCGAACGACTGGATTCGCCTCCGCCGCTGGATAGCCGGCGCGCTCGATCACGTCGCTCGGCTGCAATCCCTCGGCGAAGTCGCGAACGAGGTCCAAGGGGTCGAGGGCGTCCGGCAACTCAACACCTGGCAGGACGGCGAACGTCGGCGCGAGCTGCATGGTCGTGCCGCCGCAGGCAAGGTCGAAGGGGACGAACAGGTTTCGGTCGTCGCGCACCTCGACCTGAACCCGGTCCGTCTCGACCGCAAGATCGCCCCCCTCGTCTGCGCAGTAGAAGGCGGTCGGTCCCGGCGGTAGCTGAAGGGCCACATGCGTGTCTCCAGGCTCGACCTGGACGGCACGTGCCGGCCCCTCCCCTCCCCGCAGGACCACGAGCGACAGGGAGTGGTCGGTCGTGTTCCCCACGATGACGTGGACGCCGTCGGGCTCGGCCAAGACCGAGGGGAGATCGAGCGTGATCGACGGCCCGTCGCAGGTGATATGCACCGCGTCGGCCGGCGCTGGCTCGACCGACGGCGGCTCATCGTCGGACGGCGCGACGAACCGCACCGGAACCGCGACGATCGACTCGATCGTGTATCCGAGGGCCGGCTTGGGCTCGCCGTAGACGAACATGATCTTCCCGAGCTCGACCTGCCCGACCGGCGTCGGCGGCGTCAGCGCGTAGAGGTAGCCGGTGCACCCCTCGCCGACGCCATCGACCGGGACCACGATCGTCCCGCCCAGGATCTCGGCCCTCTCCTCGTGGAAGCCCGAACACGCTCCGGTGCCCGCGACGCCGACGGCAACCTCGGTCCCCTCCTCGAGGGTGGTCGGGATCGCCACGCCGTCGCCGAGCGCCACCTGCTCGCCGGGCTCGATCCGCAGATCGAACACATCGCTCTCGACGCCGACCACGCTCCAGATCCCGTCGGGGCGAACGAGTCGCGCGAGGGTCACATCGGTGACCATCGTGTCGCCCGGGCCGTGCGTCGTTGGGTAGACGGCGAGGGTGATCGGTCCGGGCCCTTCGACGTCGACGCCGTCGGGGACCTCGACGTTGATCCCCCAGTGGCGCAAACCCCATCCGAGCGGCGTTCGGGCGAACTCCGCTGCGGTCGCGATCGGGTCTAACCGCCAGGCGATGCGGCTCAGGCCCCCGCCGTCGATGTCCTCCTGCAGCTCGAGCGCCTCCGCGTACGTCGCCTCGGGCCAGAGCGCGAAGAAGCCCTCCTCGACCCCACCCCCGACCCGCGGATCGGAGTCGCGGAACGCGGTGAAGGCGGCGAGCGAGCCGGCGATCGCGACGGCGAACGCGACCGCCCCCGCGACAACCCGCCGGTTCCGCTCCCGCCGGCGGCGAGCGCGCTCGAGTCGCTCGAACGCGTCGGGTCGCGGATCGATCCGGTCGCCGATCCGCTCCAGCCGGGTCCGAAGGTCACTCATCGATGTCCCCCAGGTGCGTTCGGAGCGCCGAGCGGGCCTGCGAGGCGAGCGAGCGCACGGTCACGGCCTTCACGCCGAGGACCCGTCCGGCCTCCTCGGCGCCGTAGCCGAGCAGCTCGGTCAGCACGACGGCGGCACGCTGGCGTTCGGGGAGCACAGCGAGGGCACGGGCGAGTGCGTCGCGCTCGTCGGCGGCGGCGAACGCGTCCCCGCCCTCGACGGCGCCGACCGCCCGGCGCGCCACTCGAGCCGCGCGGCGCACCCGGCTCCGGAACCGGTTCATCGCGGTCCGGTATAGGTAGCCGGTCGGCTGGTCCATCGCGCCGACCCGGTCCCACCGCTCCCACACCGCGACAAAGGCGTCCTGCATCAGCTCCTCGGCCTCCTGGGCGTTGCCCGTAACCAGGTAGAGCGCCCGGAGCAGCCGCGCGTGCTCGGCCTCGAAGAACGCCTCGAAGCCCGCCGGTGTGGCCGCTGGCACCGCCGGCGGGTCCCGCTCCGACACGGCGCTCGCGGGATCGTTCATCCGCTCCATGAACGCCTCCGGCGCCCGGTTCGTTCACGACCACTCTCGCAGAAGGGCCCTCGCTCAAGCCTGGGGTACCCTCGGTCCATGTTCGGGCGGTCGTTCAGGATCGCGACGATCCGAGGCATCCCCGTGAACGTGGACTCCTCGTGGATCTGGATCGCCGCGCTCGCGGTCTACACGCTGTGGGCCCAGTTCGGCGGGAACTTCCCCGCGCTCGGTGACGGCGTCCTCCTTGCGTACGCGGTCTTCGGTGCCCTCCTGTTCTTCGGCGCCGTGTTCCTGCACGAACTCGCGCACGCGGTCTCGGCCCGACTCTTCGGGATCCGCGTCGAGGGCATCACGCTGGTCTTCTTCGGCGGATTCACGGCGGCCCGGTCCGAGGACAAAGGCCCGGGGCCGGCGTTCGTGATCGCGGCACTCGGGCCGGGAACGAGCCTCGCGCTCGGCGGTCTGTTCTGGTGGGCCTCGCGCGTTACTCAGAGCACGGATGGGCCCCTGCCCGGCCTCCTCGAGTACGTGGGCGTGATCAACCTGATCATGGCGGCGTTCAACGTCCTGCCGGGCCTGCCGCTCGACGGCGGGCGGATGCTCCAGGCCGCCGTCTGGCGGCTGTCGGGCAGCAGGGCTCGCGGCACCCGCGTTGCGGCGAGGGCCGGCATGGGGATCGGCATCCTTCTGTTCGGCCTGGCGGTCCTCGCGGTGTCGAGACAAGACCTGTTCCGCGCCGTCTGGGCCGGGATCATCGGGATGTTCATCTTCCAGGGGGCACGAGCCTCCGAGCAGCAGATCAGCCTGGCGGAGCGGCTCGCGGGGGCGACCGTCGCCGACGCGATGGATCCTCCGCCGCCGACCGTCCCCGCCGACCTCTCGCTCTCGGAGACGCTCCACCGATATCTCAGCGGACACGAGCAGGAGGCCTTCCCGGTCGCCGAGAGCGACGGGAAGGTGATCGGGATGATCTCGTTCTCCTCGGCACGGGACCTCGGGGCGAACGATCCGCTCCGTCCGGCACGCGAGGCCCTGATCCCCCTCGAGCGCGTCCTCGTCGCGCACCCGGACGAGCGCCTCGACCAGGTCTCGAGCCGGCTGGGTTCCGGGCGCGCAGCGCTGGTCCTTCGAGACGGCGAGCTCGTGGGCGCGATCACCGGCGGCGGCGTGGTCCGGTGGGCGACCTCGCGCCCGGCCTGAACGACTCGACCGGGCAGAGCTGTCGGTCCTGCGGAGTAGCATCGCGGCGCGATGGCCCCCTTCGCACCCGACCCTTCCCAGCACGATGTCCTCGCCCACGACGCGGGGCCGTTGCTCGTGCGCGGCGGCGCGGGCACAGGCAAGACGGCCATCCTTCGCGAGCGCTTCCACCAGCTGCTCACGGACGGCGCCAATCCCGACCGCGTCGCGCTCGTGGTCGGCTCGCGCCGGGCGCGCGACGAGGCGCGACGGGTCTTGCTCCGCCGGCTACCGGGCTCGGTCCCCAGCCTGCGCGTGTCGACCGTTCACGGCCTCGCTTACCAGGTGGTGAGCGCTCGGTACCACGACCTCAAGTACGACACGCCGCCGATCATCCTCGCGGCGGGCGAACAGTTTGCGAAGGTCCAGGAGCTCCTCGCCGGGGAGGAACCCGGGCGCTGGCCGGCGTACGGCGGGATGGTCCGACTCCGCGGCTTCGCCGACGAGGTCCGGCAGTTCGTGCTCCGCGCACAGGAGGCGCTCGTCACGCCGGAGGAGATCGAGGCGGCGGCCGAGGGGCGAGGGCTCGGCGGGTGGCGCGAGCTCGCGGGGTTCCTCCGCCGATACCTTCAGGTCCTGGACGCCGAGAACGCCGTGGACTTCGCCGGGCTCGTCGAGCAGGCCGCGGTCGCCGCCGAGATCGGCGAGCCGATGTACGACCACGTCCTGGTCGACGACTACCAGGACACGACCTTCGGCGCCGAGCGTCTGCTGGCCTCGCTCCGGCCCCGGACCCTCGTCGTCGCGGGGAACCCCGAGGCGCACGTCTTCTCGTTCCAGGGGACGACCGCGATCCCGCTCCTTCGGTTCGAGGAACGATTCAAGGGAGCGGGACGGGTCGAGCTCCAGACGAACCACCGCGCCGATGGCGTGGACCTCGAGGCCTGGACGGCGCTCCACACCTCGGAGGAGCACGCGGGCGTCGCTCGAGAGCTTCGGCGCGTCCATCTGCGAGACGGCGTCTCGTGGAGCGATCTTGCCGTCATCGTGCGCCGACAGGGCCCCCACCTCGGCGGCCTGCTCCGCGCGCTCGACGACGCCGGGATCCCTCGGCACGTCCCGGAGAGCGGCCTGGCGCTCGCCGCCGAGCCGGCGACGGTTCCCTTCTCGCTCGCGCTCCGATGGGTGGCCCGCCCGATCGAGCGCGACGCCCTCGCCGAGCCGATGCTCACCTCGGAGCTCGGCGGTCTCTCCCCGGCCACGGCCAGGGGGCTGCTGCGCGCGGCCCGCGCCGAGGGTCGGCCACCGCGGGACGCGGTGGAACTCCGCGGCGGCCTCGTGGACGCGGAGAAGGACCGGCTCGACGCGCTCGAGGAGGCGTTGGGGCGTGCCGAGGCGGCCTCCGCGTCGGTGATCGACGCGTTCCGCGCGCTCTGGGAGCGACTGACGTACTCGGCGCGCCTGGTCGCCGAGGCCGACACCTCGGCGGAGGCGCGGCGAGACCTCGACGCGGTCGTCGCGTTCGCGCGCGCCGTCGAGCGGGCGGGTGGATCGGCCGACACGTCGGTCCTCGCCTTCGTCGACCTGCTCGACGCCGGCGAGGGAGGCCCCGGGGTCGCCGGCATCGGCGAAGCGGGCGCGGACGCGGTGCAGGTACTTACCGCCCACGGCGCCACAGGGATGGAGTTCGACACGGTCGTCCTCGTCGGCGCCGTCGAGGGCGACTTCCCGAGCCTGTACCGGCCGGAGCCGATGTTCGACCTCGCGACCCTGGAGGGTGCCGGCACCCGCTCGGAGCGGATGCGGGAACGGCTCGCCGACGAGCGCCGACTCTTCGCGTCCGTCCTGGGTCGGGCCCGGCGACGCATCGTGTTCACGGCCAGCGACCCGCACGGGGGCGAGGAGGGCGCGCGCTCACGGTTCGTCGACGAGCGCGGAATCTCCTGGTCCCCCGTGCGGCTCGCCACGCCGGATGCGGTGTCGGTCTCGGAGGCGTCGACGGCGTGGAGGCGCTCTCTCGCCGACGCCACCCTGCCCGCGGCCGAACGGCTGGCCGCGATCGACGGGCTGCTCGCGCTCGGCGTCCGGCCGGAGCGCTGGTGGTTCCAGCGAGACTGGACCTCGACCGGCCGGCCGCTGCACGAGACCCTGCGCCTGTCCTTCTCCCGCCTCGAGAAGCTCGAGAACTGCGAGCTCCAGTTCGTGCTCGGGGAGGAGCTCGGGCTCAGCAAGCGCGGCGGCTACCAGGCGTGGGTCGGAAAGCTCGTGCACGAGCTGATCGAGCGATGCGAGAAGGGCGAGATCGAGCGGAGCCTCGACGCGCTCGTCGCCGCGCTCGAGGCCGAGTGGCAGGACGTCCCCTTCCCTTCCCGGGCGATCAGCGCCGCCTTCAAGAAGATGGCCGTCGAGAAGATGTTGCCCAACTGGTTCGAGAGCTTCGGGTCGCTCCCCGCCGTCGAGGGCGGGACGGAGGTGGGATTCGAGTTCGAGTTCGAGGGCGCGACGGTCAGCGGGAAGATCGACCGGATCGGGCCGCACGACAACGGGTTCCGGATCACCGACTTCAAGACCGGCAATCCCGACCGGGCACCCAGGGCCGCCGAGAGCTTGCAGCTCGGCATCTACTACCTGGGCGTGACACGTGCGGGCGAACTGGAGCGGTTCCGCCCGGTGCGGGCGGTGGACCTGTCGTTCCTCCGCGGCCATTGGAAGACCGGGGAGACCGTCACGCAGGCCTGGCCGGTGTCCCCCGCCGGGGAGGAGGAGTATCAGGCGCGGATCCACGAGCGGCTCGCGGAGCTCATCGAACGGATCCGCCAGCTCGACGAGACCGGGACGTACCGTCCCGACCCCGCAGCCCAATGCTACTTCTGCGACTTCAAGCCGCTCTGCTCGCTCTACCCGGAGGGACAGCCGCTCTTCCCGATCCAGGAGACGGCGGCAACGTGAGCGCCACCGTCCCCGCCGAGATCGTCGAGTTCCTCGGGGCCGAGCCCACGCCCGACCAGTGGACGGCGATCTCGTGGCCGCTCGAGCCGTGCGTCCTCGTGGCCGGCGCCGGATCCGGCAAGACGTCGGTGATGGCGGCGCGGGTGGTCTGGCTCGCGCTCCGACACCGAGAGAGCGACGGTGCCGACGGGGCGCTCCCGGGCAACGTCCTCTGCCTCACCTTCACGAACAAGGCGACCGAGAACTTGGTCCGGCGGATCCGACGAGCGCTCGCGGTGCTCGAACTCGAGGAGGGCGAGGAGCCCGAGATCACCAACTACCACGGCTTCGCGCAACAGATCCTGGACCGGTACGGGATGCTCGAAGGCATCGAGCCCGGGCAGCGCGTCCTCACGCCGGCGCAGCGCGTGGAGCTCTGCGCCCGGGTCCTGGACCGGATGCCGTTCGAGCACCTGTCCACCACGTGGCAGCCCTCGATCGTTTCGAACATCCTCGACCTCGCCGACCAGGCCCAGAATCACCTCGTCGAACCCGAGGAGATCGTCGAGTTCAACCGCGAGCGTCTCGAGAAGCTCAAGGCACACCGCTCGGACCGCGCGTATCAGGCCGCGCTCGAGCGGATCGAGCTCGCGAAGGCGGTCGCGATGTTCCGCGAGCTGAAGCGCGAGCTCGGCGTGATCGACTTCGGCGACCAGATCGGGCTCGCGGCAAGGATCGTGCGGCATCACGACGAGGCCGGCGCCGAGTACCGCCGACGGTTCTCGGCGGTCCTTCTCGACGAGTACCAGGACACCAACGTCGCCCAGGCGCGGCTCCTCGAGGACGTGTTCGGCGGCGGCCACCCGGTGACGGCCGTCGGCGATCCCGACCAGAACATCTACGCCTGGCGCGGCGCGAGCCTCTACAACCTCCTCGAGTTCCCGCGCCGGTTCCTCAGGGCTGACGGCTCGGCAGCGCCGAAGCTCCCCCTCTACACCAACTTCCGCTCGGGCGCTCGGATCCTCTCGGCGGCCGACGCGCTCATCTCGCCCCTTCCTCGCAACCAGCGCCCCGATCCGGACAAGCGCCTGGACCCGTGGCCGGCCAACGGCGACGGGCGGGTGGGGATCGCACGCCACCGCGACGAGGTCGCCGAGGCCGATGCGATCGCCGAGCGGATCCTCGAGCTGCGCGAGCACGGACACCCCTGGCGAGAGTTCGCCGTGCTGTGCCGGACATCGCGGCTGTTCCCGTCGCTGCAGCGCGCGTTCGCCGACCGCGACGTGCCGGTCGAGATCGTGGGCCTGGCCGGGTTGCTGAAGACGCCCGAGGTCGTCGAGGTCCTGTCCTACGCGCGGGCGGTCGCGAGCCCGCTCGAGAGCGTGGCACTCGGGCGGATCCTGCTCGGCCCGCGCTACCGAGTGGGCTTCACCGATCTCGCCCGCGTGGCCGCGTGGGCCAAGGGCAAGACGTACGAGCTCCGCGACGAGGACGAGGACCTGTCCGAGGAGATCCCGTTCCTGGTCGCCGAGGCGCTCGAACACCTCGACGAGACGACCGGACTGTCCGAGGACGGGCGCTCTCGGCTGGAGGAGTTCCGGGCGGAGCTCGCGGAGCTCCGCGTGGCCGCGCGCAGGCCCGTCACCGAGTTCCTGGCCGAGGTCATCCGCCGGATCGGCCTGCTGACCGAGCTCGATACGGCGCCGGACCGCGAGCTCTCGCGGACGCGCCGACGGAACCTCGCCGCGTTCCTGGACGAGGTGCACGCGTTCTCGCCGCTGGAGGGCGAGCTCACGCTCCAGCGCTTCCTCGACTACGTCGACACGGTCGAAGCGGGCGAGCGCGAGGAGTGGGCGCCCGTACAGCCCTCGGACGCCAATTCCGTCAAGGTCATGACGATCCACGTGGCGAAGGGTCTCGAGTTCGACACGGTGTTCGTCCCCGGCCTCGCGAAGGGGATGCTGCCGAACGACCGGATCCAACACAACCCAGCCGAGCGCGCCCGCTCGCTCGACTTCGAGCTCCGCGGTGACGCCGCGATCCTTCCGACCTACGACGGCAACCTCTCGTCGTTCAAGGAAGCGCTCCGCAAGCAGGAGGTGATCGAGGAGCGTCGCACCTGCTACGTGGCGCTGACGCGCGCGCGGCGGAACCTGTTCGTCTCGGGCGCCCACTGGTACGGCGAGACGCAGAAGCCGCGCGACCCCGGGCCGTTTCTGGACGAGCTCTCCGTGTGGGGCGAGGAATCCGGGTTCGCGACGGTCGACCGCGGCCCAGGCGTCGACGACGCCAATCCGCTCGCCGGCTATCGGGAGGCGTTCGTCCGGGACTGGCCGGGACCCGCGCGTCCGGACGAGTCGGACGAGCTCTTCCCGGAGGGTTGGCGACGGGCGGCGGCGGTCGCCGAGGAGCTCGGCGCGGTCCCGGCTTCGTTGCTCGAACTGCTGTCGCCGGAGGAGCGCGGGGCTTACGCATCGATCTCCACGGAGCGTCGCGCGCTCGCGACGCGGCTCGTCGAGCTGGAGGCATCCGCGGACGGCCCGGGGTACGTGCCGTCGACGGTATCCGTCGGCGGTCTCGTCGACTACGGCCGATGCCCGAAACGCTTCTACTGGAGCTCGGTCCGCCCGCTCCCGCGTTTCGCCGGCCCGGCCGCGCGGATCGGAACCGAGATCCACCGCTGGATCGAGCTCCACTCGCACGGCCAGGGGACGCTGCTCGAGACCGAGGAAGAGCCCGACCTCACGGTCGAGGAGCTCGCCGGCCGGCCGGGCCGCATCGACGAGCTCCGGGCCTCGTTCCTGTCGAGCCGGTTCGCCCGAGCCATCCCTCGCTTCGTCGAGCGGTCGTTCCTGCTGCCGCTCGAGGGCGTGGTGATCTCGGGGCGCATCGACGCGATCTTCGGGGCGGACGACGACGGGCCGTGGGAGATCGTCGACTACAAGACCGGGCGCCTGCCGGACCTCGACGACCCGCTGGTTCGCACGCAGCTCGACGTCTACGCGCTCGCCTGCATCGACGTGTGGCACAAACGCCCCGAGGACCTGAAGCTCACGTACCTCTACCTCTCCAGCAACGAAGAGCGATCGTACGAGGTGGGAGACGCCGAGGCCATCCGCTCACGGGTCGCCGGGTGGGTCCGGTCGATCACCGCGAACGCCTTCGAGCCGACGCCGGGCGAGCACTGCCGATGGTGTGACTTCCGTCCGTTCTGCGACGCGGGTCGCGAGTGGCTCGCGGCGAACGGGGTGGGGACGGCGCTCAAGTAGCGAAGCGGTAGCGCCTCAGCCGCTGGCGAGTCGGCGCGCCTGCTCATCGAACGTGCGGTCGTGCGCGGCGGGGTCCCACCCTCCACGGATCTCGTCGGTGACGAAACGGACCGCGAGCCCCAGGCGCTCGGCGCGCACCGCGAGCGCCGCGCGGAACCACTCGAGCGAGCCCGGCTCCAACACGACCTCGCCGTGCGATCCAAGGTGTCGAAGCGATGCGTCGTCGACCACGACCGGCGTCGGCCGGAAGAGCCCGTCGATTCCCTCGGGGGCGGCGGCGGTCATGTCCAGACGCGGCCCGGCATCGGTCCACGTGGCAACGGCGACCACGTTCTCGGGATCCTCGGGCCGATAGAGCTCGGCCCGGATCATCCGGATGCGGAACGCTCGAGACGCCGGAGCATGGTGGCCGCGTAGGCGAGCAACTTCACGCCGACCTCCGGCTCCTGCCGGATCATCTTCAGGAAGGCGTTCCGCTGCAGGGCGAGCATCGTGAGGGGCGTGTCGGCGACGACGCTGGCCGTCCGTGGCCCGCCGTCGAGCAGCGAGATCTCCCCGAAGAAGTCGCCCGGGCGAAGGCGGTTCACGACGCGGCCGGCGCGGCTCATCACCTTGGCCCCGCCCTCGAGGATGACGTAGAACGTGTCGCCGATATCACCCTCCCGCACGACCCGCGCCCCCTCCATGTAGCGCTGTTCCTCCGTCAGGTCGGCGAGGCGCTTCAGGTGCCGAGGGGCGAGGCCGGAGAACAGCGGAACCTGGGCCAGCGCATCCCGCTCACGCTTCGGCACGACACTTCCCCCTTCCCATCCGTGGCGCGAGCCTACCCGAGGGCGAGGAGCGTGTCTGCCGGTCGTCCCGCCCGCGGCCGTGTCGGTGGCGTGGGCTAGGGTCCCTACCGTGGGCGTCCCGGTCCCTGTCTCGGCCGCGGGGACGCCCCGCCGGCTCCCTCACGACGAGATCGTCGTTCGGCAGGGCGATCCGCTCGAGTGCCACCTGGTCGCGTCCGGTGCCGTGCGCATCTCGTCGGTCACGCGCGAGGGCCGCGAGGTCGTGGTCGGGGTCCTCGGGGCCGGCGACCTGTTCGGAGAGAGCGCGCTGCTCGGCAGGCCCTCGCCCGTGCAGGCTCGCGCGGTCGGCACAACCGACCTGGTGGTGCTGCCGCTCGCCCACGTCCGAGACGTCCTTCGACATCACCCGAGCACGGCGGAGGAGCTGCTCCGACTGATCGCCTCGCGCCTGCACCGCACGTCGCGAGCGCTCGAAGAGTCGCTCTCCGGCGACCTGCCGGCTCGCCTCTCGAGCCGCCTTCGCGACCTCGCGGACGCCCACGGCGTGCCGGATCGCGACGGCATCCGCATCCGCGTGCCGCTCACCCAGGAGGAGCTCGCGCGCATGGTCGGCGCCACGCGCGAGGCCGTGAACCGCACCCTCGCCGGCCTGGCGGCCCGCGGCCTGGTCGCGTCGAGGGACCGGACGGTGGTCATCAGAGACTCCGCGGCCCTCGACGACGCGTCGATCACGTCTTGACAGCGCTCGCGCGCACCTGGTCACCTTGCCCATGGACGACTTCGCCCCCTCCACGTACGGCGATCGGGTGGCCGACGTCTACGACGACTGGTACGCGGATGGGAGATCGCTCGGCGACGTGGCCGGCGCCGTATCGTTCCTGCACGAGCTCGCCGGTTCCGGACCGGCACTGGAGCTCGGGATCGGTACGGGCCGCGTCGCGCTCCCGCTGCTCGAGGCGGGGGTCGAGGTCCACGGGATCGACGCGTCCGAGGCCATGGTCACGAAGCTCCGCACCAAAGAGGGCGGCGACCGGGTTCCCGTCGCGATCGGAGACTTCCGCGAGTTCGACCTCGACTCGCGATTCCGGCTCGTCTACGTCGTGTTCAACACGTTCTTCGGGCTGCTGACGCAGGACGACCAGGTCTCGTGTTTCCAGGCCGTCGCGCGACACCTCGGCGAGGGGGGTGCCTTCGCGATGGAGGCGTTCATCGCGGACCCGGCGAGGTTCGATCGCGGCCAGCGCATCAGCGCGATCGAGATCGATCGGGATGTCGTGCGCCTCGAGGTCTCTCGCCACGACGCGATCGAGCAGCGGACGGACTCCCAGCAGGTCGTCATCCGAGAGGACGGCATCCGGCTGTACCCCGTGAAGATCCGCTATGCCCACATGGCCGAGCTCGATCTCATGGCACGGATCGCGGGCATGCGCCTGCGCGAGCGGTGGGGGGACTGGGATCGCTCGGCCCTCTCGAGCGCGAGCGCGAAGCACATCTCGGTCTGGGAGCTCGCCTCCTAGCCGGACTCCTGGAGCGTCGCGAGACTGCACGGCCCGCACAGTCGGGCCCTGCCGCGGATCGTCCGGCCGCACCGCACGCACGTCCGCGGCTCGCACCTCGTGTAGCGCGCCACGCCGCCCTTCATCGTCTTCTCCACTCGGCCCTCGGCGTCGAGCTTCAGCAGGTGCGCGAGCACCGACCGGGCGGCGAGCTCGTGCACCTCGACCGGGTAGTCCGCGTACACGGTCGCGACGAGCTCCTCGATCGGGCGTGGATCGCCCGCGAGCGCGTCGAGGATCTCCCGCTCGCGCATCTCCCGATGCTCCACGTACTCGTCGAGCTTGGCGGTGCCCCGCAGGACCACCGGGCCGTGGCCCGGGTAGATGGTCGTTGGCGCGAGCTCGCGCATCCGTCTCAGGGAGCGCAGGTACGCCACCAGGTCGCCCTCGGGTGGATCGATCACGCTCGTCCCCCTCCCGAGCACGGCGTCTCCGGTGAAGAGCGCGCCGGCATCGGACGACCAGAAGACGAGGTGGTCTGGGGAGTGTCCGGGGGTCGCGATCGCCTGGAGGGCCGCGCCGCCCGAGGTCACGAGCTCGCCGTCGCGAAGCCGGGATCCGCCCGCGGGTGGACGGGCGGCCCGGATCGACGCGCCCGTCGTCTCGCAGAGCGGCAAGGCCCCGGGCGCGTGGTCGGGATGGTCGTGGGTCAGCAGGATGACGCCGACCGCTCCGGCCGTGGCTGCGACCTCCGCGAGGTGCCCGGCATCCGCGGGCCCGGGGTCGATCACGATCGCGGGGGCGTCGCCCACCACGTAGGTGTTCGTCCCCTCGAGCTCGCGCAGGCCGGGGTTGGGGGCGAGAACGCGGACGACGCGCATCAGGGCCCGTCCTGCCAGAACGTCGATCGCGGCAGGTCCTCGAGATCGTGCGCGTCTGGCTCCCGGGTCTCGATGCGCAACGCGAGCAGCTCCGCGACGCTCGCACACGCCGCGACCGCACGCATCGTGAACGAGGTCGGCCAGTAGAGCTTTCGGCGTTCGGCCCGCCAATCCTCCAGCAGCCTTCGCGGCGAGGCCCACCACGCGTCCGAGGTCTCCCCGCCGTCCGGAACCACTCCGAGACCCCTCGGAGCGTCGATCGCGAAGTACCGGGCGTCGAATCGCACCGGCACCTCCACCGGAGCGACCCAGTGGGCGACCTCCACGAGCTGCTCCGCGCGAGGCGGCGAGTCGGAGATGGACTCGAGGGACCGGCCGTTCGCCTCGCCGAGCCCGGTCGCGGTCAGCGCGAGCCCGACCTCCTCCAGCAGCTCGCGGACCGCGCATGCGCGGGCCGCCTCATCGGCGCTGCCGAACCAGCGCTCGGCGAGGACGGCATCGGCAGCGTCCGTCGATCCTCCCGGGAACGCGAGGTAGCCCGGCAAGAAACGGTTCGACGCGCCGCGCTCGAGCACGAGCACCTCGATGCCCCCCTCCCCCTCGCGCGCCGCGATCACGGACGCCGCCTTGCGGATGTCCTCCCCCACGCGGCGCATCCTCGCACGCGCCTCCGGCATCGACACCCGGCGCATGCGGGAGGAGCACGGCGCCTAGGCTGTCGACGTGAGCGAACAGGTCGCCGAACGGGTCCGCCGCGAGATCCGAGACCACGGCCCACTTCCGTTCGACGCGTTCATGCGAGAGGCCCTGTACGGGCGGGGTGGCTTCTATGAACACCCCCCGATCGGAGTGTCGGGGGACTTCGTCACGAGCCCCCACGTCCACCCGGTCTTCTCGCGACTCGTCGGCGCGGCGATCGAGGAGCTCTGGGAGGCGATCGGCCGCCCCGAACCCTTCCGGCTCATCGAGGTCGGCGCCGGCGACGGGACGATGGGACGCGAGCTCGTCGACGGCTTCGCGCGGGCGGGGATCGCCCTCGAGTACGGCGCCGTCGAGGCCAGCGCCGGAGCTCGGTCCCGCCTGAGAGCGATCACGCCGCGGGTCGTCGAGCGAATGGCCGAGCTCGAGCCGCTGTCTCCGGGCGTGGTCGTCGCGAACGAGCTCCTCGACAACCTCCCCTTTCGCCGGGTTCGCCGCCGGAACGGGGAGCTCGTGGAGGTCCGGATCGGCGTGGAGGGCGGCCGGCTCATCGGGGTCGAGGCGCCATGCGATGCCGAGCTTGCCGCGCGCGTTCGGGGCCTCGAGGACGGAGAAGAGGCCGTCGTCGCTGTCGGCGCCCTTGCGTTCGTGGAGGAGCTCGATTCCTGGCTGGGCACCGGCTACGCGTTGCTGATCGACTACGGCTCGAAGGGTAGCCCCGCGGGAGAGGTCCACGCGTACCGCGATCACCGAGTGCTCGAGGACCTGCTCGCCAATCCGGGTTCGACGGACATCACGGCCGGCGTCGACCTGGGGGCGATCGCCGAGCATGCGCAGGGGTGCGGGCTCGTTCCGCTTGGCATCGTGCGGCAGTCCTCGGCGCTCCTCGCGCTCGGCTTCGAGCGCTGGACGCGGGCCGAGCTCTCGCGCCAGGGTGAGCTCATGAACGCCGCCCATGGGCTGGAGGCCGTCCGAACCTGGGACGCGCGGAACCGGGCAAGGCTCCTCGTTGATCCGAGCGCCCTCGGCCGGCACCGGTGGCTCCTGCTCGGAACGCCGGGGGTTCCGGAGCCCGCCTGGCTCGCACACGCACGCGCGAGCGAGACCCGGTCGGATTGACCCGCTGTTCAAGTCCGACGTACTGTCGTGCGCTCGTCCAAGCAGTTCTCGGAGGCAGCCAATGCGGATCCGTCGATCGCCGTTCGCCGCACTCGTCCTATTCTCGTCCCTCTCGTTGATCGTCGCGTCCTGCACGTCGAGCGAACCCCGATCGCCAGGACGGGCTCGCAACTCCGAGGTGGTCGATGAGGGCCTCGAGGAGTACCAGGAGCAATTCGAGGAAACGCAGGAGCGGCTCGAGACCCTGGAGGAGGCCCGCGCGGCAGGCATGCTCGGCGTCATCGAACCCATCGTCAACTCCCCGGCGCCCGGCTGGGCGGGCGAGCGGATCGTGAACGCGACCGGGGACGATTGGGAGCCGGCGATCGCGGCGGATCCCAATCGGCCGTTCGTCTACATCTTGCACAACCGCATCGGCGGCGAGCCTGCTTGTGAGCGGAACTGCGCCCACACGGCGATGATCCTCCACATCTCGAACGATGGCGGGAAGACGTGGCGTCCCGAACGATACCTTTGCGTCTGCAAGGGCTCGGGCGCCCAGTTCGACCCACTTATCGAGGTCGTTCCCGACACGGGTGACGTGTACGCCGTGTGGATGAATGGCTTCCTGATCCACTTCTCGAGCTCGACCGATCACGGCAAGACGTGGTCCGAGCCGGTCCTGATCCATCCGGACGTGAACTGGGGGGACAAGCCAAACATGGCCGTTAGCCGCGACGGGCAAAGCGTCTACGTCCTGTTCAACGGGCCTACCGGAGGCGACGTCTATTCCGCTCTCTCCAATGACGCCGGCAGGTCCTGGATTACGGTGCGGGTGACGAACGGCGCCCGCTACTACTTCGACTACGGTGGCGTGGTCCTTCCGGACGGGCGGGTCATCTTCTCGCACGTGAGCTTCACGCTGACGGGACCCGCGGGCTCCGCCGAGGGGGTCATTCGGATCCACGTGTTCGCCTCCGACGACGGCATCAGCTGGACTGAGTCCCAGCTGGACGAGCTTGAACTCGGAGCTCCGTGCACGTCGCAGGGATGCGCGACGAACTACTACGACTACTACTACGACAGCGGGCCCGTGCTCGCGGCCGACGAGGACGGGGATCTCGTGATTGTCTACAGCGGCGCGACCGAGCCGCTCGGCCCACAGACAGTCTTCGCCCGGTCGTCGACCGACGGGGGACTCATGTGGAGCGACCGGGTTCAACTCTCGAAGAGCAGCGCAAACGCCGCGTTCCCGGCGGCGGTGGGGTTCGGCGACGACGAGGCGCGAGTCTGGTTCATGGACCAGCGAACCGGCCGGTGGAACGTGCGATACACGAGCTCGACCGACCTGGGCGCCACGTGGAGCACCCCCGTGAGGCTCTCGGATGCGAGATCGGGAACCGCATACAAGGACCGCGATGGGTTCACCGAGGTGTACGGGGACTACGGCGAGATCGCGGTCACGAGCGCCGGGAAAACCATCGGCGTCTGGGGCGAGGGTCCGAGCTACCTCGGACCCGGCGGGGTCTGGTTCAACCGCGAGCTCTAGTCCACCTGGCCCCCGACCTCTCCGCGACCGGGCGCTTCGGCATTCAACGGTCGACGTCGCCGACGACGAAGAAGACGGAGCCGAGGATCGCGATCAGGTCGGGAACGAGCGTCCCGGGCAGCATCGCCGGCAGGACGGAGACGTTCGAGAACGACGCCGTCCGCATCTTCAGTCGATACGGCTCGGGCTTGCCGTCGCCGACGAGGTAGTAGCCCATCAGGCCGAGCGGGTTCTCGGTCCGGACGTACACCTCGCCGTCGAGCTTCAGCGTCTTCGGCAGCTTCGCGGCGACATAGGCGCCGGCGGGGAGCTTGTCCATGCACTGCTCGACGATGTTGCACGACTGGTACATGCGCTGGAGGAGCACCCACAGCCGGTCGAAGGAGTCACCCCGGCTGCCGATCGGAACGTCGAACTCCACCTCGTCGTACTTCTCGTAGGGCTCGTCCTTGCGCGGGTCCATGGGGACGCCGGACGCCTGTAGGACCGGGCCCGAGCAGCCGTACCCGACGGCAACTTCCGATGGGAGCACGCCGATGCCCTTCGTGCGAGCGAGGACGATCTCGTTGCCCAGCACGAGGTTCTCGAGGTCTCGGAGCTTCTTCCGGACGTGCGCGAGCACGTCCGAGGACTGCTTCAGCCACCCGCGGGGGAGATCGTCCTTGAGCCCGCCGGGACGGACGTACGAGAAATGCATCCGCGCGCCGGTCGCCGACTCCATCAGCGCCTGGATCATCTCGCGCTCGATGAAGGCGTAGAAGATCGGCGTCATCGCGCCGAGCTCGAGCGGATACGAGCCGATGAACATCAGGTGGCTGAGGACACGGTTCCACTCCGCGAGCATCGTTCGGATCCATCGCGCGCGCTCGGGAACCTCGATCCCGGCGAGCCGCTCGACCGCGAGGATGAACCCGAGCTCGTTGTTGAACGCCGAGAGCCAGTCGTGCCGGTTCATCAGCACCATGGTCTGCCGGGCGTCGCGATGCTCGGCCAGCTTCTCCGCGGCCCGGTGCATGTACCCGATGACCGGCTCGGCGCGAACGATCACCTCGCCGTCCAACTCCAGCACGATCCGGAGCACGCCGTGGGTCGCGGGGTGCTGCGGGCCGATGTTGAGGATCATCTCCTCGGTCCGCAGACCCGCCGGGGACACCACCTCGATGTCGATGCCCCCGCCGCGCACCATCCAGTGCTCGCCGACGGCCGAGAAGTGAGCGCGCTCTTCGGTGTCCACCGGGTGCCTATCCTACTCACCGCCGCGCGATGAACGCTCGACCGCCCCGCGGCCCGTCGAGCCCGCGACCGAGCGGATACCCTGAGCGACATGGCGCGCACCGCTGCCGAACCGCGGCGCCGGATCCCCTCGGTGGACGCGCTGCTGCGCTCGGAGCCCGGACGACGCGCAAGCGCGACGTTCGGCCGGGCGCTCGTCAAGCGCGCGCTGAGCGGGGCGCTCGAGGAGGTACGCGGCGCCGCCTCCCGAGGAACCGAGCCGCCGACCGACGACGAGATCCTCGCCCGGGCCATCGGAACCGCCGCGTGGGCGGCGAACGGCCTCGTCCGGGTGATCAACGCGACCGGCGTGGTGCTCCACACGGGACTCGGCCGAGCGCCGCTCTCGCGGGAGGCGGCGGATGCCGCCGCGTCCACGGCGGTCGGCTACTCCGACCTCGAGCTCGACCGGGAGACGGGCCGGCGAGGCCGGCGGAGCGCGCGCGCCGAGCTCCTCGTCACCGCGCTGACGGGAGCCGAGGACGGCCTGGTCGTCAACAACGGCGCGGCCGGCGTCCTGCTTGCGCTCGCCGCGCTGGCGCGCGGCAAGCAGGTGCTCGTCTCTCGTGGCGAGCTCATCGAGATCGGCGGCGAGTTCCGGATCCCCGACATCATGACCGCGTCGGGCGCGCGCCTCGTGGAGGTCGGCACCACCAACCGGACGCGGGTGGGCGACTTCCGGGCCGCGACCTCGGAGAAGACCGCGATGATCCTGAAGGTGCACCCGAGCAACTACCGGGTCGTCGGGTTCACCGCCGAGCCGTCGGCGACGGAGCTCGCCGCGTTGGCTCGCAAGGTCGGGGTCCCGTTCGTCTACGACCTGGGTTCGGGGCTGCTGGACCGCGTGCCGGGCGTCCCCTCCGATGAGCCCACGGCGGTCGGCGCGCTCGCCGACGGCGCCGACCTCGTGGTGTTCTCCGGCGACAAGCTGCTCGGCGGTCCGCAGGCGGGCATCGTGCTCGGGCGTGCGGACCTCGTCGCGCGGCTTCGGCACCACCCGATCGCGCGGGCCCTCCGTGTAGACAAGATGCAGGTCGCCGCGTTGGAACGCGTGCTTGCCGCGTTCGCGACCGATCGGCGCTCCGAGCTCCCCGCATGGCGGATGCTGCGCGAGCCCGCCGAGGAGGTCCGGCACCGGGCCGACCTGCTCGCGAACGCCCTTGACGGCGAGCTCGCTGGCGCGCACGTCGTCGCCTGCGAGTCCGCGGTCGGCGGCGGCTCGCTGCCGGGCTACGCGGTGCCGTCGTTCGGCGTCGAGGTGCGCGCGCCGGATCCGAGCGCGACCTCGGCGAGGCTGCGGAGCGGGTCTCCGCCGGTCTTTTGTCGCGTCACCGGGCGCGGCGTGCTCCTCGATGTGCGAACGGTGAGCGAGGACGAGGTTCCCGATCTCGCGCGGGCGATCCAGTACGCGCGCGAAGGCGACGACCTCGAGGACGATTGACCGCCGAGCTCCACCCCACGCCGCCGACCGAGGATGGTCCCCTGCACGTCGTCGCGACGGCCGGTCACGTCGACCATGGCAAGTCGAGCCTGATTCTCCGCCTGACCGGCATCGACCCCGATCGGCTTGAGGAGGAGAAGCGGCGCGGCCTGACGATCGATCTCGGCTTCGCATGGTGCCGCTTGCCCTCCGGGCGAGAGATCGGGTTCGTCGACGTGCCGGGGCACGAGCGCTTCGTCCGTACGATGCTCGCCGGGGTCGGGCCCGTCCGGTTGGTGCTGTTCGTCGTCGCCGCCGACGAGGGATGGAAGACCCAATCCGAGGAGCACCTGGCGATCGTCGACGTCCTCGGCGTCGACGGTGCCGTCGTCGCCCTGACCAAGGCCGACCTCGTCGACGCCGACCGGCTCGCCGCCGCCGAGCTCGACCTGCGCGATCGCCTGCGCGGCACTGGGCTGGAGGGATCGCCCGTCGTGGCCTGCTCCTCGAAGACCGGGGCGGGGGTCGAGGAGCTCGTGGCGGCGCTTGACGTCATCGTGGCGGCCGCACCTGCCGAACCGGAGGACGGCCGAGCCCGGCTGTTCGTGGACCGGGTGTTCACGATCGCCGGCGCCGGGACGGTGGTGACGGGCACCCTGGCCGGCGGCCGGCTCTCCGTGGGCCAGGAGGTCGAGGCCCTCCCCTCGAGCGTCCGCGCTCGGATCCGTGCGCTCCAGACTCACAGGCGCCGGATCGAGGTCGCCAGACCCGTCTCCCGCGTCGCCGTGAACCTCGCCGGGATCGAGCGCGCGCGGATGGAGCGTGGCGACGTGCTCGCGTGCCCGCGAGACTGGCGGCCCACGAGCGTCCTGGAGGCTCGGATTCGCCCCGTGCGCGGGCTCGCCCACCGGGTGACCGAGCGAGGCGCCTTCACGTTCCACGCGGGGGCGGCTGAGCGCGGCGCGACCATCCGGCTCTACGACGCCACCTCGCTCCCGCCCGACGGCGCGTTCGCCCGCATCCGGCTGTCCGCTCCGGTGGTGCTCGACGCCTACGACCGGTTCGTCCTTCGCGAGTCCGGTCGACGCGAGACCGTTGCCGGCGGGATCGTCCTTGACGCCGCCCCCACGCGCAGACCCGGACCCGACGCCGCCGCTCGGCTCGAGCGCCGTGCGAACGCCTCGCGCGGCGACCTGCCGGCGATCCTGCTCGGCGAGCGCGGCGCCGTGCGAGTCGACGAGGTGCGACCGCTCACGGGTCTCGACCGGATCGACGCGCCGGAACCGATCGGGGGCTGGTGGGTGACGCACGCCGCTCGAAACGCCGTAACGCAAGCGGTCACCGAGCACCTCGCCGCCTTTCACGTGGCCAACCCAGCGGCCGAAGGGGCGGCCGTTCCCGACGTCCGGACTGCCATCGTCGGCGCGCTGCGCGCGGTGGGCGCACCCGAAGATCACGACCTTGTCGACGCCCTTGTCGATGACCTCGTACAGACCGGCGCGCTCGCGCGGAGCGGGCGCCTTGTCCGACTGCCGTCGCATGCGGGAGGCGTCGCGAGCGTCGAGGTCGAGCGCGTCGCGGCCGAGGTGGGGAGCGGCGAGCCGACACCGCCGACGATCGCCGAGCTGCAACGCGGCGGCTTCTCCCGCGAGGCGATCGAGGGTGCGGTCCGCGCCGGCGCGTTGGTGCGGATCGCCCCGGACCTCGTGCTGACGGCCGGGTTCGTCGCGCGCGCGATCGAGGCCGTCCACGAGGCCGGAGACTCGGGGATCACCGTGAGCGCCATCCGGCAACGGCTCGAGACCTCGCGCAGGTTCGCCGTCCCGCTCATGGAGCACCTGGACCGCACCGGCGTGACGCGCCGGAGCGGAGACCTGCGGTTCGCGCGAGGAACGTGACCCTCGGGAGCCCTCGGGGGCGAGAAGGTCCGCTCAGTCGATCTGCGCGATGAGCCCGACCTCGACCGATGCCCCGAGAGGGAGCTCCGCGACGCCCACCGTCACCCGGGCGTGCCGCCCCTGCTCGCCGAAGATCTCGACGAGGAGATCGCTCGCGCCGTTCGCGACCTTCGGGAGGTCGGTGAACCCCGGCGCGGACGCGACGTAGACGTCGAGCCTCACGACGCCGCTGACTCGATCGAGCGAACCGAGCGCGTTTCGGAGCGCGGCGAGCGCCTGCAACGCGCATCGCCGGGCGGCCTCCTGTCCCTGTTCGATCGAGACGTCGGCTCCGAGCTTGCCCACCGAGAGCACCCGGCCGTCCTCAAGCGGCACCTGTCCGGCGACGAACGCCTGATCGCCGGAGAGGCGCACGGGGACGTACGAGGCCAGCGGCGAGGCCGCCGGCGGCAGCTCGAGCCCGAGCTCTGCGAGGCGCTCCTCGATCACGTCCGGTCTCCCTTCGACGGTGGAAGGGAATCCTCGCAGAGCGAGGCAACGGGCGTTAGCCGGCCGAAAGGGAACGCTGGCGAAGGAGCTGGCGGCGCTCGAGCTCGTTCAGGCCGCCCCAGATGCCGTGGGTCTCCCGAGTTCTGAGCGCGTAGTCGAGGCAGATGTTCCGAACCGGACAGCCGACGCAGATGGCTTTCGCCTTGGCCTCCCGCCCGTCCTTCTCCTCGCGCTTCTCGAAGTAGTTCGGGGCGAAGAAGAGGGACGAGTCCTGGCCTCGGCAGGCGGCGTCGAACTGCCAGCCGTAGGTCCAGTCGGAGCACATGCGCTCGGCCACGCGGGCCGTCCTCCTGCGTCGGCGGTTCTTGCCTGATGGTTCGTATCTCGACGCGAGGAAGATTCCGTCGGTTTCCGGTTTCGTTCCGAGGGACGAAAAAGGCACAACTCGGGACCTCCTCGTGCCTGGGGTCAGCCCGGGTACGGGCCTGCCTCGTCACCGGGCGAGGGCCGGGGGCCGGGCTCCGGCTGGACGCGCAGGATCAGGCCGTCGACCGCGCGAACCCGAACCCGCGTTCCCGCCGGGATCGGTCCGTCTGCGGTTCGCCCACGCCAGAGGGTTCCCTTCACGTACACCGGTCCCTCGGGCTTCAACTCACCTCGGGTCTCCCCGACGAGGCCGACGAGCCCGGTCTGGGTCGACGTGATGCGCTCCCGCGACTGGACGGCCACGGTCAGCCCAAAGCCCCAGTACAGGAACGCCGCCACCGAGAACGAACCGATCAACCAGGGCGAGACGTCGATCTCCTCCGCCACCGCGCCGAAGATCGCGACCGACCCGGCGACGAACGCCACCATGCCGACCACCGTGAGCGGGCCCAAGCGACGCAGGCGCACATCGAGCGTCAGAAACCCCATTCCGAGCACGAGCAGGCCAAGGCCGGGCCACGAGAACGGGACGACGGTGAGCCCGTACCCCGCCAGGACCAGCATCGCGACCCCGCTGAAACCGGCGAACCCGAAGCCCGGCTGCGTGAGCTCGAACGCCAGCGCGGCGAAGCCCAGCACGAGCAAGACGTAGATCCAGGTCGGCGACGAGGCGGCGTGCAGCACGCGGTCGACGGGGCCAAGGTCCACGAACGTCACGCTCACCGGCGCCTCGCCCTCGCGCTGCGCGACCCGGGTTCGAAGCGTGACCTCGCCGTCCACGGTCTGTACCGTCCGGCCGTCGATCTGCTCGAGCAGGTCGGTGATCGAGGCGGCGGCTACCTCCGCGATGTTTCCGTCGAGCGCCTCTTGCGCCGGGATCGCCTCCTCCGGGAACGTCACCGGAGCCGCACGGCCGCGTTCTCGCATCCAGCCCGTGGCGAGGTCCCGCACCTCGGACGGCGCCGGCTCCTCGGCCCCGGCGAGGTCGAGCGGCTCGAGGGGTCCCACGCCCACGCCCGGGGCAACGGCCCCGAGGCTCGCCCCGTACACGAACAGCAGGCCCGCACCCTGCACCTTGGCGGGAGACGGGCCGACCCAGGCGACGATTGGCACGGTGGCATCGTGGATCCGCTCGACGAGGGTCACCGCGTCCTGGTCGAGCGTCCCGGCGCTATCGAGCTGGAGCACGACGGTCGAGCCGGCGCTCTCGGCATCGGCGATCGCGTCGAGCAGGTACCGGGCGACGGTCCGGTCGACCGAGCCGTCGACCTTCACGACGACGACCGAGGGCTCGTCGCCCTGTGCGTCGGCGACCCGCGTTGAGGCGGCGAGCAGGGCGGCGAGCAGGAGGAACGGGACGGCGCGGCGCATGGAGATCTCCATGCTACCCGTGCGTGGCCTCGGGCCCGCCCCGCTATCCTGACCGGCGGACCTTCCCATGCAGGCGCCTCCGAAACACCACCCGCGACCCCCCTCGCCGCAGCGAGAGCCCATCGCCGCGCGGCCGAACGAGCTGCGTCCCCGACGGGTGATCGCGCCCCTCGTCCCGGTGCTCCTCGCCCTCGTCCTCGCGCTCATGGCGGTGCTCGTCGCGCTCGTGCTGCTCCCCCTCTTCGCCGGGGCGGGCGCCGGGGTGAACGCCTTCCGCGAACGCCTGGACGCGGCGGGCGTCGGAAGGGTCCAGATCCCGCGGCCGCCCGAGCGCTCGGTGATCTACGCGGCGGACGGCTCGATCCTGGCGACGGTCTACCTGAACGAGAACCGGCGGATCGTGCAGATCGAGAACGTCGCGAAGGTTGCGCAGGAGGCCGTGCTGGCGATCGAGGACTCCGAGTTCTACGAGCACGGGGCCCTGGACTTCCCGGGCCTGATGCGCGCCGCCATCAAGAACATCGCGTCGGGCGAGATCGAGCAGGGCGCGTCCACGATCTCGCAGCAGGTCGTGAAGAACGTGCTCATCGATACCCCCGAGCGCACGTTCGCGCGCAAGTTCCAGGAGGCCGCGCTCGCGATCCGGCTCGAGCGCCAGTACACCAAGGACGAGATCCTCGAGATCTACCTCAACGAGGTCTACTTCGGGAACGGCGCGTACGGCATCGGCACGGCGTCCGAGACCTACTTCCGCAAGCCGCCCGGCCAGCTCGACCTTGCCGAGGCGGCGCTCCTCGCCGGCCTGGTTCAGGCGCCGGCGAACTACGACCCCATCACGCAGCCGGACGCCGCGCTCGCTCGGCGCAACGTCGTGCTCGACCGGATGGCGGAGCTCGGCTGGGTCTCCGAACGCAAGGCCGAGAAGGCGAAGGCACGAGGATTGGGGCTCGCCCCCGACGCCGGGCCGCCCGAACAGAAGGTGGAGCCGTTCTTCGTCTGGTTCATCCGCAACCTCATCCTGGAGAACGCGGACGGCGAGTTCGACGCGTTCGGCAAGACGTACAACCAACGCGTTCGCACGCTTTACCAGGGCGGGCTGAAGATCCACACCACCCTGGACCCGCAGTGGCAGCGGTACGCACAGGACGCCGTCGACGCGAGCCCCTACATCGCACCTGAGGAGGACACGCCGGACACCTCGCTCGTCTCCGTCGACGCCACCACCGGCGCGATCAAGGCGATGCTGTCGGGCAAGAACTACCGGAGAGATCAGCTCGACCTCGTGTGGCGAGGGACACGCCAGGTGGGATCGGCGTTCAAGCCGTTCACGCTGACCGCCGCCTTTCGCGAGGGCTTCCCGCCCGGCAGCGTCTACTCGTCGAAGTCGCCGCTCTGCGACCTCGAGGGGTGGATCAGTGCGAGCGGCTGTGTCAGCAACGCCGAGGGGGGCGGTGACGCGGGATACCTGGACCTGTGGACCGCGACGCAGAATTCGGTCAACGTCGTGTTCGCGCAGCTGGCGCTCGACGTCGGCCCCGAGAACATCGTCGAGACCGCGCATCTGATGGGGATCACCTCCGCTCTGGACGCGGTCCCCTCGATCACGCTGGGCGTCGAGGAGGTCTCGACGCTCGACATGGCCTCGGCGTTCGGGACGCTCGCGAACGACGGGGTGCACTGCGAGCCGTTCGCCGTCGCGCGCGTCGAGCAGCCGGTGGACCAGCCGGGCGAGGAGGCGCTGCTGTACCGGCACCGCCCGCAGTGCGAGCAGGTCATCGATCCCGACATCGCACACCTCGTCACCGCGATGCTCGAGCGCGTCGTGACCAGCGGAACGGGCACGGCGGCCGCGATCGGACGCCCCGTCGCCGGCAAGACCGGGACGGCGCAGGACTACACGAACGTGTACTTCTCCGGCTATACGCCGCAGGTCGCGACGGCGGTCTGGGTCGGCTTCCCGTTCGGGCAGATCCCGATGGACAGCTACTACGGGGGGTCGGTGTTCGGCGGCACGGTGGCGGCGCCCATCTGGCAGGACTTCATGGTCCGGGCGATGCAGGACTACCCGATCGAGGGCTTCGAGGCGGCTCCGGCACCCGAGCGCGGGCAGATCCCCGACGTCGTGGGCCTGCGGTCGGAGGAGGCGCAGGCGCTCCTCGTCGAGGCGAACTTCACGCCGATCGTCGAGAAGGTCGTCTCCTTCGAGGCGACCAACATCGTCCTGTCGCAGACGCCGGGCGGGGGCGCGAGCGCGATCCTCGGGAGCGCGGTCACGATCCAGGTCAGCGACGGCAAGGGGGAGCCGGTCGTCGTCCCTCGGATCACGGGACTCACGCAAGCCAAGGCCGTGAAGGCGCTCGAGGAGCTCGGGCTGATCGCGGCGATCGAATACGTCGCGGTCGACGACCCGGGGCTGGACGGCCTCGTCGTGTCACAGATCCCGATCGGCGACGGTAACAAGGTCGTGGACGTGGGCGCGACCGTGATCGTGCAGGTCGGCGACCTCGACGCGGGAAACGGAGGGGGCAACGACGGTGGGGGCAACGACGGTGGGGGCGACGACGGTGGCGGGGGTGACGGCGGCGGGCGCGACCGGCTGTTCGAGGCGGCGCGCCGCCCGACTTAGTCGCCGAGCCGCTCCCGCACCTTCTGCTGGACGAGGGTGCCGTCGACCTTGCCCTTCGCCTTGCCCATGACGACGCCCATGACCTTGCCCATCTCCTTCACCGAGGTGACCCCGGTCGACGCGATGGCCTCGTCGACCAGCGCGTCGACGGCGGACTCGTCGAGCTGTTCCGGCGCGTACGCCTGAAGGACCTCGCGCTCGGCGCGCTCCTTCTCGACGAGGTCCATCCGGCCCGCGGACTCGAACGCCTCGATCGACTCGGTCCGCTTCTTGACCTCCTTGCCCGCTACCTCGCGAACCTCGTCATCGGAGAGCTCGCGGCGGACGTCCTTCTCGCGATTGGTGATCGAGGCCGAGAGCATCCGCAGTGCCCCGAGCGCGGTCTTGTCCCCGGCCTTCAGCGCCGCGGTCATCTCCGCGTGGACCCGAGCCTTGAGGCCGGCGTCGCCCACCGTAGACTCCCTTCCCGTGCTCGCTCGGATCGCGATCGGAACCGCCGTCGTCGGCGCGGCGTGCGTCGCCTACGGCGTCCTCATCGAGCGGCGCGCGTACCGTCTGGTCCGGCGCGACCTCGCCATCCTACCGGCCGAGGGTCCGGAGACCCTTCGGGTGCTCCACCTGTCGGACCTGCACTTCGTCCGGAACGACGAGGGTAAGACGCGATTCCTCGCCGCCCTTCCGTCTGCCGACGTCACGATCGTGACGGGCGACTTCCTGGCGGAGCCCGAGGCGGTCGCGAGGGTTGTCGAGGCGGTCCGCGCGACCCGCGGACGCCTCGCGTCGTGGTTCGTGCTGGGCTCCAACGACTACTTCGTGCCTCGTCCCATCAACCCGCTGCGGTATCTGATGCCCCGCGGCCACCGGAAGCCACGAGTCGCGAAGGGGGGTGCGTGGCCGGAGCTGGTGGACGGGCTCGAAGCGGACGGGTGGCGCGATCTCACGAACGTCCGTCATGAGGTCGAGGTCGACGGACTGCCGGTCGAGCTCCTCGGGCTCGACGACGCGCATATCCGCCGCCACGACCTGCGGGTCGTGCCCCGAAGGGCGCCGGAGCGGTTCGGCATCGCGGTGATGCACTCGCCGGACTCGGCGCCCGAGGTCGTGGCCTGCGGGTATCCGTTCGTCGTCGCGGGGCACACGCACGGCGGTCAGATCCGGCTGCCGCTCATCGGCGCCATCGTCACCAACTCGCACCTGCCTCGGCGCGTGGCCTCGGGCCTCCTGCGCCTGGGCGACGCGCTCGTGCACGTCTCACCCGGCCTCGGTACGAGCAAGTACGCGCCGTTCCGTTTCCTCTGCCCGCCCGAGGCGACGCTCCTCGAGCTCCGCCGGGCGCCTCAGAATCAGAATCAGAAGCAGTAGTAGCAGCCGCTCTCCGTGTCGATCCCGTGCCACGGTGGCACGACCACGCGACGCGCGCCGGGCTTTCCCTTCAGCTTCACGAGCCGGTCCTCGACGTTGTTGTCCGTCGAGCCCTCGTACATGGAACCCAGCGGGTTGACGTGGACGCGGATGTAGTACTCGCCGTTGGGGAGGTCGGTGATGTCGAACGCCTGCCCGGCGATGTACTGCGAGTAGGTGTCGCCCCAACCGACGTCGAGCACCTCGCGGATCCAGAGCGCGCCCGGTCCACCGCACATCGTGAAGACGTCGCCGCCGTACCCCGCCCAGTTCGCGTTCGGGACGGCGAGGTCGATCGCGTCGGTGTTCGCGAGGCACCACGACTCTTTCCCGCTGATCGCGATCTGCCCGCTCTGCGCGTCGAGCATCGAGTACTCCGTGAACTGCTTGAAGTGCCAGTGCTGGTGCTGGGGATGGAACTCCAATTGTCCGATCGGCGCGCGCCCCACCGCCTCGCCGTCCACGAGGAAGTATTGGAACGCGTCCATGAGCGGCTCGTCGATGCCGCGGAAGCCCTCGACGACCATCGTGCCGGGGCCGGCGTTCCACTCGGTAGCGTTGAAGGTGAGGTAGTCCTTCCCATGGTGCTGGTACGTGGCGATCCCCCACGCGGGGAGCGCCACGAGGTCGGGCAGGCTCTCCGGATCTGGCGACGTGACCGTGGGCACGCGAGGACCCCTATCGAACGGCGAGCGCTCCAGGGGGACCGGCACGGTCCCCGATCCGGTGCCGTCATCGCTCGCCGTGATGTCGACGAACGTCTCCGAGTCCTCTGGGGCGATGCCCAGCGACTCCGTCCACGCGGGGTCGATCCACGCTCGCAGCGTGTAGTGACGGCGGTCGGCGTGGAACCCGACTGCGTAGTCGAAGGTGGGACTCACGGCCCAGGCGTCGTCGATGCCCCACACGGCGCCCTTGGTGAACGGATTCCCGCCGCAGAAGTAGGGATAGACGGAGGTCAGCGGACCGTCGTCGGAGACGCGCGCCCGGTAGTAGGCGTTGGGGCAGAACGTGAAGGCCTGGCGAAACACGATCTTCCCGTCGACGTCCTTCACGCTGACGTGGAGGAACTTCCCGAGCCCGAACCATCCGTCGAGGAGCTCGACCGGCAGCGTGCGGAGCGCTGCGCCGCTCGTCGCGTCGGTCTGGACGATCCCGACGGGCGTGTCGTAGTCCGGCCGGCCGACCCGGAGCTCGAAGGCCCCGCCCACGGACGCGACCCACGCGCCGGGATCGAACCACGTGAGCCCGTGCTTGAACCGCTGGATGTCGATATGGGAGCTCGCCGCGAAGAGCCGAAGGCTCGGTGGATCCTCGGCCGCCGCGGGCGGGGCGCCGAACAGCAGCAGCTGTGAAGCCAAGACAATGATGCCGAGCGAGAGTGCGTGGCGCCCGTGGCGCATGGGGGACCCCCTGTTCCGGTCGACCGGCCGATCGTACGGCCCTCTGACGCAGAGCGGGGGAAGTCGGTTCCGCGGCCGCTTGGAGGTTCAGCTCGTCGAGACGGCTCGCTCGAAGACGCGCTCGTACCCCGCGACCATCGCCTCCTTGGAGAACAGGCTCCGGACCCGCTCGCGACAGGCGTGTGGATCGATCCCGTCGACGCGCGAGAGGCGTTCCGCGGCCGCCTCGGCATAGCGCTCGACCTCGACGATCCAACCGGTCACCCCGTCCTGGATCACTTCGGGCACCGACCCTCTCGGCGTGCCGATGACCGGCGTGCCACAGGCCATGGCCTCGGTCATCACGAGCCCGAAGGGCTCCGGCCAGTCGATCGGGAAGAGCACCGCCTTCGCCCGGCGCAGCAGGTCGACCTTCTGTTCGTGGGAGATCTCACCCAGCACCTCGAAGTCAGAGGGCAGGGCGGGCTTGACGTTGCGCTCCCACTCCTCCTCCTCCGTCGGGTGGGCGATCTTCACCGCCGAGACGAGCCGCTGCCCGGCGAGCTTGGCCGCGTCGACGGCGCGGCGCCAGCCCTTCTCGGGAGCGGCGCGGCCGAGAAACAGGACGAAGTCCTCCTTCTGCTCCTGGATCGGGTAGAGGTCCAGGTCGATGCCGTTGTAGACGACCCCGCCGTATCGGAGGTCGTCGTTGAACGCTCGCTGCGCCTGGCTGATCGCGACGAACCAGGCGCGGTCGCCGACGTAGGAGTACAAGCGGGTCATCTCCGACGTGAACGACCCGTGGAGGGTGTGGACGGTGGGGATCCCGGTCTCCACGGCGGCCGCGAGCGCCGAGAACGGCGTGTGGACGTGGAGCACGTCGAACCGCTCCCGCGCGTCGCGAAGCGCGAACAGCGTGTGCGTGGTGTCAAGGATCGGGTCGTTGATCTCGGCGGTCCCCGGCGCCTCTTGGTAGACGTATTCGAGCCGGGCCTTCGTCCGCGAGTCGCCGGTGGCGAACAACGTCACGTCGTGGCCCGATTCGGCGAGCCCGTCGGCCAGGAGCGCGACGACCCACTCGATGCCGCCGTAGCCCTTGGGCGGTACGGCCAGCCACGGAGGGCACACCTGCGCGATCCTCATCGTGCGACCGAGCGTATCGGGTCGGTCGGGTTCGAGTGCGAGCCGCTAGAATCCTGGTTCTCGGGACGTAGCGCAGCTTGGTAGCGCGCAGCGTTCGGGACGCTGAGGTCGCGGGTTCAAGTCCCGCCGTCCCGACCAGAAACGATCCAACCGCTCAGCGGGGCGTCTGCCCGGCGTTCCGCCATGGGGAAACCCGGAGGTTTGACGCCCCCCTGAGGGGTGGGTAGCCTCTTCGCGGGCTGTCATCGGACAGCCCTCTGTGTGTCCGGGGGGAAATGACCAGCGCGAAACGGCGTTCAGCGGCGCGGCTCGTCGTGGCCGTGCTCATCACCGTCTCCGCCACCATCGGTTTCGCGACGCTCTCGGTCGCTGCCCCCAACAAGGAGGACGTCCAGGACGCGCTTGCGCGTCTCGACGCCCTGAACCTCGAGCTCGACCAGCTCGTCGAGGAGTACAACCAGGCCCGGCTCCGATTGGACGAGGTCCAGGGGCGGCTCGCCGAGGTGCAGGAGGCGGCCAAGCGCGCGGACGCCGAGGCCGATCGCGCCACCCAGAGCCTGAATCGAAGCGCATCACGCGCGTACACCGGCCTTGGATCCCAGTTCTCCGTCCTGTTCAACGCGACGTCGCTCGGAGACTTCTCCGACCGCCTGGAGTTCATCGGCAGCATGGCGCAGGCGGACGCGGACCTCGCGACGGCGGCCGAGCTGGCCCGCCAGGAAGCCCGGTGGACCGCCGACGAGCTGCGTGCCGTCGCACAGGAACGTCGCGCGATACTCGAAGACGTCGCCGCCAGGCGGGACGAGATCGAGTCGCGCGTCGCGCAGGCCCGCGAGCTGTACTCGGAGCTCGACCGGAAGTACCACGAGGCGCTCGCCGCCGCCGCAGCAGCGGCTGCGGCCCGGGCGGCGGCCAGCCAGCAGAGCGCCACGTCGGGCGTCTCGCCGATCCCGGCGCCCCCCGCCCCGAACGCGAACGTCCAGGCCGTACTGGACGCGGCCTACTCGATGATCGGCACCCCGTATCAATTCGGAGGCTCGAGCCCGGAGACCGGCTTCGACTGCTCCGGGTTCACCATGTGGGCGTGGTCGCATGCGGGCGTCTCGCTCCCGCACTCCTCGGCCGCGCAGTACTCGGCGCTGCCGCACGTCGCGCGCGAGGACCTCCAGCCGGGCGACCTCGTCTTCTTCTACAGCCCGATCTCCCATGTCGGGATCTACGTCGGCGGCGACCGCATGATCCATTCGCCGCACACGGGCGACGTCGTCCGGGTCGTTGCCGTGTACTGGGACAGCTTCGTCGGCGCCGCACGACCCGGCTGAGCCGGACGAGGCCGACACACACCTCTCACGGAGCGTCCTCTCCGAGGTCCGAAAGCCGCGTCTCCGCCTGCTGCACGAGCCCGGCGTTGCCGATCTCGGCAGCGGCGTCTCGCGCCCGCTCCAAGAGCTCGCGGGCCTGCTGCCGCCGAACGTCCTCTTTGCCCGATCTCGCGTACTTGAGCTTCTCG
Organism: uncultured Actinomycetes bacterium; assembly: GCA_963699635.1. Taxonomy (GTDB): domain Bacteria; phylum Actinomycetota; class UBA4738; order UBA4738; family HRBIN12; genus CALGFI01. The sequence goes on along the minus strand of CAVOUQ010000027.1, from coordinate 1,059 downwards.
TCGGCCTTGACGATCAGCTCGAAGATCTCCTTCGGATCCATCCTCGCTCCTTCAGGTCATATGGACGGCATGGCCTCCTCGGCCTCGAATCCCCCCGGCGTTGCTTGGGAGCGTTACACGGACGGGCGGGGAGCGGCTACCGTGATGCGACGCCGCCTGCCGCGAGAAGGGACGCTCCGTGACCGCATCGCCCCAGACCCGGGTCGCCGAGCGGCTCGAGGCCATGGAACGCGATCGGGTGCTCGAGCGCATCTGGGCTCGCGATCACACGGTCTGGAAGGACGACCCGACCGAGATCTCGGACCGCCTCGGCTGGCTCACGGTCACGGACCTGATGCGCGAGCGCCTCGACGAGCTCCAGGCGTTCGCGACCCGAGCCGCCGCCGACGGGTTCCCCACGGCCGTCCTGCTCGGGATGGGCGGTTCCTCGCTCGCGGCCGACGTGCTCATGTCGACCTTCGGGGCGGCCCCGGGCGCGCTCGAGCTGATCGTGCTCGACACGACCCACCCCGCGACGATCGAGCGCGTCACGGGCGAGCTCGACCTCGACGCGACGCTCTTCGTGGTGGCAAGCAAGTCCGGGACGACGACCGAGACCCTCTCGCACCTCGCGCACTTTCGGTCGATCGTTCCCGACCCCGGGCGCTTCGTCGCGATCACGGACCCCGGAACGCCGCTCGAGGAACGCGCTCGAGCGGAGGGGTTCCGGCACGTGTTCTCCAACCCCCAAGACATCGGCGGACGGTATTCCGCGCTCTCGTACTTCGGGCTCGTGCCCTGCGCCCTCATCGGGGCGCCGCTGCGCGAGCTGGTCGATCGGGCCGACGACATGCGGCGCGCGACCGCGCCGAGCGTGCCGGCGTCCGAGAGCCCGGCGGCGACGCTCGGCGCCGCGATCGGTGAAGCTGCGAGGGCGGGACGGGACAAGCTCACGCTGGTGCTGCCCGAGGAGACCGCGCGCCTCGGCGACTGGGTCGAGCAGCTGGTGGCGGAGTCGACGGGCAAGGAAGGCGTCGGCGTGGTTCCCGTCGTCGGGGAGCCGCTGGGCGACCCCGAGGT
>CAVOUQ010000026.1:0-49094 GCA_963699635.1 uncultured Actinomycetes bacterium | reverse complement strand
GCAGGCGGCAGGCCGAGGCCGGCGCCGCCGCCCGCCGCTGCCGACGAGACGACCGGCGGGAGCAGCAGCGAGGCAAGGACCACCAGGACGAACGCCGCTCTCCGCATGCGACACCTTCCCTTGCACGGGACGAGAGCCACACGTGAGCCGCAGGGCGGCGACCGGGACAATCAGCTGGAAGTCCAGAAATCGCCGAGGCCGACCGGGGGACATCCCCTACAGCGACGCAACGTCACCTGCGCGATGCCGGAGGCCATGAGGGCGACCAGGTGGCGAACGGCTGCGTCGAGCGCCACCAGCTCATCCGTTCGATCGGCCTCCGCGTCCTGGGTGCCGAGGCGCTCGCCGCCCGTCGTCGAGACGAGAGGAAGGTCGGGCCGTCCTCTTCCAGACCGGCACCGTGAACGTGCCGAGCCAATCCTTCACACGGTCGAGTGGTCGAGGTCGAGCCGGTCGAGCCGGTCCGTCCCGACGTGCATGGGTCGCTGCTCGCCCGAGGGGTTCCACGACAGGCACTAGAAGGGGCTCCCGACGTCGAGGGGGGGTGGCGTGCGCCGCCGCTCGCGTCCGCGACCCCCATGATGTCGTTTGCCGACGAGGACCCGAAGTGTCGTGATCGACCGTAACCATTGCCGGAGGTCGTCGCCAGGCGCATGCTGGCGGGGGACGATCGAGTCAGGACTCGGAAGGCTCATGCCTCGTCCGCTCCCATTGCTTGCGAGCCTCCCTGATCCGAGGGATCGAGGTGGTGGACGGCCCACCAGTCACCCGCTCCGTCCTCCATACGTCCCTCAGCCTCGGCTCTCATCGCCCGCTTGCGCCGCTGCTCGAGGACACGGGACCTGATGGTGTTCAACATCGGGTCCCGCTGGTCGTCCCGATACAGGATCGCGATCATCGCGACAGCTTCCTGCGATGCGCCCTCGAGCTCGACCACGAGCTTGAGGAGCTCAACGGATCGCTCGAACGAGGGCTCCGTACTCGCGAGGAATCCGAGCAGCCGGCGTGCCTCGACGAGCGCGCCGAGCGATCGAGTCCGCTCGTACTCCGAGAGGACTCGTGGGAGAACGACCGGGGCGAGATCAGCGTACTCCTCTCCAATCTTTGCATCCGCGGCGATTTGTTCGAGCGAGACGAAGGACCCCGTGGCGTAGCTCGAGGCTCTGCCATCGACGAAGTGGAGCCCGCTGGAGAGCTCGGGCAGGCGCGGCGCTCCCGGAACGAATCCGAAGAGGCCCTCTGCAGGAAGGATCACAAGATCGATCGCCGAAGCGAAGTAGGAAAGGACGCCGATCCAAGCGCCTTCGTCGTCCGGTTGCGTGACGAGGCCGCCGCGTTCATAGAGCGCGACCACCTGTCCAACGACTCGATTCGAGGGGTAGCGTGCTGTCGAGCCCGGCTCGAGCTGCGGGATGTCCACTTCGGTTGCGCCCTTCGTCATCCCTCGAGGAACGGTCACGCGTTCGCGGCTATCCCGTCTGCGTGGGCTGCGACGCGGCGAGGTACTCGGGCGCTCCGTGGTCGGCCAGCTCCTCGAGATACGTCTGCGCCATCTCCTCGAGCTGATCGAGGGGCACGCACATGGAGCACTCGTAGATCTTCGCCGTCCAGTCGTCGCTCGCGCTCACGATCTGCCGGCCGTCCGGGCTGACATTGATGTCGTTGATGTAGTCGCCGTGCATCCGCAGCGTCGCAAGGAGATCCCCTTGGATATCCCACACACGAGTGTCTCCGACCCCGTCACCGGCGACGATCCAGTCGTTCTCGGGACCGAATGCCAGGGCCGTGATCGGAGACGACCCCCGCGGGAGCGACCTCAAGAACTCGCCCGTCTTCCCGTCCCAAAGCTGGGCGGAATTCGCTGGGCCATCCGTGACGAGGTAACGGCCGTCGGAACTGAATGCTCCGACCCTGTGCACATTCGGCAGCGAGGCGACCTTGGCAGATCCATCCGCCATCCATAGCTCGGATGTGCCATCCGCCTTGACCACAAACAAACGATCGGCGCTGCTCATCGAAGCATTGTTGACCGAGTTGCCCGCCAGCTTGTCGAACGTGTTCAACGCCTTATGGTGATTCTTCCTCCCCGCCAGTTCCCACAAGGTCACGCGGCCATTCGACACCACAAGCACCGCCTGGCCATCTGCCGAGTATGAGGCGTCGGTAATTGGTGAATATCCCTGCGAATGCCAGTAGTCCACCCAATCCCCGGTCGACAAGTCCACGATATTCAGCCACCCCAGAGAACCTCCGGTCAAAGCTTGCGTTCCAGATGGATTCACATCGACCGCTGAGATCGTGTCGCCGTCGGTCTGGAGACTGCGGATCTCCTTGCCCGTCGCGGGGTCCCACAACGAGAAGTGTCCGTCCCAGTCCGCCGTGAGGACCCCGGAGCCATCGGGCAGCCACTCGGCCTGCGACACGAAATTCGTGTGTCCGAACAACGACGTTCCCGTTTGTGGATCCCAGATCCGAGCGGTGCCGTCCCTTCCGGCAGTGATCACTGAGGTGTCGCCCGGACCGAAGTGAGCCGCGACGACGCCATCCGTGTGGCCGCTTAGGGTGAGCAGGGTCCTGCCCGTCGAGGCAGACCAGACGCGCGCAGTGCCGTCAGAACTGGCCGTCACCACGTAGTGACTGTCGGCGCTGAACGACGCGTCGTAAACCCAATCCGTGTGCCCGACCATGAGCGCGGTGTAGTACCTGCCTTGCGTGTCGAAGACCTCGGCGATCTTCCCGCCGCCTGCCAGAATCCTCTTTCCGTTGCTTGAGTAGTCGATTGCGTTGATCACGGTGCCGAAGCAACATAGGGTGCCGATTTGTTCGCCAGTCGCCGAGTCGAGCAGGCTGATGGTGCCGTCGGCGTTGCCCGCTGCCACGGAGTCATCGGCAGGGCTGAAGGCGACGATGTTCACGAAGTCCCCCCGCGTCTTGGTATCAAAGATGGTCGACCAAGCGCTCGCTCCTCTCTGATACTCGACCACCGCCCCACCCGTGTCTTCGCTGTTCTTGCCTTCGCTGATGGGCGCGCCCCCGGCGACGAGCCTCGTGCCGTCCTGACTGAATGCAAGGGAATTGATCCAACCTACGTCGTCAAACGTGCTCGCAACAGCCGGCGGTTCAGAAGTAAGGTCCCAGAGCCAGAGACCGTAGCCCCGCGTTCCGGTAGCAAGTAGCCCGCCGTCGGGCGAGAAAGCGACCGCGACCACCGGCGCGGATGCCCCCGCTCCCTCGTGATTGAGCACATGCGCTTCACCCGTTGCAAGGTCCCAGACTCTTGCCGTGCCATCGTCGCTGACTGTCGCGAGGCGAGCCCCAGCGGTGTCGAACGCCATGGCATTGATCGAACCCTCGTGACCCTCGAATGAGCGGACGAGCTGTCCGGAATCTGCGTCCCACAGCCGCGCGACTCCGTCGGTCCCCGCCGTGACGATCTGACTCCCGTCGGGCGTATAGGAAGCTTCAGTTAATGCTTGGTCCCCCGCGTCGAGCACAGCTCGCAGGCGCGAATTCGGGAGTGATGTTCGAAGGGCCTCCTCCGCGAGTGGCGTGGGATGCGCCCGCAGGCTCTTGAGGGCGACCGCAACCGTCGTCGCGGGATCGCCGCTCGACCTGGCGAACACCTCGGCGAGCTGCAGGTTCGACTCGGCGGCGAGCCGCTGGCTCCTCGCCGCGTTCCGTTGTGAGATGGCCCACCAGCCGAGGGCCGACGAGAGCGCCAAGAGCATCACCATGGCGATCGCGAGGACGAGGTAGCTGCGGGATCGTCGCCGCTCGGCGCGAAGCTTGGTCTCCGCCTCGTGCTTCTCGAGCTCGAGGTGGCGCTGCGCCTTTGCCTGTTGCTGGCCCTGCACGTACCGGCTCCGCCAATCCAGGATCGCGGGGGCGAGCACGTCGTGGGAGATCTCGTACCTGGTGGGGCCCGAGGCTCCCGTCGGCGGGGCGACCGTGTGGAGGATGCGCGCCTCCTGGCCGGCGAGGAGCTCGAGGACCGGCTCGATGGCTTCTGGGGTCGAATCGACGTAGTCGGCCAGGTCGTTCGCGGAATGCGCGATCTTCGTCCCGCCCGGCGTGACCAGGTAGTGGAAGACGCTCGCGGCGATCTCGAGCTCTTCGGGCGGCAGCGTTCGAAGCGCGGCATCGAGATGGGCGAACACGATCTGTTCCGCCCCGCCGAGCAGCTCCAGGGTCGATCGCCTCATCGCGCGGGACCCGTTCTTGAGCTCCTCGTCCCAAACCCGGCGCATGACCAGCTGGAGGAACGGCGTCTCGATTCGCCGGATCCCCTGGGGAGCCTGGCCGCTCACCGAGCCGACGCCGGACTGGCCCAAGAGCAGACGACCGGTCGTGACCTCGTCGAGGACGGTCTCCACGAGCTCGGGCTCCAGCCTTACGGGGGCGGACGCACCTCCCAGACGGCGGTTGAACTCCGCGATCGGCCCTTCGATCGCCTCGCGCGCCTGGACCTCGTCGAGATGATCGATCGACAGACGGTTGGCGAATGGGTTCGTCATGCGGCCCTTGAACAGGTCCAATCGCGCGAGCGCGTCCTCGCGGATGGCGGCGAGGAAGTTGACCCGCATGGTCTGGCTCTCGACGATGCGGGGGAAGTCGTGTCCGAAGCTGCCCGGCTCGCCGTCGCGCGCGTGATACAGGAAGAACTCCTCGAACTGATCGAGGACGACCAGCACCCGCCCCCCGAGCCGGTCGCACGCGGCCTGCAACCCCGGCATCAGCGCGCCGGTGACGTCGAGCTCCGACCTGGGGATGCCGAGGCGATCGAGCTCCGACGAGATGCCGGCGAGGATCCCGGCGACGGGATCGTCGCGCCAGGCGGAGAAGACGACGACGATGAACTCGGGGGCCCCGTCGCCGCTCTCCCGGCTCTCCTCGGAGCGTCTGCGGAGGTTTCTCGCGACGCCGGCGCGAAGCACGGAACTCTTTCCCACGCCGCTCGACCCGTACAGCAGCGTGAGGGGTGACGCGACGAGGTTCGCGCTGATGATCTGGATCTCGCGGGTTCGGCCGAAGAACCACGGCGCATCGGCTTCCGAGTACGGCACGAGGCCGACGTAGGGTGAGCTGACGCGGTCCAGCAGCTGCACTCCTGCGCGGGCCGCCTTGAGGGACTCGGTGCCGCTCTCCCTCCCAGAGACCGTGGTTTCCGACACGGAGGCGCCTCAGACCGCCGCTGGAGTAAGGGCGCGGAGCCGATCGTCGAGCGCCGCGATGTAGTCCTCCAACGAGACGTCGAAGATGTCCACGTCACGGCTGTTCCAGAACTTCCGATCGATAGTGCCGGGGTCGCGCATGATCGCCCACGAGGTGCTGGGGGCGATCCGGGACGCCGCGATCCGATGAAGGATTACACGCAGGTTCCAGTCGCGCAGGCTGTAGCCGAGGAAGAGGAAGTGGGCGTTCTGCAGGCGCTCGAGCAGCGTCGGGGGAACGAGGTTGTTGAGATCCGTCCGAGCCAGGTACTCGATGTAGTGATCCTCTGTGATGACGTAGCTGTCCTGTCCACCGGTCTCCCGATTGACGTCACCGTGGATCTTCACGATCAGCGAGCGCTTGTCGATGTCGAGCTGGTCGTACTCGTTGGGAACTTCGATCAGGCGCGGCGTTTCCCCGTGCGGGTGATGCCAGAACTTCCCGCGGTGTTCGCCTTCGGCGATGTAAGCGACGAGGTCGTACGGCTCCTGTTCGAGCTGGAACGCCCGCTCGAGCACGTCGTCGTAGTTCGTCGTGATGATGATCTGCGTGCCGGGGCCGTACCGCTTCTCCCGGATCAGCGCCGGAAGGCGGCCGAAGAACGTGTGCAGGCTCGTCGGGGCGTAGTCCCAGTCGAGCAGCTGATGGAGGTACTCGTAGAGCGGTCCCGTGCCGACGAAGAGCGAGACCCACTGCGAGACGGCCAGGAGTTCGTCGCGAGGGACGTCGCGGGCCGCGAACTCGTCGGCGATGTAGTGGGCGAGCTCGGCACCAACGGGAAGCGTTCGCCCGGGCTCGAACGCCACCCCCGACGGTCGCCCGCACAGGTTGGCGCCCGCCCCGAGGAAGGGGATGACCTTGCCTGCCTTGAAGCGCGCCGCGACGACGTCGTAGTGAGCCTCGAGTTCCTCCACGAATCCTCCCGTCGAGCCGACAGCGTGGTGCCGCTCCGACTCGCGGCCGGACGACCTCGAGGCGGCCAGATGTATATGCCCACCTCGGGCAGCGATCGTCAAGGCGCGGGAAACCCCGTACACAGGCACGCGGTACATCGGCGGCAGGCGTGCTACAGGTACCCGTGCTGTTCGGTCTCGGCGAGCCCTTCGTTCGTGGTCGGGGTCTCTGCGGGCCGCCCAAGGTCACTCGCCAGGGCCTCGGCTTCGACGTCGCGGTACCGCCTTCCGCCGAACTGGCTGGCGATTTCCTCGTCAATGCGGTCCGCCGCGTATGCGACTGCCCCGACCGCGTGTCGTACGTCAGCCAGATCGAGCGGAGAGGCCGGGATCGTGCGCCGAAAGAGCACGTTCATGCCGTTCGGGGTCGTCTCGAGCCCGAGATGGCCGAAGACCCACGAGTCGGCCTTCATGGCGATGTGCTCGAAGAGCGCCGGGGATCGCGGCACGTTCACGTTGGTGACCGCGTGGACGGTGACGACGGGATCGCCGTCGAACGTCGCGACATTCACGAACACGCGAGTGGAGCCGTACGGAAAGGACAGGCCGCCCGAGGTGTTGACCTGGATCTGCCCCACAATCTGGACGAGGAGCTCCTGAACGCGGATCCGAGCCGACTCCTCGGTGAGTGGCGGTGGTGGGAGCTCGAGCGGAGGGGGCGTCGCATCGGCGCGAAGGCGGAGCCCGTTCAAAATCGTCTCGAAGGACCGCCGAAATTCCTCGAATCGTTCGGCGGGCGAGGTTGCGGTGACCGTGTACGCTCGGCCTCCCTCCACCGCGTAGAGCTGGACCTGTCGAACGGAGGCGCCGTCCGAAGGGCTCCAGTCGAAGCGCCTGCCGGTATCCCGTTCCGGCCGCCGAGCACCGGCGTCTCGACGAACTCCTGCTCCACGAAGCCATCCATCTCGGCCCGGAGCAACTCGCCCTGGTGTCTCGCGTAGCGCTCCGCGTCGACGTCGGGATCGATCGGCTCGCTCGAGGCGATGACGTTCGCCTGCCCATCGGGCGCGAGGATCGTCAGCGAGTCGCGAACGCTCCAGCCGACTGGCAGCACTCCGGTGAGCCTCGATTCGACGCTTGTACTCCCGGAGGGTGTCGGTTGATCCATCACGTGGTTCTTCCTCCCGGCTCGGGCTGCCTGGACGCCCCCGATGCCCTGCCTTTCGAGATCGACTCCGGGGTGTCCTAACGCCTCGGGCCCAAATGCGCAAACCGGACGAGTCTGAGCCAACTTGACGGAGACGGGCAGCACGGCTAAGAAGGCCGCCGTAAGCACGATGGGGGAGGGCACCATGGAGTGTTTCCGCTGTCACACGCTCAATCCGGACGTCGCGCGGTACTGCTTTCGTTGTGGAGGACCGGTCCAAGGCGCCGACCCGGTGCGCGGGCGCGCCTTCGCCGTCCAATCGACGGAGACGGTGACGCAGTTCGCGCCGATCTCCACCGTCATGCCGCACACCAACCACGAGACGGCGGACGCCTATCGCTGGGGACTGCTCGTTTCCGCCGGGGTGATATCCGCCTTGACCGTGGTGGGCTTCGTGTCCTGGGCGATCGTCGCTGCAGCGCTTCTGATGCCCCTCGCGTACGTCGTCTACCTCTACGACGTGAATCCGTGGGAGGACGCCCCGCTCTCTCCGGTCGTGATGATGTTCATCGTCACAGCGGTGGCTTCGGTTGTTGTCTCGCTCGTCTTCTTCCGCTGGGTCTTCGACGACCAGTTCGCCAGACTGAGTGCGGGAGGGGGCGTTCGAGGCGGGACGAGCTCGATCTCCGTGGGGTCGTTCCTGGTCTTCGCCGTGGTCTTGCCCATCGTTGCCCTCATCGTGATGAACATCGGTCCGATCGTGCTGGCTCGACGGCCTGCGTTCGACGACATGATCGACGGCCTCACGCTCGGGGTCGCCGCGGGAACGGCCTACGCCATGGCGGAAACCATCGTGGCGTTCTGGCCTGCGATCGCGTCCGGAGGGCGGGTGACCCAGGGGGTCGCCACATGGCTGGTCGTGATTCTGAACCTGATGGTCGTCAAGGCGCTCATCTATGGGACGTCGGCGGGGATCACGGTCGCAACGTTCTCCGGACGTGGCGCGGGTTATGACGGATTCACTCCTGCATTCTTCGCGAACCTCGCCTTCGTCGCGGCCGTCGACGTGGCCTACTGGGTGGGTGTTCGACTGCTGTCGTATGTCCAATTCGGGCAGGCGCTCGGATTGCTGTGGGGGGTGGTCATGCTCGGGATCCTCGTGATCCGGGCGAGGATCTTCCTGCACACAGCGCTGCTCGAGGCCGCGGTCGAAGATGCGGCACGCGGCGCCCGGGCAAAGGGGGCCGTCGCTGAGTCCGGCTTCTGCCCGGAGTGTGAACTTCCGCTGCTTCCAGATGCCGCGTTCTGCATCGTCTGTGGGCAATCAGTGCGAGCGACATCCGGCGCGATTCGACACGCGCTTCGCGAGCCCGGGGAGGCGAGATGAGCCAGGCACCCCCTGTCCCGCCACCGCCCCCTCCGTACCCGCCGGCCCCAAGCGCATATCAGCCCCCCTCCGCCTCCGGCCCGCGGTGGGGGGATGGGAAAGCCCGCGGTCGTTGCCGCCATCACGGCGGGAGTGGTCATCCTGGGAGGGATCGGTGCGCTCGTCGTCACCAGAGTCGGCGGAGGCGGGCCCGACTGCACACAGGTCCCGCTTCCGGCAGGTTGCGACGTCGGTCCACCGACCGGCCCGACCAGGGCGACCGGCCCGACGACGGCGACCGGCCCGACGACGGCGACCGGCCCAACGACGGCGACCGGCCCAACGACGGCGACCGGCCCAACGACGGCGACCGGCCCAACGACGGCGACCGGCCCAACGAATACCGGTGACGTCCAGGAATGCGGCCTGGGGGCCGGCCTGACCGTGGCCGTTCCCGCCAATTGGGGCCTCGACTGCAGCGACAAGATCCTCCAGGGGGTTTCGCCGGCTGGGAACTGGGTGTGGGCGGATACCTATCAGTACAGCTCGGGGACGACCGCGGAACAGGCTGCGAAGGCAACCGTTCAGTTCAACATACGTGACTCGTATGAAGACAACTACACCGGGTTCGATCAGGGTCAGGCCGAGACATTTGATCCGTTTGGATCTCTCGACAGCATCGCTCGCGTCGTCTACAGCGCCACGTGGACGGATGCACAAGGTGCCAGGGACGTCGAGGGCGTCGTGTTCGCCTACATGAAGTCGGACGGGACGGCATTTGAAGTCTGGGTGGAGTCGAACGAGGGCGATTTGCAAGACGCCGCCGACGAGATGTTCAACGCGTTCGTCGGGGCGGCGGCGGAGGACTTTGCGAGCTGAGACCCGACCCCACCTGGGGGTCGAGCAGCAGGACGGCACGAAACGCGATGAAGAACGAGTTCACGACGATTGCAGAAACGCAACCGCCGCACGTGCCAGGTTGTAGACATCCGGGGAGCCGAGGCCCGTCGCGAAGTCCCATCCTTCCGTGCAGTTGTAGAGACGATTGCCACCGCGGACCACATCCTGAAAAGCGGCGGATTGCGGATTCGCGGCGATCTGGTAGAGCATCGGATTCACGAACCCCAGTCCCTCGATGCCAGCGTCCTGGGCGACCTGACGGACAAGAAGCATCGACGCTGCCCAGAACGGTGCTGCCGCACTTGTGCCCCCGATCCCTTGGATGTCGCCAGCGAAGTACACAGCGAAGCCGCTGTCCGGATCGGCGGCGGCTGCCACGTCGGGCACCTGACGATTCCCGTTCGAGAGGTCATTCTGGACACCGGGACCCGTCTGCCAGCTCGGTCGTTGCTCGACGGGACTCAGTCCTCCACCGCCTCCCGATCCCTCCAGCACATCCTCCCAGCCGACCTCCTCGAGGTAGGATCCGTCCTCGCGGACGGAGAGCAGAGTCCCGCCGACCCCAACCACGTGCGAACTGCTGGCCGGGTAATCGACGGTGGGGCGCACGTTTTCGGTATCCGACGATTGGCAGTCGTAAGCGCCCGCGTCACCACTAGCCACGAAGATGCTGATTCCGCTTGCCTCGGCCGCCTCCAACGCCTGCTCCGTCGCCTGGGAGCGTGTACCGGGGACGTCGCAACTCCCCCAGCTGATCGAGACGATATCGGCGCGTCCATCCTCCACGATCTGGTTGATGACGGCGGCGAACGGGTCAGTTCCATTGGGAGCCTCGTAGTTCAGGATCTGGGCCTGTGGGGCGATCCCGCGAATGACGTCGACATCCAGATTCACCTCTGAGGAGTGACAGATCTCGTCCTCGGTTTCGCAGTTGGGATCACCCTCCGTCGGACCGGCACCCCCGTCGACGAGGACGTGCTCCACGGGAGGAGCGTCGGTGATTCCGAAGGCACGATCGAATGCTTCGATGTCGGCATCGGCAATCGTTGCGAGGGAGAGCACGGCGATCGTTTGTCCCTGCCCGAGATAACCGTCCTGATGAAGTCGAGTGATGTCGTAGGCGTCAGCTGCGTCTTCCGGAGTGAGTCCCGTGTCAGGGTGCGGGATGGCCGCGACCGCGGACGCCGGTCGCGCCGCCGGCCGAGTATCGAGGCCGACCACGTCGATGACGCTCCCGCGAATCCCCAGTGGGATCCGTGGCTGGCCGATCGGGGCGCGAAATCTCCCACCCGAGCTGCTGATGAACTCTCCGAGGTCCACGTCGAAGAAGTCACCGACATCCTGGGCACGCCCCTGCACCTGGAGCGCGGTCCGCTGAGGGTACTCCGCCGAGATGACGAGGCCGGCGCCGCCGAGGACCTGCTCGACCCTCGCGAGCTCACCGGCGGACAAACCGAACCGCTTCCCGAACGCCACCGGATCGATGGTCTGACCGAACCTCCGGCCGCCTGGATCCTGAGCGAGTTCCAGAAACATCTGGAGTCGATCGCGCCCTGGGAGGCGGAGGGCGAGCGTGACGTCGACGAGCGCATTCGTGTCGGTCAGGCCCATGAACCGCACCCCCGGGGCGCCGAGATCAGTGGTCGGCGCCGAGGTTCGAGAAGGAGCGGACAGGACGGAGCAAGCAGCGATCAGCGCCGTCATCGCGATTACCGCCTGTCGAGCCCACTGCCTCGGCGCAACGGCTCGCTTCATTGAGACTCCGCGGGCCAACGCAGCGTGTTGAGGATGGAGTCGACGACGGCGAACGCCGCCTCCCGGACATCGTCGACGGCCACGGCTGAGACGACGACCGTGAGGTCCCCATCACTTGATGCCAATGCCGCGACGGCCACGTGGTCGACCGCGCCCTGGGCGGAGTCGATCGATCCGCCATACGCGGCACCCACGCCGTCGAGATACCCAACGTTCGGCCCCAGGATCTGATGCTCGGGAGCGGTGTCGCGCGTGAGATCGGAGATCGTCGCCCTGAGGTCCTCGAGTCGAACGGAGAGGGCATCTCGAGGAGAAACATCGGTCCTGACCTGGATCCACAGGGAGACGGAGTCCCCGATCTGGAGCCGTAGTTCCGTGCTGGAGCTGACCGCGGGGGTCCACAGGCCGTCGTCGTATTCAACCTGAACTCCCGAACCGCGCCACAGCGTTCCGCTCACCAGTGGACTGGGACCGGCCGTGGGAGGGTTGCCGCAGGCAAGGTCTGGTGGACAGGGGGGTGGACCGGGGTCGGGAGATTGCAGCGCGACCGTGAGCACGACGAGGACGATGATGCCGACGAAGACGCCGACGAAGATCGCCAAGAACATCCTGGGGTGGAGGCGAGTCGGCGCGGCGCCCGGCGGCGGGGGGAGGATCGGCGAGGCAGGGTGCATGGGCGGAGCGGACACGCTCACGCCAGATCCTGTGGTTGGGGACTCGGCCGGGACTTGGGCAATGCCCGCATGGAAACCCCACACTCGGCGCAGAAGGTGTGCACCGGTGTCTCCCGACCGCAGTTCGGGCACACCATGGCCGGTCCAATCTCGATCTCCGCGGACTCCTGAATCAGTCCCAGATGGATGACTCGACGCAGCCACGACAGCGCAATCAAAGCGAGGATGACGAGAAGCGCCAGTGAGGCGAGACCGGAGTACAACATCTGGACGGTCGCGCCGAGCACGACCAGCACCGTGGCGGCCATCGTCGACAGGGTCGGATTCCCGAGCCGACCGAGCGCCTCGCGGTCTCGGGAGGGTGCCCGGTATCGGAGCCAGAATGCCGCCGCGGCGGCTCCGATCGCCCCGGCGGAGAGGATCGGGACGGCGACCGCGAGCTCGAGGAGGCGAAGGACCCAAGGTCCGACAGCTCCCACCGGGCGAAGCCCGGCCCTCAGGAGCGGAGTCGACAGAACGACGGCGAACGCGCCCGCGAACGAGACGGCCGATGCCGAGCCGAACGTCGCGCCGTCCAGCACGTCGTTGAACCTGCGGTAGGGAAGCAAGAGCAGAGGCCCACCGAGCATGCAGGCGACGGACAGAGCAGGGACCAAGAGCCCACGGGCGAGGTAGGCGTTCTCATCGGTCGCGAGCAGGTCCACGCCGGAAGGAGAGAAGATTCTGGTGAGCGCCCCGACTGCGAGCCCCGACATCACCCCCCACGCCATCGTCAATGCGATGACATGTAGCGGCTCGTCCTCGTACAGGTCGACGTCGTACATGTACAGGACGGTGAGCAGCGGCAGGAGGGCCGCCGCCGCGACGAGCGCGACCGGAAAGAGTCCCGCGACGCCAAGGCCGACCACCATCGCGACACCGAGCACGAGCCCCACGCGAAAGGTCTGCATCGACGATCGCGGAAGGTGCGGGAAGAGCGTGGAGACCAGCCGCGGTGTTCCGGGACGCTCGTTGGGAGCGGCCGAAAAGCCGCGCGCTCGAGTGGTCCCGGTCAGCGATGCTCCGCACCGCACACAGAAGCTCCCCTCTGGGACCTCCTGACCGCAGGTAGGACAGCTCACCATACCCGGCGTGCCGGACTCGACGTGACCCCCCGCCCCATCGAGCCGATTATCCATCGCGTCGCGTACCGGTCAACCGGAGCCATGAGCCGACGTGTTGGCCGATGACATCCTCATCCGGAAACACCTGAGAGAACTACCTCTACGGCGAGCAGGCCGACGATGTCTGAAGGTCCTGCAGAGCGCGGACTGAGTTGCACAGAGGACCAAGGGCAGGACGTGCGAAGGCTGGCTCCGACCTTGACAACTGCGGCGGCAAAGACGGCCTTGTCCTGCGAAGGAGCAGAGGCACCAGCCGTCCCCGCGCTGCTCGATCTGATGCTAGGGCTGACGAGGGGTCTTCGACACCCTAGGGTGGTCGACGGTCGATCCCGCGAACGACAGGTGGTTCGTGGGAGGGGGCATCACGGGCGCTGCCGCTGCCCCTCGTGCCGGAGCCGTTCCGAAGCCAACGCTCCTCTAGGATTCGCCCGTGAGGCGCTGTCCCTCGTGCGATGAGGAGAACGCGGACCGAGCGCGGTTCTGTCAGAACTGCGCGACCCCCCTCCCCGAGGTCGATCGGGCGAGCGGCGAGGTCCGCAAGGTCGTCACGATCGTCTTCGCCGACGTGACCGGCTCGACGGCGCTCGGCGAGCGGCTCGATCCCGAGGCTCTCCGGCGGGTCATGTCACGCTACTTCGACCGGATGGCCGCCGTCATCGAGGCGCACGAGGGGACCGTCGAGAAGTTCATCGGCGACGCGGTGATGGCGGTGTTCGGCATCCCGCGACTGCACGAGGACGACGCGCTTCGGGCCGTTCGGGCCGCCGCCGGCATGAACGAAGCCCTCGCCGAGCTGAACGCCGAGCTCGAGCGCGACCACGGCTTCGGCCTGTCCGCGCGGATCGGCGTCAACACCGGCGAGGTCGTGGCGGGCGACCCGTCCGCCGAGCAGCGGCTGGTGACGGGCGATGCGGTGAACGTCGCCGCGCGGCTCGAGCAGGCGGCCGTGGCCGGCGAGATCCTGATCGGCGAGTCCACCTATCGGCTCGTGAAGGACGCGGTCGAGGTCGAGCCCGTCGAGCCGCTCGACCTGAAGGGGAAGTCCGAGCCCGTCCCCGCCTTTCGGCTCACGAACGTTCGAGCGTCCGGCGAGGGCCACGCGCGACGCCTCGACTCGCCGATGGTCGGGCGCGAGAAGGAGCTCGACCTGATGCAGCGGGCGCTCGAGCGGGCAGTGGCCGAGCGGACCGCAAACCTGTTCACGCTGCTCGGCCCCGCCGGCGTGGGAAAGTCGCGGCTGGTCCTCGAGCTCCTCGCCGGTCCGGCGGCCGGGGCGACCGTCCTGCGAGGCCGATGCCTCTCCTACGGCGAGGGCATCACCTTCTTCCCGGTCGCCGAGACGATTCAGGAGGCGGCGGGCGTCGAGCGGACCGACGACGTCGGGGCTGCGCGCGCCAAGCTCACGGCGCTGCTGGAGGGATCGGAGGACGGCGACCGCATCGGCGCGCTCGTCGGCGGGCTCCTGTCCTGGGACGAGCCCGGTGCCACCGAGGACGCCTTCTGGGCGGTTCGCAAGCTCTTCGAGCACCTCGCGCGGTCCAAGCCGCTCGTCGTCGTGTTCGACGACATCCACTGGGGCGAACCGACCTTCCTCGACCTGGTCGAGCACCTCGCCGACTGGACGCGCGACGCCGCGGTCCTGCTCGTGTGTGTCGCCCGGCCCGAGCTGCTCGACGTCCGTCCCGGTTGGGGCGGCGGCAAGATGAACGCGACCTCGATCCTGCTCGAGCCGCTCGACGGCTCGAATGCCTCGCGGCTCGTCGACAACCTCCTCGGCAGCGCCGAGATCCCGCCCGCGGCTCGCGAGCGGATCCTCGAGGCGGCCGAGGGCAACCCGCTCTTCGTCGAGGAGATGCTCGGCATGCTCATCGACGACGGGCTGCTGCGCTTCGAGAACGGGACCTGGCGCGCCGTCGACGATCTCGCCGACCTCACCGTGCCGCCGACGATCCAGCTGCTGCTCGCCGCTCGGATCGACCGGCTCGACGCCGAGGAGCGCGCCGTGATCGAGTGCGGGGCGGTCGAGGGCAAGGTGTTCCACACCGGCGCCGTCGCGACGCTCGCCTCCGAGGCGCTGCGCCCGAACGTGCGATCGCGCCTGCTCGCGCTCGCGCGCAAGGAGCTCATCCGGTCGGACCGTGCCGAGTTCGCCGGCGAGGACGCGTTCCGGTTCCGGCACCTGCTGATCCGCGACGCGGCGTACCAGGCGATGCCGAAGGAGCAGCGCGCCGACCTGCACGAGCGGTACGCGGCTTGGCTCGAGCGACGCGGCCGGCGAGCGCGTGCCCGAGTACGAGGAGATCCTGGCCCACCACCTCGAGCAGGCGTACCGGTACCGCCTCGAGCTGGGGCCGCCCGACGGCCGCAGCACGGCTCTCGCCGCCGCCGCCGCGGAGCGTCTCATCCGGTCGGCTGATCGCGCCGCCGAACGATCCGATTACGCGGCCGCTCGCGCGATGCTGCTTCGGGCGGTGGAGGTCTCGCAGGGTGCGGTCAGGGCGCGGGCCCTCTTGGACCTCGCCCGCGCCCACGCCGAGCAGGCCCACTTCCAGGAGGCGTGGCGCATCGCGGACGAGGCCCTCGCGCTCGCTGAGACACAGCAGTTGCCGGCCGTGGCGCTGCGGGCGCGGCTCGTCGTTGCGACCGCTCGTCCCCAGGTCGACCCCGGCTATACGCAGGCCAGCTCACGAGCGGACATCGAAACCATCCTCGACGGGCTCCGCCGGATCGACGACAGGGACGGTGTCGTCGCGGCGACCCTCGCGGCCGCCCGGCTCGCGTTCTATGAGGGCCGATCCAAAGACGGTCGAGCGATGGCGCTCGCGGTCGTCGAGCGGGTGCAGGAGATGTCCTTCCACGACCGGCTCGAGCTCGCGATCAGCCTCGCGCTGACGGCGCTCCACGGCCCCATGCCGGTCGCCGACGCCTTCGGCGCGCTCGACCAGGCACGTTCCATCCTTCCGGAGAGCCTCGTGAACGACGCGGTCACCGGCAGCGTGCGCGCGGTGATGCTCTCGATGCAGGGACGGACTGAGCAGATGGAGACCGAGATGGAGCGGGTCGAGCGCCTCTGGGAAGAGATCGGTGACGCCGGGATCTCGGTGACGCGGTTCCTGTTCTACGGCACAGCGTTCCGGTTCCTCGGATGGGCCGACCGCGCCGAGCGGTCGTTCCGTGTGGCCGTCGAGCGCCTGACCGCCGTCGGGGAGACTGCATGGAACTCCGGGGCGCACGCCGAGCTCGCGACGGCGCTCTGCGACCTCGGCCGATTCGACGAGGCCGAGGTCCACGCCGAGCAGGCCGAGGAGCTCGCCGCCGTGGACGACGTCGCGTCGCACTGTCAATGGCGCATGGCGCAGGCGCGGGTCCTTTCGCACCGAGGCGAGCTCGAGGCGGCGCTGGCGCTTGCGGATGAGGCGATGGCGAACGTCGAGGAGACCGACTACCTGCCGATGACGGCCGAGTGCCACGAGGTCCGGGTCGGCGTGCTCGCCGCGATGGGAAGGGGCGCCGACGCGCGGGAGGCGCTCGGGACCGCGCTCGAGCTCTACGAGCGCAAGGGATTGGTGCCCGCAGTCGCAAGGGTCCGAACGCGGCTCGCGGACCTAGGCGCTTGACGACGCGGCGTCGCGACGGACGTGGCTCTGTTCGAGGTACCTAGCTCGACGACTGCATCGGGCTCATGAGCTGGAAGTAGTTGCCGTCGGGATCGGCGAACGTCGCGATCCAGTCGTCCGAGGACTCGCCGGGCGGGTACGGCTCCGCGATCACGGCCGCCCCGGCGGCCCGGAACCGCTCCGTGTCACCCTTCACGTCGGGGCTCTCCAGGTTCCAGATCACTCGGCCGGGGCTCTCGTTCCTACCCTTGACCTGGTCGTGCGGTCCGATGGTCAGTGCGCCGGAGCCGAGCAGCCAGCCCGTGTAGCCCTCCATGTCCCGCGTGGGCTCCCCGAAGAGGCCCTTGTAGAAGCTCGCCAGGTGCTGAGGGTCCTCGGACCCGATCAAGATGCCGATGAGGTTCATGTCCGCGCTCCTCCTTCCTTGCTCCGACCACCTCCTCTGTACCGCGTCGGCGGGACCGCAAACCACACGATCGAGCTCGTCACGCCGGCGGGACGTTCTGGTTCATGTGGAACAGGTTCGCCGGGTCGTAGCGAGCCTTGATCTCGGCGAGGCGGTCCCACGTCGGCTTCGGGTAGGCGTCGTGCACTCGCGCCTCGCCCTCGTCGCCGAGGAAGCCCACGTAGGCGCCGACCGGACCGCGCTGGATCTGCGCGGCGAGCGCGTCGACCCAAGCCGCGCGCTCCTCGCGCTCGGCCGGGGACTCGTAGAAGGCGGCGACGTTCACCATCAAGGCGCGATCGCGATGCGCGAACGCGGTGGCGTCGTTCGAGACGCGGCCCATCGCCCCGCCGAGGACGCGAAGCTGCACCGCCCGCAGCGGCGCGTTCGAGGACTCCAATCGCTCCAGGATCGTGTCCACGGTGCGTTCGTCGACTGAATCGACGAACATCGTGCGCGCGGTGGCGACCGGGTGATAGCTCGGGTCCTCGGGCGGATACACCTCGGGGTAGGGGATCGGGCGCACCATGTCGGCGATCGGCTCGGCGAGTGCGCGGAAGGGCGCGAGCGCCTTCTGTCCGGCTTCGGCCTCGCCCGCGTAGCACACGAGGGCCATGAGGACGATCCGGCCGTGGAGCTCCTCGGGAAGGAACGGCATCGGCGGCGCGGACATGACGTTCGCGATGGTCCCGAGCTCCTCTGGCGCCGCCGCGGACTCGGCGAGGAACCCGCCGATCGTCTCCGCGGTCGCCGGCAGGATCAGCATGCCGCCGACCACCGTCTCGAGCTCGTGCAGCCGATAGCGGAAGCGGGTGGCGACGCCGACGTTGCCTCCGCCGCCCCGGATCGCCCAGAAGAGGTCGGGATGGGAGTCCGCGTCGGCGCGCACCAGCTCCCCGTCCGCGGTGACGACGTCGGCGGCGAGCAGGTCGTCGATCGTGAGCCCGTGCTTGCGGGCGAGATAGCCGACGCCGCCGGCGAGGGTGATCCCGCCGATTCCGACCGAGCCCGTGTCGCCGAACCCGGTCGCGAGGCCGTGGGCGGCGGTCGCGCTCGAGTACTCGAGGGCGGTGAGACCGGTTTCCGCCCACGCCATGCGGTCCTCGACGTCGACGTCGATGCCCTTCATCTCGGCAAGGTCGAGCACGATCCCGCCCTCGGAGACGCCGTGCCCGGCCACGCTGTGGCCGCCGCTGCGCACGGCGAGCTCGAGCCCGGACTCGCGCGCGAGCCGCACCACGCGGGAGACGTCGGCCGCGCTCGCGGCGCGGGCGATGGCCGCGGGGCGGCGATCGATGCCGCCGTAGAAGACCGTTCGGGCATCGTCGTATTCGGGGTCGTCGGGCGCGATCACGAGGCCGGTCAGGGCCTCACGCAGCGCCGGGATCGAGAGAGCGGACACGATGGGGCTCCTTCCGTCGGACCGTCGGTTCACCGTTTCGACGTCCTGTGGTACCCGAACGTGACCGGCCCTATGCCCTCCGCGCGCGCGACCTCGCTACCCGCTGCTTCCGAAGGCCTGTGCCTGATCGACCGGCGCGCACGTCCCGGGGTGATTCAGGAACCCCTCGAGAGCCTTGAACGCGTCGACGTTGCCCTGTGCCGAGAGCTGGGCCCTCAGGTCCTCCCGCGCCTGGCGTGAGAGCGTCCAGCCGAGCGGCGCCTCGGTACCGGGGTGGGCGTACGGATACACCAGGGCGTACATGCCCTGACGGGCCGGCTGGGTCGCCGATCCGGTGAACGGGAGAGGGTCCAGGACGGCGAGTTGCGCCGCGTTTCGCTGCCACACGGTGAAGCCGTTCGGGGCCTTCACGAGGCCCTTCGGCGGGACGACGAGCTCGTCCTGGGACGTCGACGGCACGTCGGCCGATGGGCCGTAGCCGCTCTGGATCTGCAGCAGCGCCGGGACGATGCACGCCCCGTGTCCGGGATCCCCGTTGTATTGGTCCACGAGCGGGCGGATCGAGTCCCAGAGCTCGAGCACGCTGCCCGCGCCCGTGTTCTCCCCATACCCGCCGTCGACCACGTTGATCGCGCGTTGCGCGGTGTCCGGCGTGGGGCAACTCAGCACGCGGCCGCTCGGCGAGACGTACGGGAATCGCGCCGATAGCAGCGCGGCCGTGCTCAGGCGCACATCGTCCTCGGGCGCACAGAGCAGGTCGGAGAGCACGCGCGAGCCCGAGAGGAACCCAGGGCGGCCGTCGGACGGCTTCGCCGGCACCTCGAGACTGTTGTGGGCTGCGACGCAGTTGAGGCTGTTGGACTCGATCCCGTTGCCGTCGATCGGGGTCGTGACGAACTTGCAGCCGTCCTGAATCGAGAAGCCGTTCAGGAGCAGGAGCGGCACGTCTGGATCGCCTGCCCACAGGGCGCGAAAGCCGTCGGCGAGCGGCCCGCCGGAGGGGAGTGCGCCGGCGAACAGCGCGTCGCTCAGGCCATAGGACGAGGTGCGCACCCATGCCTGCTCCCAGCCGCGCTCGAGCACCTCCGCTCGGTCCATTCCCGCGTCGAACTGCAGCCACGCGCGCGGGGTCTCCACATACAGCTGCCACGCGATCGATGGCGAGACGAAGTCCTCGCCGAGTCGCTGGTCGATCCAGTCGCCGGGCTGGCTCGACAGGGACGGGTCGGCCGCGTATCGGGTGTAGGTCACGAGGCCGACGCTACCGCCCGAGACCCCGCTCTCGGCGAGGACGGATGAAAGGCGCGAGCTGTCGTGGCTCGGGCACGAGTCGCCGATCGGGTCGGAAGAGAGCACGCAGTCCAGCACGAGCGACGTCCACATGGCCGCCTTGATGCCGCCGCCCTCGGTGGCGACGAGGATCAGCGGGACCACCTGGCGGGGTGCTCCCGGCGACCCCGGCGTCGCGAGCTCCGGCTGGTTCGACTGCCAGCGCTCGAACACCTGGAGCGAGCTCATGGACGTCACGCTGGCGTCGATGCCGGATTCGAGCCGGCGGATGTCGTGGAAGTCGTCACGGCCGATCCGGGGGATCACGGCCGTGAGCACGAGCCACAGCACGACCAGAAGGAACACCGGGGTCCGCTGCATCCGAAGGATCCTGAACAGGCCCGGCGGGTCGTGCTTCTCCACCAACAGAGACACGCGGCCGACCACCGCGGACAGCACGGCAAAGAACGCGACGACAAGCGTGATCGCGCCGAGCGCTTGCCCCACCGCCCACGGATTCATGACGACGCGAATCCAGAGCAACGCCCCGAGCAGGATCAGCAGGTCCACGAGGAGCGGCTGCCCGACCGTGGACGTCGGGATCGTCGTCGTGACCGCGGTCGAGACGGCCTGTTTGATCTTCGACGGCGGGGGACCGGCCCCGGCGCCCTCATCCCGTTGCGGGGCTCCGGCCATCTCCGCCAGACGTCGCTCCTTCTTCTGCTCCTGCTGCTTGCGGACCCAGAACAGGTAGGCGTAGTAGAGGACGGCGATCGACACTGCGGGGATCAAGAGCGCCCACAGCAGGTAGACGACGACGGTCGGACATGAACGACCCGGCGTGGTCGTACATCCGCAACGGGAAGAGCGCTCTCGCGGCGAAGTACGCGAGCAGGATCGGCCACGCGGTGGCGAGGACGGCGGGAACCTGGTCGCGGATCCCTCCGAGAACCTCCGGAGGGGCCGTCACATCGACGTTCTGTCCGGCGGATTCGAACCGCGCGAGCACAAGCAGGAAGGCGCCGGGGATCACGAGACCGCGAGGGGCGAGATCGAACCAGATCCCGAGGGCGCCGATCAGAACGAGCGCGCCACCGAAACCGATCATCAAACCGTAGATGCGTTCCGGCTTCGGTTTCGCAAGGGCGTTGCCCGCGGCGTCCCGACCGCGCCGGACGTAGGTCACGTGCCGTCCGATGCTCCAGGTCACGACGCCGGCGAGGAACGCCGCGATGAGAGCGGGGAGGGCGTGCAGGGAGTCCCACCCCCGGAAGAGGTCCTTGGTCTGAGGGTTGAACCGCATCAGGACGAAGAACAGGACGAGAATAGACGATCTGCCCGCGGAGACGGCGAACCGCCGGCCGCACCGATCGGAACCACTCGGTGCCGAGCCGAGCCCACACGGCGAGGGGCAGGAGGGCGACGAGGAGTGAGAGGAAGAAGGCACCGAGCTTCAGGTAGCTGATGGCCCGGAGGAGGAAGACGAAGGCATCACCGGGTGTGTCGACACCCGAGCACTCGCCGGTGGCACACACCTGGATCCGTCGCTCGACGAAGCGCCAGAGCATGCCGTTCTCGAGCAGGTCGAAGAAGGGGACCAGCGCGAAGACCCCCACCGCGAGCAAGCCGGTATCCGCGAACCGCGTGAGGGTGGCGCTCGTCAGGGCTTCGTCCGCCTTCGGCCGTTGCCCGATCGCACCCGATGGCTGGCTCTCGATCCGCTCCCGCTTGTCCGCCTCGTCCGTGAGCGCGGCCCGTGCGCGTCGGAAGAGAACCCCGAAGAACAGCGCATAGGCGGGGAGGAACGCGAGCGAGTCCAGGCCGAGGTACCAGAGCGAGACCGTCCGCGGGGAGATGGGCGGCCGTGCCGACGCGCTCGCATACGGTTGCGTGAACCAGGTTTGCCAGGCGTCGACGACGCCCCGGGCGCGATCCGGGTTCCCGACGATGTCCATGATGCCGCCACCGCTGCGGCCGAGCGGGTGCATCGCCTCGAGCACGGCCGAGACCTCCGTCATCACGCCGAGCGTGATGAACGCGACGATCCCCGCGCCCACGACGACGAGGAGCCAGTGTCCGGACTTCGCACCACGATTGGTGAGGAATGACAGCGCGATCGCGCCGCTCAGCGCGATTGCGAGGATGAGGAACGCGTACGCGACGGACGCGATCGCCGGCATGGCTGCCTCCACGGACTTCGACGGGGGCAATCATTCGTTCCGAGCCGGACCTGTGCCACCGTGCGTTTCGGGTAGGCCCGAATTCCTACAGAGTGGGTCCCGCCCCAGCGCGGTGCTACCCCAGCAATCCCGCGAGCCCCTGACCGCCGTCGATGAGCCACTGCACGGGCGCGCGTTCGACGACCTGGCGCAGCACCGCCGCGACGATCCCGTTCACCGATCCGCGTTGCTCGGCGTCGTCGATCGCCTCGAGCATCCCGGCGCGAAGTGCCTGCTCGATCGTCGCGTCGTCCCACTCGATCTGCTGACCCGACCGCGGCGAGAGCGAGAGCACGAGCTGCTCGCGCGTCGTCCCGAGCTCGCAGGCGGCGCCGTCGAGGCCGTCGAGCACGATCCGCTGGATCACGGCGTCGAGCCCCTGGCCCGGATAGGCCTCGCGGGGCTCGCACGGGTCCTGCACGGCGAGCGCGCCGACGTCCGAGGCCCCGTTGGCGAACTCGAGGGCGATTAGCGCGACGGCGCCGACGAAGAGCGCGACGAGCGCAACGGTCGCGACCTGGCGCCTCGTCATGCCTCGAGCCTCCGGCGGAACGCGAGCACCGGCACGAGGGCGAGCGCCGCGAGCAACGCGCAGAACAGGAACGACGATCGGAACGCGCGCGTGACCGTGCGCTCGACGGTCTCGACGAAGTCGTCGCGAACGGCCCGGACCGCCGAGTCGGTCGTGGCCCCGTGCTCGTCGAAGACCGCCGTGAAGTCCGGGATCTCGCCCTTGTCGGCCCGGTCGAGCTCGTCCCGGATGTCGAGCGCGAGCGGGATCTTCGTGGTGGCCGGGATCTCCCCGTCGATCACGACCGCCGTCCCGTTCAGCGTGGCGACGTCGGCGGCCTCGAACAGGTTGCTCGACAGGATCGGCGCCACGACCGCGAGCGACAGGACGAGGCCGAGGTGGCGCATGCCGACCGTGAACGTGGCGCGGCGCCCCACGCCGCCCTCGCCCTCGAGCGCCGAGTGCGTGAGGCCGGGCACGGCGAGCCCGAGCCCGACCCCGCACAGCGCGAACGACGCGACGGCGTACCCGAGCTCGCTCGAGGGCAGGAACGCCAGGCCCACGAGACCGGCAGCGAGCAGGAGCGCGCCGCTGCCGACGGCGACCGCGACCGGGAGCGCGGGGGCGAGCGGCCGCGCGAGCAGTGCGGCGACGGGGATCGCGCTCACGATCAGCGCTCCCTCGATCGGCGTGAAGCCGAAGACGTTGATGACGAGGAGCACGCCGAGGAACAGCGCGCCGACGAGCGCGCCGAAGACGAGCGCGAGGCCGACGTTGGCCGGCATCGTCCGCCACAGCGGGGGCTTCCACCCCTCCTCGAGGATCGCGGCGACGTGCGAGCCGAACGTGGCGAGCAGCGCGGCGCCCGCGACCGGCGCCTGCGCCACGAAGATCGCCCGCCAGTCGAAGGCCTGCGTGAGCACGCCGCCGAGCGCGGGACCGACAGCAGCCCCGAACGTCCCGGCCATCGTCCAGACGACAACGCCGCGCGCCGTCGAGCCGGCGAGCGCCCCGAGAACGGGAAGCGACCCCGCGAGCAGGAGCGCGGCGCCGAGTCCCTGGACCGACCTCGCGGCGACGAGCACCGTGAGCGAGCCGGCCGTCGCGCAGACGATCGACGCGACGAGGAACACCCCGGCGCCGAGCCCGAGCAGCAGCGTCGCGCGCGCCCGGTGCACGACGAGCACGAGCGTGAGCGCCGCTACCGCGACGACGAGGTTGTAGGAGGTGATAACCCACGCGACGCCTTCGATCGTCGTGTCGAAGCGCGCGTAGAGCTCGGGGAGCGCGAGGACGACGATCGAGGAGTCGGCGAACGCGACGGCCACGGCGACCGCGACCGCGACAAGGAGCGCCGTGCGCCGGCCCGACGTCGGCGGCGCGGGCAGCGGATCCATGGCGGCAAGTATGCGGGGGACCGCGGGGGCGGTGCTACGGTCCGCGGGAGCGATCGGCGGAAGAGACAACGAGCGGGCGCCGATCCGCGTCGCACCGTCGTGTCGCTGCCCGGTGCTCAGGGTCTTCAGCGGCGCGGACGGGGATATCCCGCGGGAGGCGATCGGCCGGTTGGGTGCGGTCCTCGTCGAGACGGGGGTCGCGAATGAGCTCGTCGTCGACGACGGGTGCCTCGCACTCGTTCTTCAATCGCTCGTTCGATGACCACCGGCTTGCACGACGCCTGGAGGCGGGGTCGTTGCCTTCGTGCAGCGCTGAGGGGTTACTCGCCGCCCTTCTGGACATAGGCCTTGACGAACTCCTCGGCGTTCTGCTCGAGGAGCTCGTCGATCTCGTCCAGGATCTCGTCGAGATCGTGCTTCAGGTCGGCGGCGTCGGATGCGTGCTCGGTGGTCTCGACCCCGACCTCGTCGGAGCCCCGGTCGTGGTGATGGGTCCGCCGTTCGAGCTGTTGGCGCATCGCGCGCTCCTTCTTTCCTCCTAAGGGATCGGCTCCCGGAGGGCGCGATGCCATGCTCGGAAGTAGGTATTTCCGCGTGCCGCGAACCAGGGTTGTCGGCGGGCTATGGTTGCCCAAACCAAAGTGGATGAGCAGCCGAGGTTCGTGCGCCGACGGGCGGACGGCGTTGCCGTCGCCGTCGGGGTCGTCACCCTGGTGGCCTGTGGCCTGGTCGCTCGCCACGGAACGACAACCGGCCTCGAGCTCCGGGTCTTCCGAGCGATCAACGGCCTGCCCGAGTCGCTGTCGGCCCCGATGCGGGGGGCACAGTTCCTGGGCGTGCTCGCGGTCGGACCGATCGTCATGGTGGTCGCGGCCGTGCTCCGGCGGTGGCGGTTGGCGATCGCCGCCTTGTTCGTCACCGTGGGCAAGCTCCTCGCAGAGCGGATCGTCTGGCGCGTCGTCGAGCGGGCCCGGCCGGGCTCGACGATCGCGGACGCGATCGTTCGCGGCGACACGGCGACCGGCGGCGCGGCCTTCGTCTCCGGCCACGTCGTGCTGGTCACCGGGCTCGCGTGGGTCATCACGCCGTATCTCAGCGGCCGGTGGCGCTTGCTGCCCTGGGTGGTCGTCGCGCTCGTCTCGTTCGCCCGCGTCTACCTCGGCGCGCACGCGCCGCTCGACGTCGTGGGCGGGGCCGGGCTGGGGCTCGTCCTCGGCGGTCTGGCAAACCTGCTCGTCGGCGTCCCCGCTCGAGCGAGCGGGACGATCGCGGCTGGCTAGCCTCCATCGGCCCGATCAAGCCGTTGTCGAGCCCCTGATCTGAGATCGACCGCTACGGTTGCCGGAACCAGGCATAGGCGAGCGTTCGCGGGCTCACGTCGCAGCGAGCTTTGTGGACTTGGAGTGTGTACGTCCCTGAAACCGTCGGCGTGAAGTCCACGATCTCGTAGGTGTTGTCCCAGCTCACCGAGCTCGCGACGACCGTGGAGGAGGGTCCGATCACGTTCAGATCGAAGTCGGCACTCGGTTGAGACCAGTAGTACTGGTAGTTGGGATCGGTGTTCCAGGCGATCGCGACCCTGGTGCGCTTGCCTGCCGTCAGGGCCATCGTCGTCAGATTCGTGTCCGGCTGCGAGCAGCTCCAGTTGTACGCAGTCCACGACCCGTTCACACCCTGGGACACGTTGTCCGCGTAGGGTGCCCACGTCGCGCCCGTGCCGTCGTACTCACTGAGCCGAGAGACTCCTTCCACGTTGTGGATCGCGGTGGCCATGATGATCGCCTTGGTGGCCACCGGGTAGTTGATCAAGGCCGGTGCGCGCTGGAACATCAGCGCTGCGATCCCCGAGATGATCGGCGCGGCGTAGCTCGTCCCCGATCCCACGGGTCCCCACCAAGGAGACGCGATCGTCGTCGAGTTGTCGTTGGCTCCTGGAGCCGAAACCTCTGGCTTCTCACGATCATTGTGAACGGACAGCGGATCGCGGAAGGACGAGGTCGCGTACATGGTGTCGCCCGTCCACGACACGGTGCCCTTGTCGTCGAAGTTGCCGACGGTCAGCACGTTGTACGCGGAACCCGGCGATCCGACGTTGCCGGACGCCTGGCCGTCGTTGCCGGCGGCGAAGACCTGCAGCCGGCCGTAGTTGATCATCAGGGAGTCGAAGTAGAAGTCGGCGCTGTCCAAGAGGTTGTCGGCTCCCCCTTGCCTCGACTCCCCCCAGCTGTGATTCACGACCGCGGCTCCCCAGTTAATCGCTCCGAGGGCCCGGTCTTGGAGCGCGGGATACCCCCCGCCGCACGATCCCGTTGCCAGGATCGACGATCCGGGCGCCGTGTATCGGATCATGCCGGCCACCGCGGTGGCGTGCCCGTTGAACGCGGGGTAGCTCGGATAGCAGAGGGTCGCCAGTGAGTCGAGAATCACGTTCGTCAGATACGGGTTGGATTGGTTGACGGCTCCGCCCACCTCGTCCTGGGCGACCTTGATACCCGACCCGTTGATGGAGATGCTCTGCAGGTAATCCACCCCAACGGTCGGTCGCACGATCTGATAGACGTCGCCGCTCGAGACCGCCTGACCCTCCTCGTACACCCGAAGCACGTCTGTCCACGTGGCGATCCGCGCGATCGCGGCCGGCGGCAACGAGGTGTGCACGATCGCCGCGCCACGATCCGAGGTCGCCGGGTACCCGGAGTCGCGCAGACGGGCGAGGACGGGGTCGACGGCTGCGCGGATCGCCGCGGCCGACGCCCGCGCCGCCTCACGCGCCGCGCGTCGAGTCGCGGCGAGCACGGCTGGCTTATCGGCGTCGGCCGCCGCGACGGTCGGCATGGAAGGCCCCGCATACGGAGGCATCCGGACGGTGATCGCGATAGAGACGAGATCGTCAGGCGGCGCGAACGCGAGGCGTTCGACGAGCGTGGGATCAAGCGTCCCGTTCTCGGCGATCCACCTCGCTTGTTCCTGGGCAAGGAGCCGTTGGAAATCCACGGATCGGCCGGAGTCGTCGAGCGTGATGTCGGTGATGAGGCCCGAGGACGGATCGAGCACCTTGTAGGAGTGGACCGAAGCATGCTGGAGTGGGAACCGCTCAGAGGATGCGGCCACGACACGGAGCGTCGACGCGGGCATCTCAAGTCTCGCGCCAACGCGCCGCAGCGCCTCCTGACGAAGGTCGAACTGACGGGCCGCGGCCGGCGCCGGCAACGACGGGGCGGCGGCCATTAGCGCCAGCCCCACGAAGCCGGCCGCGATGCCCCGAGGGAGCCGAGACCTTCTGCGCACGCTGCTCATCCCACGATCCTCCTCACGAATGGAGCAGCGCCGGGACCCAGCGTCGCGACCGATGCCAGGCCCTTTAGCAGCGCCAATGACGTCAGCAGCGAGCGCGGGGTCGGGAGCTGTAGGGAATGCCCGGGTAAGGCGCTCGCCACCTCGCAACTCATCAGTTCCTCGCCGTTGAGACAGGTGTCCGCACCGCCACCCCCGTCGAGGGCATCGGCGCCCTCGCGGCCGTCGAGCGTGTCGTCCCCACCTCGGCCGACAAGGACATTGTCCCCTTGGTCTCCACTCAGGACATCGCCGAAGTCCGATCCATAGAGCTCCTCGATGCCGGCGATCGCGTCGTCCCCGTCGCCGGAGGCGGTTCCCGCGCCGAGATCGGCCTGGACCGGTCCTGCGGCGAATACGAACACGAGGGTGTCCACCCCCGCACCGCCGTCGATCACGTCGTTGCCGAATCCACCGAGAAAGAGGTTCCGTTGGTCGTCCCCCAGCAAGACGTCGTCAAAGATGGAGCCGTTCACGCCTTCAATGCTCGTGAGGAGATCGTTTCCGTCGCCGAGAGCTGAGCCCGCGACGAGGTCGGCATCGACCGCGCCAGGCGCAGTGGCGTACGACGCTACGTCGAAGCCGAGGCCACCTCGCAACAAGTCGTCACCCGCGTTGCCCTGCAACGCGTCGAGGCCGGCTTTCCCATCGATCAGGTCGTCGCCGAGCCCTCCGACCAGGATGTTGCCCATCTCGTCGCCGGTGATCGAATCGTCGAATTCGGATCCGAGTACGGCCTCGAGCCGGAGCAGGGAATCCCTTCCATTTCCTACGGCCTCTCCGGTCGCGAGGTTCACCGAGACGGACCTCGGCGCGAGTTGGTAGTACGTCGCGTCCACACCCGATCCGCCGTCGATCACGTCGTTCCCGACCCCGCCGTCCAGCAGATCGTCGTCGGGTCCACCACGAAGGACGTCGCCTCCCCTGGCGCCGGAAAGTGAGTCCGTGCCACCGGCACCCACCAGGGTGTCGTTCCCGTCGTCCCCGAACAGCGACTCCGCTCCGGGCCCACCGGTCAACACGTCGGCAAACGGGGAACCGCGGATCCCTTCCAGCGAGCGGAGCACGTCGGCTCCCTGCCCCCTCGCAGCGCCGGCCTCGAGGTCTGCATCGACGGAGCGCTTCGCGTCATCGAAGACGATCACATCGGTTCCGACTTGCCCGGCGATGCGGTCGTCCCCGGGACCGCCTCGCACCAGATCATTGCCATCACCGCTGCAGATCCGGTCGTCGCCGCCGCGCCCATCGATCTCGTCGTCGCCCCCGAGACCGACGATCGTATCGGCACTCGGGGTGCCCCGAAGCTGATCGTTCTCGGCCGTCCCGACAATGGTCGCGGCCATCCCGAAGCACATCGAGGCGGCTCCGGACGCCGGTGTCGGCGCACCGATCAGGGCGATGAGGATCACGCCGATCACGGCGAGCGACGTGAGGCGGCACTCGATCCATCCGGGCGCGCTGGAGGTGATGGCGACTCCGAGTGCCGAATGGTGACGACGACTTCGGTCGATGAGCGCCCCCCTGCGCCGTCCGATGCCCGAATCGCAACCCGACCCGATACCCATACGACCGCGACGCGGGCTCGCGTGACGGCGAACCGTATGCCGTTTCCGGAAATGCCGTCAAATGCACCCAGTGCCCCTCGCCTTCGATTCTGATCGGCGCGCGCCGACCGGCGTTTCAGTCATCGCGTACCCGACGACCACGGAGGCAGGGGTCCGGGGGTCCGGGGTAGGCTTCGCGTTCGATGAGGGATGAGCTCGCGGAAGCACACGCGACGATCGCCCGCCAGGAGGCGGAGATCGAACAGCTCCATGCCCGGATCTCGGACTCAGAGTTCGCCGAGGATCTTCGGGCCTCCCTGACCCTTGCGGCCGCCACCGGAACCGTCGGGTCGCCCGTCGAGCACGTCCGGCTCCTCGAGATGGTGCTCGAGACCGCGGCCGCGGTGATCGGTGCACGGGCCGGATCCCTCCTGCTCGTGGACCCGTCGACCGACGAGCTGATCTTCGAGGAGTCCATCGGGCCGGAGGGCGAGAAGATCGAGGGATCGCGGATGCCTGTGGGGAAAGGGATCGCGGGACTCGTCGCGGCGACGGGGCAACCGATGGCCGTGTCCGATGCCGAAGATCGGCGCGTGTTCGCCGAGATCGGGGACCGGATCGGCTATCACCCGCAGAGCCTGCTCTGCGTTCCCCTCTTCTCCGGCGATCGGCTGATCGGCGTGCTCGAGATGCTCGACAAGCTTGGCGCTCCCGGGTTCTCGACGGAGGACATTCGCATCCTGGCGATGTTCGCGAACGAGGCGGCACTGGCCATCGAGCTCTCGCGCACCTACCGTCAGGTCGCACCGTTGATGAGCGAGCTGCTTACCGCGCTTGGGGAGCATACGGCCGATCCTCGCCGCGCATTCTCCGAGCGGTCGGAGGCGTTCGCGAATCGGCTCGAGGAGGAGGTCTCCTTTCAAGAGGCGCTCGAGCTCGCGAAGCTGGTGCAGGAAATCGCCTGGCGAGGCGATGAGGAGCGGATCGCGTGTCTAGCGATCCTTCGTGGATTCGCTAATTACCTGCGGTCGCGATCCCAGATCGACGAATCGTGACGACCAAAGATCTTCCCGGATGGTCGGCGCCGTTCGCTGATGGGACGCGCCGCGAGCTGGAGCTCGTCCTGCCGCTCGAGAGCATTACCCGAGAGTGGGCATGGGGAGGGAGCACCGGCCGGGGCGTGAAGGTGGCGATCATCGACAGCGGCATCGACGCGTCGCATGCCGCCATCGGGCGCGTCGATGGCTGGGTCGCGATCGACGAGGGCCCCGAGGGCCTCGTCTTCGACACCGCCCCGCACGAGGATCTGTTCGGCCACGGCACGGCGTGCGCGGGTGTCATTCGAGCACTCGCGCCGGAGTGTGAGCTCTACAGCGTCCGAGTCCTCGGCAAGGCGCTACTCGGTCGTGGCAACGTGTTCGTCGCCGGTTTGCGATGGGCGATCGAGCACGGCATGCAGGTGTGCAACCTTAGCTTGACCACGACGAAGAAGGAGTTCTTCGGCGTGCTGCACGAGCTGGCAGACCAGGCCTACTTCCGGAACATCATGCTGGTGACCTCCGCGAACAACGTACCGATCCGGAGCTTTCCGGCGGTCTTCTCGTCCGTGATCTCGGTGGCCTCGCACGATGAGGAGGATCCGTATACCTACTTCTACAACCCCGACCCGCCGGTGGAGTTCGGGGCCCACGGTATCGACGTGCGGGTGGCATGGACGGATGGGGGATGGATTACGTCGACCGGGAACAGCTTCGCCACTCCGCACGTCAGCGGAATCGTTGCCCGGATCCTCGGCAAGCACCCAAGCCTAACGGTCTTTCAGATGAAGGCCGTTCTTCGTGCGCTCGCCACGAACGTGAAGCACGGCGGCGCCGACCACGACGAGCGCAGCAACGTTGACGCTTGAGTCGCTCCTTGAGTCGGCTCCGTTGTTCGTTGGACTCACATCGGACGAGCTCGAGTTCGTCCGACGGATCACCCGCGAGCGTGCGATGAGGTCCGGGAGTGAGCTCATCGTGCAGGGAGAGCCCAGCGACGCCGTTTTCCTCATCGCGGAAGGCAGCGCAAAGATTCGCCGCCGACAGCCCGACGGCGAAGAAGTGATTCTGGGGGTCCTCGGGCCCGGTCAGGTCGTCGGTGAGGCGAGCGCCGCCGACGGGCTCGCACATTCCTCGAGCGTCGTTGCACTGGAGGACGGGAAGGTGTTGCGGATCGACGTGGAGAGCTTTCGCCACATGCTCCACCTGATGCCGACGGTCCGATCCGGTCTGACCGAGCTTCTCTGCGTCCGACTTCGTCACGCAGAGGACATGCTGGAGATGCTAGCGTCGCTCGATGTGGAGGGGCGCGTCGCGCGGGTGCTCATCGAGCTCGCGGACGTTCACGGCGAGCCGAAACCCGGTGGGGGAGTGCGCATCCGAATCCCGCTGACGCAGGGCGACGTCGCCGCGATGACGGGCGCCTCTCGCGTCCGCGTCAACCAGGTCCTTTCGAAGTTCAAGCGACATGGGTGGATCACCCTCGACGGTCGCCGCCGCACCAGCGTGCGGGACGTCGGCGCGCTGGAGTCGAGATGTCGCTGAGCTGGGCTCGCGAGAGCATGGTGTTCATTCCTTCGCTCTCGGCCGGCCGATTCTTGATTGCACTTCACGGCACCCGGCTGCTATAGAGCACAACAGGGTCGGGTGCGTCGAGAAGGAGAGCGGCGCAGGTTCCCCGACGTCGGGATGCCGAGCGAAGTGGGAAGGAGTTGTCGAAATGGCACAAGGCCCTCTCGACGAGCTTCCTGACGGCGCGGAGATGGCCCCGGAGGAGTTCCAGAACGCCGTTCAGGCTGCGGATCGAGCGAGGCTTGAGCGGATCATCGACAAGGCCGCGTCGGATCCTGCATGGAAGCGGCGGCTGTTGGAGGATCCCGAGGACGCGCTGGCCATGATCGGAGAGAGTGGCCCACCGGTCGTGGGCGAGGTCGCGGGTCAGGCCCAAGCCCATCGCACGAAATGGGTGTGGCAGTGGACGGTCTCCGGTGGCTGGGGTTGGTTCCACTGGCGTTGACGGTCGGGCTTTTCCATCCGTTGGGGATCACGGACTCGCGGGCCGTCAGCGCAGCCGCATGAAGCAGACGAAGCCGGGCGACGACTTCGAGTGTTCAGTCGTTTACACGCGGAGAGTCGAATCCTTGGTTGCGCGCGAAAGCGTGAGCCTGCTATACCACGCCTCTCGACGGTCGCGCGAAGGGGGGGTGATGCGGCGCGGGCCCGAAGGTGTTCGTTGACGAGATCTCAGCGATGTCGGAAAGGAGTCCGTAGATGGCACAAGGACCGCCAGGCGATATCCCCGAGGGGGAACCGCTCCCGACCGAGGTTCAGGAAGCGCTCAACGCAGCTGAGCGGGCGAGGCTCGAGGCCATTCTCGACAAAGCGGCCACGGACGCCGCGTGGAAACAGCAGCTGTTGGACGACCCGGAGACCGCCTTGGCTGCGATCGGGCAGGATGGACCCTTGGAGGTGGGCGAGGTCGCCGGTCAGTATCACTGGCGCACGAAGCGCGTGTGGCGATACAGCTGGTACTACGGCTGGTACGTGTGGCACTGGAACTGGTAGAGGAACCGGGGAGGCGGGCGAGGTGGCGGCAGCCGGAAGGCGCCGCCACCTCACCATAGGTGACACTCGTGGCCGCCTCGTGAAGCGAGGCGCGGCTGAGACCTCGTTCCGAGCGACGATCTCGGGTGCGGCCTCCCGGAGATGGATCGTGCGTCGGCCTCGGGGAGGACCCTGGATCGGCGCTGAACGACGCGGGTCTCGCTCTCCTCGCGAGGGCTGGAAGTTGCACGTGTCCGCCACGCCCGGTTCGTCGGCCGAGGTGCTCGGGCGCTCGCTCCCGATCCTTCTCGAGGAGGGCGCGACGTTCAAGGTCGCCGCCTCGCTCTCGGTCGTCGCCGCTCTCAATGACGGGGACGGTGGGCTCTCTCAGATCGGCAAGTTCATCACAGTCTATCCTCGGGACGCGGAGCAGGCCGTGCGACTCGCGCGAGCACTTGATGCCGCAACGGATGGGCTCCGCGGCCCTCGCATCTCCACCGACCGTGAGCTCCGACCGGGAAGTCTCGTCCACTACCGATATGGGGCGTTCGTCGGCCGTCCAGACGACGTCGAGCCGACGCCGCCCACGACCAATCCGTTCGTCGAGGAAGGCACCGACCATGCGTCCACACAACGCCTGATCGCCGGTAGGTATGTCGTGGTGTCCACCCTGCACCGCTCGGCGAGCGGCTCGGTGCTGCTCGCCGCGGACGTTGTGGACGGGATGCCACGAGTGCTCAAGCGCGGCGAGCGCGACGCACGAGTCGGGCCGGACGGGCGGGACGCACGGGATCATCTCCGACACGAGGCCTCGGTCCTGGAACGCCTTGCGGCGGACCCTCGGTTTCCCCGCGTTCATGGAGTGGTCGAAGAGGGTGGCGATCTCTATCTCGTGCTGGACCACCTCTCGGGTCGTCCGCTCGGCTCGCTCGTCTCGGGGCCGTGCGCGCCGGAGCGAGCGATGGCTTGGGGGCGACAGCTCGTCTCGATGCTCGCCGCCGTTCACGACGCCGGAATCGTCTACCGAGACGTCAGTCCAGCAAACGTCCTGGTGGCCGATGACGACACCCTGCAGCTGGTCGACTTCGAGCTCGCTCGTGTTGCCGGCTCGAGCGGCGAACCGGCCGGCACGCCGGGCTACTGCTCGCCGCAGCAACGTGCTGGGGAACCGGCCTCGGTGGCCGATGACGTCTACGGCGTCGGTGCGATGCTTCGCTTCCTGGAGACGGGCCAAGATCCCGATGGCCTGGTCGGACCGGGAAAGGAGTCCCCGCTGGAGCGCCTGATCGCGCGTTGTCTCGACGGGGAGCCCGAGGGGAGGTTCGCCTCGATGCCGGCGCTCGACGCCGCACTCGAGGAACTCCAGGTGAGCCGATGAGCGAGGCAGCCTGGCGAGACTTCTCCGGAAAAGGAGTACGTGTGCGCGCGGCCGCGGGCTCGGACGCAGCTCGACTGGCCCCGAAGCTGCTCGACGAGGCCGAACGGATCGTGGAGGAACTGGAGGACCTGCTCCACCCAGAACGACCGGATTCGCCGATCGACCTGTACCTCGTCGACCCGGAGGACGTCATCGCGGGTCTGCCGGCAGAGGCGGACGTGGCGGTCCTCGCCGTCGGGGCAGAGGGCTCACACCCGGGGGTGGTCGGGCCGCTGACGCGATCGGTCGTGGCGAGCTGGTTCGGACCTCACGCGGCGTTGAGTGAGGCGATCGTCGATGGGATCGCCGGGGTCGCGGCGGCGCGCGGAGGAACCGGACCGTCCATCGAACAGGCGGATCTCCAGGTGCGAGAGCGCCTTCGGGCGGGTCGTCCGGTCTCCGTCGTTCGAGCCGATGACGAGCAGCGTCCCCCGCATCCAGGAGCGCTTGGGCCTCCTCCGATGGAAGGCCCCCCTCAAGGCTTGGGGGGCGCCATCGACGTTGAGGGTCCTCCTCCCGACTTCGAGGGTCCCGTCCCACGCGGCAGCCCGCCTCCCGACCTCGAGGATTCCATCGCCGGCGGGGGTCCACCTCCAGACCTCGAGCCCCCGACGACGGGCGACGGGCTGGATCCTCGAACCGCCGAGACCTCCTTCGTCGCCTACCTCATCTCCACGTTCGGCGGCGACGCCCTGCGGGCCTATCTTCAGAGCGTCGATCCGGAGCGTATCGATCAGGCTGCGCTGACGGCGTTCCAGCAGCCGCTCGGGAGTCTCGAGGAGGCATGGCTGCACGCGGTCTCGCAGGGCGGACCGGGGCCAACCATTGCGGCGTTCGTCCGGTACGTCCTCCCGCACCTCAAGCCGTACTGGTGGCGGGAGGCGGAAGTGCTCGCCTACATGCTCATCGGCTCGTTCATGGGTGTCGTGGTGATGCCGGTCGCGATCGGAGCCGCGGTCGGAGCGCTGGCGGGCAAGGGGCCGGAGCCCGGCGGTGGGGTACTCGCGCGGATGCTCGGAGCGGTCCAATCATGGCTACTCGAGGGCAACCCAACCTCGAAGCTCGTCCTCTTCATCGCCGCACTGTTCGCGATCTACACGTTCGATGCGCTGATCACAATGCGACGGGCGGTCGTCAGCGAGACCGTCACGCAGCGTCTGCTGATGTCGCTGCAGGAGCGGATGTTCGCGCACCTTCAGCGACTGCCGCACAGCTACTACTCCTACGCGAGGGTCGGCGACGTCATGGCTCGTGTGTCGGGCGACATCCAGTTGGTGTCGCAGACGCTGACCGAGGTGTTGAATCAAGCCGTCTTCATCGTGATCAGCACCGTGATCGCCGGCATCGCAGTCTTGTCACTGAATCTCTGGCTCGGCCTGCTCGTGCTCGTCGTCGTGCCGATCTTCTTCGTCACCTACAAGGTGCTCGGCCGACGACTGGGTCAGGCGAGTTACGAGCGCGGGAACCGAGCCGGGGAGGCATCGAATGTCATCCAGGAGAACCTCACCGCGCAGGCAGTCATCAAGGCGTTTGGGCTCGAGGAACGCGCGATGGCTTCGTACCACGCACGGCTGCAGAGCGTGTTGAAGCCGGCGCTGCGTCTGGTGCGTATCTCTGCGCTGTTCGATGCGGCAACGAGCACCGCTGTCACGCTCGGTCAACTCCTCGTCCTCGGTGTTGGAGGGTGGTTACTCCTCCAGGGCAAGCTCAGCGTCGGAGTGTTGCTGGCGATGCTCGGGCTGCTCCCGTCCCTGCTCCAGCCTCTCGCTCAGTTCACCGGGATCGGTGAGACGGTGCAGGAGACCGCCGGCTCCCTCGCGCGGGTGTCGGAGCTCCTCGATGTCCCGATCACCATCACCGACAGGCCGGATGCCGTCGCCCTCGCGCCGCTCACGGGAGAGATCCGGCTGGACCGGGTGACCTTCTCATACGACGGCGCGAGGGCGATCCTCGAGGAGTTCGATCTCGCGATCCCAGCGGGAAGCATGGCCGCCGTCGTTGGGCCTTCCGGGTCGGGCAAGAGCACGATCGTGAATCTCCTCCTCAGGTTCTGGGATCCGCAGGAAGGGCGCGTCCTGTTCGATGGACGAGACCTCCGTGACGTCACGTTGGGGTCTCTCCGGAGCCAGATCGGGCTGGTGTTCCAAGACACCTTCGTGTTCGACACGACGGTCCGAGAGAACATTGCGATCGGCCGTCCCGACGCCTCCGATGATGAGATCGCGGCCGCGGCGAAGGGGGCCCGTCTCTCCGACTACATCGAGTCACTCACGGGTGGGTACGACGCGGTGCTCGGTGAACGCGGGCTCCGGATGAGCGGTGGGCAGCGGCAGCGGCTCGCTATCGCCCGGGTGCTCCTTCGGGATCCGCGGATCATGGTCCTCGACGAGGCCACGAGTGCGCTCGACGCGGAGACCGAGAACGGGATCCTCGAGACATTCGACGAAGTTGTAAAGGGACGGACGACCATCGCAGTTACCCACCGCCTGTCACTCGCCGCCAAGGCCGACGTGATCTTCGTGATCGACCAGGGACGGCTCGTCGAAGAGGGAATCCACGCCGAGCTGTCAACAGCGGGCGGGCTGTATCAGCGTCTCTACGAAGCCCAGACGCGCTATACGACGGGACCGCCAGGGACGGCCGAGGACGAGATGGCTCGGCTCCACGACGTGCCGATGTTCGCGGGGCTGTCGAACGACGAGCTGTCCGCAGTCGCGGCGCAGCTGCGTCCCGAGTCCTGCGAGCAAGGTCAGGACATCGTGCGCCAGGGCGATGCCGGCGATCGGATGTTCCTGATCGACCGGGGAAACTTCGAGGTGGTCGTCGAGCGACCGGGAGGCCAGCAGCGAATCGCAATGCTTGGACCCGGGGATCTGTTCGGAGAGATGGCGCTCCTCGCAGGCGTGTCCCGGAGCGCCACGGTTCGAGCGACGACACCAGGCCGGCTCTTCGGACTGACCGCGCCGGACTTCACCGCGTTGCTCGATCGCCATCCGTTGATCCGCGCGGAGGTCGCCCGCGTTGTTGCGGCGCGTGCGGCGCGTGCGTCGACGCTCGCAGCAGCGACAGCGGCGACGGGCCCATCTGGCTCACCTCCCGCCGCGAATCCGCTCACGGCTGGTTAGCTCGCGTTCTGGGGACCGACGCGATGCCGTGGCTCAAGCTGCGACGGCGGTAGGCGGCGGTGGGGACCTCGAGACCTTGAGCAGTTCGGCCCTTGAAGGGCGGTGCAAGGTGCACACAATCTCGGTGGAGTTCGGTACAGGAGCTCTTCGAACTCGAATACCGCGACGCTGGCCCGGCTTTCCACGAAGACCGGATCGATGCAACGCGATCAGGCAGGACGCTACCGGGCTCTGCTGGATCGTCCAGACCTCGCCCAGTCTCCCTGTCGACGGAGACGACTGAACCACTAGCCAGATAGACGGGCGAGCCGTCATGCTGCGCTCACATGGACCGGAGGCACGCGCAGAGGATGTGTCGGCGCCGTTCCCCGTCACGTTCGAAGATGGACGCGGGGCAACTGCAGTGCGCGTCGGCGCTCACGCCGCGGCCCTTACCGTCCTCCGAGCCCTTCGCCTCCAGGTCGGATCCCCAGTGCTCGCGATGCTCGGTGGTGCGAAGGGGATGGACACGGATCCCTCCGAACCTGGGTTCCGTTCTTCGAATCGATCCTCGTGCCGGTGATCGGACGCACCGAAGCGATCGCGGTGGATGGCGGAACTGACTCAGGCGTGATGCGGTTGCTGGGGCCGGGCTCGAGCGTTCAAAGGGGGAGCGATTCCCTCTCCTCGGCGTCGCCGTAGAGAAGACAGTCGAGATTCCAGGCGACCGGGTGGGCAGCATCGCGTTCGTCTGGAGTCGAACCATACGCACCTGGCATTGGTTCCCGGGGAGCGCTTCGGGGACGAGTCCGTTTGGCTCGCGCAGCTCGCGGCGCAGCTCGCTGAGGGCGAGGACCTTCTCGCGGTCATGGTCAATGGGGGCTCCGGTGTCGTTGCTCGATGCCTCAAACGTGGTGCAGGCGGGGGGTCGTGTGCTCGCCATCGAGGGGACGGGAGGGACGGCCGATCGCATCGCCGCGACCCTCGCCGGCGAACGAGACGACGGTGAGCTCGAGGCGCTCACCGAATCGGGGCTCGTCGAGGGAGCCAGAGGGGATTCTCCCCGCCTCGCCGATCTGATCGAAGAGAGGCTCCGGAGCGCCGGGACGACATGACTGGGGTCGTACGATACGAAGGGGATCCCGCGCGTTCGTCGGCCAGGCCCGGGTCGCCGGGCCGGATGAGGAACCCGCGGTCTCGCTGACTCGCGCACATGGCGTCGATGACGCAACGCGAATCGGTTCACCTACCCTGTAGCGTCGCGCCTCCACGTCGCCGCATCAACGAGCGGTGATTCGGGAGGATGAGCACCTCGACGCTTGTGCCGACCCGTTTGACGGAGCGACGCTCTCGCATATACGGTCTCACGCCGGAGGGGGGCTAAGGAGCGTGGGACGGCTGCGCCGCGTGGTGCCGGGATCCGCCGCGCTCCTCGCGCTCCTGCTGATGGTTTCGGCGGCGCCGGGATCCGCGGCGGTCGAAACGTCCGGGAGCAGGGTCCGCGAGATTGGCCAATTGGAAGGCGATTGGGCCGACGGCACGCTGAGCCGGCTCGTTCGATCGCGTCCAGCTCCCCTTCATGTCGATTCCCTCGACCGCGCGCTGCGGACGGGTGAGCTCACCTCTGCGGAGTACGCCTTTGATCGGGCCCGGATGCTGTTCGCGCCGGATTCCGTGCGAGATGAATTCGGTGCGGTCCGATCCCCAGGTTTGCGAGCCGGGACGCCGACGCTGCTTGAGCTCGCGGCGCACCTCAAGGAGTTGAACCCTGCCGATCGCCGCGCCGCCCTCGAGCTCTTCGCGAGGCCGACCGACGGAGACGCCGACCCCTTGGGCGACGGATACGACCTGGACCGGACCGATGTCCGGTATGACTGCCAGGCCGAGGAAGGTCCCAACGGGAAGACGCTGGACCTCTGCGTTCACTGGGCAGAGAAGACGAAGGACGCGCCACCCGCGAACGACTCCAATGGAAACGGCATTCCGGACCAAGTCGAGACCACACACCAGGTCTTGGCCGAGGTCTGGGGTGTCGAGGTAACCACCTACGGCTACCGAATGCCGCTGCCGGACGAAGGCAAGAAGCAGGATCAAGGCCCCAACCGGGGGCTCGACGTCTATCTCGAGGATATCGGGGCTGACGGTCTCTTCGGCTACTGCACGACGGACGACCCCAGGCAGCAGCCGCAGGCGCACGCCTACTGCGTGCTCGACGACGACTACGCCGCCGGTCAATTCGGCGACCTCGCGGGCCTCCCCGCTCTCGAGGTCGCGGCCGCGCATGAGTTCTTTCACGCCATCCAGTTCGCGTACGAGTTCTCGAACGAGGACCGGTGGCTGAAGGAGGGCACCGCCGTCTGGATGGAGGACGAGGTCTACGACGACGTCAACGACCTCTACGTCTTCCTCGAGGACAGCGCGCTCCTTCAGCCCGAGATTCCCCTCGACGCGTTCCAGTCACCGAGCGATGGTGAGAACTTCGAGTACGGCGCGTGGGTGTTCTGGAGGTTCTTGTCCGAGTACTTCGGGACCCCGGACATCATCCGCGATGTGTGGGAGACGGCCGCCGGGAACAAGTCGGCACTTGCAGCTGTCCGCATGGCAGCGGCTTCGCATGAACCGCTGAATGGGATTCTGCCAACTGGCCCCGCGAACCCGTATCGGAGGGCGGTGGCGGAGTTCGGCATGTGGAATCGGATCTATGATCGTGTATACGAGGAGGGCAGCGCCTACGCCGTTGTCTTGAACACCTATCCTCCGGATGACGCTGTCTTCCTCCTAGATGATCAGCGGCGCGGCACGGGGCCACGACAACTTGCTGTCGACCACCTATCCAGCCGAGACGTTGTCATCGTGCCTGCGTCAACATCGGCGACCGAGCTGAGGGTAACTCTCGACCTGCCTGACTACCAAGACGGACCCGAAGCCAACATGTTCTGGTTCACGGTCGATGGCAACGGTTTCGTGAGCAGCATTCAGCTCGATGAAGCTGGGGACGCCGAGGTTCGGCTCTTGGGCGTATCGCAGGTGGCCTATGTCGTTCTCATCTTGCACGACACCTCGGGATCGCTTGACGGGCTGTCTTTTGGCTACGAAGCGACGCTGGTTTCATGAACTGGGGCGCACGCCTTCGTTGGCTGTCGGTCACGTTGTTTCTTGGAACGGCTGTGCTCGTCGTGCCCACACAGATCCCATTGGCCCACGCCCAGACGACGACATGCGACGGGATAGAGGCGACGATCGTAGGGACGTCCGGCGACGACGTGATCGACGGAACGACGGACGCCGACGTCATTGTGGGCCTGGAGGGAGACGACGTTATTCGGGGGCTCGATGGCGATGACGTCCTCTGCGGCGACGCCGGTATCGACACGCTGATCGGTGGAGCCGGGTGGGACCAGCTCCACGGGGGCGCCGATGCGGACGAGCTGCAGGGCGGGTCCGGTTGTGACGGCCTTTGGGGAAACGCTGGAGACGACTCACTCGTGGGAGGGCTCGGGATTCCTGGCATCACGGGCGATCTCGCATGCGACAACGTGTTCTACAACCTCAGCCCTAGTCCCGTCGTCGTTGACCTGAGCCTGGGGGTTGCGACGGGCGAGGGAACGGATGCCCTCTCTGGCCTTGAGGGAGTCATTGGGTCGGAATTCGCCGACCAGCTCTTGGGGGACGACGGGAACAACACTCTCCTGGGGTTGGACGGAGACGATCTGATGGATGGTCGGAAGGGGACCGATCAAATCATGTACATCTACGCGCCGGGCTTCGTCTTCGTCCACCTTCCGGGAGGTACGGCAATCGGTGTTGGCGAAGGTGCCGACACGCTCGTGAGTATCGAATCGGTTGTCGGGTCCCCGTTCGACGATCTCATCGTCGGGGACGGAGGCGACAACGACTTGATCGGAGCGGGAGGCAACGACCAGCTCTGGGGACGCGCTGGCGACGACACCCTCACGGGCGGAGAGGGCGATGATGCCATCTTCGGGGGCGCGGGCACTCTGGATGCAATCCTGTATGCGGGCGCCCCGGCGGCGGTTCAGGTGGATGTCGGCGCCCGGCAGGCAGCGGGAGGCGCGGGGTCCGACTATCTCGTCGGTGTCGAGAGCGTTCTTGGTTCGTCGTTCGACGACAGCCTTGTTGGGGACGAGGGTGACAACTTCTTCACCGGTGGCGCGGGCGCCGACAAGATCGATGGTGCGGGCGGGAGCGACTACGTCTTCTACTTCGCGAGCACGAAGAACGGGGGACTTACGTTCGCCACGGGGCCGGTCGTTGTCGATTTGGCCGCTGGGACCGGTGTCAACAAGGGCGACCCAGGGAACCCAGTCGATCATTTGCGGGACATCGAAGACATCATCGGATCCTTCCGCTCGGATGTGCTGCGGGGTAACGATGGCGAGGACTTCTTGGAGGGCCTGGCCGGAGACGATCGGTTGTTCGGCGGAGGCGGAGACGACTACCTGTCGGGGGGAGATGGAGATGATTCCGTCTCCGGTGGTGGCGGCTCGCGCGACTCCGCCACGTACATCGGTGAGGGGCGGGCGATCCACGCCGATCTGAGCGAGAGGACCGTGCGGGTGGGAACGAGTGTTGACAGGCTCTCGAAGTCCACCGAGGCCGTTGTCGGATCGCCGTTCGACGATCACATGATCGGAGGGCAGGGTGCCGACGCCCTGCTCGGCGCGGGAGGTCGCGATACGCTGCTGGGGATGGGTGGCAGCGATCTGCTCAAGGGAGGCCCGGGAAAGGATGATCTCGATGGCGGGGACGGCTTCGACTACTGTCTCGATGCGCCGCGAACGCACTGTGAGTCAACCTCCCCGACGCCGGAGCTCCAAGCGTTGCTGGATCTCGTCGAAGGGCAGACGGATCGAGATATCCGTCTCCGGAAGATCCTGAAGAAGAAGAAAGGCGGCTTCGGCTAGCCGAACGGCGATCGGCGCGTATCGAGTCGGGGCACCGCTCGTCTCAGGGCAGGAACTGCGCCCTCTCGGCCGGCGTCAGGTCTCGTGGGTTGCGGGTTCGTGCGAGCTCGAGCAGCTGATCGAGCGGAACGCACAGGTCGCACTCGAAGATGCGGGCCGTCCAGTCACCGCCTCCCGTAACGACCTGATCGCCATTGCGGGTCGACTGAGGAAGCATCCCACCGATACCCTCGGAGCGTCTCCATCTGGTCGCCGGTCGCCGTGGCCCAGTATCGGACCGTTCGATCGACCGACGTGGTCGCCACGTACTCCCCGTCGTCTCCGACGAACGCGCAGCCGAAGACCGCCTCCGTGTGTCCGATCAATGTTCGGAGCGTTTGCCCAGACGTCGCGTCCCAGATGCGCGCGGTTCGGTCGTCACCGGCGGTGACGATGAGTGAACCGTCGGGGCTGAAGCGTGCGCACCGGACCCGTGTCCGAATGTCCCTGGCAGGACCAACAACTCGTTTCCGTCGGTCGCATCCCAGACACGGGCCGTGCCGTCGACACTCGCCGTGACCACCCGCGTCCCGTCCGGGCTGAACGTCGCCGCGAGGACCCAGTCGGTGTGGCCCTCCAAGCGCAGGAGCTGCTCGCCGGTATGCGCGTCCCAGATCCGGGCGGTCCGATCGTAGCTCGCCGTGACGATGCGGTCTCCATCCGGGCTGAAGGAAGCCTGGCGGACCCAGTTGTCGTGGCCGAGAAGTTGGAGTAGCTCGCCTCCCGTCCTCGCGTCCCAGACGCGGGCCGTGTCGTCGGTACTCGCCGTCACCACCCGCGTCCCGTCCGGGCTGAACGCAGCTCCGAGAACGGATCCGGCGTGGCCTTCCAGGCGCAGGAGCTCCTCGCCGGTGTGCGCGTCCCAGATTCGGGCGGTCCGATCGTCGCTCGCGGTGACGACGCGGTCGCCATCCGGGCTAAAGGAAGCCTGGTTCACGTACTTGGCGTGCCCCGAGAACGTGAGGACCTGATCCGCGGACACGTCCCACAGCCTGGCCGTACCGTCGGCGCCGGCCGTCACGACGAGATCCCGCGCCGGGTCGGGATCGAAGCTCGGCCGACCAGACCTGACCCCGGTGTCCCCGCAGGACCCTCGGCTGCGCGTCGCTGGCGGTGTCGTCGGCGACCAGATCCCAGATCCGGGCGGTCCCGTCGTCGCTCGCGGTGATCACGCGTGTTCCGTCCGGGCTGAACTCCACGCCGTTGATGATCGCGGTGTTCGCCTGGAGAGAGAATGAGATGTTGCCGCTGCGGAGGTCGACCAGGGTGACGTGACCGAAGTCGTCGGCGACCGCCGCCAGCTTGCCATCTGGGCTCACCGCAACGTCGTCGACCTCGCGAGTCGCGTTCGGAGAAGGGACCGACGAGAACCCGAACCTGATCCCCAGTCGCCACATCCCAGAGGCGCGCGGTGGTGTCCGCGCTCGCGGACACTATCTGTCGACCGTCGGGGGTGAAGTGCGCCGCGTACACGCGGCCCTCGTGACCCAGCAGGACGTGCAGCTGCGCTCCCGTGGTCGCATCCCAGATCCTGACGGTGCGATCGAGGCTCGCGGTAACGACCTGCCCGCCGTCCGGGCTGAAGTCGGCGCCGTACACACGGCCGGTGTGCCCAACGAGATGGACCACGGGCGCTCCGGTCGTGGCGTCCCAGATCCACGCGGTGTTCCCGTCG
This sequence comes from uncultured Actinomycetes bacterium, assembly GCA_963699635.1. GTDB lineage: Bacteria > Actinomycetota > UBA4738 > UBA4738 > HRBIN12 > CALGFI01. Next base: position 5,507 of record CAVOUQ010000026.1, on the reverse strand, counting down.
CCGCCGGATACCACGAGCCGTCCGTTGGGGCTGAACGCCCCGGCCCGGACCGGACCCTGCTGAGGCAGGAACGCCACCAGCTGAACCCCCGTGGCCGCATCCCAGATCCTGGCGGTCCCATCTGCCCCGACGGTGAGGAGTCGTGTGCCGTCCGGCGACAGCTCGGCTCGGTATACCGCGCCGGTGTGACCATGAAACGTCACTCGGACGAGCGACTCGTCGAGGGCGGCTCGAAGCGCGTTCTCCGCCTCCCGCGTGGGCGAGGTCTCGGCAGCTTCGATCGCCAGCACGAGGCCGAGCTCAGGGTCGCTCGTCAGCTGGAGGAACGAGCTGGCCGCGAGAGCTCGCGAGGTGGCCACGCTGGCCTCGTGTTCGGCGCGAACTGTCTGTCGCAACGCCTCCTGCGTCTGACGCCTTGCTTCGCCTCGTTGCACGAACGCGAAGACCGCGAGAAGCGAGGTGACGACGAGGGCAAGCCCGAGTGCGCCGATCCGGAATCGCTGCGTCCTGGTGGCGGCTCGCCGGCTGCTCAGGATGTATTCGGCTTGGAGCGGCGTGCGCTCCGGCTCCGCAAGCGGATGGGGCCCGATGAGCCACTGCTCCGCCTCGTCGAGGTCCTGACCACGAAGGAGGAAGCTCTTCTCCCGACCGTGGGCATCCCATTCCAGCGCACGGACGAGGAGCCGAGTGTGCAGCTTCACCCAGTCGAGATCGGTGGCCATGGCAGCGAGGAGCGCCTCGATGCCCTGAGAAAATGAATCGCTTGCTCGCAGGAAGATCCAGTTTCGTTCCGCGACTGGTTGTGGAAGCGGCAGGCCATCGACGTCGCGATAGACGATCGGCACAATGCGCTTGCTGTGTTGCGCCGCGCGATCGACTTCGTCTCGACACACGTCGGATACTGCCGAGCTCGGGCTCATCACGAACACGAAGGTGTCGGATCCCTCGATGGCGGCCCCGACCTCCTCCCACCACCGAGCCGAGGGGGCGATATCCTGCCAGTCCACCCAGGGCTCCTGTCCTCGCCGCTTCAGCTCGTCGTAGAGGCGCCGGACGAACGGCTGATCCTCTCGCGCATACGAGATGAAGACGTCAGGCATCCCGTATCACCAGCTCACGGTCCGAGACGCCGAGATCCGTCGCCACCACGACGCACGTCGGAGGGCGGCCGCGCTTGCGTACCCCCCGGTTTGATTCACCCGTAGCCCAAGACCCCCTCGTGTCTGAAGGCCACACAGCCTGCCACGTTCTCGGCACCGAAGGATCATCGGCGAAATCGTTCAGCCTAGGCGCTCGTATCACTGGGCGGTGTGGAGGCCTGACGCCCGCGCGATCTTTCCTCGTCTGCGGGCGTCTCTCGAGTCCGGACGATGGCGAACCCGGCCTTCGCAAGGAAGGAAGGCAACGCTCTGACCATGTTTCGATCGTGCTCCCTGGTTTCCTCTGACAACTGTGCCCACGGGATGAGGTAGGGACTCTGTTTCCTCAGGACGTTCTTCTTCCGAGCGAGAGTCCAACCCCCTGCCTCCCGTTCCTTCCACCACCGATCGTGCTCCAGCTCGGCGAGGCGCTCGATCTCCGACCGCGAGAGTCTTACCGAAGAAGGTTCGTCGAGTTCCGTAAGGCTGACGACATCGCAGCCGATTTGCCCCAGCTTGGATCCCGTGTGTGCCGCTTGATCGCGACTCGACTCCTTCAGGATGGCCGGCAGTTCACTCCACTCGACCATCGAAGGATTGGTACTCGGATTCTGGCCCCTCGCTCTTTCCGTGCGAACGTACTCCTCATGAATCGCCTGCGCCAGGATCTCGTTGGTTCCCTGAATGATGACCTCCGGCGTGCAGACTCGGTCGAGCATGCGGAAGATCCGGACGTTCACCTGCGACGACGACTCGAGGTCGGTGGGAAACGTCGACAAGGTGGAGCGCTCTGTCGTTCGAACGATGATCGGGACAAGGGGATTCCGAAGCATTCGACGGAGAATCAGCGCAGTTCTCAGTCCGCGGAGTTCCTCATCCAGACACACGTAGACACCGGTGCAGTCTCGGAGGCTTGCCAGACTCCCCGGAAAGAGAGGCGAGTCGACGTCGACGTTCAACGGCATCACGTCGAGGAGCCCACCGAGGCGGGGGTGATCGGCATGCAAGGCCTCAATGCCGAGATCAGCCGCCTGGTCGACGATCGTTGTTCGAAGTCTCCCTGCGAGATCCGTGCGCACCGTAGCCCAGAGTTGCGCAACGCCAAGAAGGAGACGAATCCCTGTCTGTCCCAGGCCGACGACGACGATGTGAGGCTGGCCAAGCTCCGTCTGGCCCCGCTGGTCGAACGGGGGGTAGGCGACCAAGATGCCGGGAGCCCCGAGCTCGGACACATCGAATGGGTTCAGTCGAAGAACCAGAGCTTTGGGTGTTCGGATTGCGAACTCCTTCAGGAATTGCCGGACATCTGGATCGACGACATAGGCGAAGCAGTCCAATGGCCTACCGCGTCCCGGTTCAACGAGCTCGTGCGCGTTCACGACCACGTCGACGTTCGTGCCATCGTCCCCACACACGGCGATCAGTGTGCGAGCTCGGTGGATCCCCGCGCGGCGCAGGATCGTTGGCTCCGTGGCGTCGCCGGGAAGAACGATGACCCCTGCCCGTCTCGCTGCTTCAACACCGGGCGCGGAAGAGTTCTTCTCGATCGCGACCACATGGTTGCCTCGGTCGCGGAACCCGAGCGCGAAACGAGTGCCACATTTGCCGAGCCCGCATATCAACACGTGGCTTCGGGCGAAGCGGACCCGGAGCCACCCCACGTGGTCGCGAAGTATCACGAGGAGCGCGCCGACCGTGGCGCCCACGGCGACCAAGACCGCCAGCCACCGGGCCAGCTCGAGTTGGAACGGGAGCGGGGCCGCCGCCTGCGTTTGCAGAGTGAAGAGCTGGAGCGATGCGTAAAGCTTGTCCAGAACGGAGTCCGACCGCGTGTCTGGGTGCAGCTGGAACCCCCAGTATCCGAAGGCGATGGCGAGAAGGGCGAGGACACTGACGATCGGCCATCCGTAGACCTCCAGAGGTCGACGGGCGTAGCGGAACCACATTTCCCGAACGGGGTGACGCGGAGTGCCCCCTCGGTTTCTTGTCGATCCCAAGGTCAAGCCCTTCTGTCACGGAGGGGCCCTACGATAGCTGACGGTTCTTCGGAGAACGGATGGCCCGGCGCTCGACTGTCCGGTCATGAAACCGGGAAGCCAACGATACGAGCGCCCGACACGTCGGTCCTCCGCCCTGAGAGATGCCCCTTTGCCCTGAGCGTGGCGCGCGCGTCACGGGCGTTCGGACTAGGGTGACAGGCATGATTCGAGACGAACCGACCACCGGCATCGACTCGTCCACCGGGTCGCTTGGTGGACGAGCGGGAGCTGCCGATACGATGCAGATCATCCCGCCTCCGTCCGACGGTTCGGTTCTCTTCGCGAACTTGGTGGCCCAGTACGCGAGTAGGCCCGAGCGGCGCAGTCGCATCATCGACGCTGTTGATCGCAAGTTCCGCCGTGCGGCGAGCATCATGGTGGTGGACACGTGTGGCTTCACTCGATCACTCCGCGATCAAGGGGTCGTGCCTTTCCTCGCACTTCTGCTTGGGTTGGAGGAGAGTGTCGCCGTTCGAGTTGGCGAAGCAGGTGGGAGGCACTACTTCCGCGAGGCGGACAACTTCTTCTCCCTTTTCTCAACTGTTGATGCTGCGGTTGCCTGCGGGGAAGCCATTCTCGAGGACGTGGCCATTGCGAATCGGGGAGCTCGGAAACCGGATCAACTTGCGGTTTCGATCGGAGTTGGCTACGGAACTGTTCTCCTGATCGGCCACGGCCAGATCTACGGGGAGGAGTTCAACATCACCTCCAAAGTGGGCGAGGATCTTGCCGGCCCGGATGAGCTGATGCTCACGGCAGGCGCCCTGCTCGCGCTCTCGCCATCTGATCGTGTGTTCGAGGAACGGCGCCTGACTGTGTCAGGACTCGAGATCGTGGCGCATCTGCTGCAACGTGGTTCCGATCCGCCCTCTTGACGGATTTCGGTGGCTGACGGAATCCGCGTTCTTCTTGGATGACCATTAGTGGGCTTACGCCGGTCATCCGGTCGACATCCTCTGAATGGACCAGAGGGCTGGCATGCTCAATGGTTCCGGCCGCAAGATCGACGAGCACCTTCAGCTGCCACCAACGGCCTCCGACGCAACACGGCACTGGGATGGGGCTCCAGGCATCCCGGAAGGGTGCACCGCAAGGAGCTCCGGATGGCAGAGCAGCGAATCCCTGCCTTCACGCCTCCAAGAGGTGTTGCTTGTTGACGCCAGTCAGAGGCCCTCGAGCGCCAGCCGGGCCACGGCGTCGATGTCGTACTTGGTCGCGTTGCCCATTACGGCTATTCCGACCGATCGCGTGGGATAGATCCGGATCACGTTGAAGAAGCCGGCTCCGCCGCCGAGGTGCTCGACGAACGGGGGGTCGGCGTCGCCCGCGTTCGCAGGCCGGAACCAACCCAGGCCGAGGTCGAAGCGACGTCCGGCCGCCGTGATCTCGCGCATGGCTTGCGCCGACTCGGCCGACAGGATCCGCGTCCCGTCGAGGTCGCCGTCGCGCAGGTGCATCCGCAGGAACTCGGCCGCGTCCGTGACCGGGCCGATCAACCCGCCGTACGCGGAGCCGTCGAGGACGAATCGGCGAAACGACATCCACCGCCCGGTCGACGGCCCGATCACCCACCGGGGGAGAATCAGGCGCATCGGGCTCGCCTTCGGGTGGTACCCGGTGGCGGCGTGCGCGAGATCCGTGAACTCGAAGCCGGTCGCCGCCATTCGGAGCGGGTGGAGCACCTCGTCCGCGGCGAGCTCGACGAACGGCGTGGACGTCACGGCGGTCATGACCTCGGCGAGGCAGAGGGTCCCGAGGTTCGAGTAGCTCGAGCGGCTCCCGGGCTCGAACCGCAGCTTGCGGTGCTTGCTTAGCTGACGCTCCAGGAACTCCGTGGGTTCGGGCCCGGGCTGCCCGGCGGGGTGGATCCAGGAGACCGGAATCGGATTCGTGAGCCCGGAGGAGTGTTGGAGCAGGTGGCGAGAGGTGACCCGCGCGGCGCGCGTCGAGGGCTCCATCCGCGCGAAGAGGGGGAGATGCGCCACGACGGGTTCGTCGAGGTCGAGGACGCCTCGCTCGAACAGGCGCATTGCCGCGGTCGCCGTCACGATCTTCGTCATCGAGAACCAGGGGCAGGCCATCCCGGGCGACGCGGGGACGCCTTCCGCGAGATCGGCCGACCCCGTCGCCGCGGTCGCCCGGACGCCGTCGGGCTCGACGATCGCGATCGCCACGCCGGGAACGCTGGTGCCGACGATCGCGCGCAGTCGCTCGTCCAACGAGGTCACGGCCATGGGCGTCGCCGATTCTGTGGTAGGCGTCGGGCCCGCGCAACCGCTCGCGTGCGGGTGCGCGCCGCCGGCGGTTCCTCCTTCCCGCCTCCGGGGTA
>CAVOUQ010000025.1:0-9669 GCA_963699635.1 uncultured Actinomycetes bacterium | reverse complement strand
AGCGCCCCTGCCCGAGCCAGGCATCAACGCCGCGGTTCGCGAGACGGTCCAGGCCTCGGCGTTGCGCTGCCTCGGGACGTGCTCGAACCGAACCTCGGCGAACTCCGAGGCGAGCGGGCGGACGGCGGCGTGCAGGCGTTGCAACGCCACGTTCTTCACCTTGAAACGCCGGCGAGCTGCTCGACGAGCAGCGGATGTCGAGGCGCAGGAGCACGGCTCGAGGCCTCGAGCTCGCGAGCGCGCTCGAGCCGCGGATCGCCGCGGTGTACTCGGGACGTTGTTGGTCGCGACACGATCCCCTCGCGATCTCGCCCGCCGGCTCGCCGTCGGGGCCGGTCGATCGCCGCGCCGATTCCGGCCGGCCGGGTTGCCGCGGGACGCGCCGTCGCAGGCGACGGTCAGGCGAAGACGACGATCCGCCGGCAGTACTCACACCTCTTGACGCCGTCCGTGTGCTTCAGCTTGTCGAGCTCGACCGCCGAGAGCTGCTCGTGACACGCCTGGCACACGCCGTCGACGATCGCCGCCGCCCCGATTCCCTTCTTCTGTCTACGGAGGTTCCTCGTAGAGCTCGACGAGCTCCTCGGCGATCTCGCCGACGATGGTCTCGCGGGCCGTCGTCTGCTCGGCCAGCCGGGCAACGACCTCGTCGAGCTCCCTCGACGCATCTCCGCCGAGCGTCTCGACGTGTTGCCGCGCGACCGCGACCTCGTCCTCGGACGCCTGCACCCTGGATTCGAGCTCCTCACGCCGCTCCATCACGTCGAGGAGCTCGTCTTGCCGTGCGCGAGCGACGATCCTTCAGACTCGTGATCTCGTGCTGCAGCGCCTCGAGCTCCTTCGCGTTCGCGATCGTGCCGTCGTACATCCGCTTCTCCTCGGCGGCGAGCTTGGAGCCCATCGAGTCGATCTCGTGCTCGAGGCGCCGCTGCTCCACCCCGACCGCGTCGATCGCGAGCCGCAGCTCCCCGAGCCGGGCCTCGGTCTCCTCGGACGCCTTCCGGGCGGTCGAGAGATCCTCCCCCGCCTCGAGCTGCTCGCGACGGTGCGCCAGGCGATCGGTCGTCGTATCCAGCTCCTGAAGCTCGAGGATTCGGTCCATGCCGCGCATCGAGCAGAGGGTAGCCGAGAGGACCTGACTACGGTGCCGGGCGCCACTGCGGCTCGGAAGCGTTCAACCCGAAGGTGTAGACGGGTCCGCCGTCCACATTGACCAGGTAAAGGGGCGAGATCAGGTTGCCAGCGCCGGCCCAGACACCCGCAGCCGCGAGCCACTGCCCATCGGGCGACCACGAAGGAACGAGGATGTCGGAGTCCGGGAACGCGGGGCTGAAGGGCCGCAGCCCGGAGCCGTCCGGCCGCATCGTGAGGAGCGTCCCGCCGCCACGACCGTCGTCCCCCAGAACACGATCCTGCTGCCGTCTGGCGTCCAGACGGGCGCGCGGCTGCGCGACCTCCTGGTCGGGCGCGAGCTGCTTCAGGTTGGCCCCGTCAGCGTCGACGACGTAGACCGCCCTGTCGATCGCGAACGCGATCCGCGACCGATCGGGCGACCAGGATGGGTGGCGGATCGCCGAGATCTGGCGCGAGACCAGCGTGACTGCCGGCGATCCGGCGGTCGGAAGCGCGAGGATCTTCAGCGCGGACCTGCTCGAGCTGTCGGTCGTCGCCTCCAAATGTGAGACGAATGCAATCGCGCCGCCGTCGGGCGACCACGCGGGATCCCACTCGTTGCCGGGGTCGCTCGTGATCGGAGTCACGTTCGATCCGTCCGGGTCCATCAGGTACAGGTCGAAGCTCGAGTCGGGGTCCGGCCGGTTGCTGCTGAACGCGATGCGGCTGCCGTCCGGGGACCATACGGGCTGCACGTCGTCGAGAAGCGGCGTGTTCGTGAGGTCCGTCGCCGTGAACTGGTCGACGCTCTCCCGCACGAGGTTCCCATACTGCCCGAAGACGATCTCGCCGGCCGGCCCCGGCCGCCACGGCTCGTTCGTGGTCGGCCACGGTCCTGTGGGGCACTCGGCGCCCTCGGCTTCGACGAACGTCCAGCGGACGCCATCCGGGCCCTCCTTCCATCGATAGGTTGCGGACCCTTCTACGCAGCTTTGCAGTGGTGCCCTCGTGATCGTGAACACGACGCTCGGGCCCTTCGTCAGGACATAGGTGCCCTCTTCGGCGTAGTAGGCCGGGCCGTTGTACGTGACCCGGTAGTTCCCGTCCGCGAGCGTGATGCCGAGCGTCACCGACAGGCGGCCCGAGACTCCGAGCTTCCTCAGGTCCTGGGGGTTGGTCACGTCCGCCAGAAACGGCCCCTGCGGGAAGGACTCGACCGCTGCCGCACCATCCTTCTCCGCGGGCGTGTCTGCGTCGATCGGACCCGCCGAGATCCACCATTCATACAGCGAGAGATCGCCGAGGTCTTCCCGCGTGGCGTGTCCGAGCACGAGCAGATTCTCGTCCGTCCACGCGAGCACGGAGCGAGCGGCCGCCGTGTCCTGGGAGCACATGACGCGTCCGCGATCCTCGCCGCCGGTGGTGTAGTCGTTCTGGGCCTCGTGGTCCGTGGCACAGTCCCCTCCGAAGGCGTCCGCGTCGTTCACGCGGTTGCCGAAGGCGATATCCATCGCGTCGCGGCTCCCGAACAGTTCGTACAGGGCTTCGGTCGCCCCGTCGTCGCACACCACCGCGCCGAGCACACCTTCATCAGGGTCGATCCGTGGAGCACGTGGCTCGGCGGGTTCACACGAGGTTCGATTAGCCTCCGGGATCAGCGCGAGCAGGCGCTGCTCGTTCCCGGTCGGGGCTCGATCGAGGGCGGTGAAGTACGGCCCTTCCGTCGGCGACGCGGACGGTGACGGCGACTCGCCGTCACCGTCCACCGCCGAGGGCGCGTCCGAGCGCCCGAGCGACAACCCGACGATCGCGAGGACGGCCACCGCAAACACCGCGACCCCGGCGATGGCGAGCGGCCGACGTCGGGCGGGGGCCGGCGCGGCGCCATCGGGTGGCGCGATCGCCTCGTTGGCAGCGGCGGCGAGCTCGCGGCAGGTGGAGTAGCGGGCGGCCGAATCCCTCGCCAGCGCCTTGCCCACGGCCACGCCGAGCGCGGGCGGAAGGTCGGGTCGCGCGGCTTCGAGCCTCGGCACCTCGTCTGAGAGGTGGGCGTAGAGCGTGGCCACCTCGGTATCGCGGGCGTGGGGGGCCTTTCCGGCCAGGCACTCGAACAGCACGCAGCCGAGCGAGTAGACGTCCGTCCGGGCGTCGATCGTCTTGCCCTCGATCTGCTCGGGCGCCACGTAGTCGACCGTCCCGACGAACTGCCCGGTCCGCGTGAGCGCCCCGCTCTCGCCTTCCAGGCGCTTGGTGAGGCCGAAGTCCGACAGATAGACGAGGTCGCGACCGCGGCTGCCGGCGCCCTCGACGATCAGGATGTTGCCGGGCTTCACGTCGCGATGCACGAGCCCCTCGGCATGCGCTGCGTCGAGCGCCTCGGCGACCAGCGACACGATCCGCACCGCGCGCTCGGGCTCGAGACGACCCTGCTCGGACAAGAGCCGCCCGAGGTCGGTGCCCCGGACGTACCGCATCGCGATGTAGAGGACGCCGCCCTCGGCCTCGCCCGCCTCGTAGATCGGGACGATGCCCGGGTGCTCGATCCCGGCGGCGATCTGCGACTCGCGCACGAACCGCTCGCGAAAGCCCGGGTGCTGCCCGAGCTCGGGTGACAGGATCTTGAGGGCGATGCGCCGGCGCAGCCGAAGGTCCTCCGCGAGGTACACGGTGCTCATCCCGCCTCGACCCAGCAGATCCTCGATGCGGTACCCGGCGATCTGGGTGTCGGGCGCGAGCTCGCCGGGCAGCGGCGCTGGCCGCACGACCGGCATCGGCCGCGAGGCCATCGAGAGCGCCGGGTCCTGACCGAGGATCTGCTCGTGCAGGCGCTGGAGCCGGCGGGAGGGGTCGATGCCGAGCTGCTCAGCCAGGATGCTCCGGGCGCGGCCGTACGCGTCGAGTGCGTCCGCCTGACGGCCCGAGCGATAGAGCGCGAGCATCAGGTCGCCCCACAGGCGTTCGCGCAGCGGGTGCTCGCGCGTTAGCGACTCGAGCTCCCCGACGACCGCCGTGTGACGCCCGAGCGCGAGCTCGGCCGAGATGCGGTCCTCGATGGCCGAGAGCCGGAGCTCCTCGAGGCGCGCGATCTCCCCGGCGAGCGACAGTTCCGCGGCGAGATCGGACAGCGCGGGTCCACGCCAGATCGCGAGCGCCTCCTGCAGGACGCGAACCGCGGAGCCCGGATCCTCCGCGAGATCCGCCCGAGCGTCCGCGACGAGCGACTCGAAGCGCGCCGCGTCGAGCTCCCCCGGCTCCACGCGAATCACGTAGCCGGGCGGGCGGCTCTCGATCCGGTCGCCGATCACCGCGCGTAGGCGCGACACGTGGGTCTGGAGCGCGTTGCGGGCGTCCTCGGGGAGCTCCTCTCCCCACAGCTCGTCTATCAGGAGCTCGGACGGAACCACGCGATTGGCGCGGATGAGCAGGTGCGCGAGGACGGCGCGCGGCTTCAGCCCACCGAGGCGAAGCGGGCCCTCCTCCCCGTCCACCTCGAGCGGCCCGAGGATCCGGAAGTTCATCGGCCGGAACGCTACGTCCCGACCGCCCTCCATGGGAAGGCTCTCGAGCACGAGCCGAAGTGACGCCCGTCACCTGACAGCGACCTGCAAGCGGCCGGAACCGCGACCGCAAGGCATGGGGCGCAGCGTCGCCCCATGGACACCACGACGAACCGACGGTCACACCCGATCCGCCGCACCATCGCCCTCGCCCTGCTCGCCTCGACCCTGGGGATGCGCTCGGCCGAGGCCCCGGGCACGACGATCCGCGAGGCCACGCCGCGCGAGCGGGCCCTCACGACCTGGGTCCTGGCTCGGTACCACAGCGCCGGGCTCGAGCTGCCGGCGGTCGAGATCGAGTTCCACCCCACCGCCGCCGGGTGCCGGGACAACTCCGGCTTCTACCGGGACTTCCACCTGGACATGTGCATCGCCGATCAGGCCGACGAGTACGCGCGGCGGGTCATGGTGCACGAGCTCGCCCATGCGTGGAGCGAGGCGAACCTCTCGCCCGCCGACCGCGCTCGCTTCCTGCGACTGCGCGGCCTCCAGACGTGGAACTCCTGGGACCAGCCGTGGGGGCTCCGGGGGTTCGAGCAGGCGGCCGAGGTGCTGACCTGGGGGGTCGGCGACGGCGCGACGCGGATCCTGCTCCCGGACCGCGACGACGCGAACGGCCTGACGGCCGCGTACGAGTCGCTCACCGGCCGCCCGCCGCTCGAGCGAGCGGCCGTCTGAACGATCAGGCGAGGGTGAGCTGCTCGCCGGCGCGGTCGGGCTCCGGCGATCTGCGGTTCCATCGCTCGGGAGCCCCGGCGGGCCGGGTCCCACCAAGAGCCCGCACGATGCCGCCGACGGTCGCACCGAGCGCCGCTCGTTCGGAGGACGGCGCGTACGGCTTGGCGTACATCCGCTCGTAGCGCTCGACGAGCTCCGGGTACCGCTCGGCGAGCCACGGCAGGAACTGCTCGCGGACCCCCGGCCGCAGATGCAGCAGGATCGGCGAGACGTGGGTCGCCCCGGCATCGATCGCCGCCCGCGCGACCTCGCGAAGCTGTCCCGGGTCGTCCGTGATGCCCGGCAGGATCGGCGCCATGAGCACCCCGCACGGCACGCCCGCGGCGTTCATGGCGGCCACGGCCTCGATGCGTTTGCGCGGGTGCGGCGTGCCGGGCTCGCTTCGCCGCCATGCATCCTCGTCGAGCGTGCCGATCGAGAAGGCCGTCGCGACGTCCGCCCCGCGCGCGGCGTCGACCAGCAGGTCGAGGTCGCGCAGGATGAGCGTGCCCTTCGTGAGGATCGAGAAGGGGTTCCGGTAGTCGGACAGCGCGCCGATGATCCTCGGCATCAACCGGTAGCGACCCTCGGCCCGCTGATAGGGATCGGTGTTGGTGCCCAACGTCGGTACACCAGCGGTCACCGCTCCTGTTCGGACTGAGGTACCGGCGCTAGAATGAAGGTCGAGATGCGACGGCTGCTCCATCAGCACGTGGGGCGGGCCAAGCCCGTCATCCTCTACTCCTTCGCCGTGGTCCTCGGGGCCCTGGCCGCGTGGTCTTGGTACCTGTTCGCGTACGCTTGGTACCAGTTCATCGTCGCGAGGTTCTAGTCGGCCCCGCCCATCTCCGCGATGACCGGGAGGATGACCGCCGGGGACATTCGCCAACACTCGGGCACAGCGGGAGACAGTCCTGAGACTCGCTAGTACCAAAGGTAGCGGTGGCGGTCCCCATTGCGATCCCCTCGCCCTTCCAGCGCTTGGCGGCGAGCTGGCGACGCAGCACCTCGGGCGCGTTCACCTTCACAACGATCTTCGTCTCGAAGTCGCGACCGGCGTCCATGTCGAGGAACGTGTGGGTGGGACGAGCGAAGCAATTGTGGCTGACGACGCCATTCGCGACGAAGTCGCCCGTCCCCGTCGTGATGTCGTACATCGGGAGCTCGATCCCCATCGGCTCGATCGAGACGACCTGGCGAGGAGCGTCGCTCTTCAGGGCCGTCCCGGCGATGACGCGCTTGCGAGTGATCGCCGGATCGATGGAGTGGAAGAATCGCAGGTGCTCGCGGAGTCCACCGAGAAGGCGGACGACGACGATCGGATTGGCGCGAGGCTGCGTCTCAAGGTGGTAGCGGAACCCCAACCGGCGCAGGCACCCGGTGATCCGCTCGACGATGGCGGCGCTCGTGTTGGAGATGCGCACGATCCCGCCGCTGTAGCTTCCTTCGGCGTCGTAGATGCCCGCGAGGAACCCCCTCGACCACTCCAGCGTCGGGCGCGTCGGCCACTCACAGAGGTCGCGGATCGCGGCGACGTCGGCGCGCCGGGAGTTCCGGATGGCATGGATGGGCCGCCGGTTGCCGACCGCCTCGTGGAAGACGAACTCGTGCGTGGCGAGCTGGAATCCGCGCAGGTACTCGCGAGTCCGTTGGAGCCCCTCCAGATCCACGAGCGCGAGGCGGAACCGATGGACCGTCGACGCCGACCACCCCTCACGTCGGTACGAGTACGAGCCCACGTGTCCGTCTCCACGAACCATCCCGCAGACATAACCGCGCCGGTACTCGACCCCGCCCGCGGGACCGTCCGCAAAGCCGCCCGTGCCCATCAGCCGATTGTTCGTGGTCAGGAACGGCCGACGGGCGGATCCGTGCTCGGCACCCGTCACGTGCTTCCAGCCCCGTTCGGTCAGGAATCGGTGGTCGCCGCTGGCGACGAGCGCGGTGCCATCTTCGAGCGAGATGCGGAAGGCATCCTTCGTCGTCGCCCATTCCCCTCGCCTCGGTACGCCCCGCGCCGCTCGGTTGCGACGACGCGATCTCCCACACGCACCTCGGCGATCGGTCTCGTTCGTCCGTCGGCCATGAGCAGGCGAGTCCCGCCCTCTAGGCAGTACGAGCAAGCATGCGAGCAACCTCGGTAGGGATTGATGCTCCATCGGAACGGCAGGAAGTTGCCCGGAACGCGGTTGATGATCGTCTTGCACTCGGCCTCGATGAACTCGATCCCGCGGAACTCGGGGGTGTCGAACGTTCGGCGGGCGACCTCGAAGAGATGCTCCTTCACCCGACGGACACTAGAACATACGTTCGAGTGTGGTCAACCCGGAGCCGACGCCCGGGATAGCATCTCGCCGTGGGTTGCCTGCTCGTGGTGTTCGCGCTCATCACGCCCCGCTTCATCCTGTTCGTGCTCTGGCTGTTCTCCGACTACCTGAACGCGGCCTTCTCGAGCGGGTGGTGGGGCCTCCTGGGGTTCATCTTCCTGCCCACCACCACGATCGCCTATGCGATCGCGCAGAACGAGTTCACCACGCTCCGCGGCGGGATCGAGGCCGCAGGGATCATCGTGATCGTGCTCGGGGTGGTGATCGACCTCGGGCTGCTGAGCGGGTCCGGACGCGGCATCGGCAAGCGCCAATAGCGGCGACCCAAGCTCGGCACGCCATGCCTGTCACTGGATCGTCCCCGCGCAACACTTCGTAGCCCGACTGACCGATCGAGCCTGCCCTACAAGAGCTAGCCCCGATGGGTAGCTGTGCCCGGCGAATGCATCGGCTATACATGGAAGCGGCCGAGCGCTGTTGACCGTGCGCGGAAACAGGAGCAATGAAGAGAGGCACATCTCGTCGATCCGCCGTCGTTGGGGACCGCCGCCCGCTGGAGCGGAACCTCGCGCGTTTCCTCCTTGAGGAGCGAGGCTTCGCCGTGGCCACGGAGGCCGCGACCGCCGCCGACGTGGCGAAGGCCGTCGCCGACCTCCGTCCCGACGTGCTGCTCGTGCACGAGGACGTCGCCCACGCGGGCGGCGAGTCCATCGTCCCGGGCATCCGATCCTCTTCGCCGAAGACCCGGATCATCGTCCTCACCTCCGACCGCGAGGCGGCCAACCCCGCGCTCGTCGCCGCGGCGGACGCGGTCGTGGAGGAAGGATCCGGACTGACGGAGCTCGAGGGGGCTCTCGTCGGCCGTCGCACGGCGCGGGCGGCCGCCGGTCCGATCGCGTTCGCCGCCGCCGCCGCCGCGCGCCCGCGAGCGGGGCTTCGCGAGCGCGGCTGGGTCGAGCGGCTCCAAGGTGCAGCGGCGGCGTCGATCATCGTGCTCGCGGTCGTGCTCGCGCGCGGCCTCGGACCCGGAGCTCCCACCGACGAGCTGTCGGGGACCGCGCGTGTCCACCTCGTGGCGGCCCAGGCGGCGCTCGACGACCTGGCCGAGAAGCTGCCGAACGCGAGCCCCGCGGAGGCCGCCGAGCTCGCCGCGATGCTGCTCGGGGAACGCGCCGCTGCCAACGCGGCCGGAGCGGACACCACCGATCTCGACGCGGAGATCGCCCAGACGATCGGCCCGCTCCTCGACACGCTGCCTCCCGAGGTGGCATTGGCCGTGACGCAGATCCTCGGAGACCTGGTCACGGGCGGGGCTCCTCCGCCGACGCCGTCGCCCGAACCGAGCTCGTCGCCGCAGCCTCCGCCGGAGACCACCCCCACCCCCGAGCCGGAGCCGAGCGAAGGTCCGGTCGTGACGGCCGTCGAGGCCAGCCCGTCGCCCACGGAGGCCGAGAGCCCGTCGCCGACCGAGACCGAGTCGCCGAGCCCCACCGAGACCGAGAGCCCGTCGCCGACCGAGACCGAGTCGCCTTCACCCACCGAGACCGAGAGCCCGTCGCCGACCGAAACGGAGTCGCCTTCACCCACCGAGACGGAGTCGCCGAGCCCGACCGAGACCGAGAGCCCGTCGCCGACCGAGACGGAGTCGCCCTCGCCCACCGAGACGGAGTCGCCGAGCCCGACCGAGACCGAGAGCCCGTCGCCGACCGAGACCGAGTCGCCGAGCCCGACGGACACCGAGAGCCCGTGCCCGAGGGAGGCACCGCGCCGAACCATCACTGCGAGCCTTCCGAGAGCCCGTGCCCCGAGGGAGGGACCGCGCCGAGCCATCACTGCGAGCCTTCCGAGAGCCCGTGCCCCGACGGGCTCGCCCCGGAGCACCCCTGCGACGACGCGGCCGACGGGCTCGCCGAGGAAGGCGGCCGGACCACCGCCGGCACGATCTACGTGGTCCC
>CAVOUQ010000024.1:0-4390 GCA_963699635.1 uncultured Actinomycetes bacterium | reverse complement strand
GAAGGGGGTGGCCGGGCCAGGTTGCGACCTCGAGCAGGAGCGACGCAGGATACGCCGGTGAACGTCCCCGATGTCTCCTACGCGCGCAGCGGTGACGTCAGCATCGCCTACCAGGTCGTTGGCGAAGGTCCGGTCGACCTCGTCTTCGTCCGAGGGATCACTGGCGATCTCCTCTCGACGTGGGACCAGCCCCTCCTCGTCCGGCACATCCTCGGGCTCGCGAGATCGGGCGGCTCCTGCTGCTCGACAAGCGTGGAACGGGCCTGTCCGATCGCGTGGCCGGCGTCCCCACCCTCGAAACGAGGATGGACGACGTCCGGGCCGTGATGGACGCGGTGGGCTCCGAACAGGCGGTGCTGTGGAGCGGCATGGAGGGCAGCCGAACGACAACGCTGTTCGCGGCCACCTACCCGGAACGCACCGCCGGGCTCATCGCGCTAAATCCTTCGGCCAAAGGACACCCGACGCCCGACTATCCGTGGGCGCCATCGGACGCGGACTGGAGGAAGACGCTCCACGAGGTGCGGGAGGAATGGGGCAGCCGAGCGTACTTCCACCGCCTGCTGCGGTTGCAGGTTCCGAGCATGGCCGAGGACGTGGACTTCCGCGATTGGTTCGTGACCCACATGCGGCGCAGCCTCAGCCCCGGATCGGCGATGGCGTTCCACCGCATGATGATGGAGGCGGACGTCGCCGACGTCCTTCCCGCGGTCCGGGTGCCTACGCGGGTCCTGTTCGCCTCGGACAAGCGAGGTCCGGCCGAGTACTTCGCGCGGCACATCCCCGCTGCGGAGCTCCGCGAGCTTCCCACCATGCAGGACGAGTTCATCTGGACCGACGACGAGACGTACGAGACGGCGATGGCTTCGATCCGGGGGTTCGTCACCGAGCTGCACCCGCGTGAGGTGACCGATCGGATCCTTGCCACCCTCCTGTTCACGGACATCGTCGGCTCGACCGAACGCGCCGCGGAGCTCGGCGACCGGGGGTGGGCCGATCTCCTGTCGGCGCACCATGCGAGGGCACGGGCGGAGCTTGCGAGGTATCGCGGCCGCGAGGTCGACACCGCCGGCGACGGCTTCCTCGTGGCGTTCGACGGCCCGGGGCGCGCAGTGCGCTGCGCGCAGGCGATCGCGACCTCGGTCCGCGACCTCGGGATCCAGATCCGAGCGGGGGTTCACACGGGCGAGGTCGAGCTGGACGGCGACGCCGTCCGTGGGATCGCGGTCCACATCGGGGCTCGCGTCGCGTCGATGGCCGGCCCCTCCGAGGTCCTCGTCTCGAGCACCGTGAAGGACCTCGTCGCCGGCTCCGGCCTGGCGTTCGAGGACCGAGGAGAGCATGAGCTGAGGGGCGTCCCCGACCGCTGGCATCTGTTCCGGGCCGTCGGCTGAGATACTCGGTCTCGATGTTCGGCAAGAAGCGCGTCCGCTTCCGTCCGCCCGGTCTGAAGCCCACGACGAAGGTCGGCACCCTCGGGCCGTATCGGGGCCGGCTCGGATTCGCCTGGGTGGTCGCCCCGATCGTCGCGGGGATCCTGATCCTGATCGCCGGCTACCTCGCGCTCGCCCGGTGACGCTCGACGCCTACTGCTGGCCACCCTCGGTCGCGCCGGGCGAAGCGGTCGGGCTCCACGTCTGCACCGACGCGATCGCGTTCGACCTGCAGGTGACCCGCGAGGGCGCCGTCCGCGAGGTCGTCTGGCGCGCCGAGTACGTTCCCGGGCACCGCTTCGAGACGCCCGCGGACGCCTCGGCGAGCGGCTGCGGGTGGCCCGCCGCGACCGAGATCCCGGTCGGCGACTGGCGCTCGGGCTACTACGCCGTGACGCTCTCGGCCGGCGCCGAGCGAGAGGACGCGTTCTTCGTCGTCCGGCCCGACCCGGCCGAGCCCGCCCCGATCCTGCTCGTCCTCGCGACGACGACCTGGCACGCGTACAACGACTGGGGCGGACCGTCGCTGTACACGGGCGGGACCCGGGTCTCCTTCGAGCGCCCGATGGCCGAGGGGTTCCTCGTCAAGCCGGAGCCCGCGGGCCGGATGATGGAGCGCGAGCCCGACCCGGAGGCGATGGGCTTCCGGAAGTGGGCGCGCCCGCTCGGCCTGTCGGATTGGAGCGGAGCCTCCGGCTGGTGGAACTGGGAACGGCCGTTCACCCGGTGGGCCGAGTCCAACGGCTACCGGCTCGACGTCGCGATCTCCCAGGATCTCGAGCTGAATCCGGAGGTCCTCGACGGGCACCGGCTCTTCGTCTGCGTCGGCCACGACGAGTACTGGTCATGGGGGATGCGGGACGCCCTCGACGCTTTCCTAGACGACGGCGGGAACGCCGCGATCCTCTCCGGAAACACCTGCTTCTGGCAGGTGCGTTTCGACGACGGGCAGCGGGGAATGGCGGGCTTCAAGTACAAGGTCGACCAGGATCCCGTGCTCGGCACCTCCCTGCAGCGATTCCTCTCCGGCATGTGGTCCGACCGCCGGGTCGGGCGCCCCGAGACCTCGACGATCGGGCTCACGTTCTCCAGAGGCGGGTACTCGCTCTACGGCCACACACCCGGCAGCGGGGGCGCGTACACGGTGCACCGTCCCGACCATTGGGTCTTCGCCGGCACGGGCCTTCGGGCCGGCGAGGAGTTCGGCGGCGCGGACGCGATCGTCGCCTACGAATGTGACGGGTGCGCGCTCGCGGCGGGGCCAGACGGTCTCCCGATGGCAACCCACGTGGACGGCGCGCCCGGGGAGCTCGAGATCCTCGCGACTTCGCCGGCGCACCTGTGGGCGCAGCACGAGCAGCCGTCGCGATACGTGGCCGATCCCGGCGACCTCGAATTCACCTCGGAGTCGGTCTTCGGCGACACGGAACCCGCGCACCTCGCCGAGCTCTCGGAGGGGCGCGCAGTGTTCGGGACGTACACCAGACCCGGGGGCGGCACCGTGGTGAACGCCGGCGTCATCGACTGGGCGCTCGGGCTCGGCGATCCGTTCGTCGATCGGATCACGCGGAACGTGCTGGACCGCCTCTCGCACGCTCGCCGCTAGGATGCGCGGATGCGATGGGACGCCTTCGAGTCGGCCTGTCCCCAGATCGCGACGCTCGCACGCGAGCGGTTCCTGGCGGACGGGCTCGTGCTGGTGGGGACGCTCCGTCGGGACGGCTCGCCCCGCATCAGCCCCAACGAGCCGGCGTTCGGTGCCGGCCGTTTCTTCGTCTCGATGATGTGGCGGTCGAGGAAGGCCCTCGACGTGCTCCGCGACCGGAGGGCCACCGTCCACAGCGTCCCGACGGACCGCCACAACCTCGAGGGCGACGTGAAGCTGTACGGCCGGTTCGTCGACGAGCAGGACCCCCAGGTCCGGCACGCCTTCCGCGACGGCCTGCGCGAACGGATCGGATGGGCGCCCGACGAGCCCACCTACCACTGTTTCTCGCTCGACATCGACGAGGCCGGCTTCGTCCGGCTCGCCAAGGACCCCCTCGCCCTCGCCTGGGATCCGGCGCGAGGCCTCCGCCCGCTCCCCCTCCCGGGCTGACCGACCGGTCGGGTCAGCGGCGCGTCGGCGCGCCCTCGACGACCCGTGAGCCCCGGCCGACCTCACGCGGCGGGGCGATCCGGCCCACCGCGTAGAGCACCATCGCGGCGGCGGCGGCGACATGCCAGACGGCGTGCCACTGCATCGGGACTGGCGGGATCGCAGAGCGGTCCCCCGGTCCGTCCCACGAAGAACGCCGTCGCCCCGAGCGCGAGGGCCGCGAGCGCCCCGAGCAGGGCGCGCCGCTCCGCCGGGATCCCCTCCTTGCGGATCTCGGGGAGCTCGCGACGGACCTCGAGGACCTCGCCGAGGCCCGCGACCACGCCGGCCAGGGCGTAGATGCCGTACGTAGCCGTCGGGACGGCCGCGAGCAACGCGCCGAGCACGGCGAGCGCGAGCCCGAACGCCCGCATCGTCCAGCCGGTCCCGCGGTCGAGCCGTCCGGGCCGCGCCGAACGCCGCGATGAAGACCAGCACCGACAGGATCGCCACGTCGTGGATCCACTGGGCCCCCGGCAGCTGCCACCCGTGGAAGAGGAGTCCGCCCACCGCGTTGCTCGCGACGGCGAGCCCGTACACGGCGAGCTCGGTGCGGCGGGTGTGGGCGCGGGTGGCGAGCACGAGGACCCACGCCCCGGCCACGAGGAACGCCAGGCTCGACCAGGCGTTGACCGGCTGCGCGAGCAGCCCCTCACCGATCCGTTCGCAGTCCAAGCTCGCGAGCCCGGTTGCGGCGACCGCCCACCCCGGGTGCGTCAGCCCACCTTCCTGAGCGGCGCGTACGCCAGCAGCAGACGCTTCTCCCCGGCGTCCTCGAACCGAACCGTCGCCTCGGCGTCCGTACCCGAGCCGTTCACCG
>CAVOUQ010000023.1:0-13231 GCA_963699635.1 uncultured Actinomycetes bacterium | reverse complement strand
CGAAGCGAGTCGAGGTCGTGCCCTCCGACGACCACGGGACGGACCTGCTCGGCGGCGGCCAGGGCGAGGTCGCTCGGAAGGCTGATCGAGACCTACCTCGAGCAGGCGGGCGGCGCCTAACGCTTCATGGGAGGCGAGCCCGCGATCAGGGCGCGACCGTCGCGGACGGCAGCGGCATGCCGATCCGCGGCCCGGGGAAGCGCTCGACGTCGCGATTCGCGAGCGCCAGCTGATAGACCGCGGCGCCGGCGATCAGCAGGAACAGGCAGATCAGCGTGACGAGGGTGAACCGGCGCACGCGCCGAGGCTAGCAGGAGGTCGCGATCCGATGGGCGGGACCTCGAGGTCCGCCCATCGGATCCCGCGAGCACACCTAGACGACCTGGATCAGGAAACCGCCCCTGCCGCGGACGATCACGTCCTGGACCTGGACGCTGCTCCGGCCGAACCCCCGCACGATCAGGTCGTTCTTGTGGTCGCCGCCGCTCAGGATGCCGAGCAGCTCGTCCAGGCTGCCGATGCCGCGCCCGTAGTAGTCGAGCCGGCCCTTGCCGCCCGACAGGTCGATGGCCTCGAACCCGTGGGCGTGCCTCGGCACCTTGACGCTGGTGGTGGCGATCACGTCCGGCCCGTCCATCGGGTCGAGGGTCACCTCGATCGTGACGAGGTCGCCGGGCCGGGCCCGGACGACGTCGCGCTGCTTGAGCGCGGTCTGGACGGGGCTCGACACCCGCACGCTCGTGATCTTCGAGGTGAGGTTCGCCTCCGTGATGTCGCCCGTCATGTCGACGCCGGTGAACGCGATGTCCTCGAACCCGTTGAAGGCGAGCGTGGCGACCATTTCCGCCATCCGGTACGCGTCGTACGCGGCGCCATAGCCGCTATAGCTCATCAACCGATTCGACACCGTGAACGGTGTCCCGTCCTCGCGAGTCCCGGTGATCGTCCACGCGAGATCGAGCGTCCCGGGTGCGTCCTGCTGGGCGACGTAGGTGAGGTTCGACCACGCGTGCGAGAAGGCGGCGTCGGCCATGAAGTAGTCCTCGTCCCAGGCGACCTCGGTCTCGCCCTGTCGCGAGAGCCCCGTGTCCGGGCTGGACACGTCGCTCGTGATCGGGATCAGCGTCGGGAGGACGCCGAAGACGCCCGTGACGCCGGCGAACCCGTCGCGGGTCATCACCCCGTGCGCGTCCCCGAGGATCCCGATCTTCGTTCCCCAGAGCGAGCCGTTGTCGACTGCGATCACGTCGACCTCGTTCATGCCGAGCGACACGCGCCCCGACCCCCAGAACATCGGGTGCCCGAAGCCGAGCGCGACGTCGCCGCAGACCGCGGTCGTCGTGCCGAACCCGTAGTAGGAGACGTCGCCGTAGGACAGCGCCACCCCGAGCCCACCGCCGGGCTGGAAGTGACTCGGGTCGATCGTGGACGACGTCGGGGCCGAGACCGATCCGGCTCGGAACGCCTGCACTCGGATCCCGTGGTCGGCGAACGAGCTCTCGATCTCGGACAGCGGCATCCCGGACAGACCCGAGACGCCGAGCGGAACCGGGAGCGCCTCGAGCGTCGCGCCGGGCTCGAGGCTGGATCCCGCCGCGCTTGCGGCGCGGCGAACCTGTGTGGTGAGCGGGACCTGCGCCGACATCGAGCCCGACCCCGCCGCCCCCGGGAGCGAGAGCATCCCGACCATGTCCTCGGCGGCGGTCATGCCGAAGATCTGCCGGTCCTGCGCGATCGCCCAGGCGACCGCCCCGGCGAGCTTTCCGGCGATGTAGATGGGGGAGCCGGACATCCCCGCGATGGCACCGCCGGTCGTTGCCACGAAGTCGGCGGGCCCCGTGATCTTCGCGACGACGATGTCGACCCCCAGGAAGATCGCGTTCGGCATGACGCCGAGGATCTCCACGTCGAAGGGCACGAGCGTCGTGCCCTGAAGGACCGTGTACCCGACGCCCGTCATCCCACTGGTCATTTGGCTGGTCGGGAACGTCTGTGGCGGGCTGCTGCACGCAGTCGCGGCCGGAGCCGGACCGGCCGCCAGCAGCGTCGCCACGAGTGCGACCGCGAGCGTTGCAGTCACCCCTGCGCTGCGTTGCCCGCGGGTGGAACGGAAGGAGCGAACGAACATGAGCCCCACCCCTCTCGGCCTCGGTTCGATGCTAGCCCTCTGACGCAACTCCGGGGAGGTCCGTTCCTCCCCTCCGAAGGGGACCCCTTCGATCAGGCGACGAGGGGCAGCCGTGAGGCGCAGAACTCCCGGTTCGCCACCAGGGCGCGCCGGAGAGCCTCGGGGTCGTTCAGATGACGGCGCAGGTCGATCTCGAGCGAGATCGTGCCCGCGTAGCGCTCCGAGGCGAGCGCGTCGAGGAACCGGTCCAGCGGGAGCACACCCTCGGTGACGGGCAGGTGCGAGTCCCAGCCCTTCCCGGCGTTGTTCGACAGGTGGACGTGCGCCAGCCGTCCCCGGAGGGCCACGAGCGCCTCGAAGAGGTCGAGCCCGGCCACCGCGGCGTGGCTGGTGTCGAGCACGACGTCCGGGAACCCCTCGAGGTCCTCGAGCGTGCGGATCGCATGGAAGGCGCCGAGCGTGCGTCCGCGAACGCGGACCGGGAACATGTTCTCCACTGCCACCCGGACGGTCGTGCGTTCTCCGAGCGCCGGCAGCTCGTCCCGGAGCCAGTCTCGATACGTCGTCTGCCATCGATAGGGCGGATGCACGACGACCAGGGGCGCGCCGACCTGCTCGGCGAGCTCGATCGCGCGGGAGATCTTGCCGACCGGCTCGGCTCCCCACACGCTCCTCGTCATCAGGAGGAACGGGGCGTGGATCGCCACGATCGGGAGGCCGTGGTCCTGCGCGAGCTCGACCAGACGACGCCGGTCCTGAGTATCGGGATCCTTCGTGACCATCAGCTCGACGGCCGCAAAGCCCGTCTCGGCCAGCAGGGGAAAGACGTGGCGGAGGGGGTGGCTGAACAGGCTGACCGTGGAACAGGCGATCCTGGGGCCCTCGGTCTCGGGTGCGCGCGTCACGCTTCCCGATGCTAGCAGCGGCCCCGAGCCCTCCGGCTCGGTCGATATGCTCCCGGGCCGTGTGGGTGTTCCCGATGCTCTCGGCGCTGGTCGCGCTGGTGTTCGCGGCGCTTCTCACGCGCCAGTACGTGCGGCGGCGGCGCTCCTACCAGGCGCTCTGGGCGATCGCGCTCCTCATGTACGCGATCGCCTCGGCGACGGTGGCCCTCGGCGTGGCCGACGGATGGACCTCGGGCGAGTTCCGCGTGTACTGGATCCTCGGCGCCGTGTTGAACGTCCCGTTCCTCGCACAGGGCGAGCTCGACCTGCTGGTGCGGAACCGTCTGGTTCGCTGGTGCCTGTACGTCGTCCTCGTGTTCCTCACCGCCTACACGATCGCGGTGGTTCGCACGGCCCCCGTCGATCAGGGCGCACTCGCCCAGACCCTCCCATCGGGCAAGGACGTATTCGGCGACGGGTCGCCGGCGCACCGGCTCCCGCAGCTGATCTCGATTCCCGCCTACCTCATCCTCGTCGGCGGTGCCATCTGGTCGGCGTCGCGGATGCGCGGACGGCCCGAGCTCCGGGATCGCTTCCGGGGCACCCTCCTGATCGCGCTCGGCGCGACGGTGATCGCCGGCTTCGGCTCGGCCTTCGCCGCGCTCGGCAAGCTCCTGCCGTTCTCTCTGGCGCTGCTCGTCGGAATCTCCGTCATGTTCCTGGGCTTCCTCCGGGCGTCGAGGCACGCCGGCCCGCCCGGATCTCAGAACACCTGAACCCCCGTCAACGGTGATCCGACCCCCGGGGCGACGTCGCTGCACGACGCCGACCTCAACTTCTACCAGACCTACGACCTCACCCTGATCAACAAGGAGACCGGGAAGAAGAAGGTCCTCGTCAACGACGCGATCTCCGCGCCGAGCAACGTCGGCGCGGCCTCCATGCCGAACTACAACGCCAACCTGTTCGACGCGGCCACGGTGCACTTCGGTTCGGCGCCGAGCTCCACGTGGGCGGGCCAGTCCGACGACGCGTTCTTCCTCGACCTCCGCGTGTTCGACCTCCTGTACGGGGCGAACCTGTCCGAGGTCGGCGACGACACGCTCGCCGGGTTCAACGTCAACACGCTGGCACTGCAGGTTCCGAAGAGCGATCTCGCCTTCAAGGGCGACGCCGACGCGAACCCGATCGTCGGCATCTGGAGCACGACGTCGCGCCGCAGCGTCCAGATCCAGAACTCGGACGGTTCGACCGACTCCGACGGCAGGTTCGTGCAGGTCTCGCGCCTGGGAATGCCGCTCGTGAACGAGGTCGTGATCCCGGTTGGGCTGAAGGACTACTTCAACTCGTCCAAGCCGACCCAGGATCCGGCCGCGCTCCCGCTCGTCCAGGATCCCGAGCTCCCGCACCTGCTGAATCTGGTGTACGGACTCGACATCCCGGACTCGGACCCGAACACGGCCGGTATCCAGCGGGCCGACCTGATCAGCGTGTTCCTGACCGGCGTCGCGGGCCTGAACATGCCCGAAGGCGTAACGGCCAGCGAGCAGCTCCGGCTGAACATGTCGATCGACCCCTGCTCGACGATGTGCTCGACGCTCGGCGTGATCGGCGGCGACCTCGCCGGCTTCCCGAACGGCCGACGGCTGTCCGACGACATCATCGACGTCTCGCTTCGCGTGGTCCTCGGCGTGCTGCTGCCGGACCACCAGGCGATCGCCGAGACGATCGGGGACGGCGTGGACGCGAACGACGTGCCCTTCAACGGGCAGTTCCCGTACGTCGCGTACCCGGCGTCCGGCTCGGACGCCGACCCGCACTGACGGTCCATCTGAGAAGGAGGGGTCCGGCCGCGAACCGGCCGGACCCCTCCCTTCACCTCTGGAGGAGACGGACATGAAGGCGATCGTGAGGGCGGGCGGCGTCGCGCTCGCGACGCTCGCGTTGCTCGGGGGGCAGCGGTGTTGAACCTGCGAGGGGGCGAACCCGTGGACGCCGGCGAGCGGGCGATCGCGGCCGCCGCCGCCGGCTCGGCGCTGTTCGGTCCCGCGGTGACCCCGGGATCGCTCGAGGCCTCGATCGCGGCGATCCAGGATCGGCTACGCGCGATCCCCGACGACTGGAGAGGGTTCGCCTCGCTCGGGGTGGCGTACGTGGCCGAGGCCCGGGTTACCGCCGATCCTTCCTGGTATCCGAGGGCCGAGGGCGCGCTCCGCGAGTCCCTCCGCCTGCACGCCGAGGACAACGTCGACGCCCTGCTGGGCCTGGGGGCGCTCGCCCTCGCCCGGCACGACTTCGAGGGGGCCCTCCGGCTCGGGAGCGCGGCGGAGTCGATCGACCCATTCGACGCCGACGTCTACGGGGTGATCGGGGACGCGCAGCTCGAGCTCGGCCGCTACCACGAGGCCTTCGCGACGTTCCAGACGATGGTCGATACCCGCCCGGGGCTCGACTCGTACGCGCGAGCCTCGTATGCGCGCGAGCTGCTCGGCGACGTCCCGGGCGCGGTCGACGCGATGCGGCGCGCGTTCGAAGCGGCGGGGTCGCCGGCGGACGCCGCCTGGGCCGCACACCAGCTCGGCGAGCTGGAGTTCGGCCGCGGGGCCGTGGGCTCCGCGACCGGCTGGTTCGACCGGGGGCTCGGGCTCGACCCGGGCTACATCCCGAATCTTGCCGGCCTCGCGAAGGTGGCGTGGGCGCGCGGCGACGTCGAGCTCGCGATCGAGCGCTACACGAGTGTCGTGACGGCGTACCCGTCCGTCGAGTACGTCTCCGCGCTCGGCGACCTGTACGCGAGCATCGGGCGCGAGGATCTGGCGTCCGAGCAGTATGCGGTCGTGGTGGCCGCACGGCAGATCGCCGAGTCCAACGGGGTCGACGTCGGCCTCGAGATCGCCCTGTTCGATGCCGATCACGGGGACCCGGAGTCGGCGCTCGCCGCCGCCGAGGCCGAGTGGGCGCGTCGACAGAGCATCCACGTCGCCGACGCCTACGCGTGGGCGCTGTACGCGAATGGGCGGTTCGACGAGGCGGCCGCGATCATGGATCGAGCGCTCGATCTCGGCACCCGGAACGCGACCTTTCTGTTCCATGCCGGCATGATCGAGCGCGGGCTGGGGCACGACGTCGCCGCGCGGCGACTCCTGCACGCCTCGCTCGCCACGAATCCGCACTTCTCGATCCTGCACGTGCCGACGGCCGAGCGGACGCTCGCCAGCCTCGAGGCCGCGCGATGAGAACGGCGGTCTGGCGCGCCCTGACGCTCCTGGGCGTCGTCGCCGGGACGGCGCTCCTTCCAGCGCCGGCGTTCGCCCACCCGCTCGGCAACTTCACGATCAGCACGTCCGCGGCGATCGCCCTGTCGCCGGGGGCCGTTCGCGTCGACTACGTCGTCGACATGGCCGAGATCCCGACCGTGCAGGCCATGCCGGAGCTCGACGCCGACGGCGACGGCGACGTGTCCGAGGACGAGGGCTCGGCGTGGGCCGCGGCGCGGGCGCCCGAGCTGCTCGCGAACCTCACGCTCGAGGTGAACGGCCGGCCGGTCGCGCTCGAGGCCGTGACGGCCGACGTCGAGCTGCTCCCGGGGCAGGCGGGACTCGACATCCTGCGGCTCGAGGCGACCTTCTCTGGCGATCTCGACCCGCGGGGCGAGCTCGCCTTCGCCGACGCGAACTTCGCCGACCGGGTGGGCTGGCACGAGATCGTCGCGACGAGCGCCGACGGCGTGGCCATCGCAGGCTCGAGCGCTCCGGCGACCAGCCTCACCGACCGGCTGCGCACGTATCCCACCGACCTGCTCTCGAGTCCCCTCGACGTCCGCGAGGCGACCCTGTCGTTCGCGCCGGGTGCGAACGTCGCGAGCTCCTCGATCGCCGAGGAGGTCGGCGGTCCGACGGGCCGTCCGGGCGTCGTCGGCGGAGCGTTTGCCGACCTCGTCGAACGGACGGGCCCCGTGATGGTGGTCGCGCTCCTGCTCTCGTTCGGGTTCGGGGCCGTGCACGCGCTCGGGCCCGGGCACGGGAAGACGCTGATGGCGACCTACCTCGTCGGGGCCGGCGGTCGCGTGCGTCAGGCCGTGGCCGTCGGCGGCGCGGTCGCCGTGATGCACTCGGCCTCGGTGCTCGCGCTCGGCTTCGTCGTCCTGACCGCGACCGAGGTGTTCGCCCCGGAACGCGTATATCCGTGGCTCGGGCTCGCGTCCGGGCTCATCGCGCTCGGGCTCGGCGCCGCGCTCCTCATCGCGCGGCTCGGCGGCTCGGGCGATCGAGGACGAGCGCACCACGACAGCGGTGCGGATCGCGGGGGCCACGACGAGGGGCACCGGCACGAGGCGCATGCCCACCCCCATCCGCACCCGGTGCCGGAGGGGCCGGTGCTGTCCCGCAGGGGCCTGGTAGCCCTCGCGGTCGCCGGGGGGATCCTGCCATCGCCCACGGCGCTCGTCGTCCTGCTCGCCTCCGTGGCGCTGCATCGGATCGGCTACGGGCTCGCGCTGATCGGGGCGTTCAGTCTCGGGCTCGCGACGGCGCTCGTGGCCGTCGGCCTGCTCGCCCTTCGCGCGCGCGACGCGGTCGCGCGCCGCATGTCCGGCCGGGCGGCCCGGTTGCTGCCGCTCGCCTCGGCCGGCGCGATCGCGGTCCTCGGCATCGTCCTCACGGTGAACGGTTTGGCGCAATTGTGATCGCGCCGGCCGAGACCCTCAGGCGAGGTCGGCCCGCCAGGAGCGGCCGCCGGTGCTCGGTGTGGCCGGCGGGAGCCCCGCGACCTCCTCGGTGATCCAGACCTGGTCGTAGAGGCCGACGTCAACGGTGAGCCTGATCAGCACCGTCCCGCTCGTGGGGACGAACATGCCGCCCACCGGGGTGAAGGAGCCGTTCGCACCGAGCCAGAGCTGGTACGCGTGGCCGGCCGCCGGCTCGGGGCACCCGTCCGCGACGAGGTAGAAGCGGCGGACGTCCGGCGCCGGGACGCCGAGGAATCCGGAGGCCGGCGGCGTGTCGCCCTCCGGGTCCAGCCTCACGGGATCGACGCCGGGGGATCGCATCAGCGAGAAGAGCTCGATGGCGAGGGCGCGCGCGTCCTCCGCCTCCGACGCTCGGGTCGCCATCGCGAACGAGAGCCCACCCATGGCCACGAGCGCGGCAACGCTCGCCGCCACCGCGAACCACGACCCACGGCGTGACCGACGACGTCCGAGGGGGACGTCGTCGATCCCACGGTGGATCCGCGCGAGCACGAGATCCGAGGGCGAGGCCGGATCGGCGGCGAGGGCCAGGTCGCCGGCGAGGGCCTGGAAGTCGGCGACGGTCTGCCGGCAGGAACGGCACCCGGGCACGTGCTCGCTGAGGATCCGGTCCGCCTCGATCGCGTCGGGGCCGGACAGGGACAGGAGCGAATAGCCGGCGAGCAGCTCCTCGATGCGCTCGTGTTCCAGGCTCACTCGTCCTCCCCGGAGAGCGCCCGTCGCAGCTTCCGCATAGCCGCGAGGGTGCGGGTCTTCACCGTTCCGATCGGGATGCCGATGGCATCGGCGATCCGGGTCTGCGTGTAGCCGCCGAAGTATGCCAGCTCGATCACCTGCCGCTGCTCCGGAGGGAGCGTCGCCATGGCCTCTCGCACCTGCTTGCGCCGAACGCTCAGGTAGGCGCCTTCGACGACCTCGTCCGCAACATCTTCGCCACGAACCGGCTCGAGGTTCGAGGCTCGTTCGGTCCGGGTCCGAAGGCGCTCCTCGCGCCGGACCGTGTCGACCGCCCGGTGGTGGACGAGCGATAGGAAGAAGGACCGGAACGCCCCCCGTGCGGGATCGAACGCCTCGGGCGCCCGCCAGAGCGCGAGGTAGGCGTCCTGGACCACCTCCTGCGCGAGTGCCTGCTGAGCCGTGATGCGGAGCGCGAGTCCGTACGCCGCCGCACCGTACCGCCGGTACAGCTCGTCGAACGCCGCGCGGTCGCCGGTGCTCAGGCGCCGGTGCAGCTCGAGGTCCTCGACCCCTTCCTCCTCCCGCATGCCGGCCTTCCTACCACAGCGGGATGAGGACGCCCTTAGGATGACGCCCCGTGCGGCAGGTCCTGATGTACTCGCGCCCGGGGTGTGGCCTGTGCGACGAGGCTCGCGACGTGATCCTCGCGGAAGGTGCCCGAACGCCGTTCGCGTTCGACGAGGTGGACGTCTCGGGCGACGACGCGCTCGAGCTCGAGTACGGGATCCGGGTCCCCGTGATTCTGGTCGACGGCGAGGAGGCCTTCGAGGTCCGGGTCGACCCCCGAGCCTTCGCGGCAGCGGTCCGGGGCTAGCTCGTGCATTCGTGAAGACGTCTTCACGAATGCACTATCATCCGCCCGTGACGGAACGGCCGATCCCGGAGGCCACGGTCGGGCGCCTCCCGATCTACCTTCGGGCCCTCGTCGAGATCGCCGAGAGCGGCGCCACCACGGTCTCTTCCGAGGTGCTCGCCGAGGCCACCGGCGTGAACTCTGCCAAGGTCCGCAAGGACCTGTCCCACCTGGGCTCCTACGGCACGCGCGGCGTCGGCTACGACGTCGCATACCTCATCCATCAGATCCGGCGTGAGCTCGGGCTGACCCAGCACTGGCCGATCGTGATCGCCGGGATCGGGAACCTCGGGCACGCCCTGGCGAACTACCGGGGGTTCGCCGAGCGGGGATTCCGGATCGCGGCGCTCGTCGACAACGACCCCGAAAAGGTGGGCGAGCCGGTCGGCGACCTGCGGATCCGCCCGATCGAGGATCTGCCCGCGATCGTGCGCGAGCACGACGCGCTGATCGGCGTGATCTCGACGCCCGCGGCCGCCGCGCAGCAGGTGGGGGACGCGATGGTCGATGCCGGGATCCGCTCGATCCTGAACTTCGCTCCGGCCGCGCTCGCGGTGCCCGAGGGCGTCTCGATGCGGAAGGTGGACGTCGCGGTCGAGCTCCAGATCCTCACCTACTACGAGCAGCGCAAGGCGGCGCTCGCGGACGTGAAGCGGAAGGGGAGGGCGGCCGCTACTTCGCGATCGTGATCCACATGACGACGAAGATGACCAGGACCATGACCCCGAACAGGATGAACTGGACCGCGCCCTGGTCGATGAGCCGCGCCGTTTCCTGTGCGAGCATCGCGCCCTCCTCGGGTGGCTAGGCGGGTCCGTACCACGGCGGGGCCGCCCCGCCCGTCAGGATCTGCTTGCGCGAGCGCTCGGCGCGGTCCAGGAACGGCACGTGGATCGCGAAGCCGAGCGCCGAGCCGACCAGGAACATCCACGAGTACCGGTTCACGCTGCCGGAGTCGTGCCGCATGTAGACGCGTCACGCGCGGGCCGCCGCCGGTGAAGTAGGCCTCGGCCGCGGCCAGGGAGACGTCGCCCGAGGTCGCGAAGCGGATGTTCTCGATCGTGAACTGCGTCGTCGTCACGGCGCCCTGCTCGTGCTCCTCGAGCCCGAGCTCCTCGTTCGCCTGGTCGGCGAGGAACCCCTGGGCCGCCGAGGTCACCGACTGGACCGACGAGGTGTCGTTGTCGTTCGTGCCGGGCACGCGCCACTCGTCGCCGAACGGGTAATCCGCGTACGCCTCGTACACCGGATCCGGGGCGGTGCCGACGGACTCGACCACCCACGTCGGCTCCATGCCGCGCGGCCCGAGGTTCTTCGGCGTCGTCGGGCCCTGCGAGATGAAGAACCCGGTGAGCCAGATCGTGGACATGATGATCATCCAGCCGAAGAACGAGACCGCGAGGACGAGGTAGCCCATCCGGCGTCCGAACACCGCCGAGAGCACGAGCAGCACGCTCCCGACGAACAGGACGAACGCCATGACGACCGTGAGGCCGCCCTTCAGCAGCGTCTCGCACGGGATCTGGAACCCGAGGCAGCTCTCGGCCAGCATCACAGCACCACGTTGGTCGTCGGCGACGGCTTCTTGCTGAGATCGCCGCCGAGGAACTCGTCCACGGCGGCGGCCTGTGCGTCAGGGTTCAGGCAGACGTTCTTCTCGAACGGGACCTGCTCCTCGTCCTGGATGCTCACGATGTAGTTGACGATGTCGTTGATCTGCTGGTCGTTCAGGGCGCCGGCGTACCGGATGCTCCACGACGGCATGATCCCTCGGCCCTGCTCGATCGTCGTGTAGATGTCGTTGAGACCGTAGATCGCCGGGTGTCCCGTGTACGGCCCCCCGCAGACGGTCGTCAGGTCGGGCGTCAGCCTCGGGGTACCCGTCGTGGTGTCGAGGATCACGCTGCCTTTGAGCTCGGCGCCGTGGCAGCGAACGCAGCCGACCCCGGTTTGGTTGTCCTCCGAGTACAGCTGGACGGCGAGGCTGCCGCGGTGGATGGCGTCGAGCCTGAGCTCGTCCTCCTGGGCGAGGTTGCGGTCGGGCTCGATCAACCAGGTCGCCGGGACCCAGACCACGAGGAAGAGGACCATGATGAGCCCCCAGCCCTGGAGCTTGAGCAGGAGGGGGGTCTCGAGGTCGGCGTCCGATGGTCCGGGCCGCATCCCTCGGGGGATGTCCGGCGCCGAGCCCGCCGCGTGCCGCCGGCCGCGCAGAAACAGGACCCCGCCGGCGATCGCGAGGAAGATCGCCCCGCCGACGGCCAGGACGATGCCCTGCGCCTGCGAGATGCCGATCATGCCGTCGCCACGCAGAAGGGACCCGCCGGTGGACGGTGCAGCGTGTTGGTCCCACGTGGCGGCCCGAGGATCACCTCGGACGTGTCCACCAGCACGTCACCCGAGGCGGTCACCTCGACGCGGAAGCGGTCCATTCCCCGGGGGGCGGGTCCGAGCATGTACTCGCCGGCCGTGTTGTACTTCGAGCCGTGGCAGGGGCACTCGAACCACTGCGACTGCTCACAGAACGGGACTCGACAACCCAGGTGCACGCACCGCTGGTACAGGGGCATGACCCCGTCCTTCTCGACGCCTTCCGTCTGGTAGTCGACGTCGCCTTCGGGACGGCCGTTGTACGGGACGATGTAGAACCGCCCGGTCCCCGAGTAGACGGGGAGGTCGGTCTCCGCGATGACGCCCTTGATCTCGTCGAGCTTCCCGGCGTTGATCACCGACCCGAACCCGCCCTTCAGGTTCGGCCACATGAAGGCGATGCTCGCGCCCCCGAACTGCGCGCCGTAGACCAGCAGCGAGGCGACCAGCGACCTGCGGAAGAACTCGCGACGGCTCATGGGCTTCGGCGCCTTCGGGGCCGGCTCCCCGAGCGCGACGGCCGTGGCCGCCGCCTCGGCCGCGCGCTGCTCGCGACGCGATCGCCTGAAGGAGAGCCCGAAGACGATCGCGAACAGGTCCAGGACCACGATCGCGACGATCGCCGCCAGCGTCCCGTTGGAGATGGCGAGGAGCTCCGGTCACAGCTCGAAGAACACCCCCTGGGCCCACGGCCAGATCCAGTTGTAGCCGGTGCCGCGGAAGAAGGAGCCGATGATCGTCAGGGTCGCCCCGAACATCATCAGCATCGTGAACAGCGTGATCGCGATCTTCCGGTCCCCGGGCTTGGTGCTCGGGTTCCGATCGAGGAACGGGACGATCGCGAGCGCGAGCAGCACCAGGGTCGGCGCGAACAGGACCCCGGCCACCATCGGGTGGAAGTACCGGAGGAGCTCCTGGAGGCCGAGGAAGTACCACGGCGCCTTCGACGGGTTCGGCGTGAGGTTCGGGTTCGCGAGCTCGCGGAGCGGGGCGTTCACGAACGTCGAGAAGATGACGAGGCCCACGGTCATGATCAGCAGGGCCACGAACTCCTCGATCAGCAGGTGCGGCCAGACGTTGATCCGGTCGCCCTGCTCACGTTCGACGCGCTGGATGCCCTCGGGCGGCACGAGCGCGAGGAGCCGGTGCTTCTCCTCGGCGCCCTTCTTCGGCTCCGGCACGTTCCCCGTCGGGGCAGGAGCCTGTCGGGTCGGAGCCAGGGTCGTCGCCGCAACCGCCATGGGGCCGGGCCCGCCGCCGGAGCAGCCGCGGCTCCCGCCGCCGGAGCAGCCACGGGAGCGGACGCCGGCGAGGGCACCGGGGGCGCCGCGGCGGAACGAGCCGCTCCACCGTCCCCCGATGCCGCCGCGGTCTCCCCCGGCGCGGCGGCCGCAGCGGCCGCAGGTGTCTCCCCGTGCGCCGCCTTGTACGCGCGGACGGCGGCCGAGCGCGCGCGGCCCTCGGCGACCCGGCGGTCGGTTCCCTTGGCGAGCTCGTCGGCCAGGATCCGA
>CAVOUQ010000022.1:0-44014 GCA_963699635.1 uncultured Actinomycetes bacterium | reverse complement strand
GGTCCGTGGCAGCCGGGGACCGGGGAACGCCTGGGAGCGCCTCACCGTCACCGAGCTTCCCTCGCCCCGGCTCGCGCGCGGCAGGCGTTCGCTGGAGACGGGCTCAGGCGCCGGAGACTGAGACGGCGAGGGACTTGGGGAGTCGCCCCCGGGCGATCATGGGACACGGATCAGGCGCCGGCGTGGCAAGGACGCCTGGGACCATGGGCATCGTTCCGTGGGGTCCTCACGCAGATTCAAGGATCACCTTGGGTCAACTCCTGGGCGGTCCATTCCCTCATGTGAGATCGCCGAAGAAGGCGGCGATGTCTCCGCTGAGGAGTTCCGGTTCTTCCACCGGGGCGAAGTGCCCCCCACGGGGCATCGGGGTCCAGCGGCGGACGTCGTAGAGCCGTTCGGCCCACTCGCGTGGCGGATCGCCCTCGGCCGCGAACTGTCGGGTGAAGTTGGCGACGGCGGTCGGCACCGTTACGAGATCCGCCGGTCCAAGCTCGACCCCGTGCCACCGGTTGTCGAAGTAGTCGCGCATGGAGGATGTGATTGTGCGGGTGGCCCAGAGGATGGTCAGCATCGTCAACAGGAAGTCGCGCGAGACCCTTCGATCCAGATCCCCTTCGGAGTCGGTCCACGACCGCCACTTCTCGGTGATCCAGGCGGCCAATCCGGCAGGCGAGTCTGTGAGCGCGTAGCCGAGCGTCTGAGGTTTGGTCGACTGGATCGCCTTGTAGCCGCCTTCGGTCTGCCGCCACTTCTCCGCGGCTTCGAGGTAGGAAGCCTCCTCCGCCGAGACGGGTCTGGATCCCGGTCCCGTGTAGGGGGGGATTTCGATGGTGGATAAGTGGACCCCTATCAGCGCCTCCGGTCGGTCGAGCGCCATCAAGGTGGCCACCCCGGCGCCGAAGTCGCCCCCTCCGGCCCCGTAGCGCTCGTACCCGAGGCGCTCCATGAGCCGATGCCAGAGGTCGGCGACGAAGCGGTAGTTCACACCGGTGCGCCCGGGACGCTGGGAGAACGTGTAGCCAGGCAGGGAGGGGATGACGAGATCGAACGAGG
Source organism: uncultured Actinomycetes bacterium (assembly GCA_963699635.1). Taxonomy (GTDB): domain Bacteria; phylum Actinomycetota; class UBA4738; order UBA4738; family HRBIN12; genus CALGFI01. The sequence continues at coordinate 42,961 of CAVOUQ010000022.1, read as the reverse complement.
GACCGTTCAAGCCGTGCGCGGAAGGGTCTGTGAGCAGCGGCACGAGCGGCACGTACTCGAGGAACGTGCTTGGCCACCCGTGGGTCAGGATGAGCGGCAGACCTTTTCCATCGCGCGCTCGTTCGTGGACGAAGTGGATTGCCGTTCCGTCGAGGTCGGCCCGGAAGTGGGAGAGCTCGTTGAGCTCGTGCTCCCGCGCAGGCCAATCGAAGGCCCCGGTCCAATAGGCAAGAAGCTCCCGAAGGTAGGCCTGGTCGGTTCCCTGCTGCCACGGCTCGCCGGGTGCCGGATCCGGCCACCGGGTTGCGAGGATGCGAGCGCGGAGGTCCTCGAGAACGTCGTCGGCGATGCTGATCGAGAATGGCTCGACGGGGATGGACTGCCCCGAGCCGGTCAACCGTTCGCTCCTCTCATCACTCCTCACTACTACTGGTCGCAGCCGAATGCCGCGCAGAGCTTACGGGCGGCGCTGGGTTCGCATCGCTCCCAGTTTCATACGTCGCCGGAGTCAACCCACCAGATGTCGCCGGCGTTCAACCGGAGGTGGAGGACAGCCTCCGCGTGACCTCCTCCTCGGCGAAGCGCAAGGTGGTGTCGCGGTCGGTGTCGGGACGCGTGAACGACCGCTGTGCCTGCGCGATCGCATCCCGCACCCGCGGCAGATCTGCCGCGTCGAGCGTGCGCGCGGCGCTGAGGAGCGCCAGGGCGGCGTGGTAGCCGACGAACGGCTTCTCGCTCGGCAGGCGCTCGGCCAACCACTCGAGAAAGTCAGGGCGCGGCACGGTTGCAAGCGTCGCCACCGCTGCGAGCCGGACTCCCGCTGACGGGCTTCGACAGAGTTCCGGCACAAGAGGATATGCCGACAGCGCCAGCGTCTTCATTCGGGAAACGACGGTCTCGAGCCGTCGCGTCCGAGCATCACCCGGCTCCATGGCGTTGCGAAGATCGTCGTACTCGCGCCCCAGATCCTCCAGCCGCCGCCGTGTTTCCTCGACGTCGAATCTCGGCGCCAGCTGAGATGCCCTCTCCGCCACCTGGCTCGGAGAGTCCTTCGGGCGAAGGATGCTGCTGATGACCTGGACCAAGTGCGGCCGCACGAGGTCGCCGAACATCGAGTGTTCCTCGTACTCTCGAACCAGGGCCTCGCGGGTCAGCTCCTGTCGAAACCGAGTGACCGCGAGCTGCTGCTGAGCCTCGTCCTCCGTCGCGGGCGGCGCCGACGGTGCCTGGCAGAAGTAGAAGAGCACCTCTTGTGGCTTTCGGTTCCTCCGCCACGACTCGCTGGCGATTCTGAATTCCTCCTCCGTCCCGGACCCCGAGCGCTCGGTGGGTGTCCCGAACCGTCGCCACATGATGCCGATGAAGACATCGACATCGGCCATGTTCAGCTGGCGATTGACGACGTCTTGCGGATCAGCTCCGAGCCCGGGTCGAGTGTGTGTCTCCCACCGGATCAGTTCGAGGACCAGGCCGCGCTCGGGGACGAGGGCAGCGAGCGTGGTGTTGAGCTCCTGCACGACCTTGTTCAGCTGCTCGCGTTCGCCGTCTACATCGCCGGGTGACCCAACGAATATCCGTACCGTGTCCGTCGGACCCACGGGGCTCCTTCGGGTCTCCATTCCACCCACTCCGTTCTCGCCGAAACCATGGTCTGGATGTCGGCGGCGTCGAGTCGGGAGAACGAGCTACAGCGGGCCAGGTGTCCGCATGACGACCGAGCCTGGAATCACATGTGCGCGCTTGACGGTGCACGTCTCAGACACCGCGCGACAGCCGCTGTTGGTGGATCCCTCAGTACTCACTTGACCGGTTGCGGTACAGTCCGCATGCCGAGCCAGATGACTCGCCGCGAGGTTGAGGGAAAGCTTGGTGCCGAGCCCCGGGGGGCGAGGAGGCTTCCCGGGGCTCCCTTCTCTTCTCCTGCCCCTCGCACATTCGGTGAGGTGTCGCGCGCAGCGAATCCTCGAACTTCGGATCCCCGGCTCGCGTGTCGCAAGTGCAAGTAGACTGCCAGGCCGGTCCGACCTCGGACCGCACGGCGGGGTGGCCGAGTGGTTAGGCAAGGGTCTGCAAAACCCTGTACACCGGTTCAATTCCGGTCCCCGCCTCGAGACCGGGTAGCATGCCGGTCCTCGGGCGCTTAGCTCAGGGGTAGAGCGCTTCCTTGACGCGGAAGAGGCCAGAGGTTCAAATCCTCTAGCGCCCACGACGGTCGGTGCGCTGAGCCGCCGTGGCATCGCGACGAAGACGAGGCAGAAGCTTCGGGCTATCTCCACGCGTGGCAGACGATCGCTCCCTGCCACAGCCCGGAGAAGAACGGCTCACCTCGACGCAGTCGGCGAAGGCCCCTCATCACCCGATTCCGGAGCGGGGCGTATGCGTCCACGATCTGGACCCGCGCAAACCCGGCCGCGTGAAGCATGGCCACGACCGCGGCGGGGTTTGGACCCCACCAGTTGGTGGGGTCCTGGTTGGCCTCGGTGCCCGGATAGAACGCCATGGCCGGGCCCTTCCACCATGTCATGTCGACGAGCGTGCTCATGATCAACCGTTCTCCCGTGACGCTGAAAACGCGCTCGAGGGCGAGCATCGGATCCCTCAGGTGGTAGAGGACCCCGAGGAGCAGGACGATGTCGAACACGCCGATGGTCTCAGGGGACAACTCCAGCACGTCGACCTCACGATCCTCGACGGACGATCCGAGCGTGCGGCGGGCCAGCTCGAACCCGTCCTTCGATCCCCATCCCTCGCCGCCCCAGCAGTAGGAGTCGGTGGCCAAGACGCGAGCTGCCCCCCGGCGCTCCGCCTCGAACGAGAAGAAACCGTCCCAGGCGCCCACGTCGAGGACGGTTCGCCCGGTCAAGTCCTTGGGCAGGCCGATCTTCGCCAGGCGTCCGGGCGTGTCGTCAAGGCCCGGCGTGACGATGCCGTTGCCGAGCGGGATCGTGTGATACCAGGTGATCTTCTGGAGCTCGGAGACGAGATCGTCGGCGTCCACAGCAGGGATTCTCCCGCGAGCCTAGTCGAAAGGAACGGTCATGAAGTGGGTCACGCGCGAGAACGCCAACGTCGACCGGATCGCCTGTCCGTGGTTGATCAGACGGTTCATCGACCCCGAGGCCGAGTTCCTGTTCGTTCCACGAGATGACGTCTTGGACGTCGCAGCGCGCGAGGGAGGGCACTCTTACGACGCTCCCGGCGCGGAGTACACGCATCGCGACGGCAAGTGCTCGTTCGACGTCCTGGTCGAGGAGTTCGACCTCACTCGCGATCGCGGCCTCGTCCGCCTCGCCGAGATCGTCCACGCCGCGGACGTGTCCGAGGACGTCGACTCCTCTCCCGAGGGGCGGGGCCTCGCCGCGATCGCGCGCGGGTTCGCGCTCTTGCACGGAACCGAGGACCACACCAAGATCGAGCTGGAGACTCCGATGTACGAGGCGCTCTACGCCTGGTGCTTGGACGAAACCAGGAGCGTGTGACCGCAGCGCCGCTCCACCCCCGCGAGGGAGCGATCGGGGCGGCGACCATAGACCTACGAAGATCCGTCAGTCGATCTTGTTCTTCACGTCGACCCCGCCGAAGATCGCGGTCGCGTGGACGTTGAGCGTCGGGGCGTCGGCGGGAAGCTCTCCGTCGCCATCGGTCTTGTCTTCGCAGCCGCCGAGGATCGGCATGCCGCCGAGCTCGACCCGCCATCCCTTCGGGACCAGGACGTCCACGCCGCCGAACAGGGCGAGCGCGTCGACCGATGCCTGCTCGTCGACGTGGGCCTCGCGCAGGTCGAGCGTGGCGCCGCCGAAGATGGCGGACACGTCCGCGTGCGTGAAGTGCTCGGAGCGATCCTTGATCTTCGTGCCCCCGAACATCGCGAGCGCGTTCTCGTGATGCCCCACCTCGACGGGCCGTCGCCACAGGCCCGACAGGACGACGACACCGATGAGGACGAGCAGCACGGGGCCGAAGAGGTCCTCGTTCGTCCACCCCTGCTGGTCCGCGAGGAGCAGGAACCCGATGCACACGACGATCCCGGGCCCGAGCGCGACCCGGCGGTCCACCAGCATCCCGATCAGCCCGAGGCCGATGATGGCGACGGGCCACCACGTGTCGATCCACGCGCTCGACTCGAGCGTCCCCGTGGCGTCCAGGATCCCGAAGACGCCCAGCGTCAGCAACACCACACCGATCCACAGTCGGATTGGCTTCATCGCGTCCTCCCGCGTCGCACGTTCGCCTTCAGCGTCGCCGCGTGACCGCGATCGCGGCAAGGCCGTTCCGACCGGCCGCCGCGGGCCGACAGGCGGGGGGGCGACCCAAACGCAACGCCCGCCTCGTCGGTTCATGAGTCGTGCCCGTGCTCCAGACTCTCGACGTGACCGCCGAGGCGCCCGAGTTCGGCGATTTCTTCGCCGAGCAGTTCCGCCGCCTGGCCAAGGCCTGCCTCCTGCTCACGGGGAGCGCCGCCGAGGCCGAAGACCTCGCCCAGGAGGCGATGGCCCGCGTGCTCGAGCGTTGGGACCGCGTCTCGGGTCTCGAGGATCCCGAGGGCTACCTCTACCGGACGGCCCTGAACCTGCACCGCAGCGCCGTGCAGCGGCTGGCGATGGCGGCGCGCCGGCAGGTGCACCGCGACCACGGGGAGGAGCCGGACGCGGCCGAGCGTCGGCTCGACCTGCTGCGGGCGATCCGCTCCCTGCCGCGGACGCAGCGGGAGGTGCTCGTCCTCGTCGAGTGGCTCGGGTACTCGGCCGAGGAGGCGGGCCGGATCCTCGGCATCGAGGCGGTCTCGGTGCGGGGCCGGCTCCACCGGGCGCGAGCGACCCTGCGGCAACGATTCGGAGGGACCGATGGCTGACTTGCGCGATCTGCTCCAGGAGGCGGTCGGCTCCTTCGAGCCGCACGGCGATGAGCGATCGGTCGAGGGCCGCGTCCGCCGCCGCCGCCGCCGTCAGCAGCGGAGTGCCGCGATCGTCGCGCTCGGGCTCCTCGTGGGGGGCGGGCTGCTGGCGTGGACCGCGCTCGGACCCTCGGGATCGACAGTGGGTTCGACGGGGGAACCGTCTCGCACGCCGGCCGCGGGGGAGAGCTTCGTCCCCGACGTCGTCGGCCTCGCGCCTGCCGAGGCGCGTGCGCGTCTGCTCGACCTCGGACTCACGGTGTTCGTGACGACGGGAACGTCGGATCAGGTCGAGCCGGGGCTCGTGATCGAGCAGCAGCCGTCGCCGGGGGTCTCGGTCTCGGCAGGAACGAGCGTGACGATCGTCGTGAACGGCGGGGTGCCGGTCGGACGGCCGCGGCAGATCGGCGACCTGCCGGCGCAGGGCGTGGCCGTCGCGTCGGGAACGACCGTGCAGCTCGTCGGCCTCGACGGAACCGTCGTGGCCACGCTCCCCGGCTACTCGATCGCGGGCAACCCCGGGGCGCCGGGCGTCTGGTTGCAGCGCGGCGACGAGTACTTCCTCCTCAGCGTGGACGACGGGACGCTCGTCCCCGTCGCCGTCGACCAGGCTCGAGCCGTGTTCTCGGACGAGGGGCCGGAGCCGCCGCTCGCGTCGCCGGACGGCGAGTCCGGTCAGTGGCGCTACGCGGTCGACTCGCCCTCGGGGGTCACGCTCGCCCAATGGTCCGGCGAGTGCGAGATCCCGACGGCCTACTGGATCGCCGGCGACGCGCCGCCGCGCGTCGTGACGGGGGAGACCGACCTCACGAAGGCGCCCGAGTCCCTGGCGCTCGGCTGGTCCTCGGGTGGCGAGGCCGTCGTGCTCGTCGGGGGCGGCGCCTGCGGTCTGCCCGCCGAGGGCCCGGGCGTCTACCTCTACGCGCGACCCGGCGACGGCCGGCTCGTCGTCTCGACTGCCCAGGTGCCGGTCGAGGCGGATGCGTGGGGGACCGGTATCTGACCCGCAGTCGTGCATCGCAAGAAAGGAGCGAGTGATGGCTCGATTGACGAACGCATCGGCCGTTCGGGCGCGCGTGGTGGGCGCGATGATGATCGTAGGAGTGTCCATGGCGCTCGTGGCGCCGGCGTCGGCCGACGTGCTCGGCCGGGCCGAGCCTTCGGCGCCGGCGACGCTCACGAAGCTCGAGGCGCGGCAGTTCGAGCATTGGTGGAAGGGCCAGACGACCGGGATGTCGCTCGCGCTCGCCGACATGCCCGTCGAGCAGCTGCGCGAGGCGGCCGAGCAGGCGTGGGCGTCGGGGATCCCGCGGAGGAGCCTCCAGGCGATCCTGTTCAGCGACTCGGGGCAGTCGGTGTTCGCGAGGAACGCGGCGGGAGGCGAGGGGCAGCCGAGCCCGTACGTCGCGTACTTCACGAACAACCCGAATCAGCTGGCGGACCTCGGCGCCTATCTCGCCGCTCATCCCGAGTACGTCGCGGGACCGGGCGGGACCCAGGACGAGCTCTTCGGCATGTTCACCGGCCTCCGCGAGTCCTATCTCGCGTCGCTGGGCCTCGTCGAGGTGAACGGTCTGATCGTCGACCCGCGCGAGCCGCGGCTCTCGCCGTATCTCGTCGCGCTCCTCTTCGGTCCGGCGAAGCCGCTGCCGCAGCCGGCAGTGGCGCTCGACGTCGCGAGCGCCTAGATCTCGGGCGTCAGCGAGCGCCGGCGAATCGGGCCGGCGTCGTCCCGACGTGCCGCCGGAAGTGGCGCGTGAGGTGGGCCTGGTCGTGGAAGCCGACCCGCGCCGCGACGCCGGCGACGGAGTCGCCCTCCAGGAGCCCGCGCCGCGCAGCGTCGATGCGCCGGGCCAGGACGTACTGGTGCGGCGCGATGCCGAAGGCGCGGGTGAAGCAGCGCACGAGCTGCGCGGGGGAGACGTGCAGGGTCCGACTCGCCTCGGCGAGCGTGAAGGGCTCGAACCGGTGCTCGTCGAGGAGATCCCGAAGGTTGGTCGCGACCCTCGATCGACCGCCCGGCTCCGTGTCGGAACGATCGCCGAGGTGCCGCCGCAGCCGGCTCGTCACGCCGGCGAAGCGTTCCTCGGCCTCCAGGGCGTCGTCGGTCTCGCCGAGCGCCCGATGCAGCGCATGCAGCTCGTGCACGAGAGCCGGATCCGAAACGTCCGGCTCGTCCACGGCGGGTCCGATGAGGCGCTCGTCGAGCGCGCTCGTTTCGATGTAGAGGACGCGCTTGCGGAATCCGGCGGCCGTCGCCGCTCGCCCGTCGTGCACGATGTGGGGAGGCAGGAGCGTGACGCGCGCGCCCCCCGCGCCGCGGCGCCGCGCCTCGAGGTCGTACCGGATCGCGCCCTCGTCGACGACGAACACCGTCCAGGTGTCGTGGGTGTGCCGGGGGTAGGCGTGATCCACGAACCGGGCGTGGAAGACCTCACGGATCCCGGGTACCACCGGTTTCCATGCGCGCACCCACTCGCGGGGCTTAGCCACGACGCGCAGATCGTACAAGACCCCTCACGACTCCCGCGGTTGGATTGCGGCAATGCGAGCGAGCGAGACACCCGGGTGAACGAGTTCGCGGGGCTCGTCGCGTTCGCCTTCGTCGGCTCGGTCTCGCCGGGGCCAAACAACGCCGTGCTATGGGCCTCGGGGATGCGCTTCGGGTTCGCCCGAACGCTCCCACACGTTCTCGGCACGGCGATGGGTATCGGTGCGCTCGTGCTCGGGGTCGCCGCCGGTCTGGGAGTTCTGCTCGAGGCCGTGCCGGTGGCGGCGTTGACGCTGAAGGTCCTCGGCTCGGCCTACCTGCTGCTGGTTGCCTATCGGGTGCTGCGATCCGGCGGCTTCGGGCCGACCGACGTGGCGCGACCGTTCGGCCTCCGGCAGGCCGTCGTCTTTCAGTGCGTGAACCCGAAGGCCTGGATCTTCGCGATCGCCGCGGTGGGCACGTTCCTCTCGTCGGAGCTCCATCGTCTGCTCGGAGTCCTGCTCGTGACCGCCGTTCTGATGATCGTGGTCACCGCCTCCTCGTCGATGTGGGCCGCCGGCGGCGCCGTGCTGGGCCGGATCGCCGATGATCAGCGGTCGCGTCGCGTCGTGAGCGTGGTGCTCGCAGCGCTCCTGGTTGCCTCCGTCGCGCTCATCTGGGTCTGACCTCGGCCGACCGACGTCCGGCCGCGCGCTCGAGAAGGAGGGCCTGGAGCGCCGAAAGCTCGACTCGCTGCCGATCGAACGATTCCTCGAGTCGCTCGCGATGCAGCTCGAGGTGTCGGCGGACCAGCTCGGGGTCGCCCGAGGTCGCGACGAGCCGGATCTCCTGCGGTGGCATCTCCTGCGAGCGCAGCGTCTCGACGACGGGGGCGATCGGGTCGGGGAGTGGAGTGGCGGCGTACATGTCGTCGTCCCGGTGGCCGGGGTTCGGTGGTCCCGCCCCGTTCGCCGGAGCGGGACCACCTTCCTCCCGCTAGCCCTGGTTGAGGGAGTCCCCCGGATCGAGCGGCGACCCGGTCTCCAGGAGCGACTTGAGGTCGCTGAGGATCCAGCTCCATCCGCCGCCGGCCCCGGTTTCCTCGATGCTTCCGCTCACGAGGAGCGCGAGCTTCGGCGCCCCCTCGAGCTCGTGCGTCACCGTGAGCTTCGAGACGCCGCCCTTGCCCTCGGCAATCTCGTACGTCAGGCGCGTGTATCCCTCGGCCGCCGCCTCCGGGTCCATCAGCATCCGGAACGTCTGCACCAGCCGGTGCGGTGGTTCCGCCGCGATCACCTCGCCGTCGACCACGACGTCGGGGAGCGGGAACCCCATGGCCTCGGATCCCTTCTTCATCCCCTCGCTCGGATACGACCGGTATGCGCCTCCCGGTCGCAGGTCGTAGTCGGCCCGGTTGGTGTAGCCGTAGCGCTCGGTCCACTCGGGCTTGGTGATCGCGTCCCAGATGGCCTGCGGCGTCGCCTTGATGTAGACGCGGTAGACCTGGGTGGTGACGCTCGTCTCCGTGGTCGTCGTCATGCCATGTCCTCCTGTTCCAACTCGGACTTGAGCTCGGCGAGCGCCGACACCCGACGCTCCCGGTACTTGTCGATCCACCGGTCGTGGATCAGCCGGATCGGGACGGGGTTCAAGAAGTGGAGCTTCTCCCTGCCCGACCGGCGCGTGACCACGAGGCCCGCGTCCTCGAGAACCCGCAGGTGCTTCATGACGCCGAACCGCGTCATCTCCAGCCCGAATTCGAGGTCGGTGAGCGTGCGGCCGTCACGCTCGAAGAGCCGGTCGAGCAGGAGACGACGGGTCGGGTCCGCGAGAGCCCGGAACACGAGATCGTCGTCGGTCATGTCGGGGAGAATAGGTGACCGAATGGTCACCTGTCAAGCCCGCCGATCAGGTCACGGTCAGGACCGCCGCCGGGGACCATCCCGACGCGCCCGCCGACTGCCGACGGAGCCGGGCGCGAAATCGGTACCGCCCTGCGCGGGTGGGCTCGAACGATGCCGTCGCGACGGTCGCGTCCGAGAGCCAGGGCGCCCACGATCCGTCGTTGCGGCGGCGCTGCACGTCGTAGACGAAGCCGGCCGGCGCCGACACGGTCGACCAGCGGACGGCAAACGTGTCTCCCGGAGCTCCCGATCGCGGCGAGACGCGGACCGGCACCTGGATCCGACCGTTCATCTCCGCCGAGTGGATCGTGCACGTGTACGGATAGGTGCCCGCGGTCGTGAACGTGTAGGCGAAGCTCGGCCCGCCGGGGGAGATCAGGCCCGAGTCGAACAGAGCCATCCCCGACGTGTCGGTCGCGCTGTGGCTGCGATCCGCCTGCGAGAAGTCCCACACCACGGTCTCCCCCCGCGACGCCTCGGCGAGCGAGGGGAGGAAGTAGTCGTCGAGGGCGAGCACCCGCGTCTCGGCCCCGCGCTCGATCGCCGCCCCGTCGACGGAAGCCGACAGGGCGGTCGAGACGACGACGACGGCGGCGAGGAGGCTTCGGACGCGCACGATGGCCGTATCGGCATCCGCGGCCCGCGGGTTCACCGTCCGAGAGGCGAACAGGCGCGTGGCAGGCGAACACCCGGCCCCGACACCAGGTAGGCTCACGGTCACCACTGGAGCCCGGACGCCCGGAGGGACGCGCTTCATGAGGTCATCAGAGCCCGCCGTCCGCGACGCGGCCCGGGCGAGCGACGTCGAACCCCCGTACCTGTACCCGGATTACGTCGCCACGCGGCTCCGCGCACCGCTTCGACACCTCGTCGCGCTCCCGAGCCACCTCGCCGCGACCGGCGGGCCCCTGCTCGGGGAGGATCGGGTCGGGGATCACGATCACGACCTCACGGCCGGGCATGCCGGTGACCCGCTCGGTCAGCGGATCGTCGTGCACGGCAAGGTCCTCGGGCCCGACGGCAGACCCGTTCGGAACTCGCTCATCGAGGTGTGGCAGGCCAACGCCGCGGGCCGCTACCGGCACGACGGTGACAACCATCCCGCGCCCCTGGACCCCAACTTCTCCGGGGCGGGACGATGCCTGACCGACGACGGGGGCCGCTATCGCTTCGTGACGGTCAAGCCGGGCGCCTACCCGTGGCAGAACCACGCCAACGCATGGCGGCCGGCGCACGTCCATTTCTCGCTGTTTGGCCGCAACTTCACGCAGCGACTGATCACCCAGATGTACTTCCCCGACGACCCGCTCTTCGATCAGGACCCGATCTTCAACTCCATTCCCGACCCCGCGGTGCGATCGCGCCTGATCTCGCGCTTCGATCTGTCGGCAACGGTGCCCGAGTGGGCGCTCGGCTTCGAGTTCGACATCGTGCTGGGCGGGCGCGCGGCCACGCCGCTGGAGAACGAGGACGACGACGGGTGAGCTCCGGGCAGACCCCGTCGCAGACCGTCGGACCGTTCTTCGCCATCGGTCTTCCGTGGGACGAGGGGCCGTTCGTCGTGCCGGCGGGAACGCCGGGCGCGATCTGGATCCGGGGTCGCGTGCTGGACGGGGCCGGGGAGCTGGTTCCGGATGCCCTCATCGAGACCTGGCAGGCCGACGCCGCCGGCCGGTACCGCGACGCCGACGATACGGAGGCCATCGCGGAGTGGTTCCGGGGGTTCGGACGCTCGGGAGCGGAGCCGGCCGGCGAGTGGGGGATCCTGACGGTCAAGCCCGGCCCCACGACGGGGCCCGACGGCTCCGTGCAGGCGCCGCACCTCGACGTCTCGGTGTTCGCGCGTGGCCTCCTCAAGCGCGCCGTGACCCGCATCTACTTCGCCGACGAGCCGGCGGCCAACGAGCCGGATCCCGTGCTCGCCTCCGTGACCGACCCCTCCGATCGTGCGACGCTGCTCGCCGAGCGAACCGGCGACGGCTATCGCTTCGACATCCGGCTCCAGGGACAGGGTGAGACCGTCTTCTTCTTCGTCGAGTGAGACCCCGGGAGGGCTCTTCGACGCTGTCCTCGCCCGGGGTCCCGTCCGCGACCAGGTGAGCGATCGGGCGTGGCTCCAGGCCATGCTCGACGCCGAGGCGGCCCTCGCTCGCTCGCTCGCCGCCGCCGGGGTGATCCGCTCCGAGGACGCCGAGGCGATCGCGCGCGCGTGCCGGGTCGACGCGTTCGACCTCGACTCGATCGGCCGCCGGGCGGGCGACGCCGGGAACCCCGTCGTGCCGATGGTCGCCGCGTTGACGGCCGCGGTGGGTGAGCCGGCCTCTCGTCACGTCCACACCGGCGCCACGAGCCAAGACGTGCTCGACACGGCGGCGATGCTCGTCGCCGCACGCGCGCTCAGGCCGTTGCTCGACGACCTGCGGGGGGCCGCGACGGCCGCCGCCGCCCTCGTCGCGCGGTATCGGTCGACGCCGATGGTGGCACGGACGCTGCTCCAGCACGCGCTGCCCACGACCTTCGGACTGAAGGCGTCCGGATGGATGATCGGGCTCGACGAGGCCGCGGATCGGCTGGAGACGGTACGAGCCGAACGCCTCGCGGCGCAGCTCGGCGGGGCGGCCGGGACCCTGGCGTCGCTCGGGGCCGGCGGGATCCACGTGCTGTCGGCGTTCGCCGCCGAGCTCGGCCTACGGGAGCCGGTGCTGCCCTGGCACACCGACCGCGCCCGGGTGATCGAGCTCGCCGCGGGACTGGGCGAGGCCGCCGACGCCGTCGGCAAGCCGGCGCAGGACGTCGTGTTGCTCGCCCAAACGGAGGTGGCCGAGGTCCGCGAGGGTGCGCCGGGCCGCGGAGGCTCGTCGACGCTGCCGCACAAGCGCAACCCGATCGCCGCCGTGAGCGCGCTCGCCTGCGCGCGGCAGGCTCCCGGGCTCGTCGCGAACGTCCTCGCGGCCGGCATCCAGGAGCACGAGCGCGCGGCGGGCGCCTGGCACGCGGAATGGGGTCCGCTCTCGGCTCTGCTCGTCTCGGTCGGCTCGGCGGCGTCGTGGCTTCGCGATTGCCTGGAGCACCTGGAGGTCGACGAGCGCGCGATGCAGACCAACCTCGAGCGCACCGGCGGGCTGCTGCTCGCCGAGCGGGTAGCGGGGGCGCTCGCGCCCGAGCTCGGCCGGCTGGCCGCGCACGAGGTGGTGGAGCGCGTCGCGGCTCGCTCGATCGCGGAGAAGCGCGCGTTCGCCACGGTCCTGGCGGAGGCTCCCGAGGTCCGGGGTCGCCTGTCCGCCGACGACCTCGCGCGGCTCCTCGACCCCTCGGGCTACCTCGGGGCGGCGGACGCCTTCGTCGCACGGGCGCTCACCGCGCATGCCGCTCGCGAGGGCGGGAGCCCCGGGTGATCCCGCACCACGAAGTCCAGGGTCCGCCCGACGCCCCCGCGCTCGTTCTTTCGAACTCGCTCGGCAGCGCGCTCGCGATGTGGGACCCACAGGTGCCCGAGCTCTCGAGGCGGCTCCGCGTGATCCGCTACGACCTGCGCGGTCACGGGGCGTCGGCGCAGCCCGCCGGACCGTACGAGCTGGCCGATCTCGGCCGCGACGTCCTCGAGCTGCTCGACCTGCTCGGCGTGGCGCGCGCGCACCTGTGCGGGGCGTCGCTCGGCGGGCTCGTGAGCATGTGGGTCGCCGTCCACGCGCCCGAGCGCGTCGACCGCCTCGCCCTGTGCGGCTCGTCGGCCCGGTTCGGCACGCCGGATCCCTGGTTCGAGCGCGCAGCGCTCGTGCGGGCGAAGGGGACCGGCGCGGTGGCCGACGCCGTCGTCGGCCGGTGGTTCACGCCCGACTTCGCGGCGAGCCATCCCGACGTCGTCGCGCGGATGCGCGACATGATCGCGGCGACCCCGGCCGAGGGCTACGCGGCCTGCTGCGAGGTCGTCGGCCGCGCCGACCTCCGGGGGGAGCTCGGCGCGATCCGCGCGCCCACGCTCGTCGTTGCCGGCGAGCACGACCCGGCCGTATCGGCCGACGACGTCGACGCGCTCGCGGCCGGGATCGCGCGGTGCGAGGTGGAATGGCTGGAGGCCGCGCACCTCGCGAACGTGGAGCTGCCGGAGCGCGTGACCGAGCTGCTGCTGCGGCACCTGCTGTCGACCAAGGAGACCCGATGAGCGACCCCACGTACGAGACCGGCATGCGGGTGCGGCGCGAGGTGCTCGGCGACGAGCACGTCGACCGGGCGATCGCCGAGACGACGGCGTTCACGGCCGCGTTCCAGGAACATCTCACCCGGACGGCGTGGGGATCGGTGTGGTCTCGACCCGGGCTCGATCGGCGGACCCGCTCGTGCGTGACGCTCGCGGTCCTCGCGGCGCTCGGCCGCGAGGGCGAGATCGCGATGCACGTTCGGGCGGCCCGCCGCCTGGGCGTGACCCCCGAGGAGATCGCCGAGGTCCTCCTGCACACCTCGGTGTACGCGGGCATCCCGGCCGCGAACGCCGCGTTCCGGGCGGCCGAGGAGGCCCTCGCCGTCGACGGCTAGTTCGCCCGCAGGGCGAACGCATGTCCGGATCTCGCACGTCCGGGCCCGGAGAGTGGCTACGATGACCCGGCTCGGACGGGCGCGGCGAGGAGGTCCCCGCGGGCGTGGTTGCGGAGCGAACGCAGGTCGGGATCGTCGGCGCCGGGCCGGCCGGCCTCGTCCTCGCCCACCTGCTGCACCGGCTCGGCATCGACTCGGTGGTCCTCGAGGCCCGGAGCCGGGAGCACGTCGAGGGCCGCGTTCGGGCCGGCGTGCTCGAGCAGGGGACGGTGGACCTGCTCGTGCAGATCGGCGTCGGGGACCGGCTGCTGCGCGAGGGGCTGGTGCACCGCGGTATCGAGCTCCGGTTCGACGGGCGCGGTCATCGCATCGCGTTCGACGAGCTGACCGGCGGGCGGACGATCACGGTCTACGGGCAGCAGGAGGTGGTGAAGGACCTGATCGCCGCGCGCCTGCAGACCGGGCGGCCGCTGCGGTTCGAGGTCGAGGACGTGCGGGTCGCGCGAGCTCGACACCGACGCACCGACGCTTCGCTATCGGCACGACGGCGTCGAGCGCGAGCTGGTCTGCGACGTCGTCGCCGGCTGCGACGGTTTCCACGGCGTCTGTCGCGACGCGATCCCGGCCGGCGTCCTCTCCACGTTCGTTCGCCACTACCCGTTCGCGTGGATGGGGATCCTCGCCGAGGTCGCGCCCTCGAGCGACGAGCTCGTCTACGCGTACCACGAGCGCGGCTTCGCGCTGCTCAGCATGCGGTCGCCGACGCTGAGCCGCCTGTACGTGCAGTGCGGGCCGGCCGACGAGCCCGCGGACTGGCCGGACGAGCGCGTCTGGGCGGAGTTGCACGCGCGCACCGCCCAGGACGGCTGGAGCCTGCACGAGGGACCCGTGCGGGAGCGCACGATGGCCGAGATGCGGAGCTTCGTCGCCGAGCCGATGCAGCACGGGCGGCTGTTCCTCGCGGGCGACGCCGCGCACATCGTTCCTCCGACGGGCGCCAAGGGGATGAACCTTGCGATCTCGGACGTTCGGGTCCTCGCGGACGCCCTCGCGCATTGGTACGGCACTCGCGACGACGCGTCGCTGCGCGCGTACTCGACGACGTGCCTGCGCCGCGTCTGGCGCGCCGAGCACTTCTCGTGGTGGATGACCTCGATGCTCCACCGCTTCCCGGACGACGACGGGTTCCAGTCGCGGTTGCAGCGCTCGCAGCTCGAGTACGTCTGCTCCTCGGTCGCCGCGGCCGCGACGCTCGCGGAGAACTACGTGGGGCTGGATCGAGTCCCGGACGCGCGATACGACGTGCTGCCGGGGACCCGGGTCGCCGTCTCCGAGCCCGGTCGCGCGCGCACCTGACGCGATCGAGACCCGCGGCTTGCCGGCCCGTTCAGTCCTTCGACGAGCGCGTCAGCCCCACACGTCGTGGGCGACCCGGCCGAGGAGCTCGAGCTTGGCGCGCTGGTCGTCGAACGTGAGGAGGTTGCCCGGCAGCGTCGACGCGAAGCCGCACTGGGGCGACAGCGCGAGCCGGTCGAGCGGCACGTGGCGGGCGGCCTCGTCGATCCGGCGCCTGAGCTGATCCGCGTCCTCGAGCTCGGGCTCCTTCGTGGTGATGAGCCCGAGCACGACCGTCTTGTCCTTCGGGACGAAGCGCAGCGGCTCGAACGTGCCCGAGCGCGGCGAGTCGTACTCGGCGAGGATCCGGTCGACCTCGAGATCGTTGAACAGCTGTTCGGCGATGTCGTCGTAGCCACCCTCGACCGACCACATGCTCCGATGGTTCCCACGGCACAGGTGGACGGCCCACGTCGCCTCCGGGACCGAGCGGATCAGCTCGTTGTCGTACGCGATCATCTCGGCGAGCCACGTGGCGGGATCGAGTCCCACCTTGTGCAGGTTGGCCCGCCCCTCCTCGCTCACCAGGTGGGTGTAGCGAGGGGAGTCGAGCTGCACGTGCCGGACGCCGCCGTCGACGGCCTCGCGCACGACCCGCGACATGAGGGCGACGGCGTCGGCCATGTACTCCGCGCGGTCGGGATAGGCCGATTCGGACAGGCCGGGGACGTACAGCACGCTCGCGTAGGTCATCCCCGCGATCGTCGCCTTCGTCGGCAGGTCGGAATGCGCTCGCACGAACGCGTGCTCGATCAGCGGAAGGTTGCGGGCGATGCCGAGCCGCTCGGTCACGACCGGCAGCTTGGGCGGCGGGCCGGCCGGCTCCTGCCCGCCTCGCGTGAACGGCACGGGCGCGGTCTCCTCCGGGTTGTAGCCCGACAGGCTCGTCGTGAGCGGGTCGAACCAGAACCGCCGCCGCACCTCGCCGTCGGTCACGACGTCGAGGCCGCACGATTCCTGGAGCGCGAGCGCCTCGAGCGCGGCCCGATCCTGGGTGGCGGACAGCGCGGCCTCGTCGAGCTCGCCGCGATCCGCCCGCTCGACCGCGTCCTTCAGGTAGTCGGGACGCAGCAGGCTGCCGACGACCTCCGCGCGCCAGGTCGGTGGGCTCGGTCTCACGCGCTGCTCAGAACGGGTACTCGGGCAGCTCGCCTCGCATCGTGACCCACTGGGTCGTCGTGAACGTCTCCACGTTGGCGTGCGGGCCGCCGATCCACGAGCTCCCGGTCGCCTTCACGCCGCCGAAGGGGTTCACGACCTCGTCGGAGACCGTCTGGTCGTTGATGTGGACGACGCCGGTCGGGATCCGGTCCGCGATCTCGAGCCCCTTCATCACGTCGCGAGTGAGGATGCCGAGCGACAGTCCGTGGTCGCTCGACCCGGCGAGCTTGACGGCCTCGTCGATCGAGTCGAACGCCACGACCGGCGCAACCGGGCCGAAGATCTCCTCGGTGAACGCGGGGGCGTCGGTGGGCACCTCCGCGAGGACGGTCGGCCGGTAGAAGAGGCCCTCGAACGTGCCGCCGGCCGCGAGCCGGGCTCCCGCCGCGACGCTGTCGGTGACGATCGCGTGCACCCGGTCCCGCTGGCTCTCGTCGATGATCGGGCCGAGCGCCACCTGCTCGGTCGCGGGGTTGCCCACGGGGGTGTGCTCGGCGTGGCCCGCCAGGACCTCCGCGTACTCGTCGGCGATCTCCCGGGCCACGAGGTGCCGTCCCGTCGTCATGCAGATCTGTCCCTGATGCATGAACGAACCGAACGCGCCGACGGAAACCGCCCGCTCCACGTCGACGTCGGCGAGGACGATCATCGAGTTGTTGCCGCCGAGCTCGAGGTGGCACCGCTTGAGGTGCTTCGCCGCGAGCTGGCCGACCTCGGTCCCGGCCCGCGACGAGCCGGTGAACGAGATCATCGTGACGTTCGGGTCGGCCACGAGCGCCTCTCCGGTGTCCGCGCCGCCCGGCAGCACGGAGAACAGCCCCTCCGGGAGCCCCGCCTCCTCGAAGATCCGGGCGAGGGCGACCCCGCCGACCACCGGCGTCCGCGGATCCGGCTTGAGGATCACGGCGTTGCCGAGGGCGAGCGCGGGGGCGACCGCCCGGATCGACAGGATGAGCGGGAAGTTGAACGGCGAGATCACGCCGACGACCCCGACCGGCTTGCGCCGGGACATGCTCAGCAGGGGGTCGCGCGTCTGGAGGAGCTCGCCGTACGGCTGGGACGGGAGCCCGGCCGACTCGTAGCACGTGCTCGCGGCGAACCACGTCTCGAGCTGTCCCTTGGGCGGGATGGCGCCGGTCTCGCGGACGATCCATCCCTGGATCTCCTCGCCGTGCTCCTCGAACAGGGACCCGGCGCGGCGAAGGATGGCGGCGCGCTCCTGGTAGCCGGTCGCGGCCCACCCCGGCTGCGCCTCCGAGGCCCGTCTCGCGGCCCTCGAGACGTCGTCCGCGTTCGCGGATCCGACGCGGGCGAGCTCCTCGCCGGTCGCCGGCTCGAGATCGGAGATCTCGCCGCCGCCGCCCGGCACCCAGCCGTCCTGGTAGATCTTGCCCGACCACGTGGCCTCGTCGAGAAGCGTCATGACCCCCTCCCGCTCGGTTCTGTTCGCATGGCGAGCGCGGTCTCCGCGCAGCGAACCGACTGTGCGACGGCTCCGCGCGAGTGTCAAGCGGAGCATCGCGTGGTTGACCCTGGCTGGGGCACCTCCTATGGTGGCCGCGCCGTGACGACGACGAGAAACGGCGACTTCGTCCGATCGCTCGATCGCGGGCTCGCCGTGATCCGGGCCTTCGGCCCCGACACCCCCCGCCTCACGCTGAGCGAGGTCGCACGCGCGACCGGGCTCACGCGGTCGGCGGCCCGGCGCTTCCTGCTCACGCTCGTCGAGCTCGGGTACGTCCGCTCGGACGGCCGCGAGTTCTCGCTGCGCCCGCGCGTGCTGGAGCTCGGGTACGCGTTCCTGTCGGGGATGAGCGTCCTCGAGGTGGCGCAGCCCCACGTCGAGGAGATGGTCGCGGCGGTCCAGGAGTCCGCCACGGTCGGCGTGCTCGACGGCGACGAGGTCGTCTGCGTGCTCCGGGTGCCCGCTCGCCGGATCATGGTGGTCGCCATCGCGGTGGGGACGCGCCTGCCGGCCTACGCCACCTCCATGGGCCGCGTGCTGCTCGCCGGGCTCTCGCCAGAGGAGTTCGGGCGCTATCTGGACCGGATCCGTCTGGAGCCTCTCACCCCCCGGACGGTCGCGGACCTCGACCGTCTCCGCGGGGTGATCGACGAGACCCGCGAGCGGGGGTTCGCGCTCGTCGACCAGGAGCTCGAGGACGGGCTGCGCACGGTGGGGGTGCCCATCCGCGAGCCGGGAGGCCGGGTGACGGCCGGCCTCGCGATCCCCGTGCACGCCTCCACGCTGAGCATCGAGGACGTGAAGAAGGTGCTCCTCCCCGCACTGCGTGCGGCGGCGGACGAGATCGAGGCGGACCTGCTCGCCCTGAGCGGCGCCGCGCCCCCGGCGGTCCCGGCGGTCGACTGAGGCGGAGCCCGTAGATCTCGGCCGAAGGTGTTTGACCGCGGTCGGGGTTCGAGCCTAGAGTCCGCGCTGCGGATGTTCGTGCGCTGACCGGACGGCCCGCGCACGGGACGGGCAACAGAAGGAGGGGGAGATGGCGGCCGAGCGGAATCGGTGGGGCCCGCTTGTGGACCAGACGATCTCGCGGCGATCGGTGCTCAAGGGCATGGGGGCCGGTGCCGTCGCGATGGGAGCGGGTGGCCTCCTCTCCGCCTGCACGAGCGACGTCAAGGGCTCCGGCTCCGGCTCGACCGACAAGATCGTCATCGGGTTCGTGGTTCCGCAGACCGGGCCGCTGGCCGGTTTCGCCTCCGGCGACAACTTCGTCGTCGACCGCATCCGCGCCACCGACGCGTACACGAACGGCTTCTCCGTCGGCGGGACCACCTACTCGGTCGACATCGTCGTGAAGGACTCGCAATCGGACCCCAACCGCGCGGGCCAGGTCGCCGGCGAGCTCATCGAGCAGGACCACGCGGACATGATCGTGACGAGCTCGACGCCCGAGACCACCAACCCCGTCGCCAACGCGTGCGAGACGGCGGGAGTTCCCTGCCTGTCGACCGTGGTTCCGTGGCAGGCGTGGTACTTCGCGCGCCAGGAGGATCCGGCGAACCCTCAGCCGTTCAAGTACACGACGATGTACTTCTTCGGTGCCGAGGCGTTCGGCGGCTGCTTCGTCCCGATGTGGGAGCGCGTCGAGACCAACAAGGTGGTCGGCGGCATGTTCCCCAACGACGCCGACGGCAACGCGTTTCGCGACGCCTGGCCGGGGATCATCGACGCGGCCGGCTACACCTGGGTCGACGGTGGCGCGTACCCGGACCTCCAGGTCACCGACTTCTCCCAGATGATCTCGACGTTCAAGGACAACGACTGCCAGATCTACATCAACGCCCCGCTGCCCCCGGACTTCAACACGTTCTGGCAGCAGTCCGCCCAACAGGGCTACGCGCCGAAGCTCGCCACCGTCGCGAAGGTCCTGTTGTTCCCGGCGGAGACGGAGGCCCTCGGCGAGCTCGTGAACAACATCGCGACGGACTCCTGGTGGGGCCCGTTCATGCCGTACACCTCGAGCCTGTCCGACGACACCGCGGAGGATCTCGCGAACGCGTATCAGGAGGAGACCGGGACGCAGTGGCTCCAGACGCTCGGCTCGTCCTACTCGCTGTTCGAGGTCGCGAAGGAGGCCTTCGAGTCGGTCGACGACCCGCGCGATCGCGAGGCGGTGGCGGGGGCGCTGTTCGCCGTGAACTACGAGGGAATGTCCGGGCCGCTCGACTTCCGGACGGGGCCGCACATCGATCCTGCGGATCCCAACAGCCCCACGATCCCGGGGATCGGCATCGTGAACCCCGTGGGCGTGCAGTGGAAGCCCGGGACCGACTGGGACTGGGAGATGGTCGTCGTCGACAACAGCATCAACCCCGCCGTCCCCATCGGCGGAGACCTCGTGCCGACGAACCCGTAACCTGTCGCCCGTGGTGGCCCTGCTCGAGCTGGACCACGTCACCAAACGGTTCGGCCAAGTCACGGTGGCCGATGACCTCTCGATCGATGTCGCCACCGGCGAGGCGCTCGCGATCGTCGGACCCAACGGCGCGGGCAAGACGAGCCTCTTCGGCGTGATCTCGGGCGACCTGTCGCCGAACTCGGGGGACGTCCGCCTGGATGGCCGCTCGATCACGCGACTGGACGCCGCCCGGCGGTGCCGGCTCGGCATCGGGCGCATCTACCAGGTGCCGAGGCCCTTTCAGGACATGACGGTGTTCGAGAACGTCCTCACCGCGGCGCAGCAGGGCGGCGGGGCCCGGGGGACGGCGAGCTACCAAGCGGCCGCGGCCTCGATCGAGCGGTGCGGCCTGATGCCGGAGGCGAACCGGCCGGCCGGGACCCTCGGGCTCCTGCAGCGAAAGCGCCTCGAGCTCGCCCGCGCGCTCGCCACGCGGCCGAGCCTCCTGCTGCTCGACGAGGTGGCCGGCGGCCTCACCGATCCCGAGGTCTCCGAGCTCGTCGAGATCGTCCGCGGCGTGCGGGGGGAGGGCATCTCGGTGATCTGGATCGAGCACGTCGTGCGAGCCTTGACCGAGACCGTCGATCGGATGATCTGCCTCGCCGCGGGTCGGATCGTCGGCGAGGGGACGCCGGACGAGGTCCTGTCGAGCCCGGCGGTGAAGGAGGTCTTCCTCGGCACGGAGGCCTCGGCCGAGGCGATCGCGGAAGCGGCGCAGGAGGACGGGTGAGCGGGGAGGCCGCGATCGCCGAGGGCGAGGCCGACGCCGAGCCCCTCCTGCAGGTCGACGAGCTCACCGTCGCGCACGGGCAGCTCCGGGCCCTGCACGAGCTGCGATTGGAGGTCCGTCCCAAAGAGGTGTGCGCCATCATCGGCGCGAACGGCGCCGGCAAGTCCACGCTGCTGCGGACGCTCGCCGGGCTGCACCGGCCCCTTTCCGGCCGGATCTCGTTCGAGGGGCGCGACGTCACGGCGGAGCGGCCCGAGCGTCGACTCGCGGCGGGGATCGCCCTGGTCCCCGAGGGGCGCCGCCTGTTCCCCTCGTTGACGCTCGAGGAGAACCTGCTGATCGGCACGTACCACGCGCGACCCGGGCCGTGGACGATCGAGCGCCTGTACGAGATGTTCCGCTGGATGCCGGAGCGGCGACGCCAGCTCGCCGTCCAGCTCTCCGGCGGCGAGCAGCAGGCGGTGGCGATCGGGCGCGCGCTCGTGTCCAACCCGCGGCTGCTCCTGCTCGACGAGCTGTCCCTCGGCCTCGCCCCGCTCGTCGTTCGCCAGATCTACGGGATCCTGCCCGACCTGCGCGCCGAGGGCGTGACCGTCCTGCTGGTCGAGCAGGACGTGAGCCAGGCGCTCAGGGTCGCGTCGAAGATCCAGTGCCTGCTGAAGGGCCGGACGACGCTCGAGGGCGATCCGGCGTCGTTCACGCCCGCGCAGATCGAGGCCGCCTACTTCGGGCTGGCGGGCCCGGGGTCGTAGGCGAGGCGCCGTTCGTGGACTGGGTGAACGTCGCCGTCCAGGGGCTGCTCCTCGGCGGGCTGTACGCGCTCCTCGCCTGCGGGCTGTCGCTGCTGTTCGGCACGATGCGCGTGATCAACCTCGCGCACGGGGACCTCGCCGTGGTCGCCGCCTACCTCGCCGTCGGGCTCGTGCCGGCGCTGGGCATCCCGCAGCTCTACGCGTTCGTCATCGTCGTCCCGATCGCCCTGCTCTTCGGCTACCTCGCGCAGCGCTCGCTGATCCAGACGAGCATCGACCGGGGTCCGCTCACCATCCTGCTCGTGACCTTCGGCCTTTCGATCGTGATCCAGAACGTGCTGCTCGAGCTCATGTCCGCCGACAGCCGCTCGATCGATCTCGGATCGCTGAAGTCCGGATCGTTCCACCTCACCGCGGACATCTCGATCGCGTACCTGTCCTTTGGGATCTTCGCGGTCGCGGTCGCCGTCCTGCTCGGGCTCCAGGTCTTCCTGTCGAGGACTCCCACCGGTCGCATGATCCGGGCCGTCGCCGACGACCGGGAGGCGAGCCAGATCGCCGGCATCGACTACCGGCACGTCTTCGGCATCGCGACCGCGATCGCCTTCGGGACCACGGCGCTCGCGGGCCTGGCGTTCGGCGCCTACTCCACGTTCGATCCGAGCATCGGCCCGAGCCGGCTGCTCTTCGCGTTCGAGACCGTCGTGATCGGGGGCCTCGGGTCCCTGTGGGGCACGCTGGTCGGGGGCATCGTGCTCGGCGTGGCGCAGACGATCGGCGCGCACATCGACCCCGCGTACGGCGTCCTCGCCGGGCACCTGGTCTTCTTCGCGGTGCTGGCGGTTCGGCCGCAGGGGCTGGCGCGTGGGCGGGAGGACCGATGAGGGCGGCGATGCCGGAGGTCGAGAGCGGCCGGGCGGTCGTCGTCACGCGTTCGCGCCATGCGCTGACGGGCTCCGTCGCGGTCCTCGTCGTCGTCATCTTGCTGCTCGTCTACCTGCCGTATCTCGTCTTCTCGAGCACCACCGACACGCTCGTCAACGTCTTCATCCTGCTCACGATGTCGACGATGTGGAATCTGCTCGCGGGCTACGCGGGGCTCGTGTCGGTGGGGCAGCAGGCGTACGTGGGCCTCGGCGCGTTCCTGGTCCTCGCCCTCGCGCAGCACGGGGTGGGCCCGTTCGCCGCCATCCCGATCGCGACGCTCGGTACAGCCGCGATCGCCCTGCCCGTGTCGCTTCTGCTCCTTCGCCTCCGAGGTGGCTACTTCGCGATCGCGACGTGGGTCTTCGCCGATACCTGTCAGCTCGTGATCAGCCGTTTCCGCTCGCTCGGTGGCGGCACCGGCGCCCGGCTGCCGGGACTGTCGAGCCTCGGTCACGATCTGCTCGCCGCGTTCACCTACTGGGCGGCGCTCGCGGTGGTGCTGGCGGCCATCGCGGCCACGTACCTGACGCTGCGAAGCCGGCTCGGGCTGCTTCTGACCGCGATCCGGGACGACGAGGTCGGCGCGCGAAGCATCGGGGGGCGCGTGACGCGCGCGAAGCGCATCGTCTACCTCGTGTCGGCCGCCGGCTGCGGAGCGGCGGGCGGCGTGCTGATCATCAGCCAGCTCGGGATCGAGTCCTCCGCGGCGTTCACGGTGGGCTTCTCGGCGCAGATGATCTTCGTCACGGTGATCGGTGGCATCGGCACGATCGAGGGACCGATCGTCGGCACGGCCGTCTACTTCATCCTTCAGCAGACCCTGTCGCGGTACGGGGCCTGGTATCTCATCGCAATGGGGCTCGTCGCCATCGGCGTGGCGCTGTGGTGGCCCCGAGGCATCTGGGGAGCGGTCAGCCGGCGAGTGCGGGTGCAGCTGTTCCCCGTCGGCTACTGGGTCGGGGACGAACAACGGCAACGGCGCCGGGGCCGAAGGTCGGCGAAGGCGGACGAGCCGCAGCCCCCCGGCGCCACCTCGTCTTGACAGGATCTGCCGACGCGGCCATAGTCCCGCTGGTTGCGATCCGGACAGACGTTCGCATGTCGAACATCGCGAAGCCGGATCCCAGGCACCGGCGGTCCTCGTGGGAGGGGGAGGCATGGACGCCAAGGCTTCATCGCCGCCGTTTCGGTCGGCGGTCTCGAGCAGCCGGCTGGTGACGGCGCTGGTCGCGGGCTTCGTCGCGACGCACCTCGCGACGGTGACCGGCTACTGGTATCACGGCATCAATATGCCGGACCTGAAATGGCCGGACTTCAACGGCATCCTGCTCCTCGGAACGGATGCCAGCCCGCTCTCGCAGTTCTGGGCGGGAACCGTGTACCACCTCGCGACCGGTATGTGCTTCGCGCTGATCTTCGCGTTCCTCGTGCACCCGAAGCTGCGGCTGCCGAACACGACGAGCGGCAACGTGTGGAAGGCGCTCATCTTCGCGGCGGTGCTTGCCACGATCAGCGCGGCGTGGTGGGTGCCGCAGCTGTTCAACGAGGTCTTCGGAGCCGACCTCGGCTGGTTCAGCCAGAACCTCGGGAAGCTCTTCTTCAACACGTCTGCTTGGAAGCCGATCGTGGGGATCTACTTGTGGCACGCGATCTGGGGGCTCAACCTCGGGTTGTTCTACAACCCGCAGTCGACGGAGGCCTGAGCGCCCACGAACGAGGCGGCGCCGTCCGATGTCGTCGGACGGCGCCGCTCCTCACGCAGGTCGCAAGGCGATGTCGAACCGACAACGGGCCGGGGCCCCCTCACCGTCGCGCTCGATCTCGGCCACGAGCGACTCCTTCACCGATCCGATCGGATCCGACTCGAGCCACGGATCTCCCGCGAAGTAGAGCATCGTCGTGAGCGGCGCGTACCACGGACAGGTGACCTTGAGGTGCAGGTGCGCCGGACGGTGCGCGTGGCGATCGAGCTCGCGCATGAGCCGGCCGACCGGCCCGTGCTTCGGGACCTCGTACGAGGGCGGGACGATCGTTCGAAACGCGTACGTGCCGTCGGGCTGAGCGGGGATTCTGCCTCGAAGGTGGAACGCGTCCAGCGACGGGTCCTGGTTCGAGTACCGCGCGTCCGCGTTCGCCTGCCACACGTCGAGCTCGGCCGCTCCCAGCGGCGCCGAGGTCGCAGCGTCGGTGACTCGGCCGCTCACGGCGAGCGGCTCGCCCGGCTCGTCGCTCGCCGCCAGCTCGTAGGGCGGTTCGAGCAGGGGGGCGCCGGGGACGTAGAACGGCCCGAGCACGTTGCTCGCCGTGGCCCCGGAGCCGTCGGCGTGGGTCATCCGGTCCACCAGCACCGAGATGCCGAGCACGTCGGACAGCAGCGCGAACTCGTCGCTCTTGCCGACCTCCGTGAGATAGCCGATCGCGAGCCAGAGCTCGTCCTCGGTGACCTCGGCCTCGACGAGGGCGTCTTTCAGCGCCCCCGTCACGACGGCCAGCACCCGTTCGAGTCGCTCGTTGGCAGGCATGTTCCTCCCTTCCGGATCAGGTGATCGCCAGGACGAAGTCGGCGAGCTGTCGCAAGCTCCGCACCTCGAACACGCCGGTGCAGGCGGGCTGGTAGCTGTCGATGATCGAATCGGACTCGTTCCATCCGTCGCGCGACTCCGGGTTCAGCCAGTAGACGCGACGAGCTCGGGCGGCGATGGAGCGGAAGTCCTCGATGCCGCTCTCCCGGTAGTTGTTGCGGGCATCGCCGGTGATGATGAGCGTGGCCCGGGAATCGAGGTCGGCGTAAGCGTACTGGTGCCAGAAGCGATCGAAGACCCGCCCGTAGTCGCTGTGCCCGTCGGCGGCGACGACGTTCGACCCGTACAGCAGGTTGCGGGGTGCCAGCCAGTCCGATCCTTCCTGGAACCGGTCCGTGACTTCGTCGATCCCGTCGACGAAGACGAACAGGCGGATTCGCGAGAACTCACCCTTCGCCGCGTGCAGCAACGACATCGTGAAGCGCGCGAACTCCGCCATCGAGCCCGAGATGTCGCACAGCAGGTAGAGGTCGGGCTTGGCGGCGCGGCGAAATCGAAACGCGGGATCCAGGGGCACGCCTCCGGATGAGAGCGAGCGCCGCATCGTGCGGCGCACATCGAGGCGCCCGTGACGGCGGAGCCTCCGGCGCCGCGCTATCCGGGCGGCCAGCTTCGCGGCGAGAGGGCGGATGGCCTCGCGCATCTCCCGCAGCTCGGCCGGGGAGGCCGTGAGGAACTCAACCTCTTCCACCGGACGATCGTGGAACGCAGCCGCGGCGGCATCCGCGCCATGAAGCTCCGAGAGCTGCCACCGAAGCTCCTCGGCGAGCATCTGGCGGAACCGTTCGACCCGCTCGGTGAGCTCCTCCCGGACGAGCCGTTGGTCCAGCGCGTCCGGATCCTCGAGCTCGGCTCGGGTCTGCAGGATCGCCTCGCGCAGCAGCCGGGACAGCTCGAGCTGCCGAAGGATGCGGATCAGGTAGTAGCGCTCGGCAGCGTCCCGGCCGTCCTGAATCCCGGCGAACTGCCCCACCGCGAGCTCCGCGAGCGCGCGAAGCGCGCCGTCGTCGCCCGATCGAAGCGCGTCGAGCAGACGACGGAGCAGCTCATCGGAGGGCCGCTCGGCCTCGCCGGCCGCATGCGCGGCTCCGAGGCCGTCGGCCGGCGTCTCGTCGCTTCGATCCAGGGTGGTCTCCACCGTGATCGCCTCGCGCGCGACGGGGAAGTAGATGTCGAACAACGACTCGAAGGCCGGCCGGTCCTCGATTCGCTTGACGAGGCTCGCGCCGAGCGCCGCGCGGAGCTGGGCTCGGTCCGCGAGATCGAGGTATCGGATCGACTCGACGGCGTCGAGCGCCTCCACCATGGAGACGGGAACGGCAGCATCGCGCAGCCGATGCACGAACCGCAGCAGGAGCGTTGCGAACGTCTCGTTGCCGGCAGGGGTCGTGGTTGTGCTCATCCTGGGACGAACACTATGCTCGCATCCCGTTTGCGAGACGCACAAGTGTGCGGATCTCGAACGAGGACGACGACCGACAGCCACGAGGAAGCGTGTCCGCGTTCAGACCGACCGTTGCCGCGCCGGGCCGGCTCCTGCGGCTCGGCGTGGTCCTCGACCTCCGCAATCGCCCCGATCGGCTCCGCGAGGTCGCCCGGATGTGTGACGGCGCCGGGATCGAGAGCCTGTGGACCCGGGAGGTCGACCAACCCTTGCAGGCGGGAACCCTCGACGCGTGGACGGCGATCACGCTCGCGGCGCAGGAGACCAAGCAGCCGACCGTCGGGGCGGTGGTGTCGACCGGCCTCCACTCCGCGGAATCGCTGTCGGCGATGGCGTCGACACTTGACGCCGCAAGCGGCGGTCGGCTGGAGTTGACGATCTCGGGGCCGGGCGTGCAGGGCGGCGCGGATGCGCTCGAGGCGTACGCGGTGGCACTGCGCAAAGGACTGGAGGCGGAGGCGGTCGCGATGACGCCGGAAGGCTCGGCCGATCGAGTCTCGGCGGAGGGCGGGACGCCCCGAATCGCCGTCGAGGCGGCCGATCTCGCGACGCTGGAGGTGGCGGCGCGCCACGCCGACGATCTGCTCCTCCCGGCGCGACTCGAGACGGACGTCGCCGAGGTGGTGACGAGCATCCGTGCGGCGTGCGGCCGCGCCGGCCGCGACCCGTCGACGGTGGGGGTCGCGCTCGAGGCCCCGGTCTCGATCGGCAGGACGACGGCGGAGGCCCAGGCGCGCGCCGAGAGCGAGCCGATCTTCCGCGCGATCGGGCAGCCGGCCGAGATCGGCGTGTTCGGGACGCTCGAGCAATGTCAGGAGCGGGTGATCGAGCTCGCCCATGCCGGGGTGACCGACCTGCGGTGCGTCCTGCCCAACAGTCCCGACATCCACGACGTGATCGCGCAGCTCACGGCCATGACGATCGGCTCGACCGACGTGCTGCTCCCGAACGCTCCCCGCTCGAAGTCGCCCGACCCCCCGGAGGCCTGGGGCGGCCGTGCGATCCCCTTGTGAGCTCGCGCGCGTCAGCGGACGGCGAGCGCCTGGGTGATCCTCGCGGATGCCTGCTGGACGAGCGGGAGGAACTCCTCGCGGATCCGCTCGAGCGTGACCCGGTAGGCGTGCGAGCACACCGTGACGGCGGCCTCGGCGTGCCCGGCCGAGCGGAAGACCGGGACGGCGATCGAGCGCACGCCGTCCTCGACCTCCTGGTCGACCAGCGTCCACCCCTTGGTCCGGGCCTCCGCGATCACCTCGCGCAGCCGCGCCTCGTCGGTCACCGTTCGCTCGGTCATCGGCGTCGGCGTGACCTGGGCGAAGTAGGCGTCGAGCGCCTCGGGGGACAGGTTCGCCAGCAGCACCCGACCCATGGCGGTCGCCCAGGCCGGCAGGCGAGAGCCGACGCCGAGCGTCATGCTCATGATGCGCTTGGTCTCCACCCGGGCGACGAACACGATGTCGGTGCCGTCCAAGACCGAGGCGGAGGTCGTCTCGTTCACCTGGGACGCGAGCTCCTCGAGATACGGTCGCGCCACGTCCCAGATCGGCAGCGACGAGAGGTACGTGTAGCCGAGCTCGAGCACCCGAGGGCTGAGGGAGAAGCGTCGTCCGTCCGAGTCCACGTATCCGAGGTCACGGAGCGTGATCAGGAAGCGCCGCGCCGCGGCCCTCGTCAGGCCGGTGCGGATCGCGATCTCGCTCAGCGTGAGCTCCGGCTCCTCTCGCGAGAACGCCTTGATCACGTCGAGTCCGCGCTGGAGCGATTGGACGAACTCTGCGGATCGCGTTTGAGTTGACACGGTCAGACCCCCGGGAAATAATGCCAGTTGCACGGGAACCGCACAACTGTACGTATGCCGAACATGAGTCCCTCCCGGCGACCGTGTCCGCCAATTCTAGGCCCGCGGCGCAAGGGCGGAGGCGCGACGCGGGGGTGATCCGGCGGTGACGACCCAGCCGACGAAGTTCGGTTCGTTGAGCGAGTACGAGAAGGGTTCCCTCGAGGTTCTCGACGGCAATCCCAAGCAGTACACGTACTCGAACATGTTCGAGGTCGCCTCGATGTCGCGGCCCTACGAGAAGGTCGCGGTGGGCAAGAACATGGAGTACGTCCTGGAGGTGCTTCGCGCCGAAGGGGACTCCGGTTGGCGCGCGGCGGCGCACGACGAGTTCGCCATCGTGATGGACGGCGAGGTGGAGGTTCGCCTCGTGAAGCTCGACGATCCCTCGATCGTCCCGGACGACAAGAACGGTTCCGTTGCGATCGACGGCGAACCTGTCGGGCAGACGATGGGGACGATCGTCGCGCGGCGCGGCCACATGGCACTGCTGCCCGCGGGCGCGGCCTACCAATTCCACGCCGTGGTGACCGGCGTGATCATGATGCAGACCGTCGAGGGCGACGACACGGTCTACAAGTGGGCGGAGATCTGTCAGACGATCCCCTGATCGACACGTTCGCACGACGGAGGAGGGAAGCGGCATGGCGGTGGAGATGGAGGCCGAGATCGCGGTCGACGCCGGGGAGGCGAACGAGTTCGGCTATCGGAGCTTCCGGCTGGGTGAGATCGAGTTCACCCGCAACGAGTACTTCGTGTACATCTCGTGGCCGACGGGCCGGCACGTGATGTCCGCGGACGCCTTCCTGAAGGCGTTGCAGCGCGATGTCGCCTGGGACTTCTTCTACGGCATCGTGAACTTCGACGGCGTCATCGGCACGATGAACCACTACGGGACCGTCGACCTGTTCGCGGGCCGCTACAACGACGCCTACCGCAAGGCGGAGCTCGACCACCTCGAGAACTTCGCGACGCCGCTCATCCGCGAGACCTTCAAGGCGATGCTCGACGACTGGACCAACGAGGGCTTCGATCCGTTCGCGAGCCCGACCGAGACCGGCAGCGCCTTCGGCTCCAAGCACGGGGACAACCGCAAGGCGATCACCCGGCATCGGGTCGCGGCCAGCCGGATGGTGGGCGTTCCGGGGGACGAGCAGATCCGCTCCGACGAGAGCGGGTTCCCGATCAACCGGCACTTCGCCGACGTCCCGCAGGACGAGCCCGAGGTGCGCCCGGAGCCCGGGTTCGAAGACGAGGTCTGCGCGTTCAACCTGTTCGCCTACCTGTCGAGGTCCGACGTGACGTGGAACCCGTCGGTCGTCGCCGCGTGCAAGGCGAGCCTCGCCTGCCCGACGACCGAGGAGTACATCCTGCCGATCATCCACGGCAACGATCGCGTCGAGTGGTTCGTGCAGCTGTCGGACGAGATCTGGTGGAACATCGAGGATCGCGACAGCGGCACTGCCCGCGCCAACCTGGTGATGAAGCCGGGTGACGTCGCGTCCATGCCGGCGGACATTCGCCACCAGGGCTACGCGCCCAAGCGCTCGATGCTGTTCGTCTGGGAGAACGCCTCGCCCAATCTGCCCGAGCTGCTCTCGAGCGGGAAGCTGCCTCCCGTCGCGGTGAACTTCTGATCGCAGCCGAGCCGGCGCTGGCCGGCCGGAGGAGGGCACGTGCAGACGAAGCTCTTCATCGGGGGCCGGTTCGTCGACGCGCGATCGGGCGCGACCCTCGCGGTCCTCAATCCGCACGACGGGTCGACGCTCGCCGAGGTCGCCCTGGCGGGGGCCGACGACGTCGATCTAGCCGTGGCGGCGGCACGCGAGGCGTTCCCGTCGTGGCGGGCGACCGCCGCGACCGACCGCGGCCGCCTCCTGCTGCGTCTCGCCGACGCGATCGAGGATCGAGCCGACGAGCTCGCGCAACTCGAGTCCCGTGACACGGGCCACCCGCTCCGGGACTCGATGCGTCTCGACGTCCCGAGGACGGCCGCCACCTTCCGCTACTTCGGCGGCATGGCCGACAAGTTCCAGGGCTCGGTGGTGCCCGTCGAGAAGGGGTTCCTGAACTACGTGCTCCGCGAGCCCGTCGGCGTCGTCGGGCACATCGTCCCGTGGAACTTCCCGCTCATGTTCACGAGCTGGAAGATGGGACCCGCGCTCGCCGCGGGCAACTGCGTCGTGTTCAAGCCGGCCGAGCTCACACCGCTCACGGCCCTGCGCGTCGCGGAGCTGATGAACGAGGTCGGCGTGCCGGGCGGGGTCGTCAACGTCGTTCCGGGGCTCGGCGAGGTCGCGGGGGCAGACCTCGCCGCGCACTCCGGCGTCGACAAGATCAGCTTCACGGGCTCGACGGAGGTGGGCCGTCGCATCGTCGAAGCGTCGGCCGGCAACCTGAAACGCCTGCACCTCGAGCTCGGCGGCAAGGGCGCGAACGTCGTCTTCGCGGACGCGGACCTCGAGCAGGCGATCAACGGCTCGGCGTACGCGATCTTCCACAATCAGGGGCAGGCGTGCATCGCGGGATCGCGGCTGATCCTGCACGAGTCGATCGCCGACGAGTTCGTCGAACGCTTCGTGGCGCTCGCGCGATCGATCCGGCTGGGGGATCCGCTCGATCCCGAAACCGAGATGGGCCCGCTCACCTCCGAGGAGCACCGCGACCGCGTTCTCGGGTACGTGAAGATCGCCCTCGACGAAGGGGCCGAGCTGCTGACCGGGGGTGGGGCTCCCGAGGACGAGACGCTCTCCTCGGGCTTCTACATCCAGCCGACCGTCGTGCGCGCGGACCCGGGAGACCGCGTGTGTCGCGAGGAGGTTTTCGGGCCGTTCGTGACGGTCTCGACGTTTCGCGAGGATGACGAGGCCGTGACCATCGCCAACGGCACCGAGTACGGGCTCGGCGGTGGGCTCTGGACGGCGGACCTGCGGCGCGGCCATCGCATCGCGTCGCAGTTGCGCAGCGGCATGGTCTGGGTCAACACGTACAAGCGGGTGAACCCCGGGTCTCCGTTCGGCGGCCTCGGCGCCTCCGGCTACGGGCGGGAGATGGGCTTCGAGGCGATGCACGAGGTGACCGAGGCCAAATCGATCTGGGTGAACGTCGATGCCGACCTCCCACCCTGGTACGAGCGCCCATGAGGTCGTTCACCTACGACGCGCTCCCCGGGCGAGTGGTCTTCGGCGTGGGATCGATCGACCGGCTGCCGGAGGAGCTCGAGCACCTGCCGGCGAACGCCGTCCTGCTCGTCGTCGACCCGCTCACCAAGCCCGTGGCCGACGGCCTCGCCGCGCGACTCGGCTCGCGCGAGGTCGGGATCTACTCCGACATCCAGCAGCATGTTCCTGCCGAGGCCGCGGAGCGTGCGGTCGGCGCTGCCCGCGACAGCGGCGCGGACTGTGTCGTCACCATCGGCGGCGGGACCACCACGGGCTTCGGCAAGGCCATCGCCCTCGAGACCGGGATCGCGCACGTGGCCGTGCCGACGACCTACGCGGGATCGGAGATGACTCCGATCTATGGCATCACGAGCGAAGGCGAGAAGCGCGTCGCTCGCGACCTCGCCGTGCTGCCGAAGACCGTCATCTACGACCCGGCGCTGACGGTCTCGCTGCCGCCGTCGGTCACGGGGCCGAGCGGGATGAACGCGATCGCGCACTGTGTTGAGGCGCTCTACGCGAGCGCCGCCAACCCCATCACGTCGCTGATGGCCGAGGAGGGCATCCGAGCGCTCCGTGTCGGCATCGCCGGGTCCGTCGATCGCCCGAGCGACCTCGGGGCTCGGACGGAGGCGATGTACGGCGCGTACCTGGCGGGGGCGGCGCTCGCGGTCGTCGGCATGGCGATCCACCACCGGATCTGCCACGTGCTGGGCGGCACCTTCGGCCTCGGGCACGGCGAGGTGAACGCCGTGATCCTGCCGCACGCCGTCCGGTTCAACGAGCCGGCGGCCGCGGAGGCGCTCGCGCGCGCAGCTCGCGCGCTCGAGACGGACGACGCCGCCGTCGAGCTGTTCGACTTCGCGGTCTCGATCCGTGCCCCGACGAGCCTCGAGTCCCTCGGGATGCGCGAGGAGGATCTGGATCGCGCGGCGGCGCTGGTCGTCGAGCCGCCACCATGGAACCCGCGACCGGTGAGCGAGGCCGACGTGCGTCAGCTGCTGGACGACGCCTATCACGGTCGCAGGCCGGCGGAGCGAAGGAGTCAACCGTGACGGGTGTTGATCGGGGTCGGGAGCCGGCTCCGTCGGAGGGGGACGCACGGTCGTCATCCGTGTGAGGACGGGACGGGAGGGGCAGATGGGGGAGAACCAGCGGGGGTTCGACATCGACCGCGTGCTCGCCGAGCGGTTGGTCAGCCGGCGACGGTTTCTGCACGGCGTCGGCATGGGCGGAGCGGCTCTGGGACTTTCCGGCGTCCTCGCGGCCTGCCGATCCTCCGACGAGGGCGGCGGCGACACCGGCGGGACCGGTGGGACGGGGGGCTCCGGGGGAACCGGCGGCAGCGGCCCGACGGGCGAGGCCGTCAAGGTCGGCTACGTGAGCCCCACGACCGGGGCACTCGCCCCGTTCGGCGCCGCGGACTCCTACGTCCTGGGTGCCCTCTCCGACATCTTGAGCGGCGGGCTCATGATCGCCGGGAGCACGCGGGCCGTCGAGATCGTGACCGCCGACAGCGAGTCGGACCCCAACCACGCGGCCGAGGTGGCCTCGGACCTCATCAACCAGGACGGGGTCTCGCTCATGCTCGTGGCGTCCACGCCGGAGACGACGAACCCGGTCTCGGGGCAGTGCGAGGCCGCCGGGGTGCCGTGCATCTCGACCGTGGCCCCCTGGCAACCGTGGTTCATCGGCCAGCAGCAGGATCCGACGGACCCGAACTCGTGGAAGCCGTTCACGTACGCGTACCACTTCTTCTGGGGGCTCGAGGACATCGAGGCCGTCTTCCTCGACATGTGGAACACGATCGAGACCAACAAGAAGGTGGCCGGCCTGTTCCCCAACGACGGCGACGGCAACGCCTGGGGAGACCCGAACGTCGGCTTCCCGTCCTTCTTCACCCCCGAGGGGTACGAGATCATCGATCCGGGCCGGTACGAGAACGGGACGCAAGACTTCAGCGCGCAGATCTCGGCGTTCATCGACGCCGACGCCGAGATCCTCACCGGGGTGCCGATCCCGCCCGACTTCACGACCTTCTGGACCCAGGCCAACCAGCAGGGGTTCGTCCCGAAGATCGCGTCGGTCGGCAAAGCGCTGCTGTTCCCGGCATCCGTCGAGGCGCTCGGCGACCTGGGGGAGGGCATGTCGACCGAGGTGTGGTGGACCCCCAGCCACCCGTACTCGTCCTCGCTCACGGACCAGTCCGCGGCCGAGTTGGGAGACGCCTTCACGCAGTCCACCGGCCAGCAGTGGACGCAGCCGCTCGGGTTCGCCCACGCGCTCGTCGAGGTGGCTACCGACGTACTGCAACGGACGACGGACTTGACGCCCGACGCGATCGTGGCGGCCATCACGGCCACCAACTTGGACACGATCGTCGGGAACGTGCAGTGGACCGGGGAACCGTTCCCGAACGTCGCCAAGACCAAGCTCGCCGGCGGGCAGTGGAAGAAGGGCACCGACTTCCCGTACGACCTCGTCGTCGTGAGCAACGCGGCGATCCCGGACGTGCCTATCGGGGGCGAGCTGGAACCGATCCCGGGCTCGAGCTGATCCAATGGCGTCGCGCCGGATGACTCAGGAGGGGGGGTGAGCGCGCTCCTCGAGCTGGAACACGTCGAGAAATCGTTCGGCTCGGTGCGCGTGATCCAGGACCTGAGCCTCCGCGTGGAGGCCGGGGAGGCGCTCGGCGTGGTCGGCCCCAACGGCGCGGGGAAGACCACGATGATGCATCTCATCGCCGGGACCGTCCGGCTGGACAAGGGCCGGATCACCTTCGACGGCCGTGACATCTCTCGCGCGCGCGCCGACGTTCGATGTCGGGCGGGGATCGCCCGCACGTACCAGGTGCCGCAGCCGTTCGAGGGGCTGACGGTTGCGGAGAACGTCCTCGTCGGCGTGCGGTTCGGCCGGGCTGAGTCGGTGGCCGACCCTTTCGACGTCGTCGTCCGACTGCTCGAGCAGGTCGATCTCGTCGGCAAGATGAACGTCCCGGCCGGCTCCCTGACACTGCTCCAGCGCAAGCGACTCGAGCTCGCCCAGGCGCTCGCGACCGGGCCGCGCCTCCTGTTGCTCGACGAGATCGGTGGCGGACTCACCGAGGCCGAGGTGGAGGCCCTGATCGGCACGATTCGCGACCTTCGTTCCGGGGGGCTCACGATCGTGTGGATCGAGCACATCGTCCACGCGCTCGTGTCGGTCGTCGATCGGTTGATGGCGATCGACTTCGGGCGGAAGCTCGCGGAGGGGCCGCCCGACGAGGTCATGGCGAGCGCGGAGGTCCGAGGGGTCTACATGGGGGTCGGCGAGGAATGAGCCTGCTGGAGGTCCGGGATCTCGACGTGTTCTACGGCGACTTCCAGGCGCTGTTCGGGCTGTCGCTGCAGGTCGAGACCAACGAGATCGTGACGATGATCGGCGCGAACGGAGCCGGCAAGTCGAGCCTGTTGAACGCCGTCGCCGGCCTCCAGCCCTCGGCGCCGGAGACCGTGCGATTCGACGGCATGGCCGTCGGCGATCGGCCCGCCCATCGACGCGCCGCCATGGGGATCGCCCTCGTGCCGGAGGGGCGCCGGGTCTTCCCCAGTCTCACCGTCCGCGAGAACCTGCTGGTCGGGACCTACGGCGGGCGGAAAGGACCGTGGACCCTCGCTCGAGTCTTGGAGTTGTTCCCGATCCTGGCGCAGCTGTCGGAGCGTCGGGCCGGCGTGCTGTCCGGCGGCGAGCAGCAGGCCCTCGCGATCGGGCGGGCCCTGATGGCCAACCCGCGCCTGCTCCTGATGGACGAGATCTCCCTCGGGCTCGCGCCGATCGTCGTCAAGCAGCTGTACCTGGCGATCCCGTCGATCGCCGAGTCGGGGACCACGTTGGTGGTGGTGGAGCAGGACGTCACGCAGGCGCTGCGGATCGCCCACCGCGCTTACTGCCTCCTCGAGGGTCGCATCTCCTTGCAGGGCAGCCCCGAGGAGCTCACCCACGAGCAGGTCACCGCCGCGTACTTCGGGATGTGAGGAGACGAGAGTGCGAAGGTGAACGCGGTCGTTCAGGGCATCTTGCTCGGCGGCCTCTACGCGCTGTTCGCGACCGGGCTCTCGCTCATCTTCGGGGTGATGGGCGTCGTCAACCTCGCTCACGGGGTCCTCACCCTGCTCGGCGCCTACGTCGCGTTGGTCCTCGTCGAACATCTCGGGATCGATCCGTTGGTCGCGATCGCGCTCGTCGTCCCGACGATGTTCGCGGTCGGCTACGCGTTCCAGCGGCTCGTCGTCAACCACTCGCTGGGAGGCGGCGTCCTGCCGCCGCTCCTGGTGACGTTCGGGATCGCCATCATCGCGGAGAACCTGCTGCTCCGGATCTTCTCGGCGGACTCGCAAGGCCTCAACGCCGGGAGACTCGAGAGCGCGAGCCTCCGCCTGACCGACCGGCTCGCGATCGGGTGGTTCCCGCTGCTCATCTTCGTGGTCGCCGTGACGGTGCTCGTCTGCCTCCAGCTCTATCTCGATCGCACCGCGTTCGGCCGGGCACTGCGCGCAACCTCCGACGACCCGGAGGCCGCGCAGCTCATGGCGATCGACGATCGCCGCGTCTACGCAATCGCCATGGGAATGGCGATGGCGATCGCGGGGCTCGCCGGCGTGTTCATGGGGGTTCGCACGACGTTCGGTCCGCTCGACGGGCCGGTCCTGCTGATCTTCGCGTTCGAGGCGGTGATCATCGGCGGCCTCGGCTCGCTGTGGGGGACCCTCGTCGGCGGCGTGATCCTCGGGGTCTCGCAGACGCTCGGGGCGCAGCTCATCGCCCCCGGCTGGTTCCAGCTCACGGGCCATCTCGTGTTCCTGGCTGTCCTGTTCGTGCGGCCGACGGGCCTGTTCGCGCGGACGGCGCCGTCGTGAGCGAGCGAATCCTCGTCGAACGGGCCACCCCGTTCAGCCGGTGGGCGGTCGCGGTGCTGATCGTTGTCGCGCTCGTGCTGGCCGCCGCGCCGTTCCTGTTCATCGACAGCGTGTTGCTCACCCTCGTGCAGTTCTTCTACCTGCTGGCGCTCGCCCAGAGCTGGAACCTGCTGGCGGGCTACGCGGGCCTGGTCTCGATCGGCCAGCAGGCGTACATCGGCGTCGGGGCGTACGCCCTCCTCACCTTCGCGAACCTCTACGGGGTCAACGTCTTCCTGGCGGTGCTGCTCGCAGGGATGGTCGCCGGCCTGCTCTCTCTCCTGACGTCGGCCTTCGTCTTCCGCCTTCGCGGCGGCTATTTCGCGATCGGGACCTGGGTCGTGGCCGAGGTGTATCGGCTGCTGGTGGCGAACACGCAGCGGCTGGGGGGCGGCTCGGGCGCGACGATCGCCGTGACGGGGATCGACCGCCAGCTCCGTACGTTCGCCACCTATTGGATCGCCCTGGGCGTGGGCCTCGGCTCGGTCCTGCTCGTGTTCCTCCTGCTCCGCTCCCGGCTCGGCCTCGGCGTGCTCGCCGTCCGCGATCGGGAGAGCGCCGCGCCCTCGCTCGGGGTGGACGTCCAGCGGACCAAGGTCATCGTCTACGTGATCGCCTCCACGGTGGCCGGGCTCACCGGCGGCGTCATCTACCTGAGCCTCCTCCGCCTGCAACCCACGGCCACCTTCAGCGTCAACTGGACGGCGTTCATGATCTTCGCCGTCGTGATCGGCGGAATCGGCACGGTCACGGGTCCTATCGTCGGCACGCTGGTGTACTTCCTGCTGCAGGAGTACCTGGCCGATCTCGGCACCGTGTATCTCATCATCCTGGGCGCGGTCTCCATCCTCGTGATGCTGCGCGCGCCGAAGGGGATCTGGGGCCTGATCGCGGGTCGGTGGGAGGTGGAGCCCTTCCCGGTGCGGTTGCGAGTGCGCACGTCGGCGACCGACGATCCACCGACGGTGGACGCCGATACGCCATCATTGAGCGGCGCAAGCGACGTCACCGACGCGAAAGGATCGCGAACCCGATGACCAGCTCCCCTCGATCCGCATTCGCCTCGGCCGAGGAGGTCAGAGATCGGCTGGCCCGGGCTCGCTATCTGTGCGACGACGAACTGGCCGTCACCGTCTATCTCGCGGACCGTCTCGCGAAGCCCATCCTGTGCGAAGGCCCGGCGGGTGTCGGCAAGACCGAACTCGCGAAGGCGGTCGCAGAGGTCACGGGCCGCGAGATGATCCGCCTCCAGTGCTACGAGGGGCTCGACGAGGCCAAGGCCATCTACGAGTGGAACTACAAGAAGCAGCTGCTGCGGATTCAGACCGAGTCTGACGCGTCCGACTGGGATCGCGTCGAACACGACATCTTCACCGAAGAGTTCCTCCTGACCCGCCCGCTGCTCCAGGCTATCCGGTCGCCGGAGCCCGTCGTGCTGCTGATCGACGAGATCGATCGCCTCGAGGTCGAGACCGAGGCCCTGCTGCTGGAGGTTCTCTCCGACTGGCAGGTCTCGGTGCCGGAGCTCGGCACCATCCGGTCGGAGCATGTGCCCTTCGTGGTGCTCACGTCCAACAACACGCGGGAGCTCTCGGAGGCGCTCAAGCGGCGGTGCCTCTTCCTGCCGATGGCCTACCCCAGCATCGAGCGGGAGAAGGAGATCATCCTCGCGCGCGTCCCGGACGTGGAAGAGGCCTTCGCCGGGCAGATCGCTCGCGTGGTGCACTCCATCCGTGGAGCCGACCTAAAGAAGCCGCCGTCGGTCTCCGAGACGCTCGACTGGACTCGGGCGTTACAGCTCCTGGGGATCGACACCGTCGACGCCTCGGTGACCGACCAGACGCTGCCGATCCTGCTGAAGTACCAGCAAGACATCGACAAGGTGCGGGAGCAGCGAATCAGGGACGCCGAGTAGGAGCGGCAGCGTCGATCGTCGTCGGTCAGGTGCCGACGTAGGCCGCGAGGTGCTCGCCGGTGAGGGTGGAGCGGGCGGCGACGAGGTCGGCGGGCGTGCCCTCGAAGACGATCCGGCCGCCGTCGTGGCCGGCGCCCGGGCCGAGGTCGATGATCCAGTCGGCGTTCGCCATGACCGCCTGGTGGTGCGCGATGACGATGACCGACTTGCCGGAGTCGACGAGCCGGTCGAGCAGGCCGAGCAACTGCTCGACGTCGGCCAGGTGGAGGCCGGTGGTCGGCTCGTCGAGGACGTAGACGTCGCCCTTCTCGCCCATGGTGGTGGCCAGCTTGAGCCGCTGCCGCTCGCCGCCGGACAGCGTGGGGAGCGGCTGGCCGAGGCTGAGGTAGCCGAGCCCGACGTCGGCCAGCCGGTCGAGGATCGTGTGCGCGGCCGGCGTGCGCGCCTCGCCCGCGCCGAAGAACTCCTCGGCCTCGGTCACCGACATCGCAAGCACTTCGGCGATGTTCCGGCCGCCCACCGTGTACTCCAGCACCGACGCTTGGAAGCGCCTCCCTTCGCACTCTTCGCAGGTTGATTCGACGGTGGCCATCACGCCCAGGTCGGTGTAGATCACGCCGGCCCCGTTGCAGGTGGGGCAGGCGCCCTCGGAGTTGGAGCTGAACAGCGCCGGCTTCACGCCGTTGGCCTTGGCGAACGCCTTGCGGATCGAGTCGAGCAGTCCCGTGTAGGTCGCCGGGTTGCTCCGTCGCGAACCGCGGATCGCGCTCTGGTCGATCGCCACCACGCCATCGCGGCCGGAGATCGATCCGTGGATCAGCGAGCTCTTCCCGGAGCCGGCCACGCCCGTGATGACGCAGAGCACGCCGAGCGGGATGTCGACGTCGACGTTCCGGAGGTTGTTCGTATTGGCGTCGCGCACCTCCAGCGTGCCGGCAGACGAGCGCACCGGTCCCTTGAGGGTCGCCCGGTCGTCCAGATGGCGGCCGGTGGTCGTGTCGCTTCCCCGCAGTCCCTCGACGGTGCCCTCGAAGACCACCTCGCCACCGGCCGTGCCGGCACCCGGACCGAGGTCGACGACGTGGTCGGCGATCACGATCGTCTCGGGCTTGTGCTCCACGACGAGCACGGTGTTGCCCTTGTCCCGCAGCTGCCGCAGCAGGTCGTTCATCCGCTCGATGTCATGGGGGTGCATTCCGATCGTGGGCTCGTCGAAGACGTAGGTGACGTCGGTCAACGACGAGCCGAGATGACGGATCATCTTGGTGCGCTGTGCCTCTCCCCCTGACAGGGTGCCCGACGGCCGGTCGAGCGACAGGTAACCCAACCCGACCTCCGCGAACGAGTCGAAGAGGTGTTGCAGCCCGGTGAGCAGCGGGGCCACCGACGGCTCGTCGAGGCCCCTGATCCAGTCGGCGAGGTCGCTGATCTGGAGCGAACAGACGTCGGCGATGTTCCTCCCGTCAATCCTCGAGGACCGGGCCTCACCGCTCAGTCGGGTACCGTCGCACTCGGGACACGTCGTGAACGTCACCGTCCGCTCCACGAAGGCCCGGATGTGCGGTTGCAGCGCGTCGACGTCCTTGGACAGCATGGACTTCTGGATCTTCGGGATCAGCCCCTCGTACGTCAGGTTGATCCCGTCGATCCTGATCTTGGTCGGCTCCTTGTAGAGCAGGTCGTGCAGCTCCTTCTTGGTGTACTTGCGGATCGGCTTGTCCGGGTCGAAGAAGCCGCAGCCGCGGAAGATGCGGCCGTACCAGCCGTCCATGCTGAAACCGGGGATGGTGAGTGCGCCCTCGCTCAGGGACAGGCTGTCGTCGTACAGGGCGGACAGGTCGAAGTCCGTGACGGAGCCCATGCCCTCGCAGCGGGGACACATGCCGCCCTGGTAGACGGCGTTGCGGACCACGATCCGCTCGCCCTGCCCCTTGTCGACGTTCATCGCACCGCTCGCCGTCCGCGTCGGAACGTTGAACGAGAAGGCGGTGGGCGGGCCGATGTGCGGCTTCCCGAGCCTGCTGAAGAGGATGCGCAGCATCGCGTTGGCGTCGGTGGCGGTCCCGACGGTGGAGCGTGGGTTGGAGCCCATCCGCTCCTGGTCGACGATGATCGCCGTCGTTAGCCCTTCCAGGACGTCGACCTCCGGCCGCGCCAGCGTCGGCATGAAGCCCTGCACGAAGGCGCTGTAGGTCTCGTTGATCAGCCGCTGGGACTCCGCGGCGATCGTGTCGAACACCAGCGAGCTCTTGCCCGAGCCGGAGACGCCCGTGAACACCGTTAGCCGGCGCTTCGGGAGCTCGACACTGACGTCCTTGAGGTTGTTCACGCGCACACCATGCACGCGGATCAGGTCGTGGCGGTCGGCGACGAGCCGTGCAGGCGACGCCCCGTCGATCCTCGCGGCCATGCTCATCGTCTCCCGTGCAACGATCCCGCGGGGGCGTGGCCCCCCCGTGGCGAGATCGTCCTCAGCTCACCGCCTTCCTCACGAGCGCGCCGATCTTCTTCTCTTCGGCGGCGGTCAACTTCTTCAGCGCGAAGGAGGTCGGGAACATGGCGCCCTCGTCGAGGTTCGCGGCCTCTTCGAAGCCGAACGTCGCGTATCTCGAGTTGAACTTCTCCGCGCTCTTGAAGAAGCAGACGATCTTGCCGTCCTTGGAGTACGCCGGCATCCCGTACCAGGTCTTCGGCCAGAGGACGGGCGCGCCGTCCGTGATGATGGCATGGAGTCGCCTGGCCATGGCGCGGTCCGGTTCGCTCATGGCGTCGATCGCTGCGAGCAGGTCGCGCTCCCCCTCCGCTCTGTTCTTGCTCGCGCGCTCTTCTGCCTTCAGCTCTCGCGCGCGAGCCTTCATCGCGGCTCGTTCGTCGTCCGTGAACCCCTTGGACGTCTTGCCGCTCGGGGTCGTGCGCTTGGCGGACCCCTGCGAGTCCTTCGTTGCCGGCTTCCTCTCAGCCATTGCGAAGCTCCTCCTTCTTGCGCCGATGAGTCGCAGCCGCTTGCCGTCCGGCGCGAGCACCGGACGGCTCAGCGCAGCTCCTGGATGCGGATCAGGTTGCCCGCGGGATCGCGGAAGGCGCAGTCGCGGATCCCGTACGGTTGGTCGGTCGGCTCCTGGACGACGTCGGCGTCGCCGGCCTGCAGCCGCTCGAAGGTCGCGTCGAGGTCGGCCGTGGCCAGGTTGATGCTGGCGTAGGTTCCCTTGGCCATCATCTCGGCGACGGTGCGCCGCTCGTCGTCGGTGAGGCCCGGGGTTGCCGCCGGCGGATACAGCACGATCGAGGTGCCGGGCTGGTCGGGAGGGCCGACCGTGATCCAGTGCATCCCGCCGTACTCGACGTCGTTTCGCACCTCGAAGCCGAGGGTGTCGCGATAGAAGGCCAGGGATGCGTCCGGGTCGTCGTGCGGGAGCATGGCCTGGTGGATGGTGATGTCCATGGCGGTCATGCTACGTGCGTCTCGGCGGCCGGCGCTTCTCGATTCCTGATCGGTCTGGTCACCTGCTTCGCCACGCACGGCGGCATCCCCGCCGTCGCGAACGCCTCGTCGCGCCGGTAGGCGCTGGGCGGCATCCCGACCAGCTCGGTGAAGCGGGTGCTGAATGTGCCCAGCGACGAGCAGCCGACCTCGAAGCAGACCTCGGTGACGCTGAGGTCGCCACGCCGCAGCAGCGCCATCGCGCGCTCGATGCGCCGCGTCATCAGGTAGGCGTACGGCGACTCGCCGTAGGCGAGCCGGAACTGGCGGCTGAGGTGCCCGGCCGACATGTGCGCGTCGCGGGCGAGCGCCTCGACGTCCAGGGGCTGCGCGTACTCCCGGTCGATCCGATCGCGGACGCCGCGCAACACCGCCAGGTCGCGCAGGTGCTGCGCGGCGGCGGGTCTGCTGGTCACTGCGAGATCGTGCCATGTCGCGCCCGGGGTTGCCCAGGACGCTGACTGGCGTCCCACACCGCACTCGGTGCGGAGGCGTGGTGGTCTCGACGCGGAGCCCGGCATGGCGGAGCGCCGTCACCTCGCCGAAGCGAAAGGTACCCCCGAGTTCCTCCTGGATCGTAAACGGGAAAGGGGAGAGCCCCGGGACGATGCCGTCAGACGGTTTCCGGGTCCGAATCTCGCCGGGAAGAATGCGATCGCCGATTCCCGGCCTCGTCGTGCTCCATCTCGGCTCGCTCGCTCCAGGCCGGCCACAGGCGCTGCGCCGTGGTCTCGTACGCGCGGCCGCCAAGGTGCATCGCGCGCCAGACGCCCCGGTGGCCCGGGAGCAGTCCGCTCACGACGAGCAGATGTGCCACCATGACGGGCGTCACGGCGAACGTCGCCCACCCCGGCGCGAGTTGGGTCGAAGAGTTCTTCGGGTTCGAGCAATCCGAATGGGAGGCGGAGCCGGTAGTACCCC
>CAVOUQ010000021.1:0-25817 GCA_963699635.1 uncultured Actinomycetes bacterium | reverse complement strand
TTCGGGTCGCGCTGCCAGTCCTTCAGCACCTTCACGTGGAGGTCCAGGTAGACCTTCGTGCCGAGCATCAGCTCCATCTCCTCGCGGGCGCGGGTCCCGATCGTCTCAGCATCCCGCCGCCCTTGCCGATCACGATCCCCTTCTGCGAGTCGCGCTCGACGATGAGCGACGCCTCGACTCGTGACCCGTCGTCGCGTCGAGCTCGTCCTCGACCACCGCGACCGAGTGCGGGACCTCCTCGCCGCGTCACGGCGAGCGCCTTCTCCCGGACGATCTCCGATCAGGCGTCCTCGAGCGGCTGGTCGGTGACCTCGCCCGGCGGGAAGTAGCGGCGGACCCTCCGGGATCCGCCCGACGAGCACCTCGCGGAGCACGTCGACGCCGCCGCCGGTCCGGGCGACACCGGGACCGACCTCGTCCCGACTCCCCGAGGTCGGCCGCCGCCTGGAGCTGCGGGACGTCCTGTGGTGCCGGACGGCGTCGACCTTGTTCACGACGCAGACCTTCGGTCCGGCGAAGCCCCGGATCTGCCGCTCGAAGACGAACGCGTCGCCGCGGCCCACGCCGTCCGCCGCGTCGACGACGTGCACGACGGCGTCGACGCCGTGCGACGCCTCGTCGACGAGTCGTTCAGCCGCGCCCGAGCAGCGTCCTCGGCTTGTGGAGCCCCGGGGTGTCGGTGAACACGACCTGGTAGTCCTCGGTCGTGAGGACCGCTCGGATGTCGATGCCGCGTGGTCTGCGGCTTGTCCGAGACGATCGCGACCTTCTGGCCGACGAGCGCGTTCACGAGCGTGGACTTGCCGACGTTCGGCCGGCCGACCACCGCGACGAAGCCGCTGCGGATGCTCACGCGGGCAGGTTCGACGGCCCGAAGGCGTGCGGCAGGATCGCCGAGAGCGCCCACTCGGCCCGGCGGCCGCTCGCCCCCTCGCACACGACGAGCATCTCGGGCCCGAACTCGTTCAGCACCTGCCGGCAGCCGCCGCACGGCGGCGTGGGCTCCTCCGCGTCGGCCGCGACGGCCACGACGTCGATCGCCGTCTCCCGCCGCGACAGCCGCCCCGACGGCGTTCCGCTCGGCGCAGACGGCAGACCGGGTACGAGGCGTTCTCGACGTTCACCCCCGTGTAGACCTTCCCTCCGGCCAAGACGGCGGCGCCGACGTGGAACCGGCTGTAGGGGGCGTACGCGCGGTCCTTCGCCTCCAGCGCCGCGGCGATGAGCCCGTCGATCGTGTCGGCCGCGGCTCACGGCGCGTTCGCCTCGGTGTCGGCCCGTTCCTCCGCCTCCTCGTCCTCGCGACGGGTGATCAGGATC
Organism: uncultured Actinomycetes bacterium; assembly: GCA_963699635.1. Taxonomy (GTDB): domain Bacteria; phylum Actinomycetota; class UBA4738; order UBA4738; family HRBIN12; genus CALGFI01. The sequence continues at coordinate 24,497 of CAVOUQ010000021.1, read as the reverse complement.
TTCACGATGCGACGGCCGTCCACCTTCTCGGCCGTGAAGGTCAGGTTCTGGAACGCCACCTCCTCCCCCTCGTCGGGGATCGAGCCCATCAGGCCGAGCATCAGGCCGCCGACCGTGTCCCACTCCTCGTCGGGGAGCTCGACGTCCAGCATCTCGTTCACCTCGTCGATCGACATCTTGCCGTCGACCCGGTACACCCCGTCGGCGATCTGCTCGAGCTCGGGCTCCTCGGTGTCGTACTCGTCCGCGATCTCGCCGACGAGCTCCTCGAGCAGGTCCTCCAGCGTCACGAGCCCGGAGACGCTGCCGTACTCGTCGGTCACCAGCGCGATGTGGAACTTCTCCTGCTGCATCTCGCGCAGGAGGTCCGCGACCTTCTTGGACTCCGGGACGAAGCGCGCCTCGCGGACGACCTCTCGAAGCGCCATGTCCTGCTTGCCCTGATACACGGCCTTGAGCACGTCCTTCGCGTAGGCGATCCCGACCACGTCGTCCAGGTCGTCGGTGAACACCGGGATGCGCGAGTAGCCGTGCTCGAGCACCACGGCCTGCACGTCGTGCAGGGTCTTGTCCGACTCGATCGCGACGATGTCGGGCCTCGGCACCATGACCTCGCGCACGATCGTGTCGCCGAACTCGAAGATCGAGTGGATCAGCTCCTTCTCCTCGCGCTCGATCGAGCCCTCCTCGTGGCCGACCTCGGCCATCGAGCGCAGGTCGGCCTCGGAGACGAACGGGCCCTGCTTCAGCCCGCGCCCCGGGAGCAGCACGTTCGCCAGCCCGATCAGCGCGCGGGTGGGCGCCGCGAGCACGCGGCCGAGGAACCACACGAGCGGGGCGACGGCGAGCGCGGCGCGATCCGAGTGCAGCACGCCGAACGTCTTGCTCATCGCCTCGACGAGCACGAAGTACAGGAGCGTGAACCCGACGGAGACGAGCGTGACCCCGAGGCTCCCGTACGCCCGCTCCGCGAGGATCGCCACGACGATCGCCGAGCCGTTCTGGCAGAGCATCACCGTGAGATAGACGGCGTTCAGGTAGCGGGGCGGGTCCGCCTCGATCCGTTCCAACCTGACCGCGTTCCGGCGCTTCTCCTCGACGAGCGCGAGTGCGCGCACCCGCGTCATCCGCGTGAGCGAGGCCTCCGCGATCGCGAGCACCGCGCCGACCAGCACCAGGACCACGACGAGCACCCAGAGCCAGTTCACGGGATGCGGACCCCCGTGTAGCGCTCCTGCCGCGTCCACATCGACGACCTCGCCGCGTCCTCCATGTGGTCGTGGCCCAGCAGGTGCAGGATCCCGTGCACGATCAGGAGTCGGAGCTCGCCGGTCGGATCCTCGGGGTTGTTCGCGGCGGCGACCGACGGCGCGATCACGACGTCGCCGAGGACCCGCACCCCGTCGTGCTCGTCCTCGTCGTCGAGCGGGAAGGAAAGGACGTCGGTCGGACCCTTCTCGCCCAGGTAGCGCTCGTGCAGGTCGGCGATCTCCGTCTCCGTCACGAACGAGACGGAGAGCTCGGAGCGGGGGACGCCCTCACCGAGGAGCACCTCTCGAGCCAGCGCCACCAGACCCTCGACGTCGATCGGCGCCTCCTGCCGGTCGTCCACGAGAACCCGCGGGGTATGGTCGGCGTCAGCCATCGGCGCGCGCAGGTCGCTGCTCACCGAACACGCGGTACGCCTCGACGATGTCCTGCACGATCTTGTGCCGGACGACGTCTCGGCCGCCGAGGTACGCGAACTCGATGCCCTCGATGTCCTTCAGGATGTCCTGCACGACCACGAGGCCGGAGGTCTGGCCGTTCGGCAGGTCGGTCTGCGTGACGTCGCCGTTCACGACCGCCTTGGAACCGAACCCGAGCCGGGTGAGGAACATCTTCATCTGCTCCGGCGTGGTGTTCTGCGCCTCGTCGAGGATGATGAACGAGTCATTCACCGTTCTTCCCCGCATGAACGCCAGGGGTGCGACCTCGACCGTTCCGCGTTCCATCATTCGCGGCAGCGCGTCGGCGCCCATCATCTCGAAGAGCGCGTCGTACAGCGGCTTCATGTACGGGTCGATCTTCTCGTAGAGCGTTCCCGGCAGGAACCCGAGGCGCTCGCCGGCCTCGACCGCGGGCCGGGTGAGGATCAGGCGCGAGACCTGCTTCTCCTGGAGCGCCCGGACGGCCGTCGCGACGGCGAGATAGGTCTTCCCCGTGCCCGCCGGGCCGATCGCGAACGTGACCGTCGCGTTTCGGATCGCGTCGACGTAGCGCTTCTGGCCGAGCGTCTTCGGCGCGATGCCCTTGCCGCGTCCCGTCAGGAACACGTCGCCGAGCACCTCGGTGGGCCGAGCCTCCTCCCCCTTGATCAGCTCGATCGAGCGGCCGACGGAGGACGCGTTCAGCTCGTGACCCCGTTCGAGCAGGCCGATCAGCTCCTCGAACAGGAGGGCGACGTGCTCGGTCTCGCGTTCGGGGCCGGTGATCGTGATCTCGTTCCCGCGAACGACGATCTCCGAGTCGAACGCGGCCTCGACGAGCTTGAGCAGCTCGTCGCGCTGTCCGAGGAGGGCGACCATGCTCTGGTCCCCCGGGACCAAGATCTTGACGTGCGTGGTGGCTCTCGCCAAGCGGCGCTCGTTGGGGTGGTGCCCCGTCCCTCCTCGTCGTCGAAAGGCGTCGTCACGCGACGCCCCGGACTGAAGTCCGGATTCTACCCCGGCCCGGGACGCCTTCTTGGCCGTCATCCCGGCGGCCAGCCCATCGGTCGCCCGCCCAGGAGATGCACGTGCAGGTGGAAGACGTGCTGCCCGCCCTCGCGGCCGACGTTCGTCACGAGGCGCCAGCCGGACTCGGCCACGCCCTCGGCCCGGGCGACCTGGTGTGCGGCCTGGAACAGGTCGGCCAGCATGCCGGCGTGCCGCTCCTCCACGTCGGCGATCGAGACGAGGTGCTCCTTGGGGATCAGCAGGACGTGCACGGGCGCCTGGGGGTTGACGTCGCGGAACGCCATGACGGTGTCCGCCTCGTACAGCACGTCCGCCTCGAGGTCTCCCTCGACGATGCGGCAGAAGACGCAGCTCGACCCCGACACGATCGCGTCAGCCTATCGAGGGCGCCGGAGCTCGGCCTTCACCCTCGCGCGCTTTCCCGCCGGCTCGCCCCTGGCCTCCGCGAACAGCTCGAGGAGCCGACGCTCCTCCTTCGAGCCCGGTGTGGGGGTCGCGACGCGGATCGTGAGGAACAGGTCGCCCCGGCCGCGCCGGCCGAGGTTCGGCACGCCCTTGCCGCGAAGCCGTAGGGTCGTCCCGGACGCCGTGCCGGGCTCGACGTCGATCCGCTCGGGACCGTCGAGCGTCTCCACCTCGATCTCCGCGCCGAGCGCCGCCTGCGTCATCGGGATCGAGAGATCGGCGAACACGTCCGTCCCGCGCCGCTCGAAGACGGGATCCTCCTCGACCGCGATCGTGAGGTAGAGGTCGCCCGCCGGGCCACCCGAGCGCCCCGCGTGGCCCACTCCCGCGATCCGCAGGTCGAGGCCGTCGGAGACGCCCGCCGGGACGTCGACCGGCACCGTCGCCTCGGCCGCGACCCGTCCGCGGCCGTCGCACCGCTCGCACGGCGTCGTGATCTCCTCGCCCGTGCCCTCGCACGTCGTGCACGGGTGCGCGGTCATCACGGTGCCGAAGATGCTGCGGCGCACGTCCTGCAACTGCCCCGTGCCGCCGCACATCCGGCATCGCTGCGGCGAGGTGCCGGGCTCGGCGCCCGAACCCGAGCAGCGCTCGCACGGCTCGAGTCGCGCGACCGCCACCTCGCGCCGAACGCCGAACACGGCCTCGCGAAACGACAGGTGCTCCTGGGCGAAGACGTCCTCACCGTGCTGGGTCCGCGTGCGGCGCGTGGCCGTCCGGCGTCGACCGAACGAGCCCTGCCCGAAGAACGCCTCGAACAGGTCGGAGACGTCGGCGAACGGGAAGTCCACGGACCCGCGTCCCTGGCCGTACCGGTCGTACTGCTGCCGCTTCTGGGGATCGGAGAGGATCTCGTACGCCGCCGAGACCTCCTTGAAACGCTCCTCGGCGGCGGGATCGGGGTTCACGTCGGGGTGGTGCTCGCGGGCGAGGCGCCGGTACGCCTTCTTGATGTCGTCGCCCGAGGAGTCGCGGGCGACGCCGAGGATCTCGTAGAGGTCGCGGGCGGCCATCGGCGGCTAGGCGCCGAGCTCCGTCGCGAGCTCGGACAGGCGGCGGGCGACCGCGCGGACCGAGGCCATCACCGAGACGTAGTCCATGGCCGTCGGCCCGACGACGCCGACCGTGCCGAGCGCGGTCGTTCCCGCCCCGAAGGGCGCCGAGACGATCGAGGCCTGCCAGTCCCCGGTGTGCGGGTGCTCCGTGCCGATCGTCACGTTCACGTCCTGGTCGACCGTGACGTCGCGCAGGAGCTCGAGCATCTCGGACTCGTGCTCGAGCGCCTCGAACAGCCGCCGCACCGTCTCGCGCCGCCAGTGCGCGGCCTCGTCGGCGAGGTTGGCGACGCCGCCGATCAGCACGTGGTGGGCCCCGGGCCCCGTCTGGAGGTCGCCGAACGTGTCGGCGGCCGCGACGAGCAGGGCCCGCTCGATCCCCTCGGCGGTGGCCGCGAGCTTCAGGGCGTCGGCTCGCGCGTCGGCGACGGCCTTGCCCCGGAACGCCTCGGTGAGCGTGCGATCGAGCGTCGACAGCCCCTCGGCGTCGAGGTCCTCCGGGCGGTCGAGCATCGCCTTGTCGACGCGGCCCTGCTGGCCGATCACCAGGAACATCAGCGCGCTCCCGACCTCGATCAGCTCGGTCCGCAGGATCACCTCGCTCGAGCCGCCCGGCGGGACGGCCAGACCCGCGTACTGGGTGACGCGCGAAAGCAGCTGCGTCGTGCCCTTCAGGACCTCCTCGAGGTCGAGCATCGTCTCGGCGAAGAAGCCGGCGATCGCGCGCCGCTGCGCGTCGCGGAGGCGGCCGCGGGGCGGGAGCGTGTCCACGTACTTGCGGTAGCCGGCGTCCGTCGGGATCCGCCCGGCCGAGGTGTGGGGGTGCATGAGGTAGCCGAGCTCCTCGAGCGCGGCCAGCTCGTTTCGGATCGTCGCGGAGGACACGCCGAGGCCGGATCGTTCCGCGATCGTCTCGCTGCCGACGGGCTCGCCCGAGCGGACGTACTCCTCGACGACCGCGCGCAGGACCGCCACCTTCCGCCGACCGAGCTCGGGCTCCACCATCGCGATTAGCAGTCTACCGGGGCGAGTGCTAGGCACCGGCGAGGGTCGTGACAACCCCGGAGCCCATTCATGCGTCCTACCCTCGAAGACCACCGATGAGGGTCGACGAGATCGCGCTCCAGGAGTTCCTGCACTCGGCCTATCCACGGCTGGTCGCGGCGATCGCGCTCGCGAGCGAGAGCCGGCCCGCCGCCGAGGACGCCGTGCAGGAGGCGCTGCTCCGGGCCTGGGAGCGCTCGGAGAAGGGCGAGGAGATCGAGTCGTTGAACGCGTGGGTGACGACGGTGGCGCTGAACCTCTCGCGGAGCGCGCTCCGGCGGCTGCGCTCGGAGCGGCGGGCGAAGGCCCGGATGCGGGGATCGGCCTGGTCGGAGGACCCGGCGACGGGAGCGGGACGGTCGGTCGACCTCGAGCGCGCGCTGGCGAGCCTCCCCCGCCGCCAGCGAGAGGCGGTGGTCCTGCGCTACTACCTGCAGCTCGATACCCGCGAGGTCGCGGCCGCGCTGAAGGTGAGCGAGGGGACCGTGAAGAGCACGCTGTTCCGGGCGCGTGCCGCGCTGGCCGACGCGCTCGGCGTCGACGAATCCGAGGAGGCGAACGACCGTGGCACTCGATGAGCGCCTTCGCCGGGAGCTGGAGCGGCACGGCTCGCCCGGCCGACCCGACGCGGCGTGTACGAGCACCTGATCCGGACGGCGAGAGCGCCGTCGGATGCTCCGAGAGCGCGAGCGCGGGGTGCTCGCCATCGCGGTCGTCGTCGGCAGCGGCGCGGGTGTCTTCGCGCTCTCGCGCGTCTTCGAGCCGCATCGGAGCGGAGACCGGCATCTGGGGCGGAACCGCCGTCGCGTTCTGCGGCGGATCGCCTATGTGGCGAATGTGGAAGCCGCGAACGACTTCGGGCTCGCCTCCGTCATCTCCTCGGTCGGCGCGGACGGTTCCGATCCCACGCGACTCGTGGAGTTCCCCGGCATGATCACGGGACTCGACTGGTCACCCGACGGCGCACGGCTGGCCTTCGCTGCAAACGTGGACCGACGGCGCTTCGTGTTCGTGATGGAGGCCGACGGCTCTGAGCTCTCCGGCGACTGACGGGGTCGGCGGCGAACGCCGACGTCGAGCTGGTCGCCGGACGGTGACGCGCCTCGCCTATCTGGCCCGAGCATGGAGACGACGGTCGCGCTGTTCGTGATCGACGTCACGACGCGGAGAGCAGCAGCGACTGACGCCGGATGATCACCGACGTCGGGTGACCACCCGACTGGTCGCCCGACGGGAGCGAGCATCGCGTTCGCCTCGGCAGTGAGCCCGAATGTCGAGCCTCGAGTTGGATCGACCTCTACGTCATCGACATCGAGACGTCGGTGGATCTCCAGCTGACGGACGACCCCGCGCTCGACCTCGAGCCGCAGTGGTCTCCCGACGGGACCAGATCGCTCTTCCGCTCTCGCCGTGGCGATGTCCCGACACCCCTGTCGATCCGCCGCGCCCGACGAGATCTACGTGATGAACGCCGACGGCTCGGATCAAACCCGGCTGACGTTCGACGACGCGACCGCACCAATTCGCCGTTTGGTCCCCCGACGGAACGGCGATCGCCTTCACCACCCAGACCTCCGGGAGGCAGTCGGGGGTGGTCATCATGAACGCGGACGGATCCGATCCGCGGATGCTCGTCGATCGACTGGGTTTGCGCTCGCGTGGCAACCGGTGCCGGGTGAAGAGCGTGTCTCCCCTGCCGTCGCCGAGTTCGAGACCCCCACCGGGACCGCGACGCCTGGCCCGATCGGCGAGGACATCGGGCTCGGGTTTCCGGTCTGCAACGTGACGAGCGTGACCGGGCAGTTCGCGGCCGGAGTCCGGGCACCGCGTTCGTGGCGACGAAGGCGGGCGACACCGGCGGATGCTCCGAGCGTCGAGGGTGGATTCCACGTGGTCGCGGTGGACGTGACCGGGGACGGCCTGGCCGACACCTCCTACGGGCCACTCGAGTGCGATCCGACCTGCTCGGCGTTCGCGGCGCCCGATGTCGACGGCGACGGCACGGACGAGCTCCTCGTGGAGAACATCGCCTTCAGCATCGCCGGGCTGCGCCTCTACGAGGTCCGAGCCGATCCGCCGGAGGTCTTCCCGGTCACGGTGTCGACGCCGGGGTACCCGGAGGGAGGCCTGCCGGCCGGTGCGGAACCTCAGTTCTGGATCGGGGGCGACGGGTTCCAGCTCGACACGCTGCGCTGCGTTGCAGACCCCGCTGCCCGCTGGCCGCGTGTCTTGATCCAGACCTCCGCGTCACAGGTTCCGCCCGACTCGACGGACTCGGTGTGGCAGGCGACCGCCACGTGGTTCGCCCTGAATCCCGACGGAACGCTGTCGATCGTCGACGTCGGCACGTTCGAGGAACCGATCGACCGGACGGACCGACGTTCGCGCAGGACGGCGGGCTGTGCGGGGCCCACCTTCCCTCCCCGTACGGAGGCGGCTAGCCGGCGAGGGCGAGGACGAGCTCGTTCAGCAGCAGCATGCCGCGCTCGGTGGGCACGAGCGCGCCGGCGTCGTCGCGCAGCAGACCGGACTCGAGGAACGGGAGCGGCCTTCTCCGGCTCGACCCAGCTCGCCGGGATGCCCTCGAGGATCCGAAGGCGCAGGAACACCTCCTCCAGGTAGGCGTCGGAGGGCTCGAGGCGCTCCTCCCCGCCGACGGGCAGCCGGCCGGACTCGACGAGCGTGAGGTACTCCTCGGGCGGGCGCACGTTCCACCAGCGCCGCTCGTCCCGATACGAGTGCGCCCCGGCGCCGAGGCCGAGGTACGGCCGCCGCTCCCAGTAGCCGAGGTTGTGCGCGCACTCGAAGCCGGGCTTGGCCCAGTTCGACACCTCGTAGTGGCCGTAGCCGGCCTCCGCGAGCAGCGCGCACGCGAGCTCGAACAGGTCCGCCTGGAGGTCGGGGTCGGGCGCCGGCACGACGCCCTGCTGGACCTTCCGGCCGAGCGGCGTCGACGGCTCGATCGTGAGCGCGTAGGCGCTCACGTGCTCGGGCTCCAGGTCGACCGCCTCGCGAAGGGTCCGCTCCCACGACTCGAGCGTCTCGCCCTCCGCGCCGTAGATGAGATCGAGGTTGACGTTCGCGTAGCCCGCCGAGCGCGCGTCGCGCATCGCGCGCCGCACCGAGTCCGGGTCGTGGATCCGCTCGAGCGCCGCGAGCACCGCACGGTCGAAGGACTGCGCCCCCATCGACAGCCTCGCGTACCCGGCCTCGAGCAGTCCGGCGAGCTTGGCGACGTCGACCGTGTCCGGGTTGGCCTCGATCGTCACCTCGGCATCGGGCGTCAACGGATACCGATCCCGCAGATGCGCGAGCAGCGCCTTCAGGTCGGCGACCTCGAGCGTCGTCGGCGTGCCGCCGCCGAGGAACACGCTCACGACCTCTTCCTCCGCCCAGGCCGGCGCCGCGAGCTCGGCCTCGCGCAACAGCGCCGCGACGTAGCGAGACGCCAGGTGATCCAGACCCGCGTACGCGTTGAAGTCGCAGTAGCCGCACCGGGTCAGACAGAACGGCACGTGGACGTACAGCCCCGCGCTCACCGCTTGCCCTCCGACTGGCTCTTCTGGTCGACGCGCAGCGCCGCGATGAACGCCTCCTGGGGCACGTCGACCCGCCCGACCCGCCGCAGCCGCGCCTTGCCCTTCTTCTGCTGCTCGAGGAGCTTGCGCTTGCGCGTGATGTCGCCGCCGTAGCACTTGGCGAGCACGTCCTTGCGCTTGGCCTTCACGGTCTCGCGCGCGACGATCCGCGCGCCGATCGAGGCCTGGATCGCGACGTCGAACAGCTGACGCGGGATCAGCTCCCTCAGACGCTCGACCATCTGGCGGCCGTACTGGGAGGCCTTGTCCCGGTGCACGACGCTGGAGAACGCGTCGACCGCCTCGCCGTGCAGGAGGACGTCGACGCGCACGAGCTCGCTCGGCTCGTACCCGATCGGCTCGTAGTCCAGGCTCGCGTAGCCGCGCGTCCGCGACTTCAGCTGGTCGAAGAAGTCGAAGATGATCTCGGCGAGCGGGAGCCGGTAGTGGACCTCGGCCCGTTCGGGCGACAGGTACGTGATGTCCGCGAGCTCGCCGCGACGCGACTGGCAGAGCTCCAGGACCGGGCCGAGGTACTCGCTCGGCGTGATGATCGTGGCGCGGACGACCGGCTCCTCGACGCGGTCGTACGTCCCGGGCTGCGGCATCTCGCTCGGGTTGTGGACGACGATCGTCTCGTCGCCGCGGATCACGTGGAACTCGACGTTCGGCGCGGTCGCGATGAGCTCCAGACCGAACTCGCGCTCGAGCCGCTCCTTCACGATGTCCATGTGCAACAGGCCGAGGAACCCGCACCGGAAGCCGAACCCGAGCGCCCGCGAGGTCTCGGGCTCGAAGGCGAGCGCGGCGTCGTTCAGCTTCAGCCGGTCGAGGGCATCGCGCAGCTCCGAGTAGTCCCCGCCCTCGGCCGGGAACAGGCCGCTCCAGACCATCGGCAGCGGCTCGCGATAGCCGGGGAGTGGCTCGCGGGCTCGCCGCTTGCCGGCGAGGGTGACGGTGTCGCCCACCTTGACCTGGTGGACGTCCTTCAGTCCCGTGACGAGGTAGCCGACCTCGCCGGCCTCGAGCTGCGGGACGGGGGTCGCCTCCGGTGCGAAGACGCCCGCCTCCTCGGCCTCGAAGTCCAGACCGGTCGCCATGTAGTGGACCCGAGACCGCGAGGGCAGCACGCCGTCCGTCACCCGCAGGTAGGCGACGACGCCGCGATACGGGTCGAAGCTCGAATCGAAGATCAGCGCCCGGAGCGGCGCCTCGCGCGAGCCGTCGGGGGGCGGCACCCGCTCGATCACGCGCTCGAGGAGCTCGGCCACGCCCTCGCCGGTCTTGCCGCTCGTGGCTAGCACGTCCGCCGGGTCGCAGCCGACGAGCTCGGCGAGCTCGCGCCCCGTCTCGGCCACGTCGGCCTGGGGTAGGTCGATCTTGTTCAGGACCGGCACGATCAGCAGGCCCGCGTCGCGCGCGAGGTGGAAGTTCGCGAGCGTCTGCGCCTCGATCCCCTGGGCGGCGTCGACCAGCAGCACGGCCCCCTCGCACGCGGCGAGCGAGCGCGAGACCTCGTACGTGAAGTCGACGTGCCCCGGCGTGTCGATCAGGTTGAGCTCGTAGTCGGCGCCGCCGCTTCGGTACGCGAGGCGGACGGCCTGCGCCTTGATCGTGATCCCGCGTTCGCGCTCCAGGTCCATCTTGTCGAGATACTGCTCGCGCATGTCGCGGTCCGCGACGGCGTGCGTGAGCTCGAGGAGTCGATCAGCGAGCGTCGACTTCCCGTGGTCGATGTGCGCGATGATGCAAAAGTTCCGGATTCGGCTGAGCTCGGTCACGGCGGGCCTATGGTACGAGCGCAAGGGACCGGAAGGGCCGCTGGTACACTCGGTCGCTCATGGCCAACATCAAGTCCCAGATCAAGCGGAACAAACAGAACGAGAAGGCACACGAGCGCAACAAGGGCGTCCGCACGGCGCTCAAGACGGCCTCCAAGAAGGTCTCCGCCGCCGCCGGCGAGGGCGACGCCGAGGCGGCGCAGGCCCGGGCCCGCGAGGCGAGCCGAGCGCTCGACAAGGCGGCCTCCAAGGGGATCGTGCACAAGCGGACGGCCGCGCGACACAAGTCGCGTCTCGCGAAGACCGCGAACCGCGCCGCGGCCTCCCAGTAGCTATACCGGCAGCGCGACCACATCCCCGGCGATCGCCGCGACGACCATCGGAAGCACCACGTCGTCCGTTGCACCCGACTTCAGCGCCCGGTCCGCCCACGCGATGCGCTCGTGGACCAGGACGAGCTCCTCGAGCGTGAACCGCTTCGCCTGGTCCCGGTAGCGGCGGGCCTGCCACTCGAACCGCAGGCCGGCCCGCTTCGCGAGCTCCGCCGGCGGAGTGCGATCGGGCAGGGAGCGGACCCGCATGAGGTCGCGCAACCGCGCGGCCATCGCCCCGAGGATCATGAGCCCCTCGCCTCGGGCCTCCATCAGGGTCCTGAGCGAGCGCACGGCCCCGGGTAGGTCGCGGCCGAACGCGCGATCGCAGACATCCCAGACGTGCTGCTCGCCGAGCCCGCGGAACTGCCGGGCAACGAGGTCCACCGTCACGCGCGCACCCGGGAACGCCGAGGCGAGCTGGTCGAGCGCCTGATCGATCGCCCCCGGGCCCTCCCCGAGCGTGCCCACGAGCGCGCTCGCCCCCTCCGGCGCGAGGTTCAGGTTCTTCGCCGCGGCCCGCTGCATGACCCAATTCGGCAGGTCCTTGCGCTGGACCTTCACCTCGACGACCGTGCCCACGCCGCCGACGAGCTTGGCGAGCGCAGCGGGCGCCCTGGCCCGCTCGCCGACCGTCGCGACGATCACGAGCGGCGCCTCGGGGTCGGGGCTCTCGAGGTAGCGCCGGAGCTCGCGCAGGCCGTCCTCCGTGAGGCCCTTGGCGTTCGAGACCAGGAGCGCGCGCGCCTCGCCGAACAGCGACGGGGTCGCCAGGTCGCCGGTCTCCCCGCCCTGCCAATCGGCGCCGTCCACCTCGCGGGGGCGCACGGCGCCGAGCACCTCGAGCGCCGCCTCACGCAGCAGGAACTCGTCCTCGCCCCACAACAGGTAGACGGGTGCCTTGGGGGCCTTGGGGGGTGTCACGGTTCGGAGTCTACGAGCAGACCCCGACCCGCGAACGTGACCGTAATGTCGCCGGCCAGATCGGTCCGGAGCACCTCGGCGCCCGTCGCCCGGATCTGATCGAGCACCTCGGGCACCGGGTGACCGTAGGTATTCTCGCCCACGCTGACGACGGCCACCTCTGCATGCACCGCCTCGAAGAAGGACTCGATCGAGGTGGCCGCGCCGTGGTGCGGCACCTTGAGTACGTCGGCGGTGAGATCCACCCCGGCATCGAGCAGCACCTGTTGGGCCGGCTCCTCCGGCTCCGTCGCGAACAGGATCGAGTCCTCACCGAGGCTCGCCCGGACCACGATCGCGTCGTTGTTCGTGTCCGACTCGGTGCCCGTCCAGCACCGATCGGGCGACAGGATCTCGAGGCGGACGTCGCCGACCAGGATCACGTCGCCGGCGCGAGGGTGGCGGACCGGGATGCCCTCGGCCCCGACGGCCTCGGCGAGTGCGGCCGCGTCGGGCGACTCGCTCGGACACCCGGGCTCCAGCAGCAGCCCGACCGGCACGCGGGCCAGGACCGCGGGAAGGCCCACGACGTGGTCGGCGTGCGGATGGCTCGCGACCACCACGTCCAGCCGCTTCACGCCGAGGGCGACGAGCTCGGTCGCGACCTGCGCGGGATCCGGACCTCCGTCCACGAGCATCGAGACACCGCCCGGCGACGTGAGCAGCGCGGCATCCCCCTGGCCGACGTCGAAGAAGCGCACCGACAGGCCCCGCGGTGGGCCGGCCGAAAGGGCGCTCGACCAGGCGAGCACCGGCAGGAGCGCGACGCCGACGATCACGGCGGCCCGGGGCAGGCGCCGCCCCGACCGGATCCACCAGGCGGCGCCGGCCGCGAGCGCGAGCCCGAGCAGGAGCGTCGCCAGGCCGCCGCCGGTGATCCACGGGATCGGGGCGCGGGCCGCCCGGTCCGCGAGCATCTCGAGGTATCGCATCGGCACGAGGGCGAGGCCTGCGAGCAGCCCGCCGAGGCCCTCCCAGACGAGCCCCGACCCGGCCGCGACGAGTCCCAGCAGCAGGGCGGGGGACACGGCCGGAAACGCGAGTACGTTCGCGAACAGCGTCGACAGCGGCACCTCGTGGAAGTGGTAGAGCAGCATGGGGGTGACGCCGAGCTGGGCCGCGAGCGTCGCCCCGGTCGCGAGCGCGAGAGCCCGCGGCAGGAAGGTCAGCCGGTCGGCAAACGGCGTGGCGAGCGCGAGCATGCCCGCCGTCGCGGCCACCGAGAGCTGGAACCCGACCGACCAGACGAGCGCGGGGTCGATCACGAGCAATCCGAACACGGCCGCCGCGAGGACGGTCGCCGTGCTCCTGGGTCTGCCGAGGAGCAGGCCGAGCAGGGTCAGGCCGGCCATGACGCCCGCGCGGAGCACCGAGGGCTCGGCCCCCGTAAGCACCACGAAGAAGACGACCGTGCCGAGCCCGAGTGCGAACCTCGGCCACCGCGAGAGCCGGAGCAGAGAGCCGAGCGCGAGCATGGGCGCGAGGACCATCGCGACGTTCTCGCCCGACACGACGAGCATGTGGGACAGGCCGCTCGCTCGGAAGTCGCGCTCGATGGCCGGATCCAAGTGGGAATCGTCGCCCAGGGCGAGCCCCATCAGCAGCCCGGCCTCGCGCGGCGGAAACAGCGACCGGATCGAGGAGCCGACGAGTGCACGGAACCGCTGGGTCCAGCGGATGATGGGCGCCGACGCGGGGCCCAGCCGAACGGCCTCGTTCACCTCGAGCTCGGCGACAAGCCCGTGCTGGAGGAGGAAGCCGCGGAAGCCCGCATCCTCGGGCACGAGCAACCGGCCCGACAACCGAACGCGGTCGCCGCGCACGGCGGGCGGTGCCGGGCTCTCGCCGCTCGCCCACGCCGACTCGCGGACGGCCGTGCGGACGCCGTCCACCAGCACGACGCGAGCGTCCACGACCGCCGACCAGCCGTCCGGGTCGAGGCTGGGATCCGTCCGCAGGACGCCGTCGATCGTGACCCGCTCCGGCGCGATGCGGGCGAGGAACCCTCCTTGGATCCGATGCGCGTGAGCGCTCCCCCACCCGAGGCCGAGCGCGAAGGCGCCGAGCGCGACCAGCGCGACCGGAACCCAGGAAGGTGCTCGCCGCCGCCGGAGACGCGCGGGCGCCACCGCCTCCACGGCGGCGAGGGTCGGCGCCTCGGACTCGCCGAGGGCCGCAAGCGGATCGACCGGATCGACCCGCGAGGGGGCGATGAGCGTGGCCCCCACGAACGCGGCGGCGCAAAGGAGCAGCCAGACCGCGACGGGTGCCCGCTCCCCGATCGCCGGCCGGGCCAGCAGGCCGAGCCAGGTCCCGGCGGCCAGGCCCGGAAGGAGCCAGCCGGTCACACGGTCACCAACTCCCGGATGTTCTCGAGCGTCACGTCCCCGATCCCGGTGACGTCGAGCAGCTCGTCCACCGTCGTGAAGGGCCCGTTCTCCGTCCGGTAGTCGATGATGGCCTGGGCCGTCACCTCGCCGATCCCGGGCAGGGTCTCGAGCTCGGCGTTGGTCGCCGTGTTGACGTTCACGAGCCCGTCGACCGCGCCTCCCGCCGATCCGGATCCCACAGGGGCCACCGGCGTGGCGCCCTCCTTGGGGACCAAGATCTGCGTCCCGTCCGCGAGGGGCGCCGCGAGGTTCAGCGCTTGGAGGTCGGCCCCCGGCCGCGCCCCGCCCGCGGCCTCGATCGCGTCGATCACGCGGGCACCCGAGACGAACTCGTAGACGCCGGGACGCCGGACCCACCCGGCCACGTCGACGAGGATCGCCGTGGGCGCGGCCGACGGCGATCCGCCGGGAGCGGGGACCGGCGGGGGTTCGGGTCTGGCCAGCACCTCGACCGGCCTGGGAAGCGACCGGGCGTACCAGAGGCCGGCACCCGCCAGGGTGACGGCGGCCACCACGACGACGCCGATCAGCTCACCGCGCGACAACGACGACAGTCGATCTCGAACGGATCCCCCCGACACGCGTACCTCACCTCGAGACGGGGGAGCCGTGAAGGCGGGAGAGGACGGTTGAAGCTACCGGGCGCCGGTCACGGCCGCCGTGACCTGGGTCACAGTGGGCTCGTCGGACTCGTCGTCGGCGTCGTCCACCAGTCGCGGCAGGGTAAACGCGAATTCCGCCCCGCCCTCGGGCGCGTCTCCGACGGTCACCTCGCCGCCGTGTGCCTCGACGAGGCCGCGCGAGATGTAGAGGCCGAGCCCCGCGCCCGGCTTGACGCCGTCGCCCAGCCGTCGGAACCGTTCGAACACGGCCTCCCGATCCTCCGGACGGATGCCCGGCCCCGAGTCCCTGACCGAGAAGCGGACCTCGTCCTCGTCCTGGGACACGGAGAGGACGATCGGCGCGTCCTCCGGCGAGTACTTCTTCGCGTTGTCGAGGAAGTTGGTGAGCACCCGCACGATCGCGTCCTCGTCGCACACGAGCGGATCGACGCGATGGAGCTCGACGCTGACCCGTCCGATCGTCCCCGATGCCTGCTCCGCCTCGGCGACGAGCGCGCGGGGGTTCACGCGCTCGGTGTGCAGCCGGAGCACGCCGTCCTCGATGCGCGAGGCCGTCAGGAGGTCTTCGACGAGGCGCGCGAGGCGCTCGGCCTGCGCCTGCGCCCCCTCGATCAGCTCGTCGCGGACGCTTTCCTCCAGCACCTCTCCGTGGGTCTTCAGGGTGCTCAGCACGCCGATCACGGCGGCGAGCGGCGTGCGGAACTCGTGCGCGGCGATCGCCACGAACTCCGAACGCTTGAGGTCGACGCGACGAAGGCGCTCGACCTCGGCCCGCTCCTGCCCGAGCTCCATCCCCCGCGTCTCCACGAGGGCCTCGAGGACGCGGCGCTCGCGGCGATGGATCGCGCGCTGGTGAGCGAGGACGCCGACGGCGAAACCGGTCGCGATCAGCAGGGACGGCCGGTAGATCATCTGGGACCGTTCGAGCCCGCCGTCACCGATCGTGAGCGACAGGTGCAGGATCGTCAGGCCGAGCGCCACGGCCAGCGTCTCGAGCAACCGGAACCGCAACGCCGCCGAGACCACCACGATCAGGTACAGGGTCCAGAACTCGCTCGTCGGGCCGCCGGTCGCCTGGACCCAGAGCGTGATCAGCAGGATGTCGACGACGACCGTCACGAATCGCGCGCGCATCGACGGCATCTGATCCCCGATCAGCACGAGGAGCGAGACGACGCCGTACAGCCCCGCGAACGCGAGGATCACGATCGCGGCGGGCCCGAGCTGGCGCCGGATGCCGAGGGAGCTCAGGTAGATCCACATGACGACGCCGATGATGGCGATGCGGATCAGGGCGATCGATCGCTCGCTGCGAAGCGCCGAGATCCCGAGCGCCCTGTCCATGGCTGCCCGGGCCGGAAGCCTCGACTGCGCGATCGCGGTCACCGATCCCTCCCGCCCAACGAGAATCGGGCCATCCCCAGGATGGTCCTCCCTAGTTATCGGCGTTCGGCCGTGTGGGTTGAGAGCGGTTCTTCCGGGGGACCCGCCGAACCTCCACCGTGTCCCTCCAAGCGCGGAGCGCACTCGGAGGCGCGGACCGTGGCCCCGAACTAGACGGTGACCAGGTTCACGAGGCGCGGCGGCCGAACCACGACCTGGCGAACCTCGCGGCCACCGGTCGCCCGGCGGGCGTTCGCCGAGGCCATCGCGAGCTCACGGCAGCGGTCCCCGGAGGCGTCGGCGGGAACCTCGATGCGGTCGCGCACCTTCCCGTCGACCTGCACGACGAGCGTGACCCGCTCCTGCCGCGCCAGGTCCGCATCGAACGGCGGCCAGGCGGCCAGATGCACGCTCTCGCCGTGGCCGAGCGCCGTGCGCCAGAGCTCCTCCGTCAGGAACGGAGACATGGGCGCGAGCATCAGGACCAACGCCGTCGCGGCCTCCCGGCCACCGCCACCGGCGTCCAGCGCCGAGCGCAGCTCGTTGGTCAGGACCTGGAGCTTGGAGATCGCCACGTTGTATCGGAACCGCTCGAGGTCACCCGTGACGTCCTTGATGGTTCGGTGGGTGATCCGCCGGAGCGACTCCGGATCCTCCTCGCCGCGTTCGGCCGCCTCCCAGACCGCGGCGAACACCCGGCCGAGCCACGCGTTCATGCTCGGGCGGCGATCGGGATCGGGGGCGATCAGCTTCCAGTCGATGTCGTCCTCGAACGGTCCGGCGAACAGGATCGTGAGACGCATCGTGTCGGCGCCCCATCGCTCGACGAGCGGCATCGGCTCGACGAGGTTGCCCTTGGACTTGCTCATCGATGCGCCGTCGTAGATCACCTGGCCCTGGTTCATCATGCGCGGAAACGGCTCCGTGAACGGCACGAGACCGAGATCGAAGAGCACCTTGGTGAAGAAGCGGCAATAGAGCAGGTGCAGGATCGCGTGCTCGACGCCCCCCGTGTACTGGTCGGCCGGCATCCAGCGCGCGACGTCCTCGGGCGCGAACGGGCGCTCCTCGTCCCCCGGCGAGCAGTACCGGAAGAAGTACCAGGACGAGTCCACGAACGTGTCCATCGTGTCCGTGTCGCGCTTGGCGTCCCGGCCGCAGATCGGGCAGGTGGTGTTGACGAATGCGTCGTGGCGGGCGAGCGGCGACACGCCACCGGGACGGAAGTCGACGTCGTCGGGCAGCAGCACGGGAAGCTGGTCGTCCGGGACGGCGACCTCGCCGTGCTCGGCGCAGTGCACGATCGGGATCGGGGCCCCCCAGTAGCGTTGACGGCTGATCAGCCAGTCGCGCAGCCGGTAGCTGACGGCGGCCGTCCCCTTCCTCTCGTCCTCCAGCCACTCGATGACCCGGCCGATCGACTCGGGCGAGCGGACGCCGTCGAACGGCCCCGAGTTGACCATCACGCCCTCGTGGTCGTACGCCTCGGTCATCGACTCGGCGTCGCGCAGCTCGCCGTCCGGCTGCACGACGACGCGGACCGGGAGGCCGTGGTGGCGCGCGAACTCGAAGTCGCGCTGGTCGTGGGCGGGGACGCCCATGACCGCCCCCGTGCCGTACTCCATCAGCACGTACGGCGCGACGAACACGGGCACCTTCTCCCCGTTCACGGGGTTCACGGCATGGACCCCCAGCCTCACGCCCTCACGGCTCTCGGCCTGCTCCCGGTTGGTGAGCGGCGTGGCCTGCAGGCGGTCGAGCATCTCGGTGGCCTCGGCCGACGACCCGCCCGCCTCGGCCAGCCGGCGGACGAGCGGGTGCTCGAGCGCGAACGCGAAGAAGCTGACGCCCCACAGCGTGTCGGGGCGGGTCGTGAACACGTCGACCCGATCCCCGGTCTCGGCGATCTCGAACGCGACCTGCGCGCCCTCGGAGCGCCCGATCCAGTTCCGCTGCATCGTGATGACGCGGTCAGGCCAGTCGACCAGGACCTCCACGTCGTCGAGCAGTCGCTGCGCGTAGTCCGTGATCTTGAAGAACCACTGCGTGAGGTCCTTGCGCACCACCGAGGCGCCGCAACGCTCGCAGGCGCCGTTGATCACCTGCTCGTTGGCCAGCACGGTGGCGTCGTTCGGACACCAGTTCGCCGGCGCCGTCTTGCGATAGGCCAGGCCGCGCTCGAACAGCCTGAGGAACAGCCACTGCGTCCAGCGGTAATACTCCGGATCGCAGGTCTGGAGCCGCCGCGTCCAGTCGAACGACATCCCCATGCGACGGAACGAGCGAGCCTGCTGCTCGATGTTCGCGTAGGTCCACTCCTTGGGGTGGATCCCACGTTTGATCGCCGCGTTCTCGGCGGGCAGCCCGAATGCGTCCCATCCGATCGGATGCAGGACGTTGGCGCCGCGCATCGTCGCGAACCGGGCCACGGCGTCGCCGCCGCTGAACGCCTCGGCGTGGCCCATGTGCAGGTCGCCCGAGGGGTACGGGAACATGTCCAGCGCGTAGAAGCGCGGCCTTGGGTCCGCGGGATCCTCCGAGGCCCGGTAGAGGCCCTCGGCTTCCCACCGCTCGACCCATCTCGGCTCGATCTCGGACGCTTCGTACCGGCGCATGGTGACCGAGATGGTACCCAACCCGCCGAACGGGCCCGTCCAGGAACCGTCCTAGGTTCTCGCGGCCGTCGTTGCCGCGAGGATCCCTCGAGCCCCGGTCAGTTCAAACGCTTCTTGGAGACGTCGCCGAGGCAGGTGTCGCCGTTCGCGAGCTTCGTCTCGTGCACCCGAGCGCGATAGCGGCCCTCCCGGTCTTTCAGCTTCGCGCGGTAGGCGCCGCCGTTGCCGGTCTCCGCCGTGCCGACGTCCTTCCAGCCCCCGTTGACGCTGCGCTGGACGACCACCGTCCGGCCCGAAAGGCAGCTGCTGGTGCCGTCGAGCACGTGGACGACGCCCGACGCGACCAGGTGACGCCGAAGAACGAGGGTCAGCGAGGTCGCGTGAGTGATGGTGCTGTCGACCGTGAAGCTGGTCGCGGTCGTGGCCGATCCGGCAGGCGTCGTGACCACGATCGGTCCATCGGTCGCGCCGGCGGGCACGGTGGCAACGAGCTCGTCCGACGACTCCGCCTCGAACGACGCGGCGACCCCGTTGAACGTCACGGAGGTCACGCCCACGAAGTTGGCCCCAACGAGCGTGACGGAGCTTCCCACCCCACCGACCGCCGGCGAGAACGAGGCGATCGCGGGCGCGGCCGTCGAGCGCGTCGAGAGGCTCATCGAAGGTGAGAGTGCGGTGATCGTCGCGACCGTGACCACCTCGTCATGCCAGTACAGCTCCAGCTCGACCTCATCATCCTCCGCCTCCTCGAGCTCCCACCACGCGTCGGCGTTCTCGGGCGAGGTCGCGGGGAACGTCAGCGAGGTGAGCGTCCCCGCTCCGCTGTTGAACGAAACGATCGTGTCGCCAAGGGAGGCCGGCTTCGACTTGGTCTCGCGCTCCTCCTCGGGAAGACATTGACTGCCGTCGTTCTCGTGCTCTTCGCCGTACTTGTCGTTGATGTCGACCCAGTACTGCGCGCGGTCCAGCTGCACCCGCGCAACCTGCGTGCCGCCGTTCATCAGGAACCCCCACGCGCACGTGTAGCCCGGGCGATCTCCGAACTCCCACTGGGGGACGGGGAAGGAATAGCGGGTGAAGACATTGTCGTCGTCATGGGAGAAGATCTCGAAGTGATCGGATTGTCCCGCCGAGGCAACGGATCCGCTCACGACGAGCCCCGTCCCGAACATTGCCATCACGCCCGTCAGGGCAAGCGCGCGCTTGAGGTGTCTCATGTGGTCCCTCCTTCGCGAACGGTGATCACGTCGCGGATGGTCATCTCGATTCGATCCGGCCAAAACGAAGCCCCCATGGTACGCCCGGAACGGCGCAGTACCTCCGTACCCGTCCGATCCCACACCCAAACAAGTCGACAAGGACGACCACCTCGGTCTCAAGGATGGGACCTGACGAGTACGCAACCGTCTTGGCGAATTCGGCCAAAGAGAGCGCGAACAGACCCCTCTGACCTGCGAATGTCGAAGGGCCGACCAAAGGGTGTGGACCCAGGGGGACTCGAACCCCCGACCTCATGGCTGCCAGCCAAGCCGGGCCAAACGGTGTGCTGAGCTGCAAACCTGCAGGTCGGGGACAAGCGGAACACAGGTTGTTATTCGCTGTGAGCCGAACCCCACGACGTCTCGAATCGAGTCTCGATGAGCGCATCGTCACGGTCGAGGCTGCGGTCGAGCTCCGTCTCGCGAAGCCACACGGCGCTCCCTCCGCCGGTGTCGACTTCATATGACGACATCACACCGCGGCCGCCACGGCCACCAGCAGGAGCGAGCCACCCCGACCACGGTCCTCCCGAGGTGACCCCTGAACCAGCGGTGGCGCATCCGCTCGAGGGCGCCGGCTGGCCGGACATAGGAGCGTCGGGTCCGGCTGTCGGTTTACGCCATCGCGGAGGCGGTCTCGGCCTCCTTGCCCGCGTGACGGACGCCGAACGCGAGCACGATCTGCATGATGCCCTTGAACAGCGCGAAGAAGCCCACCCAGAACAGGATGAGGTACGTGCGCTGGGCGAGCGCGTAGACACGGTCAGACCCGGACACCCAAAAGGCCAGCAGGATCAGCAGGACCCCCGTGATCAGGCCCACCCACCAGTAGGAGTTCAGGGCGCGGGAGGCGACCGCCCGCGCGATCTCGAACGCACCGTAGATGGTCAAGATCAAGCCGAGTACGGAGGCGAGCGCGAAGAAGGTCTCGACGGGCTCGATCAGGCCCCACAGCCCGCCGAGGAAGAAGATGAACGCCATCACATAGTGCCAGACCTTCCACCCCCCGGGCACCAGGGTGGCCACGGTCACCTCGTTCACGCCGGCGACGATGAACACCACCCCGAGCAACACGCCCACCGTCGTGATCGACGTCAGATTCAGGCGCAGCACGATCCACGCGATCAGCACCCATGCGATCCCCGACACGAGCAAGACCCACCAGTAGCGTGACTCTTCTCGAACGATCCTGCGCTCCTCTGCCAGCATGGCCACCTCCTCTCCCGACATCAACTTGCGGATCGACTAGCGATGTCGCCTGGCGGCGGCTGCGATCAGGGCTACGGCCGCCAGGGTGCCGACGATCGAGATCGCTATCGCGATCGAACGAGCGTGCTCGGCAGCCTGCTGGGCGGCGCCCTCAGCTCGATCGGCGGCTTCGACCGCGCGCTTGGCATGATCCAGCGCCGTCTGCATCTCCACCTAGCCTTCCTCCGCCCTCGCCGATCCGCTCGCTGCGCGTGTCATCCACCGCAACCTCCTTCGTATGGACCGTGGATCAAGGGACCGCGAACGTGGAATCGACGAACTCGGCGCGATAGGCGCGCGCGCAAGAGGCTGATCATCGACCCGTCGACTCCGGGCCGTGATCGGACTGGCCCGACGTGTGGATGCCGACCGCCGCTCCCGCGCGCCCACCTCCTCAGCCGCGTACCAAGGCTGAACGGTCTGACGGCGAGCCCTGCGTCAGCGACTCGCGATCGGTCATCAGCTCGTCGCCATGTCGTCAGCGTTCATCTGCGCAAGGGTTGCGTCCAGGACCGCGTATTCGGCCTCTTCGACTGCCGCGAACGCGAAGTCGATCGCCGCCTCGGCATCGGCCTCGGCGATGTCCGCGTCGAGCTGAGCCGACTTGGCATCGGCCTTCGCCTTCTTGGCCGCGATGTGCTCTCGCGCGGTCTCGATGTGCCTGGCCCAATCAGACTGGACCTTCGCCCACGAGTCCGACGCCTTGGCCTGTTCGGCCTGGCCACGCTGCTGGAGCTCATCAGCCTTGTGCTGTGCGGCCTTGGACGCCTGCTCGACCTCCGATCGCAACTCTTCCCTGGCAGCGCTGTTGGCGGCGCGTGCACGATCCTCGGCCTCCTTGGCCCGTCGCGCCAGATCCGCCAAACGGTCTGATAGCGCCATCGTGGCAGCTCCTTCCTCCAAGCATCGATTTGATCGGCTACCCTGGCGAGTTGCACGCATCCATAGGCACCACCACCCCAGCGATCAAGACCACGGGCACGATCGCCTCTTGCGATCGCGGCTTGTCCTGGATCGTCCCTCCCTGGTCCGATCGTCATCGAGCGAGGGGCCGAGCGGGAACGGGTCGATCGCGCGCGCCGCAACGGCACGCTCTCCGACGACACACGCGCGCATGCCCCTTCCAGATGGAAGGCTCAATCCAGTTGTGGCTCGAAACAACGTCAAACGCCCCTTTGCGCCAACACGCCACACGAATCATCAGTCAGCCGACCGAAAGGGATCCGTGACCCCGCGTCTGTCAGGCGATCCGATGTCCAGCTGCACCTGCTTCTTCACGACGTCCTTGCCGCGCTGAATCAGCGCCTCGACCCGATTCCTCCATGTCGCGGCGACCACGACGAGCCCCTCGTCCCGGCGTCCAAGTGCTCACCTCCCCTCGTCGGTCGAGCCGGGCTCGACCTCCCACTCGGGTTCGGATCGGGCGGATGCTCCCCGCCCCCGGCGGAACATGCGTCGCCACCACCTCTTGTCAGCCTCCGCCTCGACGTCGCGCAGCCGGATGTCGGCTCGCATCTCCTGACGGGCGTTCCCCTGCTCTTCCGCCGTCGCCGAGGCGAACACGGCGCCCGTCACCGCGATGAGGTCCTCCAGGGAGCCGAGATCCCGCTCCAGCTTGCGCCGCTCGTAGGTGTCCGCCGGCGGCATCTGACTCGACCGCGCGTTCAGATCGGCCGCGCTCTCGTCCAACGACTCCAAGTGGCGCGTCACGCGGAACCGCACCACGTTCCCCGAACGGTCGAGCTGCATATGCAGCCGGTTGATCTCCTCGTTCGCTCGGTCGAGCCGAGCGACAAGGTCGCGACCACTGCCGTCATGGGTGATCATCGCGAGATCCGCTCCACGTCATCTCGACCACGCTGTCCACGACCCGATGCCACATGCCCATGCGCAGGTGTTCGGAGCAACCGTGCGGCGTCCTCAACTGAACCCTATCGCTTCCCCAGAATCCTCCATACACCCGAACGCCGATCTCCGCAAACTGGTTCAAGGAGCAGGCAGGGAGGTACGGTTTGCCCCCTAACCCGGAGAAGGGGGACGCCCGTGGGTCTCTTCGTGGAAAGAGAACCTAACCCTACGTCCATCGAGGCGGCGCTCGCGAGGGCCTATGAAGCACCTGAGAGGTCGACCGCGGAGGCGAAGCAGGTAGCGGCTGCTGAGGCACCGGTCCTGGCGCAGAATGCAGCCGCATCGAAGAAGCACTACAAGCTGGGGAGAATCGTGTTTGCCGTGATCTTCTTTCTGCTCCTGTTGGCTATCGCAATCGCTGCCGAGGCATTGGACTGGATCGAAGATCCAGCCAGGATCTACGATTTCGCCGGGCTCGTGCTCGCAGTGGTCATCGGATATATCGGCGGGGAGTCCGCCTCGTAGTCGCCGCGCCGAGGCCGGGGCCGCGTTGGGAGGGTGGGAACAGGCTGCTGCGGGCGATGTCCAGTTGCGGGATATGCGCCGACCGGTTCATTCTTTCGGGTGACGACGCACCTACCCCGGAACGATGCGTGAGGAGGCCACCGTGACGACCGTCACCAAGCAGGAACGTGCCCACGGATTGACAAGAGACAGCTGAGTGTTCGTGATGGGCGAACATGACATCGCCTTCCCGATGGATGTCACAGATCCTTCCCGCCCATGGAAGTTCAAGCCAGAGGGCTATCTTCAGAACGGTACGCTTGCCTGCGTCGATGCTGAGCGGCCTCGGGATCACGCCGGATCATTGGGCGCACGGGAAGCGGCGCCGCACGGCGATCCCTCCGTCTGACACCATCTCGTCCACTCACGTTCGCCCCGCTTCCTCGGGTCAGCGGTCTTGGAACACTTCTGGGTGAGCGGTAACAGTGAACCCGCGCGGCACTGTGAGCCAGCAGTGGACTGAGGGCCTTGCGAGGAGGTGTCTAGGTGCCCGAGGGAGCGCCTCAGCGGGTGACGAGAGTCGCTGGCTCGTCCACAGGGAGGCGGTACGTCCCTCATCTACGTCTTCCGATGGAAGACTCCGTCACCTCGTA
>CAVOUQ010000020.1:0-10696 GCA_963699635.1 uncultured Actinomycetes bacterium | reverse complement strand
TCCGGCTTCGTGAAGAACACGCCGAAGGTTCCGCGCGATCCGAGTTCCGGATGCACAGTGTCCGCCTTGCGGAAGCCGTTCCCGTCGTCGACGTAAAGGGTCACGGTGACCTTCGCCGCGAGCACCGGGTCCGGCGTCACTCGGCCCGACGCGTGAACGGTCGTCCCCTTGGTCGAGACCGACAGCGTCGTCGCCGTCGGCAGGCTCGGGTCGATGCGGGCGAACCGGATGTTGGGGTCGACGCCGCCGTTGACGGCCGGGCCCGGGTCGCGGCCGTCGGCCCAGGCCATGAACAGGCCGGATCCGGGTGCGGCGAACTGGTTGCCCTGCAGACCGAAGCAGGCGCCGTAGTTGGTGTCGAAGGGGGTCTGCGTGTTCCACAGCGGGAACGGCGACGCGTTCAGCGGCAGCGAGGTCGAGATGTCGACCGGTGGCACTCCGAAGATCGGCCCGAGCGACGCGACGTAGTCGATCGCCGAGGGCGAGCTCGCATCGTAGTACGTGATCGCCAAGCGTCCATCTGGCGTGACGCGGAGGTCCGGGAACATCTGGACGC
This sequence comes from uncultured Actinomycetes bacterium, assembly GCA_963699635.1. GTDB lineage: Bacteria > Actinomycetota > UBA4738 > UBA4738 > HRBIN12 > CALGFI01. Next base: position 10,140 of record CAVOUQ010000020.1, on the reverse strand, counting down.
CCGCCGACGTGGGGAACGGCACCGAATCGGACCAGGTCTTCCCGGCGTCGGTCGAGGTCGCGTACAGGATGTCGCTCTCGTCCGTCTCGCCGTGGGCCGTGAAGGCCACGAGCAGGCGCCCTGGATCGGTCGGGTCGACCGCCAGCCGGGGCGCGTCCGCCGTGACGAGCCCGCCGAGGTACGTGTCCCGCGTCGTCGAGCCACAGCTGTCGACGGTTCCACTCTTCAGAACGTTGTTCGCGATCGTGAGCGGGCTCGAGATGGTGAGGCCGCCGTCGGTGGATTTCGAAAGGCGGATGTCGTTCGTCGTCGCGGCCGCGCCGCCGAAGTCGGTCCACGTGAGGTAGAGCGTCCCGTTTCCCGCCACCGCCAGACCGAGGAAGTCGTTCGTCCCCGGGCCGGTGACCGATACAGGCTTCTTCCACTTCACGCCGCCGTTCAGCGAGCGCGTGAGATAGCCCTGCGCCTCCCCGAACCCGTTCGACACCGTGAACGTGAGATACAGGACACCCCGGGCGGGATCGATCGCCAGCGTGGGATCGTGCGCGGTCGACGTACCGGGGACGATGCCCGGGAAGGTGTCCACGGGATCGCCGAAGGTCCGCGTTGCCGGATCGAAGGTCGAGACGAGGATCGGGAATCGGGCTTCGTTGTTCTCGACGACGGCGCCGTCCATCGCCACGACGAAGTTGCCGGTCGCCGAGTCGAAGACGCTCGCCGGCTGCGCGAGCAGGAACGTCGACGCCGAGCCCGGCGGCACCTTGCCGAGGTCCTCGAAGGTCTTGCCGCCGTTGGTGGAGAACGCGAACCCGATGCCCGAGACGTCGTTCTGGACGAAACCCGCCGAGTCGTTGAACGCGATCCCGACCTGCTTGCCGTCGTCCGAGACCGCCACGGCGGGCCCGAACTGGAAGATGTGGGTCCCGTCGCCGACGAGCTCGTCCCCCGTCGGGTCGTTCACCGACGTGTTCGCCGGCTTCTTGTCGTTCACGACGACGACCTCGAAGACCTTCTTCTTGCCCTTCTTGACCTCGAGCGTGCTGTCGGGCGCCGGGGCGTAGCCGGCCGGCGGCCCGGTCTCGGAGACCCAGTAGTTGCCGGGCGGGACGTCGGTGATGTCGCACTGGCCGTTCGCGCCGGTGGTGCAGGTCCCCTGCACCGTCGTGTCCTCCGCGCCCTTCGGCGGCCCGCCACCGACCGGCGCCGCGTCGACGTAGAGCGTGAAGGTGGCGCCGGCGACGGCGTTGCCCGCGGAGTCGGACTTCGTGATGTGGACGGTCTTGCCGGCGGCGTGGGCGGGGACGGGGAGCAGCAGCACGAGCGCGATCGCGGCCGCGAGCGCCACGATCCGGAGCCGAGCGCGACGGGTCACCGGCGCGGACCGTACGCCGCCGACCACTCGAACGCAACCACTCGGACCTCGCGGGACCACGTCACCAGCCGTCGGTGACGCCGGTCACGGAACGCCGCCGAGGAGTATGCGAGAAAAGCCGTCGAGGGGGTGGCCTGATGCGACGGATGAGGATCGAGCGGCCGGCGGTCCTGCGCCCGCGCGACGCGCGCGGCATCGGCCTCGTGCTCCGTCTGGACCCACGTGACCCCGACATCGTCCGCGCGAAGCAACTCCTGCGTGATCGCGCCGAGGCCGCGAGCCGGGTCCAACGGGGCGAGTAGCCCACTCCGCTCACACCCGCGTCGCGAGGATGCGGCGACCCATGGAGGACCTCGACGTCGTCGTGATCGGGGGCGGCCAGGCCGGGCTCGCGACGAGCCACGAGCTCGCGTCCCCCGGCGTCGAGCACGTCGTCCTCGAGCGCGGCCGGGTCGGCGAGTCCTGGCGGGGACGTTGGGACACCTTCTGCCTCGTCACCCCGAACTGGACCGTGCAGCTCCCGGGTCTCCACTACGACGGCGAGGATCCCGACGGCTACCTGCCCCGCGACGAGATCACCGCGTACCTCGAGCGGTACGCCGCGGCGTTCGCGGCTCCGGTCCACGAGGGGGTGGAGGTGACCTCGCTCGAGACGTCGAGCGGCGGCTTCCTGCTCCGCACGTCGAACGGCGAGGTGCACGCTCGCCGGGTCGTCGTGGCGACGGGCGCCTACCAGCGGCCCTATCTGCCGCCCGGGGCGGACACGCTGCCGGCCGACCTCGCCAGGCTCGACCTCGAGGACTATCGAAGCCCTTCCGCGTTGCCTCCGGGCGCCGTGCTCGTGATCGGCAGCGGCCAGTCGGGCTGTCAGATCGCCGAGGAGCTCCTCGAGGCGGGCCGCGAGGTGGTGCTCGCGTGCGGCCGGGCGCTGTGGGCCCCCCGGCGGATCGGCGACCACGACATGGTCTGGTGGGCCGTCGAGACCGGGTTCCTCGATCAGACCCTGTCGGACCAGCCGTCGCCGTCCGCCCGTCTGTGGGCGAACGTCCTCGGCACCGGGCACGGAGGTGGGCACGACCTCAACCTGCGCACGCTCCGAGCGGCGGGCGTCACGCTCGTCGGGCACTTCCTCGGGGCGAACGGCCGGACCGCCCGGTTCGCTCCCGACCTCACCGAGACCGTCGCCTGGGGCGACGAGCGCTTCAACCAGACGATGGATCTCGTGCGCGGGCTCGTCGCCGAGCGCGAGATGCCGATGCCCGAGGTCGCCGAGCCCGAGCCGTTCGACGGCTCGCCGCCCGCCGAGATCGATCTCGCGGGATTCGGCGCCGCGATCTTCACGGGCGGATTCCGCCCGGACTACACGAGCTGGGTCCGGATCCCCGGCGCCTTCGACGATCTCGGCTTCCCGGTCCACGACGAGGGCGCGAGCACGGCGGCCTACGGCCTGTTCTTCGTCGGTGTGCATTTCCTGCGGAAGCGGAAGTCGTCGCTCCTGTACGGGGTGGGCGAGGACGCATCGATCGTCGCGCGACAGATCGCAGGCGGCTGACCCTTCCCTAGGCAAGACGCTTGCTGTCTGCTAGCATTCTGCGACATGCGGACGATCTACCTGCGGAACGTGCCCGACGAGGTGGCCGAGCGTCTCGAGCGGCTGGCCGACGCGGAAGGGGTGTCGGTGAACGCCCTTGCGGTGCGCGAGCTGGCCCTGATCTCCCGACGTGCGGACAATCCGGCGCTGCTCGGGGCGCTCCCCGACCTGCAGGTCGATACCGGGGCGCTCGTTCGCGACCTCGACGCCGAGCGCGCCGCTCGGTGATCGTCGTCGACGCGTCGGCGGCGCTCTCCGGCCTCATGAACTCAGGCCCGGCGCGAGAGGTGTTGGGAGCGGAGCAGGTCCACGTCCCCCACCTGATCGACGCGGAGGTCGCGAGCGGCCTCCGACGGAGCGTCCGGGAACGGCACATCGAGGCGACCGAGGGCTGGACGGCGCTCGATACGTGGCGGCGTCTCGGCCTGGTGCGCTACTCGATCGTCGGGCTTCTTGATCGCGTGTGGGAGCTTCGAGAGAACCTCTCCGCCTACGACGCCTCGTACGTCGCGTTAGCCGAGCAGCTCGAGTGCGGATTGCTCACGGCCGACCGACACCTTAGCCAGGCGCCGGGCACTCGCTGCCCCATCACGGTGATCCCTGGCTGAGCGAGGCGAGGGTAGCGTTCGTGGAGGTGAGGGGATGCTATTCGAACTCCTGGCAGAATCTCGCCGCGCAGCTCCGGAGCCTTGTCACGGAGGTGGAAACTCCAGGGATGAGCACGCTGGGATCCATGGGCCGAAGTCTCCGAGCAGCCACCCAGACTGCAGGGTGAAGTCGTGGCCGCCTGCGGGCACCCGCTCAGGCTGACCCGTGAGCGCTCGGCGGAGCGATCCCGCGGGCGGTCGCTCGCGACTCGGATCCACCCTATAGTGGTGAGGATGCGCCCGGCGTGGGCGGCGAGTCAAAGGGCCCTTCTAACGTCGCACTTAGGGCCACGTGCGCGTGGTAACACCCTTCTCGGCAGCACCGTTGGCCGATAGTGTTTGGTGGGGAGCGTTGCTGGCATGGCCGTGCGTTATGGCCTGGTCGCGATGAGGATCACGAGGCGATCGTGCCGTCGGGGGAAGTTGCAGTGCAGTTGAAGCTGCCAACGAGAGCTGCGGGGTACCGGCTGGCGAGAACGAGACCGCGCAGATCCCGAGCACGTCACCGAGGAGCCGGACTCGACGCACGAGCGGAGGGGTTCTCTGTGTTCATTAGGACGTCGTCTTCGGCTGCCGCCGGCGAGCAGGACGGCCGGGACCAGCGTCGGCCCTCGTCGAGCGGTGCCGGCGTGCGTCGCGAGATGGTGTCGGCGGCGCCGTCATGACTTCGATGCTCTGACGCGTACGGTGAGATGGCCCTCGCGGCAGGTGTCGGACCGCGGCTGGACAACGGCCGACATGCCGAAACGCCCGGTGTTGTTCATCAACCCGTCTTCCGGTGGCGGCAAGGCGGCACGCGCTGAGGTCACCGATCGAGCGCGAGAGCGAGGGATCGAGGTCGTCCTCATGACCTCGGATCGAGATCCGGCGGCGCTCGCCCGTGAGGCGGTAGCGAGGGGCGCGGATGCGCTTGGGGTAGCTGGCGGCGACGGATCGCTGGCGGTCGTCGCCGCGGCGGCCGCAGCCCATGGGGTGCCGTTCACGTGTATCCCCGCCGGCACGAGGAACCACTTCGCTCGTGATCTGGGGATGGATCGACAGGACCTGATCGGTGCGCTCGATGCGTTCTCCGACGGGATGGAGCGCCGGATCGACCTCGCGGAGGTGAACGGCCGTGTGTACGTGAACAACGTCTCACTCGGGGTCTACGGCGACGCGGTTCGGCGACCGACGTATCGCGACGCGAAGGTGCGAACGCTGCTGCTCACCGCGGAGGAGGTGCTCGGTCCGAGCGCGGGAGCACCGGAGGTGCATATCGTCGACGATCTGGGCCGCGAACACATCGGTCCCGCCGTCCTGCTCGTGTCGAACAACCCCTACGCACTGGATCCACCGGCGGCGCCCGGTACGCGCCTGGCGCTCGACAGCGGCCGGCTGGGGGTCCTCGTCGTCGACGCACCTCGCCCCGACCGACCGCCACGCGGGCGAGCGTGGAGCGCGCCGCGTCTCGATGTGGATGCCGCTGGACCGGTACACGCCGGGATCGATGGCGAGGCCGTCGATCTGATCCCGCCGCTTAGGTTCGTGATCCGGCCAGCCGTGCTGCGCGTCAGGATCTCGGCGGGTCACCCGCGTGCTTCCACCTTGGGACGTTTCCCCGCGTCCGGGATCGGTCGCCTACGCCGGGATCAGGCCCCGTAGGCGCATGCCGGGCGAAGGACCCGACGCGGCCGAGCGCCGCAGCGATCGTCCCGTCGACGCATCTAGCGATCCAGCTGGATCCCGCGCGCGACGAGGCCGAGAGAGGAAGCCGTACGCGGAACGGCTCGTGCCGGATCGAGAACGTGAGCGGCAGTCGACGGCTAGCGACTCTCCGTCCAACCCCACGTCGACCGCCTTCTTCGATGATCCGGATCCGAACGCGCCACCGGAATCAACGACCGCTTCTACGATCAGATCGACTGGTTCACAGGAGCGTCGGGTGCTGCCGTCGGTTTACGCCATTGCGGAAGCGGCCTCAGCCTCCTTGCCTGCGTGACGGATGCCGAACGCGAGCACGATCTGCATGATGCCCTTGAACAGCGCGAAGAAGCCCACCCAGAACAGGATGAGGTACGTCCGCTGGGCGAGAGCGTAGACACGGTCAGATCCGGACACCCAAAAGGCCAGCAGGATCAGCAGGACCCCCGTGATCAGGCCCACCCACCAGTAGGGGTTCAGGGCGCGGGAGGCAACCGCCCGCGCGATCTCGAACGCGCCGTAGATGATCAAGATCAAACCGAGCACGGAAGCGAGCGCGAAGAAGGTCTCGACGGGCTCGATCAGGCCCCACAGCCCGCCGAGGAAGAAGATGAACGCCATCAGGTAGTGCCAGACCTTCCACCCCCCGGGCACCAGGGTGGCCACGGTCACCTCGTTCACGCCGGCGACGATGAACACCACCCCGAGCAACACGCCCACCGTCGTGATCGACGTCTGATTCAAGCGCAGCACGATCCACGCGATCAGAACCCATGCGATCCCCGACACGAGCAAGACCCACCAGTAGCGGGCCTCTTCTCGAACGCTCCTGCGCTCCTCTGCCAGCATGGCTGCCTCCCCTCTCCCGATCAACTTGCGGATCCGCTAGCGATTTCGCCTGGTGGCGGCTGCGATCAGCGCCACGGCCGCAAGCGCGCCGACGACGACCGCGATCGCTTTCGCGAACGAACGAGCGTGCTGGGCAGCCCGCGGGGCGGCGCGCTCCGCTCGATCGGCGGCTTCGACCGCGCGCTTGGCATGATCCAGCGCCGTCTGCATCTGCCCCAAGCCTTCCTCCGCCCTCGCGATCCGCTCGCTGCGCGTGTCATCCACCGCAACCTCCTCGTGTGGACCCGTGATCAAAGGGACCGCGAACGGGGGATCGACGAGCTCGGCGCGATGGGCGCGCAAGAGGCTGATCGTCGACCCGTCGACTCCGGGCCGTGGTTGGACCGGCCTCGAGGTGTGCGCGCCGACCGCTGCTCCTGCGCGCCCACCTCCTCAGGCGCGTGCCAAGGCTGAACGATCTGACGGCGAGCCTACGTCAGCGACTCGCGATCGCCCATCAGCTCGTCGCGATGTCGTCAGCGTTCATCCGCGCAAGGGTTGCGTCCAGGACCGCGTATTCGGCCTCTTCGACTGCCGCGAACGCGAAGTCGATTGCCGCCTCGGCATCGGCCTCGGCGATGTCCGCGTCGAGCTGAGCCGACTTGGCGTCGGCCTTCACCTTCTTGGCCGCGATGTGCTCTCGCGCGGTCTCGATGTGCCTGGCCCAATCAGACTGGACCTCCGTCCACCAGTCCGAGGCATTGGCCTGTGCAGCCTGGCCGCGCTGCTGGAGCTCATCAGCCTTGTGCTGTGCGGCCTTGGACGCCTGCTCGACCTCCGACCGCAACTCTTCCCTGGCGGCACTCGAGGCGGCGCGGGCACGATCCTCGGCCTCCTTGGCCCGTCGCGCCAGATCCGCCAAACGGTCTGATAGCGCCATCATGAGAGCCCCTTCCTCCAAGCATCGATTGATCGGCTACCCTGGCGAGTTGCACGCATCCATAGGCACCACCACCCAGCGATCGAGAGCACGGGCACCGATCGCCTCGGCGATCGCGGCTTGTCCTGGATGTCGTCCCTCCTTGGTCCGATCATCGAGCGAGGGGCCGAGCGGGAACGGGTCGATCGCGCGCGCTGCAACGGCACGGTCTCCGACCACACACGTGCGCATGCCCCTTCCAGATGGAAGGCTCAATCCAGTTGTGTTTGCTCGAAACAACGTCAAACGCCCCTTCGCGCCAACGCGCCAAACGAATCATCAGTCAGCCGACGCAAGGATCCGTGACCCGCGTCTGTCAGGCGATCCGATGTTCCTTCTTGAGCCCATCCACGTCCAGCTGCACCTGCTCCTTCACGGCGTCCTTGCCGCGCTGGATCAGCGCCTCGACCCGATCCTCCATGTCGGTCGCGGCGACCACGACGAGCCCTCGTCCCGGCGTCCAAGTGCTCACCTCCCCTCGTCGGTTGAGCCGGGCTCGACCTCCCGCTCGGGTTCCGATCGGGCGGATGCTCCCCGCCCCCGGCGGAACATGCGGCGCCACCACCTCTTGTCAGCCTTCGCCTCGACGTCGCGCAGCCGGATGTCGGCTCGCATCTCCTGACGGGCGTTCCCCTGCTCTTCCGCCGTCGCCGAGGCGAACACGGCGCCCGTCACCGCGATGAGGTCCTCCAGGGAGCCGAGATCCCGCTCCAGCTTGCGCCCCTCGTAGGTGTCCGCCGGCGGCATCTGCCTCGACCGCGCGTTCAGATCGGCCGCGCTCTCGTCCAACGACTCCAAGTAGCGCGTCACGCGGAACCGCACCACGTTCCCCGAACGGTCGAGCTGCTTATGCAGCCGGTCGATCTCCTCGTTCGCTCGGTCGAGCCGAGGGACAGGGTCGCGGCCACTGCCGTCATCGGTGATCATCGCGAGATCCGCTCCGCGTCATCTCGACCACGCCGTCCACGACCCGATGCCACCCCGCACACTGGCTTGTCGTGATGTCGTCCCTCGCCGGTCCGGACGCTATCGTGTGAGAGGCGGGGCGGGGACAGGTCGATCGGACCCGTTCCACTGGGACCCTCCGACCACACGCACATGCGCATGTGCGTGTGCATGTGTTGGGAGCAATCGTGCGCCGTCCTCAGCCGAACCCCATTTGGCTCCCCAGAGTCCTCCATACACCCGAACGCCGATCTCCGCAAACTGGTTCAAGCAGCAGGCAGGGAGGTACGGTTCGCCCCTAACCTGGAGAAGGGGGACGCCGTGGGTCTCTTCGTCGAAAGAGAAGCTAACGCTACGTCCATCGAGGCGGCGCTCGCGAGGGCCTATGAAGAACCTGAGAGGTCGACCGCGGAGGCGAAGCAGGTAGCGGCTGCTGAGGCACCGGTCCTGGCGCAGAATGCAGCCGCGGCGACAAAGCACTACAAGCTCGGGAGGATCGTCTTCGCGGTGATCTTCTTCCTGATTCTGGTGGCAGTCGCGATCGCTGCCGAAGCCCTGGATTGGGTCGACGATCCGGCCAAGATCTACGACTTCGCCGGCCTCGTTCTTGCGGTGGTCATCGGATACATCGGAGGCGAGTCCGCCTCCTAATGCGAGACGCCATCCCGAGGAAACTGGATCCGTCGCCGCCGCATGCTCGTTACCGTGAACCCTGCGTGGCCCTCGGACCAATCGATCGCGAAGTCCGAACCTCCCCAGCTGGGCGCACCTGGGCGGTGCGGCCGACCTCGAACTCCTTGCATTCGGTAATCGATACGGAGCCGTAGTACCTGCGCTCGTTGTGCATCGTGGCCTTCGGCGGCACGATGTGTCCCCGCCAAACCGATGAACATGAGCGGGATTCGGCCCTCCTCGGCGAAGTCCACCTCGGTCGGCGGCGAGCGGTGAGGGTTCGCGATCGCGATGTCCCCGAGCACTCCCGAGGCGGCCGGCACGGCGTAGCGCTCATGGAGCGGCTTGGAGTCCCTCATCGTATTCGCGAATGAGTGGTGGGACACTCCTTCTCGGAAGGGGCACCTGCTTGCCGCGCTTGAACGGGTTCCACGCCGGCGCGGCCGCTTTCAACTCGAACCACGGCAGGTCCCGCACTCATTGACAGCTCGGAAGCACGTTCGATATGGGTCCGGCGGTCGGGACCCTCGACCAGTCGCCTCCACACTGGGCGGAGTGATCTGATCGATGTCGCGGCCCGGGCCGCATCACCTCTGCGGCGTGGACGGAGCGATCGCAGGACATTATCTGGGTGGATGCTTACGCCGCGTCTTCCCGACGCTGGTGAAGTCGGAGCCTTGCGCATAGCGTGATGATCACCGGCTCGAGGGAGGTCGCCATGAGTAGGCAACGCACGAGGCCGAAGATCCCACACCCCGCACTCGTCGAGCACGCCCGGGAGCGCGCCGAGCACCTCCAGAATCGGATCGCCGATCGGATCACGTCGTACGCGGGCTCGATGCACTTCGTGTATCTGCACATCGCACTCTTCGCCGCGTGGATGATCCTGATCGAGGAGAGTCCGTGGCCGACCCTGACCCTGATCGTCTCGCTCGAGGCGATCTTCCTCTCGACGTTCGTGCTGATCAGCCAGAACCGAGATGACGAGAAGCGTCAGGCAATGGCCGCGCAAGCGTGGGAGTCTGTCCAGCTCGAGGAGAAGCAGAATGAGCAGTTGCTCGACCTCTCGAACAGGATCCTCCGGCTGACAGACGCGATCCACCGGTTGACGGTCGCACACACCGGCGGGCCGGTCCGATGATGGGTTCTGAAGTCTGGTCGCTGGGCGGATCGCGCCACCTGATCGGTCCGCGAACCTTCCACCGAGGTGGCCAGGGAGCCGACCGATTTCGTTCCACGTAGACCGGGGAAACGTCTGGCCCGCGCAGTCGTATTGCTTAGCGACACTCTCCTCGACAGCTCCCAAGACGGCGAGCTGCTCCGACACCTGACGCTCGATCCAAGCCGGGATTATCAGCCTCAGCGATGAGCGCGGGTGGCAGCGATGGCCCGACACATCCGGCCAAGATCCCCCGACACATCACAT